>DHWX01000090.1 GCA_002413395.1 Polaromonas sp. UBA5171 | reverse complement strand
GCACGAGCGCGCGCAACCGGTCTTGTCGCGTCGTGGCGCTTGCAGTCTCCTGGGTCGTGGCTTCTGGCTCCGTGCGGACGGACTCCTGGTCGATAGGCGTGAGGTCGGTTTGGGTTGGCTCTGAAAGTGACGGCCCTTGCACCTCGGTTTGCGCGGCGTTGCCACGGGCCGTCTCCTGTGGCACCCGATGCGTCGCGGGGGCCGGTGAAGATTCGACGGGGCGGCGCAGCGGCGTTTGAGCGTCCTGGGTTTTCTTTCTGATCGGTGTGTCGAGGCGCGTGGCTTGAGCCGGGTCGACCGCAGGCGGCGCGACCACGGTGGGGAGGGAAACTGGCGTTGAGACCAGGGTCGGTGTCTGGGTGACGGCCGAAACCGGCGCGGGCGGGCGGCTGGCCGTGCTTTTTGCATCCCGCGCAGTGCGATGTTCGGCCATCACCGATTGCAGCTCTGGATTGAGGATGGCAATTTTCATGTCACAGGCCAATCGCGCCATTCTTGCGGTAAACACCGGATCGTCACCCGTTAATGTGAGCGGCGAGCCAAACTTGTGCTGCGCGTGTGTCAGGGCCAGACAAATTTCTTCATCCAACACCCGCACCCGGTCAAAGGTGAGCCGATTGCCTCGATCCGTGAACAGGTGTCCGCCGGCTTGATCCCGGTATTCCACATTGCCGTTACCTGTCACGCGCCACTGCATACCGACGTATTGAGCCAACAGGGCATCGACTTGATAGGGCCGCATGGCCCAGCTATTGGCCGAACGAATGGCGGCTTCCTTCTTTTCCTCTTCAAGCAAGCGTGCCATAACTTTGCGGAACTGCTGCTCGGGCTCCTGGGCGGTGAGGATTTCATCCTCCTGCGCCGGATCGTCCTCGGTGGTGTCGCGTTTGGCATCCCGCTGCGCTTGGTACACGATGCCGCGCAGGGCCGATAAGGCGGCCTGGTCCCCCAGACCCGATTGCTCATATAGCCAGGCACGCCAGCTCAAGGGCGGTGTGCGGCTGGCACGCAGCGCAGCCCTCTTTTTCTGAAAATCAGCTTCCACTTCGAGCTTGCGCCGCAGGCTTTCGGCGTCGATTTCAACCAGGATGATCAAGCGTACGCCCAGGTCGAGGCTCTTGGGCATGGCCAATTTCGCAGCTTTGCTTTGCTCACGAAGGAGGCCCAGGGCCAGGCTTCGCTCCGACTTAAGGCCCTTGATGCGCGTGAAATGATCCGGATCGCCACCGCGTACCCGGCGCTGGTAGGTCGAAAACCGTAGCCGAAGCTCAGCACGCACTGCGGCGCGCTGTGCTTTGCGCTGTGCCCGTTGCGGGTCATCGCCCTGAAAACTTCTTTCCCCAGATGCGTCGGTCTGCGTCACTTCAGTCGGCTCAGTGGCCGCAACTGCGTGTCGCTCTTGGTTCATGCCCTGGTATGCGGCAATGACGTGCGCCGGGGGTCTGGCTGCCTGAGGATATCTGGCGAGGACCTCCTGGACCCCGTGGGCGATCTGTTTCGGCGTTAAATGAGAAAGATCTGGAACCAGACAGGCGATGTCGATACTGTTGGCAAAGGGGCCCCAGCGCTTCTCCAGAACTTCACGCTTTAGAAGTCGCAGGCCTTTGCTGGCTGCCAGATCAAGCATTTCACCACTTTCAGGGGACGTCACGCGCAGTCGCATGCCAGCGCCGCCACTGTCCGACAGCGTGATGCCGTAGTCACTTAACCACGCGTGCAGGGCGAACCAGCCGGTGAGCTCAGCCAGGGCTGGTTTTAACCGCGCGGGCCACCTTGGTTTTAAGCCAGGACTCCAGGCTGCCCGGGTCGTGCCAGACCGGGAGAATTTCTTCGCTGCCAAGTTCAGGATGTACCCGCTGACTCGCTGCATCCAACGCATCAGAGAGCCCGATGCGGCGAACGACCTGTTTTTGACCATGCGCATCGATTTCGACCACGTAGAGGCCATTGTCATGTGACCACCCGTGTTTGATTTCACTTTCACGCGCCGCCCGGTGCAAGGTTCTGGTCGCCCATTCAAGGTGTTGCGCTTTGAACGTCACGGGGTGAACCCGATTGACGCAGATGTGGCAGTGTATGTTGTCCGTGTTGCCGTGAATGGCCAGCACGTATTGGTGCTCAATCAGGCTGAGCGCTTTGAGGGCATGCTGGGCCGCATCAAAAATGGCGTCAAAGTCTGGTTTTTCATGCTCGGGCCAACTCAGAATGATGTGGTAGGCCGGATCTTGGCAGCGCGTATTTTTCTTGGCCAGCGCATTCATCTCGATGCTGGCGGTGGCCAAGCCATTGATGCCAGAGGTTTGCATGGCGATGCATTTTTCTATATCGCTGTTTTTATCGACCGTGTCGGTGGTGTAGTTCAGGATGTCGTCAAACAGGCTTGAGCGTTCTTGCTGACGTTCTTGTCCGGGCTGGTTGTCGGCCTCAATGTACGCCACCAAATCATTGAACGATTTGCCAGCCTTCGTTTTGAATTGGCGTTGCTTAGGGATATGAGGGATCATGAACTGGATGGCGTGAGGCGGTCTGATTCTTGGCTTGGGGTGCCCTGCCCCGCCCGGCACCCACTCACTTGCTGATACGCAGCATCGCGGCGCGCGCCTCCAGAATCACCGGCCGCCAGAGTTCTTCCCCTGGGTTTAGCCCCTCGTCAACCAAAGCCGCGTGAAGCATCCGAACGCAGCGGGTGAGCTCGCTCAACGCCAGCACGATTTCCGTCTCAAAATCGACGTCTGCTTTACGGCCCAGCGCCGCACAGCGAATGAATTCTGACAAATCCATTTGCCGGATGCTGGCGGCGCGGCGAATGTCTTCGTCCTGCTTAGGGGTCACCTTGAAGGTAATACGGCCCATGTGTGAATCGGCGGGCTCCTTCTTTTTAAACAGTTTAGTCATTGGCAAATCATCCCATTAATTCCACAATCAGCAGCACGCCTGCGCGCGGTGACTACAAACTCGCTGTGCTCACTGCAGTGCCATCGTCGAGGATTTTGAGGAAGTCCTGGTACGCAAATACCCGGCCCCGCAGCTTGCCAGTGATTTCCTTGACCACGCCCAGGGTCTGTAGCGCAGCAAGTGCGGTATTGACCGTGGGCACGCTCAGATGGGTTTTTTCGGCGACTTGTGCTGCATTCACAAAAGGGTGCGTCTGCAAGAGCTCATGAATGCGCAACATGGAATTGGTATGTTCAGCCCAGGCCGAGATCCGTTCCCGATCTTGTTTAAACAAGGTCACGATACTCATCGCGCTCGCAAATGCGTTGTTGGCCGTTTCTGTCACGCCTTTGAGAAAAAATTCCAACCAAGCCTCCCAGGTGCCGCGTTCGCGCACCTCTTGCAGTAGCTTGTAATAGTCGCCCCGGTGTGACTTGAGGTACAGGCTGAGGTACAACAAAGGCTCTTTCAGTACGTTTTGGTCCACCAGAAACAGGGCAATCAGCAAGCGCCCCAGGCGGCCATTGCCATCCAGAAAGGGATGGATGCTCTCAAACTGAACGTGCAGCAACCCGGCCTTGATGAGTGGTGGCAGAGGATTCGCGTCATCTTGCATGAATTTTTCGAGATCGCTCAGACAGGTTTGCATCTCATGCACAGGCGGGGGCACGTAAGTGGCGTTGCCCGGTCGGCTGCCGCCCAGCCAGTTTTGTGAACTGCGGAACTCGCCCGGATTCTTGCTCTCGCCGCGTCCACTGCGTAACAAGCGTTCGTGCATTTCTCGCAGCAGCCGCAGGCACAGCGGCAACCCTTGCGGGCTTGGATCGCGCATGCGGGCCAGGCCAAACATCATGGCGTCAACGTAATTGGATACCTCCGTGATATCAGCGATGGGGTGGCCCGTGAGCGCTGCATTTTCAAAACGAAGTAAATCGTCCAGTGTGGATTGCATGCCCTCGATTTGGGAGGACAGCACGGCTTCTTTGCGCACATAGAGGTACAAGAAAAGCGCTTTGTCCGGCAGCATCATGGCGATGCCATCGAGTCGGCCAATCGCCCGGTCCGCCTGGCTGAGCAGGTGCATCAGCCCCGAAAACTCCAGCGGGGGTGATGGCGGCAACGCCGGTGGAACGTAGGCGTTCACCGTTTCGTTAAAGGCGATGGTTGCCACATAGCGGCCGATACGCGCCTTGCTGGGTTCAAGTTGGGAGTTCATGGCGCGCTTCAGGTGGTTCGTGGTGTTGCTTAAGTTCGCTTAATTAGCGTTTTCTGTTAATTAAAAAAAACAGGTTTTATTTTAATACGCGCCAATGCTCAGCAGAACTGCACTGAAAAATGCTCGAACGTTGCCTGCGGCATCACAGTACGGCCGGTCTTGATGAATTTGACCAATCGGTACTCCGCCATGGTGTGCAGCGAACGCGACACATTGGGGGGCCTGCTTGCCAACCACCTTGGCCAACGTATCCATGGAGTCCGGCTGTTGCTCACGGACGGCTTTGAGCAAAGCCATGTTTCGCCTTAATAGGCCACCGCCATCGCCGCGACCGAGGGAAGCCAGACCCGGGTTTCATCTTCACCACGCTGGCGTTCTCCGACGGTAATGACCAAAGTCCGAGCCTGTTTGGCTGGTCGCTCTGAATAGAGTGGCGGCGAAGCACTCGGCTGGACAGATGGCCCAACACGCTTCACTGGAGTTCAGTGCCGAGCAAGCGCTTTTGCCAATAAGAAAGGCCATCAAGGGGCGTTGCAGTTGGTCGACATCCCGGCAAACTGGCGCGGCGACGAACTACCCCCTGAAAGCCGGGAGGAGAATTTTCAAACAGGTCTCGGGGCGAAGCCCTGAGTTGACTGCGACGGGCGGGAACCGACCTAGCGGGCGAAAAATCAGATTGTGTCGTTGGACACACATCTGGCATCCTGTCCTTGTTGGTTCGGCTATTAATACCACGGGTTCACCACTGGCTCACCATAGTCTCACTGGAGGTTCACTGGAGGTTCACTGGAGGCTCACACTCGAAGCGACACGGCTGGCGAATAGGTTCACTGGAGGCTGAAGGTCGAAGCGACACGGCTGGCGTTGCAACGGCTGCCAGCCCAGGATTTTTCGACTGCCGAAGAAGTGTTGAAAGCCGCCGCGTTCTTGAGCGTCCCCGAAAACCAGACCCAGCGGCAGGCCTTCGAAGGGCTAATGCCTTACCTCTTTATTTTAAGAAATAAGGGTTTTTCCTTTGAACAAATTGCCGGCTTATTGGCCGCGTGCGGCTTCAACCTTAAGAGTTCGTCAGTCCGCGGCTATTTCAACAAGATCAAGGCGGAACGCAAGGACTTTTGCCAACAACGCATGAGCGAACATACCCTTCTGTTGGCCGAAATCAGGAGAGAAACCAAAGACGCGGATATGTCCGCGATCACGGGGCGGGTGGAGGCGATCATGACCCGGCAAAGAACGATGGCGGCGGAAAAACTGGACGCAGTATTTGGCTCAGATGGCCTTGAGCGATCGCCTGGCTCAGATCGATAAAACTCGCCATATCCGACTGAGTCAGCCCACCCCGCTTGCCAGCCGACTGCAGGATGAGGCTCAACTGCTCAGGGGTGGTGATTGTCTGCTTCATGTCGTATTCATCCAGTGCATATTTGTACTTTACGCATTCGGCATGTAAATGCCGAATATCCATATATTGGATAATTTGTCAGATAGCACAAGGCGCCAGCGCGGTTCCTGACTGCCCCCGAACCCCTCGCCACCGCGGATCGGTCCTGGCAACGGGCACCCATATAGTACAAGTCTATACGCTTAAAGCGTATAATTCCGGGCATGCACTATGAGTTCATCGAGTCCAGTCTGTTTGCCAAAATGGTGTACGACTACTTGAGTGAGGACGACTACACCGCCTTTCAGCAATTTTTATTGGAGCACCCCGAAGCGGGCGATGTCGTCAAGGGCTCGGGCGGCGTGCGTAAGGTGCGCTGGGCTCGGGCTGGCGCTGGCAAGTCTGGCGGGGTTCGGGTGTGCTACTGCACGCGCAACGCGGCAGGGCAAATTTTGCTGCTGGTGATTTATGCGAAAAGCGTTCGCGCCAGCATCCCCGGTGCATTGTTGAAGCAATTGAAGGAGGCACTTGACCATGATGACTGAAGAACAACTCAAGGCGCGCGACGCCAAACGCGACATTGGTGCCGAGCTGCTCCAGGCGGTGCAAGAACTAAAGGCCGGCAAGGCGGCGCGGACAACCACCTTTGAGCCTTTGCCCGACGGAAGCGTTCGTCGCACTGTGACCTTGGCTGGCGGCGCGATACACAAGCAAGAGGTGATGGTGGGTCCGCAGTGGCAATTGATGGCCGCTCGCACGCAATCGGGTTTGTCGCAATCGGAGTTTGCCCGGGCCACTGGGGTGTCGGTGCGCACCTTGCAAGAATGGGAGCAGGGACGAAAAGTGCCCAGTGGCGCCGCGCAAAGTTTACTCAAGTTGGTTAGCCGTCACCCCGAATTGCTGGCCGAATTGGCGTAAATATGCCCGCCGCTGTTACGGCAGATCAACGATCTGGCGGGTGTTGTTGTGCCAACTGAGGAGCTATCGACGACCGCTTGGAGCCACTACGACCGTCACTGAGCCAACGTTTAACAAGCCGAAGTCACCGCGGGTGATTTGAACTCGGAGCGCGAGGCAGACGCCCTCCCCCGAGCGGCACATCCCAGAATGTGATCATTCACCAACCCCATCGCCTGCATGAACGCATACATGGTGGTGGGCCCCACAAAACTCCACCCCCGCTTTCGCAGATCCTTCGACATGGAAATCGACTGTGCAGAGGTGGTCATGCCACTCAAGGTCTGGTGTGTGATCTGACCTGGCCTTGTCTCCAATTGCGGTTCAAACTGCCAGAAATAGGCTGCAAGCGTGCCGAATTCACGACGCACCTCCTGTGCGCGCTGGGCATTGTTGATTGTCGAAGCAATCTTGCCGCGATGGCGAACAATGCCAGCGTCCAACAGAAGGCGCTTGATGTCGGCATCATCAAAGGCAGCAACTGCATTCATGTCGAAACCGGCGAAGGCCAATCGGAAGGCTTCGCGTTTTTTCAGGATGGTCAGCCAACTCAAGCCCGCCTGAAACCCTTCCAGACAAATCTTCTCGAACAAGCGCCGGTCGTCACTGGCGGGCATACCCCATTCATGGTCGTGATACCTCTGATATTCTGGCGTTGCGCGGCACCACACGCAGCGCGTGACGAGACTGTCATCGGTAAAGAGGCCGGTTGGGGCGGTGTTGTCGTCGAGCATGATGGATTTTCGGGCCGGTTTGAAGCAGCAGTCCTATCTTCGGCGCCATGGCATCCCCATCATGCGGCTACGGACGGACCAGACAAAGGGTTTACCGCCCCCAAATCAAGAGCCGCACTCGCTGCCTTGCACGACGGGGCACAAACGGCCTGCGACTTCCCGATGAATTTGCGCATCGTCATCGTCGAGCGAACCCGGTGGGCCCCGCACAAGAAGCACGACATCGTTGATTTACTGAAATGCTCGGCCCCCTTGAACGGCGTGCCTGGCACTTTGGACCGGTAGCGCAGTCCATCGTCGAGAATTCTTGTTTTGGCGACAGGTTTTGACATGAAGGAATTGTAGTTGGCTCATTTGTTGAGAACCTATGGCGTCGCTCGAGCAGCGCACCATTCACGCAGCGACGCGCCACTTCATCCCCTGCTTCTTTGCCCACCTGCGCCTGCAGCGAAAATATCCCGCACCAAAACCCTGGAGCCTCGTCCCATGAATCCTTCCGACAACTCATCTGACCCAAAGGACGGCGGCGGACCTGCGACCGAGGACCAGTGGCGCAGCTTCCTGCATGTTGCTGGCACGATGGTCTACCGCGGCGCGACAGATGAGGAGTTTCTGGACTGGGCCGAAAAATTTGGCCACCACATGCTGCCGGGCTTGGTGGCTGGAGCGGCTGACCCTGCCGATGTCCCCAACATGATGCGCGCTCTGGGGGTACAGATCTGGAACCAGTTTCCGATTCCGTCTCACCAATGGACGCCACAGCCCATCAAGCGCCCAGGCCGCAATGACCCCTGTTGGTGCGGCAGCGGGCGCAAATTCAAGCATTGCTGCGAGCGCATGGCGTCGGGCATTTTCCCGCGACTCAATATGCTGCGCTTCGTGCTCGACGCCTACCCCGTCAACCGCTTGGCCGAGTTGGCAGAAAACGGGCACCCGTCGCTCGATGCCGTGGCCGATACCGCCCACCAGTGGATCGAGGAGGGGAAATACAAGCGCGTCATCGCCTTGCTGGAACCCTTCTTTGCCCCGCCCAAAGCCTTGAGCGGCAAGCTGGAACCCATCTTTGACGAGCTGATGGCGGCTTTGATGGATCAGGGCAGGCACAAGCGCCGCGAATACTGGATCACCGAAGTGCTGGAGCGAGGCGACAACGCCCTGAAGTCAACCGCCTTGCAGCGGCGCGCCACCATGCACAGCGACAAGGGCCGCTCAGCCCAGGCGTGGGCTGACTTCACGCAGGCGCAGCGGTTCAATCCAAACGACCCGGCACTCTCGATGCTGGAGGTGTCGTTGCTGATGGGCGAGCACCAAATGAAGCGCGCTTCTGAGCGCGCCGCCTGGTGGGCCCAGCATTTCATCAAGTTGCGCGACCCCGCCTATGCCGACCTGGTCGCCAAACTGCAGGCGTTCGCGCATGAACCAACCGGTGCCATGTTCGACCTGGCCCGTGACATGTTTCCGGGCGTGGGCCGACTCGCGGCGCTGTTCAAGAGCGCGCCGCCGCCTCGACCAGCGCACACGCTGGCCGTTCATCAAGATGAGTCGGACCCCGAAAGTGATGCCGAGATCTTCATGGGGGAGGTCGCACCCAATGCGTCCCTGCGCAAGCTGGAGGAAAAATGGTGCGCGCTGTTTGACCAGACAAAGCCTTCCCTCGTTGCCGTGCAAAACGCCTCACCCGAGGTCTGGCGCAACGCCGACGCCTGGCTTGACCTGTTGCAGCGTGAGCCCGCTTTGTGGAACAGCTTCGAGGTGCTGGACGACTTGGTGATGGCCGTGGACGCGCTGGAAGTGACGGCAGCTATCGACAATCTGCTGGTGCCGCTGGCAGAACGCGCGGCTGAGTTGCTGCGTCTGTTGCTGGAAGGCCAACCTGCCGTGCGCGTACCCTGGGTGATATTCAACAACCGACACGTGCTGCGCCCCATCGCCCATCTGGCCTATGTCTGCAAGGAAGCAGGCAAATGGGACCGTTTCATGGCGTTGGCGCGCTGGCTGGTGCTGGAACTGAATCCGGGCGACAACCATGGCTTGCGCTACGACCTCTCACATGCCTTTGTGCTCCATGGAAGGGATCAGGACGCCCTGGCGCTAAACCTGCGTTACCCGAACGATGGCTCCCCCACGCTGGACCTCAACACAGCACTGGCCCAATTCCGCACGGGTGATCTTCCCGCCACGCAGGAAACATTGCGTCAGGCCAAGCGGGACCATCCCAAGGTGGTCACCATGCTACTCAAGGCCAATCCAAAACCGGTGAAACCCGATGGCTGGGGCGTCACCCGAGGGGGTGCATTTGAGGCCTGGCGGTATGTCGAGGAGCACCAGCCACTGTGGGAGCAATGCGGTGCCTTGGTGTGGGCTGCGAAAGCGCTGAAAAAATAACGACGAGTCGGATTTCAAGCGCGGCCCTGGCACCGAACATTGTGTGACGTTTCTGCTGCCGCACCACGTAGATCCCTTTTGTTATCCCCGCGGCCTGTGGCCTAAGTTGATAACTTCCTGGATAAGGTCCGAATACGGCGTCGACAGTGAGCTGGTACGGTGTGCCAATAAATAAGGCACCAAGACGAGTCTCACCCAGCCAGCCGCTGCAACTACGCGTTGCTACGCATCCGGCCACTTCAACCCCCACGCCTCGATGACAGCTTCAACGCGCTTGGCACCCTCGGACACGAGTTGGTAGAGGTCGGACTTCGCCCAACGCAATGCATCCAGACAGGCGAGCATGTCGTCACCGATGGCGACATCCAGACCGCGCATTTCGAACAAATCGAAGGGAAAAACTTCCCCGTTGTAGGTTGTGGGTATTCCGGTTCAATGTGACCGGTGATTCCGGGATCGTGACCGACGTTTCGGCGAAGGTGGCGGCTCTCAAGACTGAGCGACTGAAAGGCAACATTGCTGCTCTCAGGGCGCAAATGCAAAAGCTCAAAGAGATCGAAGTTCAACTGCAGGCAACACCGGACAAGCAGATCTCACTGACCGATCCAGATGCGCGTGCCATGAAATCGCAGGGTACTGGCATCGTGGGCTACAACGTCCAGACGGCGGTAGATGCCAAACACCACCTGATCGTGGCGCACGTGGTCACCAACGTCGGTTCTGACAGAGATCAATTGTCGTCGGTGGCCAAGCTGGCACGCAGCGAGATGGGGACGAAAGAACTGACAGCCATCGCGGACCGGGGCTACTTCAAAGATTCCGAAATCCAGGCCTGTCATGAGGCAGGCATCGATCCCATTGTTGCAAAGTCACTCACTTCTGGTGCATCAGCCGACGGCCGCTTTGGCAAGGCTGAGGTGCGGTACAGATCAAAGGCAGATGCGTCGTTGAGTGACTTGATGATTCCAGAAAAATTCACAATCTGATTCTCCACAGTTGCCGACCCAATGCCGGACCTTACGCCGCCACCCGCCGACGCATGCCATGCACCGCTTTTATCTTCCTGGCCAGTTCCTGCGTGGAATAGATGGAGGTCGTGTCAATGCTGGCGTGCCCTGCGAGTTCGCTCACGACCTCGATCGGCACCCCATCCACCAACGCCTGGCGCACAAAGGTGTGCCTCATCCAATGTGTGCTGGCTTTCTCAAACCGGCGCGAATCCAGGCCCGTAGCCTCAGCCGTCTTCGCCGCCTGCGTAAAGAACCGTTTGAGCACACCGTAAATCCCGCTTGCTGAAAGTGCGGTCCCCAGAGTCTCCGACAAGGACCGCTTCTCCAGAGCGCCGTTCACTCCCCTCCCCCACTGCTCGACCGAAGTATGAAGGGTTCGAATCAGCGGCAAGGTGTTGGAGTCAGCACTCTGCTTGTCCTCGGCCATGAACTCTTTCCCATGCGTCGCCAACAACTTCACCACATCGTCGTTGAGCGGCACATCCCGCGTTTTTTGGCGCTTGCCGGTGACACTCAGTATCCAGGTATTCGGCAGATCGGGCAGCGACTCCACCCGCATGTCGCCATGCCTGGCGTTGGCAAGCTCTTCTAGGCGGATGCCGGAAGTCACCAACAATTCCAGAATGCATTTGAGCCGCACGCTCTCAGGTCCTGAGGGCATCGCATCCAGGCACTTCAGCACATGCGCCCACTCGGCTTCCGTAAATGACCGCTTGATGTCCATCTTGGAACTGGGCAAATCAAAACTCTTCATCAGCGAGCGCATCGGATTGGCCACCAGATACCCCGCGTCGCGCAGTCCCTCGAACATGGTCTGAATGATGACCAGCGCCTGCTTTTGCGAAGACGCTCCGGGCTGCCCACGGAATCCCCGCCACAGCGGATCGGTCCTTGGAACAGGAACTGGATTGATCCATGTGATTGGTACCGCCTGCAGAAAAGCGCGGTACGCCTGGCAATCCGGCGCCGTGACCGACGACATGGGTTTGCCCAACTCCCTTGCGCACCAGAGCATGAAGCGCTCGACCTCTTTTCTGTAGCTGCGCAAGGTCGAAGGTTTTTCGTTGTAGCGCGACAGCCAGTGGTTAACCGCCTCAAGGTCGTTGGCCGCACCCAGCGTGTTGGCCATGTGGCTGCGAAACGCGCCATTGACTCCGACCAGTTCGCCTGGCAACGATTGCTGCTCGAGCGCCACCAGACCGGCGCTGTTCGCGGCGCCGCTGGGAACAACAACAATTTGTCCAACGGGCGCCGAGCGCAGGGCGCGTTTTGACTTGGGTTCATCGACTGCCGAGCTGATGACCAGATTCAAAATCTCCGACTGCGCGCGCAACCAGGCCACGACGAGTGTGGCGCGCTGCGCGCCGAAGCCCTTGATTTTTCCGTGCCAGCGATACCCAAAGACGTTGATGAAACGCACCAGGTCGGACAACGTGATGACGCCGGCATTGCGCAAACACACCACGACCGAGCGCGCAAACCAGGTGTCGATGCGGTCTGTGGGCGTCGGGCTCACTGCCAAGATGGTGGACAAGTGATCGAGAGCCCGCACGCGCGCATGGGCCGGGTCTTCCAAACCCGCAGCGGCGTCAATGGCGTCGGCGTTGTCCAGTCCGAACGCGGCCTTGTATTCGCACAGGAGTTCGGCTTCGGACCAGGCGTCTGGATCCATGCCCTCAGCTTCTACCCACTCGTGCAGCGTGGGCAGCTTTGCAGCCGCCGGTGCCGGCGCGTCGCTTCGCAGCAGTTCAATCAGTGAAGTGACTTTGGCGTGCGCCGGCAGTGTTGCGTCCAGATGGCGCGCCGACTCCAGCACCTGGCGCATGAGGTCCTTGCGCCGGTGTTCGATGTGGCGCAGGTCCGTGGTGGTCTCGGACCACTCCAGGTAGCGGGCAAAGGCTTGGCGCAGATCCAGCCCATACAAAGCGGAGCGCAGAAAAGCGAAGTGATGCACACCCAGCGCGCGCGCATCTCGCACCACGGCCGCCTTTGCGCCAAGCGGACGCCCGCGGCGCTTGGGAGCAGCGGCGTGAAAAATCGGTTCTTGCGAGACTGGATGCATAGACTTCTTGCGGTGCTACGACCTTTAGGACTGCGCCGCAACCAAAGCGGCCGCCATCAGTGGATTCATCGCTTCGATGCCTCCTTTTATCGGAAAAGAGCCCTCCACTGGCGCGACCAATATTTTCCTGCTGGCACCCACATCAGTGGCCGCCAGGTAAAAACCTTTGGACACCGTGGGTGCGGAGGAGCGCTTGATTTCTACCACCCAGGTTTGGCCACTGCGGAACTCCAGCACCAGATCGACTTCTGCGCCGTGACTGGTTCGAAAGAAACTGGCCTGGGCCTGGGGTGCTGCGCTGATCAACTGCTCAACGACAAAACCTTCCCAACTGTTCCCGGCCACGGGATGACTCAGAATCGAGTCCAGGTCTTGCAAGCCCAGCAGTGCATGAACGATGCCGCTGTCACGCACGTACACCTTGGGAGCGCGGACCAAGCGTTTACCGACATTTCCGCTCCATGCGGGCAGGCGGCGCACCAGCATGAGGTCGCACAGCAAATCGATATAGCGCCCCACGGTTTGTCCGCTGATGGCCAGGGCTGCGGCCAGTTTTGACTGGTCCAGCAACTCTCCCTGGTTATGGGCCAACATGGTCCACAAGCGTCGCAATGTGGTCGCGGGAATCCGAGGGCCCAGAGCCGGGATATCTTTTTCCAGGTACATGGTGATGAATGCCTCTCGCCAACTGAGACTTTGGGCATCATCGGGCGCCATCCATGAAAGCGGAAAACCACCTCGAACCCACAGTGCATTCATGCCCGGCGTTCCTTCGTCGGCGCGCAAAACCTCCCTGGCCTGAAACGGCGTGAGTTCCAGTTGTGCGAGCCGCCCTGCCAGACTTTCACTGCTTTGCTTGAGCAATACACCTGAGGCCGAGCCCAGCAGCAGGAACTGGCGACTTGCTTCGCCGTCTCGGCGACGTTGATCGATCACCCCGCGCAGGACGGAAAAAAGCTCAGGCAAACGTTGAACTTCGTCGAGGATGACAAGTTGGTTGGGGTGCGCCAGAAAGAAAGCCTCCGGGTCATCCAACTGTCGCTGGGCTGACGGGAGTTCCAAGTCCAGATACAGGGCGCCGGGATTTTGGTCCTTCTGCGCAAATGCCAGCGTTGTCTTGCCCGCCTGACGCGGGCCCAAGAGCACGACAGCGGGAAACTGCGCAAGCAAATCGCTCAGGGTGCGTTGTGCCAGTCGATCATACATCCGTGTATTTTATCCACCAATTGGTAACAGTACACGGCAATTTTATGCCAAGTACAACGGAACATCGGGTGCATGGGGATGCCGCTTTGCCTAAAAATGCTCGCCAAGTCAGCATTACGTGCCCGCAGGATCAGCTCGCACCAATCGTGGTCTGCCTCCATTTTTTCCATTCGTCCTAGCGGCCTGCGCCTTGAGGTGGCTGCTTTTGCCACCATTGCGCGCCGCAATCAACGTGGCCGCCATGTCCATCAGCGACTCACTGGCAGATACCATGCCTGCAATAGATACATGCAGATCGCGCACCTCGCTGCACAACGCGTTTCCACCAAAGCCCAGCTCCAAACCCTTCAACTCCCCTTCTGTAAGTGCTGCTAACTCTGGGTAATTCTTGATTGGCAAGGAGACCGCGCTCTGATCAGCAAAGCCTATCAACAGCGATTTCAGAAGGGCCACGTATTGCACCGACGTCGCATGAACGCCAGTACCGGCTCGCTTAGCGCCACGCTTGATCGCCTGTTTCAGAACTTCTTGCGTTACCACTTCATCAAAGCGGCGTTGGACTTTTACGGTTGTCATAACTCCGGGTCAGTTTTGGTGAGCGTGCCGGTTAATGACGTTTTGCTGTGACTTTCGCAAGATCGGAGACCATTTCTGCAATGCGGGCCATCGCGGATTGGTACACCGCGCTGTCTTCACGCTTGTCCACAGCCATCACCATCACCAAGAGAATGTCATCCTGAACGCCATACACCAGCCGATAACCTTGCTTCCTGAGTTTTATCTTGTAGTGACCGGCCAGGGCACCATGCAACTCACCACCTGGCACATGCGGGTTGTCCAGGCGTTTCTTCAGTAGCTTTCGTAGCGTCTCTTTGACCGATCCATCTAGTGCCTGCCATTCGGCCCACGCGCTTGGAACAAACTGCAACCGGTACTTATGCTTGCGAAGTGGCTCAGATTTCATCGATGTCGACTTCAATGGCGCGTGAACGCTCACCCATACGAGACAGCACTGTGCGGTGCAAATCCTGGTCTGACAACTCTTCGAGCAGAGCTTCAAAGAGGGCCGGCTCGACCATGTAAAAGGCTGCCTTGTTGTGGTTCAAGACCGCAACGGGCTTACTTTTCGCATCGCGTAACACCGCAGCCGGATTCTTCTTGAACTCGGACATGCTGATGGTGACATCGGAATAAATCGCTTCCATAAAATGGCTCCAATATAAGCTCTTATTGTGGCGCCGTTTACCCTGTCTGTCAAAGGCGCATGCGTCGTTGCGCGGACTCCAGCGCGCGCGCATCGCGTACCACTGCGGCCTTCGCGCCCGATGGGCGCCCTCGCCGCTTCGGGGGCGGTGCGTGAAACAGCGGGTCAGCTGTAGTGAGGAACGCCATTGAACATTGAACTCCACGATGAGGTAACCCATTGATTCACAAGATCAGGCCACCCTATTGCACTTGATCATTCAACTTTGCTGGTTTTTCGCCACTCGACTTTCAATTTTTCCGGCCACGGCTCTCACCCGTGGATGGCACGTGGTCACATGGGTCAGTGACTGTGCAGTTTTTCTTGCAGCCAGACCTTGATCAGAGACTGATAGGGCACGTCACGGGAGTTGGCGGCCGTCTTGATGGAGTCCAGCAAGTGCTGCGGCAGACGCAAGGAAATCGTCTTGGTCGTGGGCTTCAGGTTAGGCAGGGACACCTTCTGGGCCTTGGACCAGTCCAGATGTTCGGTGGAGTCGTGGGACTCCCAGTACGCCCGCTCGTCCTTTTCGCTGGCGAATTTCGGGGTCGGCTTCAGTGCGGTTTTAGCTAGCTTGTTCATAAATCAATCGCTCCTTGCGGTGCATGTCCCTGGCTGAAATCACTCGAACCAACAGTCCCGACTGACGAAGAGTGAACGTGATATGCAAGGTTCGCCCTTCGTCAGTCATCCCCAACGCGTGAATGCGCGGCTCCTTCTGGCTGTGCGTGGCATCTTCCAAAAGCAGCAGAGGCGCATTGAAGAAGACTTGTTCCGCCTCAGCCATGGATACCCCATGCTTTTCGTTCTTGCGAGCGTTGCCGTCATCCCAATCGAACCCGGTGATCTTGTTCAGGTCAATCATTTATGTATATTACCATGATATACAATTTCAAAACTGTGCAGGAAGCCAAAACAGGAGTGACGTTGCGCACACCCCCCAGAAATCAATGTACCTGTTTGCATAAAGCGGCCTTGCAACCTAGCCCCAAGAGCGCGTCAGCAACTCATCAAGCGCATCGGCAATACGTTGTCCGTGATCTGCCAGTGAACCCATACGCTCACCCAGTTGATCCAGCGCCACGGAAACCATGTCCAGCGGGTGAAGCACTACCTCGGCACCCTCCAGCGCAAACGTCGGGTTCAGGCGCGTGCCAACTGTGGGGGTGTTGGCTGGCAGCGCGCTTCGGCGCACGAGAGGCACCACCACGCGCCGGCGGTAGTTGTCAAACTGGGACGACTGCACCAAAACGACAAAGGGAATCGATTCGCGCAGAGGTCCCTTGTTGCGGTGAACGTCAAACTGAGCCATGAAGGTATTGCCTCATCAAAGGGTCGAGTGTTCGTCGGCAAACGAGCCCACGCGGGCATGAAAGTCGTTCCAGTTTTGGGCACACGCATTCGCGCTGCGTTGACGCTCTTCGGCGGCACGCTGCTGGCTCAAAACGTACTCGTTGAGCAAACCGTCCACAGTGGCCGAGAGGTTCTCGGTGTAGGTCCTGGCCTGGGCCACCACAACCTCGTTCAAGGTGAGATTGACGGGCCGTTTGCGAGAGCGCAGATCCGAAGCGAACATGGTGATTCTCCAGTGGAATTCAGTATACGCATTGTATGCGTATAAGTAACATTTCGCAACCCATAGCCTTTAGATTAGTTTATGTCACGTCATGATTATAAGGATAATCATGGCGTCGTGTAGAAGAAATTAATTCTGATTTACCAGAATTCAGCCGCAATGACAGCGGTTTGGCACTGCTTGACGGACGTGCCCATGGTTACAGCGGCGTCGGATCAATCGTCAAACTTTGGTGCCGCTGATCCTTGCCGCCCCCTGCACCGCATTGAGAGCATGACCCAAGGGCCGGAGAACCCCCAGCTGGAAGGCGTTAAGGGCCGCCAGATGCGTTGTACAGCGCCCTGCCCTACCCCCCGGCACACTCACTGGCGCTCAGCATGCCGAAACGGGTGGTCTTGACTAACTTTTGGATCTGAGCGAATCAATTTTGCCAAAATGACTAAGCTCTCTGTATGAGTACCATGAACATTTCTTTACCCAACACCTTGAAGTCCTTTGTAGATGAGCAGGTTGGACGAAGCCGCTAC
>DHWX01000098.1:48649-170326 GCA_002413395.1 Polaromonas sp. UBA5171 | reverse complement strand
GTAGCGGCTTCGTCCAACCCCCAGGCTCGCAGGATCAACGCCAGCTGGCTTTGCAAGGCTTGCACCAGGTGGCAGTACCACCGGCCCGGCGAACACCTGCCACGGGGCCGCAGTAGGTTCATATTTGCAGGCACTGGCGACGATGACCGCAACTTCACTATCTGGCAGTGGCACCGCGCAGGATTCTGCGTTCATGCTGGAAATTGCAATGCGGATCATGGTTTCGGTAAAACTAGAACGGCGCATCCCGGCAGCGGCTTCAAACAGTGTCGGGTTGCGTTGACCTTCAGGAATACGGAACGGTTCACCGTCTGGGCACGACTTGTCGGCGGTGGGTTTTTTGGACTGCATGGCAGCCAGCAACCATTCGGGAACAGGTGCAGGATCGGTGCCCCAATTCTCCCAGCGGTAGGGCTTGCCGTCGATATTCGAGGGCGCGGCGACAACGTAACCCTTGCCGGGCGCGCGCACGTCCAGGCCGGGAGCGAATGCAACCGCGTTGGGGATAGACGCACCGCGCGGCAGTTTGAACCAATAATGACTCCCATCAGATTGAGTACGGGCGCGCAGAGTGTCGGGCAGCGGGCTGTGTTCGATTTCGTAGGCGGCAAGCGTTGCGGGTCCAAACGATTTTGTATCCACATCGAGCACGACCAGTCCGTCAGGGACAGAGATGCCGACGTTGGCGCCAGGGGTCGCGAGGATCAAACTGACCGTATCGTTAAGCGTTGTGGTCTGCCAGCCGGCGGCAAGCGGTCGCTTATCGTTGGGGCGAATAGCGAGCGGCGGAAAACCGGCGGCGGCGTAACGCTTGGCCCAGTCGGCGCAGGTAGTAAGCAGGGGCAGCGGCGGCACTGCGGCAATCGGTGGACGGGGAGGCACGACTACCGCGACAGGTGGGCGCGGTGGCATGGGGATGATTCGGGCGGCGCTCATGAAGCGTCCCTTTTGCCGGTGCTTGGCAGCAGTCCGCAGGTGCCTTGCATATCGTCGGTGCTGGACGTCGACATCCAGGCCGAACAGCGGTTCGTGGCGCATACCCCGTCATAAGTCCCGGCAGCGAGAGGGCAGAGCGCTGTGGGCGGGCTGTAGATCATCATTACAGTCGGGAATGGCCAATCGGCATCATTCCGGCAAGCGTTCACGGCCTGGGGCAGCATCGCGACACCTTTGGCGATCATGTCCTCCCCTTGGCGCCTTAATTTGTTGCCTTGAATCAGCAGTTCAACAATTGGACTATCTGGCACCACGGCTGGGGACAATAGATGCCACGGGCTTGCGCGGTAAGCAGGGTTTGCTATAACATTGCTAGCATTGTTCGTGAGTGTCTTGGCGGGTTGACTGTTACCAGCGGTCAGCCCGTCGCAATTTGTGGCGCTCATGTCGCGCCCCTTACGCCGTGGCCGCGTCAGTGCGCTTCGCGTGAAGGCGGTTCACCAACTTGCGGATTTGCTCGTCCGTCTGGCCCGCGATCCGCGCCGCGTTGATGGCCTGCACTTCCTCACTTGGCCAGCCGCGTGAACGCTGCCCGATGGCCACGCCAGTCGTGAACAGCCCAACCTTGATGGCGTTGTAAATTGAAGCGTGGGAACGGTGCCCGGTTTCAGCCTTGACGGCTGGCATTCTGAGAATCGTCATGATAAACCCCTATCCCGCCTTGGCGGTTGTTGCGATAGCGGTTAATGTGCAAGTTCTCGACGCATAAAGATATTCTAAAAAGAAGGCACTTTTTCACCCCTATGGCAGCGATGCCGCATTGGGGGCGGGGTCACGTAGCCTGGCGGCGTTTTCCAACGCCAGTTCAAGCCGCTGTTCGTCCGGGCAGAGCTTGCGCCAAGTCTCGGGGTGGCTCAAATAATCTCGCGAAAGTTCAGCCATCAGGATGAGTCGATCGCTGCCTTTCGTGAAGCGGTAATAGGCGTTTTTCGCTGCTGTAGGTGTCAGTTGTGGACGCGACTTGACCATTCTGCAAACGTAATCTTGTGCTTTGATATTGGTGGAATTCAGCATCAGGTTGAGATGTTTCCACATTTCGCGGGCAAAAAGCAGTTGGTTGTGATCGCCCAATTCCGACTTGCCGCGCTTACCAATTTGCCCTTTGCGCATACCATTGTTTCGCAGCCCGCCTTTAGTCATCTCCTTTACGAATCCCTTTTCTACGGCAAACAGGGCGTATGCGTCAATTGCAGCACCTGCGCGCATGGCAGCACGCACGTTCACTTTCAACCAGCGGGCGGACTCGTGATTTCCGTTCTCAGCCTCGTTTAGATGCCAGTTAATGAACGGTGGTTCGAAGGGGTCATCCATCATCGTTCCCTGTGTCGCGCCTGAATAAGGGCCAGCGCCGCCAGGTCAGGTTGTCCCGGTTTTCACCATCGGGGATCAGCCGATAGCTAGGCGTGGCTTAAAACTGTTTTACGCTGCTTTGAACTGGATCACGTCCGCGCCCGTGGCCAGCTTGTCCAGGTAGTCGGCCCATTGCTGCATCATGGTTGCCCGGTGCTGCATGTAAGTGGTTCGGTTGTAGGCCCGCCCGTTGGCATCCTTCACCGCGTGGGCTAACTGCGCTTCAATGACCAGCGGGTCAAAGTCCAGCACCTCTGCCAGCATGGTGCGTGCCGTTGCCCTGAATCCGTGAACGCTTTGCACGTCGGGCCCATAACCCAGGGTCAGCAGCGCCGCCCGCAAGGTGTTGTCACTGATAGGCCGGTCATGGCTGCGCTCACCGGGGAACAACAAAACGCCGTTGCCGGTCAGGGGTTGCAGCTTGCGCAGTATGGCCACCGCCTGCGTGGACAGTGGCACAAAATGGGGATCACCGTTTTTCTTGCCCTCTACGCGCCGTTTCATGCGTGCCGCCGGAATAGTCCACAGTGCCGCGTCAAGATCAAATTCAGCCCATACTGCCGCCCTGAGTTCGCCGGGTCGCTGAAATACGATGGGTGCCAGTTGCAGCGCGGCCCGGACTATCGGGCCGCCCTGATAGCCACGGATCACCCGGATCAGTTCGCCCAGCTTGAACGGGTCGGTAATGGCTGCAAAGTGTTTGCCGTGGTGGGGCTTCAATGCGCCCTTAATGTCGGCGCTCACGTCCCGCGCCGCCCGTCCGGTTGCCACGGCATAGCGCCAGACTTGCCCCGCCGTGCTCAATACCCGGTGTGCCACGTCCAGCGCCCCGCGTTCCTCTACCTGCCGGACCACTGCGAGTAGCTCTATCGGTTCAATATCTCCAATGCGCCGGGCTGCAAAGTAGGGGAACAGGTCTTTTTCAAGATTGCGTTTTTCCCGAATAGCATAGTGACTGCTCCAACTTTCCAGCTTCAATGCGTACCATTCGAGCGCCGTGGCCTTAAATGTGTCGCCTGCCGGTGTGAGTGCTTTCAACTTTTCGACCTTGCGCACCTGCACCGGATCGATACCGCTGGCCTTTTGCAACTTTGCCGTGTCACGGGCTTTGCGCGCTGCCGTCAGGATCACGTCTGGATAGCTGCCCAATGCCAAGCGCCCCTCTTTGCCGTCAGCGTATGTTTTCCAAAACCAGCGTTTTGATCCTGCCGGGCTTATTTCAAGATAAAGGCCGGCCGCATCGGTGAAGCGTGCGCGGGCTTTGTCTGGTGGGCAAGTGGCGTTACGGCATTTGGCATCGGTCAGCATGGGGGGCTTTCATTGGGGAATCGGGGTAAAACGGGGAACAAATCTAAAAAATGTCCCGGTTGTCCCGTTTGTTCCCCGCTATGTTCCCCGGCTTTGCCTTGGCTGTCAATGTCGGGCTTTGTACGCCGTTGCAGCGTAAGTGACTGATTTACCAATGAAAAAGGCCTTCAAGAATCGCTCCTTGAAGGCCTTTGTACTGTCTAATGGTCGGTGTGAAAGGATTCGAACCTTCGACCCCTTGCACCCCATGCAAGTGCGCTACCAGGCTGCGCCACACACCGACAAGCGATGGATTATAGCGCGACACAGGTCACTACTCAGTAGTTGAGACTGAGCAGATCGCGGATTTCAAACAGTTCGCGGCGCACCAGTTGCAACCGTTGTTGCGCGGCGCCTCCGCTGGGAAGATCAGCACCCTCCGGCAAGATGTCTTCAAAGTCCGTGGAGTCCTCGAAATCACCCGGCACCGAATCTCCCGCTTCGAGCACGTCGACGCCGTCAAGCATGACTTCACCGTTGCGCCGCTTATCACGTTCGGTTTGAACAATCTCCTGCAGCTTGTTGCGCGCACCGCTGATAGTGAACCCCTGGTCATACAGCAAATCACGAATCCGGCGAATCATGAGCACCTCGTGGTGCTGGTAATAACGACGGTTGCCGCGCCTTTTCATCGGTCGCAGTTGCGTAAACTCTTGCTCCCAATATCGGAGCACGTGAGGTTTGACACCACACAAGTCACTGACTTCACCAATGGTGAAGTAACGTTTGGCGGGAATGGGAGGAAGGGCTTTTTCCAATTAAATCAATGCGCTAAGGAGAAAAGCTCCAAATCTACTCTAAGTCGAAAGTAAGCGCAAAGGGTTAAAAATGGATTTCTACAATCTGTTGCTCTGTCACACATTTGACATGTAGTTACCAGTGTCAGCCTATCGAAAATCTGGGTTCCAGAGCCCTAAAAAGGGTTTGCCCTGGCGTTACGTGGCGGAACTGTCACCCTGTATCTGATCCTTCAACTTGTGGCTGGCGTGAAACGTGACCACCCGGCGCGCCTGGATGGGGATGGCTTCGCCGGTTCGGGGGTTGCGGCCCGGTCGCGGTGCCTTGGTGCGGATCTGATAATTTCCGAAACCCGAGATTTTCACATCTTGTCCATCCACCAGCCGATCTGATATCAGGTCAAAAAACGCGTCGATCATATCTTTTGACTCGCGTTTGTTGAGTCCGATCTGTTCAAACAGCAACTCGGCCAGATGCGCTTTGGTGAGTGCTGGTGTTTCCAGACTTTCAACGGAAAATTCCATCAGGATGGTCCTCCTCGCAGCTTTTGTTATTGTCGATGCTTTGCAAGAGCATCAGGCTCGCAGACGTGCCTGCAATTGGCTCTGCAGGGTTGCCAGCACAGCCTGGATGGCTGCATCAATGTCTTCGTCCGTGAGTGTAGCGGCATCACTCGAAAGCACCAAGCGTACAGCGAGGCTTTTTTCGCCCAATTGCATGCTGGAACTGGCCTGTTGCGGCCGGTAAACGTCGAACAGGGTCGCACCCCTGAGCACGCCTTGCGTGTTGGCACTATCTATGACGGCCATCAGTGCCGAGTGGGTCACACTCTCGTGCACGATCACCGCAATATCGCGCTCCACGGGCTGAAACCTGCTGACCGCCTTGAAGACCGGCACTTCGCGCTGCAGCACGGCATCGAGTTCCAGTTCAAACAACAACGGAGCGTGGGCCAAGTCATGGCCTTGACGCCATTGCGGATGCAACTCTCCAACAAAACCGATGGGATTGCCTGCTACTGACACACTGGCGCAGCGGCCAGGATGCATGGCGGGATGCTCAGCCGGCGCAAAGACCGCCCGCAACGGGGCCAGCAAAGCTTCGACGTCGCCCTTGATGTCAAAAAAATCCACACTCTTGTCGGACTGGCTCCAGTCAAGCGCCGTGCGCGGACCATACGCCAGTGCGGCCACGCGCATGGGCTGGTTAACCCCCGCCACCGTCGTATCGGTGTTCTGGCTATGCGCATCACACAAAAAGACCCGGCCCAGTTCAAACACATTCACCCGCGAGGCCTTGCGGTCCAGATTGAACTTGAGCGCCTGCAAGAGCGACCCCAGCAGCGAGGAACGCATCACGCTCATCTGGCTGGCAATCGGATTCAGCAGCTTGATCGGGTTGGGGTTACCAGCCAATTCATGCTCCCAGCGCTCTTCGACAAAGCTGAAATTGATGGTTTCCTGATACCCCAATGCAGCCAGCACACGGCGAACGGCAAACGGGCTGCGTCTGGTCTCCGGCCGAATTCTGGCTGTAATGGGTGCCAGCGGTGGCGTATCGGGCAACTGGTTGTAGCCGACCATGCGCACAACTTCTTCGATGAGGTCTTCTTCGATCTTCAGGTCAAAGCGATAACTCGGCGGTGTCACCGTCAGCGTGCCTTCGTCTTCATTGACCTCCAGACCAAGACGCGTGAGCGCGTCAAGGCACTGCGATTGGGTCACTGGCATGCCAATCACCTTGGCGGCGCGCGCTATGCGTAAAGTGACGGGAGCTGCCTTTGGCAAGTTGACCTGCAGATCATCGACGGGACCGCACACTGTCTCTGGCGTGCCGCAAATATCAATGATGAGCTGGCTGATGCGCTCAATGTGCTCCACGGTTTGACCGGGGTCCACGCCGCGTTCGAAGCGATGGCCTGCATCAGTTGAAAAGTTATAACGCCGTGACCGGCCTGCAATGGCCTTGGGCCACCAAAATGCGGCTTCCACATAAACGTTTTTCGTGTCATCAGACACCGCCGTGGCATCCCCGCCCATGATGCCTGCCAGCGATTCAACCTGTGCTTCGTCGGCAATCACGCCGACCTTCTCGTCAACGGTCACTGTGCTGCCATTAAGCAGCTTGAGCGTCTCACCGGTCCGTCCCCAACGAACATCGAGTCCGCCATGGATTTTGTCGAGGTCAAAGATATGCGAAGGGCGGCCCAGCTCGAACATGACGTAATTGGAAATATCCACCAGCGCGGTGACACTGCGCTGACCGCAACGCGCCAGGCGCTCCACCATCCATGGCGGGGTGGCGGCCCGGGTATTGACGTTGCGCACAACGCGGCCCGAAAAACGGCCACACAGGTCGGGCGCGCTGATCCTCACGGGCAGCTTGCCAGCATCGGCCACCGCCACTGCGGGAAACGCCGGCGTCTTCAAAGGCGCTCCCGTCAGTGCGGCGACTTCGCGGGCGACACCAAAAACACTGAGACAATGCGCCAAATTGGGGGTGAGCTTGAGGGTAAACAGCGTGTCGTCCAACCGCAGACATTCGCGAATGTCCTGACCCGGTTGTGCATCAGCAGCCAGTTCCAGCAAACCGGCATGATCATCTGACAGTTTGAGCTCGCGCGCGGAGCACAGCATGCCTTGGCTTTCCACGCCACGCAGCTTGCCTACCTTGATCAGGAAAGGTTTGCCGTCTTCACCAGCGGGCAACTCCGCGCCAACCAGGGCGCATGGCACCTTGATGCCCGCCCGGGCGTTGGGCGCGCCGCAAACGATGTTGAGCAGACTGGCCTGCCCGACATCGACCTGGCACACGCGCAGGCGATCGGCATTAGGGTGCTGAACCGCTTCCCTGATTTCGCCAACAACAATTTTCGTGAAAGACGGTGCCACCGGGTTGAGCTCTTCGACTTCAAGCCCGGCCATGGTCAGCGTTTCAGCGAGTTGCTCAGTCGTCAGCGGGGGGTTGCAAAATTCGCGCAACCAGGATTCTGGAAATTGCATGGTGTGGCCTTGTTCTTTTTTTAAGACTGGAACTGCGACAGGAAGCGGATATCGCCATCAAAAAACAGCCTCAGGTCGTTCACACCGTAGCGCAGCATGGTCAGCCGGTCCGGCCCCATACCGAAGGCAAAGCCGATGTATTTTTCAGGGTCAAGCCCCATGTTGCATACCACGTTGGGATGCACTTGCCCTGAACCTGCTACTTCAAGCCAGCGTCCGGATAGCGGCCCGGTTTGAAACTGGATGTCAATCTCGGCGCTGGGTTCCGTGAACGGGAAAAAACTCGGCCGGAAGCGCAGCACCAGGTCATCACTTTCAAAGAAGGTACGACAAAAATCGGTGAACACCACCTTCAGGTCCTTGAAGCTCACGTTCTCGCCAATCCACAGGCCTTCGCACTGATGAAACATCGGCGAATGGGTGGCATCACTATCGACACGGTAAGTGCGGCCCGGTGCGATCACGCGAATCTCGGGCATGCGGCCGCCAGCTTCAATGAGCGCACGATGTTTTTTGACGTATTGCACCGCGTAACGGATCTGCATCGGACTGGTGTGGGTGCGCAGCAGGTTGGGAGCGGCTTCAGTGCCACCTTCAACGTAGAAGGTATCGTGCATGGAGCGCGCCGGATGGTCTTCTGGGGTATTGAGTGCGGTGAAATTGAACCAGTCGGTTTCAATTTCGGGACCTTCGGCCACGTCAAAACCCATGGAACCGAAAATAGCTTCAATGCGCTCCAGCGTAAGCGACACCGGGTGCAGGCCACCCTGCACGCGCTTGCGGCCGGGAAGGCTGACGTCGAGCGCTTCGGCTTTGAGCTGTTTCTCCAATTCGGCATTCGCCAGTGCCTGACGACGTTCGTTCAGTGCCCCTTCAATCGCCTGTTTGACAAGGTTGATGGCGGCACCGCGAGATTTTTTTTCATCCACGGGAAGTTGCGCCATGCCCTTCATCAATTCGGTGACACGTCCGGATTTTCCCAAAAACCGGGCTTTGGCATTTTCAAGATCAGCAGGCGTTGCTGCCTGGGCAAAACTGGCTTGGGCTGAACTCACAAGTTCGTTGAGGTCATCGGCTTGGTTCATAAATTCTCTTGTACGGGTACGGCTGTAGACGAAAAGCAGCAGTCACCAAAACAACAATGGAAAGACCCATGGAAAAGGGCCAGAGCCTTTTCAAGCCCCAGCCCTTTATTTTCGTGCGAAGGCAGCTATTAATTAAATAGCATTTTGCCCTGAAAATCAGGCGGCCAGCTTGGCTTTCACCTGCTCAACGATGGCACCAAAAGCGGCATTGTCATGAATGGCCATGTCAGACAGAACCTTACGGTCAATTTCGATCCCGGCTTTTTTCAAGCCGTTGGCAAACTGGCTGTAGGTCATGCCGAATGAACGGCTGGCCGCATTGATACGGGCGATCCACAACTGGCGGAAAACACGTTTTTTGGTCCGACGATCACGGTAGGCATATTGCCCGGCCTTCATCACCGCTTCTTTGGCGATTCGGAAGACGTTACCGCGGCGACCGCGGAAACCTTTTGCAAGGGCTAATACTTTTTTGTGGAGNNAATATTTTTTTTTTGGGGGGGGCGGGAGCCGTTACACCACGTTTGACGCGAGGCATGTGATTACTCCTTGTTCGTCGTTAGTTAAAGGCCACGGCCTGGCAGCATCTGTGCCATGCGACCCATTTCGGTCTCACGAACAGTCACCGTGCCACGCAGATGGCGCTTGAGTTTGGTGGTCTTCTTGGTCAGGATGTGACGTTTGAAGGCTTGACCGCTCTTGACGGTGCCACCAGGACGAACTCGAAAACGCTTTTTAGCGCCGCTCTTGGTCTTCATTTTGGGCATATTAATGCTCCTTTTCATTCGTGCTCGTGAGGCGCTGCGAACCTTCCGCAGACTTGACGGCCCCGAGCCACTTGTTGGCGACCAGTTTTAAGGCTTGCCACCTTCGGAAAGCAGGATTCCCTGCGTTCACAGGAAATGCTGTGAAGCACTCCCCCTGGAAAAGCCTGCCGGTGACCACACCCGCAGGCAGAACTTTTTACTCTTTCTTCACTTCGCGACAGCCGCCCTCAGGCGTTTGTCGACACAGCCGACACCGCTTCCGCAGGAGCCGCTACTGGCTTGGCAGCCACCTTTTTTTTGCCCGGCGCGATCATCATGACCATCTGCCTGCCTTCAAGCTTGGGAAACTGCTCAACCACAATCAAATCCGCCAACTCATCGCGAATCCGTGCCAGCAGGGCCAAACCCAAATCCTGGTGCGTGATTTCGCGCCCGCGAAAGCGCAGGGTAATCTTGCACTTGTCGCCATCATCCAAAAATCGCTTGATATTGCGCATTTTGATGTTGTAGTCACCTTCATCAGTACCGGGCCGGAACTTGATTTCCTTGACCTCGATCACTTTTTGCTTGGACTTCGCTTCAGCCGCTTTTTTCTGCTCGGCATACTTGAACTTGCCGTAGTCCATGAGCNNCGGCCAGACGGAGCGCCTCCATGATGCTGACAATGCCCAGTGGTTCGTTGTCCAGCCCAGACAGACGGACTTCAGAGGCCATGATTTCACGGTTCAAGCGGTGCTTGCGTTCTTCGCGGTGACGGCGGTCACGAAATTCAGTAGCGATGGTGCTGATCCTTCAATATTTGCTATAAAAGCTATAGCTACTTGTACCCGTTTTATATGAACGAAATCTCACACCTATCAAAAATTAGGTGAAAATCAGACTTTTTGTGCAATGTCCGAAGCAATCTGTCTAGCAAACGCGTCGAGTGACATCACGCCAAGGTCTTTGTTACCCCGGGCGCGCACGGCAACTGCGCTGGCTTCCTTCTCTTTGTCGCCAACGACAAGGATATAAGGCAGCTTTTGCATGGAGTGCTCTCGTATTTTATACGTAATTTTCTCGTTGCGCAGGTCCAGGTTGACCCTAACCCCTTGATTTCCAAGCGCCTTAGCTATTTCGCGACAGTAATCGGCTTGGGAATCGGTGATATTGAGTATCGAAACCTGTTCAGGAGCCAACCAGGTCGGCAGGGCACCAGCGTGTTCCTCGATCAAGATGCCGATAAAACGCTCCAGGCTGCCGACGATGGCGCGGTGCAGCATCACAGGCCGGTGGCGGGCACCGTCTTCGCCCACATACTCAGCGTCAAGCCGCTCCGGCATCGAAAAATCGACCTGCATGGTGCCGCACTGCCACTGCCGACCAATTGCGTCCTTCAGTGTGTATTCGATCTTCGGGCCATAAAACGCGCCCTCACCGGGGGAAATTTCGTATCCACAGCCGGAAGCGCGCAGGCTTTCGAGCAAGGCGTGCTCGGCCTTGTCCCAGCTTTCTTCGGAGCCGATACGGGCTTCTGGCCGCGTGGCGACCTTGTAGATGATGTTTTTAAAACCAAAGTCGGCATACACCTTCTGTAGCAGCGTCGTGTAATCAACGCACTCTCTCAGAATCTGTTCTTCAGTGCAAAAAATGTGGCCATCGTCCTGCGTGAAACCGCGCACCCGCATGATGCCGTGGAGTCCGCCGGTAGGCTCGTTGCGGTGGCACTGGCCGAATTCGCCGTAGCGCAGCGGCAGGTCGCGGTAGCTCTTGATGCCCTGCTTGAAAATCAGGATGTGACCAGGGCAGTTCATCGGCTTGAGAGCGAAATCGCGTTTTTCGCTCTCGGTCGTGAACATGTTGTCGCGGTACTTATCCCAATGACCGGTTTTTTCCCACAACGTCTTGTCCAGAAGTTGCGGTCCCTTGACTTCCTGATAACCATTGTTCTGATAAACCTTGCGCATGTACTGCTCAACGCCCTGCCAAATGGTCCAGCCCTTGGGATGCCAGAACACGAGGCCAGGTGCGTGGTCGTCGATGTGGAACAGGTCCAGTTCTTTGCCGAGCTTGCGGTGGTCGCGCTTTTCGGCCTCTTCGAGCATCGTCAGGTATTGCTGCAGTTCGTCTTTGCTGGCCCAAGCCGTGCCGTAGATGCGTTGCAGCATCTCATTGTGGTGGTCGCCGCGCCAGTAAGCGCCGGCCACTTTCATAAGCTTGAAAAACTTCAGCTTGCCAGTGCTGGGCACATGCGGGCCACGGCACAAGTCTTCAAATTTTCCTTCACGGTAAAGCGAGACGTCTTCATTGGCCGGAATGCTGGCAATGATCTCGGCCTTGTAATGCTCACCAATGGCCTTGAAGTGGGCTACCGCCTCGTCGCGCGGCAATACGCGGCGCGTCACCGGCTCGTCCTTGGCCGCCAGTTCGGCCATCCTCTTTTCGATGGCCGCCAAGTCTTCCGGCGTGAAGGGCCGCTGGTAGGAAAAATCATAAAAAAAGCCATTCTCGATCACTGGGCCTATGGTGACCTGCACGTCCGGGAACAACTCCTTGACCGCATAGGCCAACAAATGGGCGGTCGAGTGGCGGATCACCTCCAGGCCTTCGGAGTCCTTGGCGGTGATGATGGACAGCGGACCGTCGGCAGAAATAAGGTAGCTGGTGTCCACCACTTTACCGTTCACCTTGCCGGCCAATGCTGCCTTGTCAAGTCCAGCGCCAATGGATGCGGCCACATCGGCCACGGTCAGCGGATGGGCAAATTCGCGTTGGGAACCGTCGGGAAGCGTAATCTGGATCATGGCAAATGGCGAAAGAAGGAGGAGCAAGGAACAAAGCGCAGCGACTGCCATGCTTTGGATTTGAGTTGGCGGCACCTAGGCGCGCGGCGCACTAACGACTTTCAGGGCGTAAAACCCTCATCGGAGTGGTTCGCGGTGTCATAACCAGGGTGCCTTTCTCGCTCTTGCAATGGCTGTTGATGTGACTAAACTTGATAAATGGATTCTAACTGCCCGCTTCGGTGCAGGCCGTGATGGGATCAGGGTGTAACAATACGGTAAAGAAACTTTCCGCAGCTTGGCACGTGTCAGCTCCAAATGGCCAGCAAGCGTTGGTAAGCATGACGGTCAACCATTTTGGAATGATCAAACTCAGGAGATCCATGATGAATTCAAGCTCAGTTTTTCGCATCGCTGCCGTATGCGCGGCCACCACGATGGCACTGTCGGCATGCGTGGTCGCTCCATACCCGCAACGTCAGTTGGTTTACGCCCAGCCTGCGCCGGGTGAACCTGAAATCGTGGTTGGCGTAGCACCCCCCGTACCATATGTGGAGGTCATTCCCGCAGCACCTTTCCTGGGCGCGCTGTGGATCAACGGGTATTGGGGCTGGTCACAGGGGCGACACCAGTGGGTCCCCGGCCGATACGAGCGCCCGCGCTCCGGTTATCGCTGGGAACCTCACCATTGGGTCCAGGGCCAGCACGGCAACTGGCATCTGCGTGGCGGCGGCTGGATACGTTAAGAGCCAATAAAAAAGCCCGGGAGCAACGCCCCCGGGCTTTTTTGTGAGCAGCTTCACGCGCCAGATCAGTGGAACTGCTCCTCTTCGGTTGATCCGGTCAGCGCGGTCACGTTGGACTTGCCACCCTGGATCACGGTGGTGACTTCATCAAAGTAGCCCGTGCCAACTTCCTGTTGATGCGATACAAAGGTATAGCCACGGTCGCGCGCTGCAAACTCAGGCTCCTGCACCTTCTCAATGTAGGCCGTCATGCCGCGCTTGACGTAGTCTTGCGTCAAATCGAACATGTTGTACCACATGGAGTGAATGCCAGCCAGTGTGATGAACTGGAACTTGTAGCCCATCGCGCCGAGTTCTTTCTGAAACTTCGCAATCGTCGCATCGTCAAGGTTTTTCTTCCAGTTGAACGAGGGCGAGCAGTTGTAGGCGAGCATCTTGCCTGGGTGAACTTTATGCACGGCATCGGCAAATTTCTTGGCAAAGGCCAAGTCGGGGGTGCCGGTTTCGCACCACACCAGATCGGCATAGTGGGCATAAGCAATGGCTCGCGAGATGGCCTGGTCAATGCCTTTTTTGGTCTTGTAAAAGCCTTCGGCCGTGCGTTCTCCGGTCAGGAATGGCTTGTCATTGGCATCGTAGTCGCTGGTCAGCAAGTCGGCGGCTTCCGCATCGGTACGGGCAATCACCAGCGTCGGCACGCCGCAAACGTCAGCCGCCATGCGGGCAGCCACCAGCTTTTGCACCGCTTCAGCGGTCGGCACCAGCACCTTGCCGCCCATGTGCCCACATTTCTTGACAGAGGCGAGCTGGTCTTCCCAATGCACGCCAGCGGCACCCGCTTTGATCATCGCCTTCATCAGTTCAAACGCGTTGAGTACGCCGCCGAAACCGGCTTCCGCGTCCGCCACGATGGGTGCAAAGTTGTCGATATAGCCTTTGTCACCCGCATCAATGCCCTTGGCGTGCTGGATCTCGTCCGCGCGCCGGAATGTATTGTTGATACGTTCGACCACTGTGGGCACGGAGTCCACGGGGTAGAGCGACTGGTCGGGGTACATGGCGGCATAGCCGTTGTTGTCGGCGGCAACTTGCCAGCCTGACAGGTAAATCGCCTTGACACCGGCTTTGACCTGCTGCATGGCCTGGCCGCCTGTCAGCGCGCCCAAGCTGTTCACATAGGGCTCGGAATGAAGCACATCCCAGAGTTTTTCGGCACCACGACGGGCCAGGGTGTGTTCAATCGGGAACGATCCGCGCAGGCGCACCACATCGGCGGCGCTATAGCCACGTTGGATGCCTTTCCAGCGCGGATTGCTGGCCCATTCTTTTTCAAGGACAGAAATTTGCTGGTCACGGCTGAGTTGTTCGGTGAGGGTTTGCGGCATGCTGTTGCTCCAAAGATTGAAATAAAACGGATTGACTTGATGACCTCACTTTAAGTCTTCTACAAGACTTTTTAAAAGTCTTATGTCTTATATAAGACAAATATTTATATCAATGAAATCAATAGTTTTTTGTATATTTATCATGATACAAAATATAATTTCTTATATTGAGAAATATTTTTGCATTGCAGCAATTTTATATTTCATGTAAAAAAATCCTATNTTTATATNATGAAATTTAACAAATTCCNAGCATGGCCTCCCTGGCGCAGGATGTGCCATTGACAAAAAAATAACAAGCAACAGGTGGATGCATCATTTCAGTGTCTCGATCAACCCCAAAATTTTGTTGCTGAAATTGAGGCATGATTCGACGCTGCGCCGGGCCTGTAAGTGCACCAGTGCAGCAATTCAAACCGCCTGGCCGAACGGTCGGTGCAACAGGAATATCAAATTTTATGAACCGGATTATGGCGTATGCCTGCCTCGCGCTCAGTATGTGTTTGGTGGGCAGCTATGTGGCGCTTTCCAAACCTCTGGTGGCCGTGCTGCCAGTCTTCCTGCTGGGCTGGCTGCGCTTTGGTATTGGTGGCCTGGCCATGCTGCATTGGCTCAAAAAACCCTCCCTTGAGGTGGCCATCAGCGGCCAGACACGGCGCCTGCTGTTTCTCGAGTCGTTTCTGGGTAACTTCCTGTTTACGATCTTCATGCTGTCTGGCGTAAGCATGACCAGCGCAGTGGCTGCCGGTGTCATCATGGCATCCATCCCGGCCGCCGTGGCAGTGCTGAGCTGGCTGTTTCTGCGCGAACGGGTGAGCGCGCGCGTCTGGGGGGCAGTGGCCTGTGCCGTGATCGGGATTGCTTTGGTATCGCTATCAAAGCAGGAGTTTATTGCGCAGGCAACCAAAGGAATGACGACTAATTTTTTATCTGGAAATACCTGGCTCGGCAATCTGTTGCTGGTGGGTGCCGTGCTGTGCGAGGCATCGTATGCGGTGATAGGGAAAAAACTCACGGGCGTGCTCAGCCCCAAGCGCATCACGGCGCTCATCAACCTCTGGGGCTTTGCATTGATCACGCCGCTCGGTCTGTGGATGGCCTGGGGTTTTGACTTTAGCCGGGTGCAGCCTTCGAACTGGCTGCTGCTGCTGTTTTATTCGCTGGCCGCCAGCGTGTGGACGGTCTGGCTGTGGATGACCGGGCTCAAAACCATTCCCGCCAACCAGGCTGGCGTGTTTACTGTCATGCTGCCTGTCAGCGCGGCGGCGGTGGGTGTCATTGCCTTGGGCGAAACCCTGAGCCGCATGCAGGCGGGTGCCTTCTCCATCGCGCTCGCCGGGGTGGTGCTGGCTACCTTGCCCGAGCGGTGTCAGGGAAAGCCTGCTCCGTATGCAGGGCCGCGCTGACTTCACGGTCCAGCCGCCGCTGCCGGCGCACCATGTACACGCTGTAGGAGACGATGCCCAGCGACACCGCGCCGATCAGGAGGGTCGCGGCTGCATAAATGGATGGGTTCACGCCGCGCCGAGCGTAGCTGAAAATCACCTGCGGCAAGGTGGTCACGCCCGGCCCCGACAAAAATTCCGAGATCACGACATCGTCAAATGACAGGGTGAACGCCAGCAACCAGGCCGACACCAGGGCCGGCGCGATCATGGGCAGGGTCACGAGAGAAAAAACCTGCAGGGGCCGACACCCCAGATCCATGGCGGCCTCTTCAAGCGAGCGGTCCATCTCGCTCAGGCGCGACTGGATCACCACGGTGGCATAAGCCATGCCCAGCAGGGTGTGGCCCGTGACGATGGTAATGAAGCCGCGCTCAGGCCAGCCGATGGTACGCTGCACCGCCACCATCAGCAGCAGCAGGGACAGCCCGACAATGACCTCGGGCATCACCAGTGGTGCGTTGACCATTCCATAAAAAAGCGTGCGCCCGGAAAAACGCCGGTAACGCACCAGCACGAAAGCCGCAAAACTGCCCAGCACCACTGACAGCGTGCCAGTCAGCAGCGCCACCTTGAGCGACAGGAAAAAACCTTCGACCAGGCGGGAATCGGCCAGCAGCGCCTGATACCAGCGCAGCGAAAATCCGGTGAACACGCCGTCCTGGCGGGTGCTGTTGAAAGAAAATACGATGAGAAAAAACAGCGGGACGTAGAGAAAAAGATACACCAGCGCCAGCCAGAGCCGGCCGGCCTGATTTTCTGCAAAACGCCACAGGCTGCGCATGTCAGGACTCCCGGCGGACATCGCGTCCGTTGACGTTGCGGTAGTAATAAGCCAGCGGCACCAGAACAAGAAGGATCATCACGACCGACAGCGCAGCCGCCCGCGGCCAGTTGTTGCTGCTGAACATCTCATCCCACACCACGCGGCCAATCATGATGTTTTCAGAGCCACCCAGCAATGACGGAATCACGAACTCGCCGACAGCCGGAATGAACACCAGCATGGTTCCCGCGATGATTCCCGACTTGCTCAGCGGCACGGTAATCAACCAGAACGCCTTCCAGGGACTCGCGCCCAGATCATGGGCCGCTTCCAGCAGGCGAAGGTCCATCTTCACCAGGTTGGCATACAGCGGCAGGATCATGAAGGGGAGATACACATAGGTCATACCGACCAGCATGGAGACATCACTGTAGAGCATCACCAGCGGCTCATGGATGATGCCGAGCGAAAGCAGCAGGTTGTTGAGAACGCCCTGGTCCGCCAGGATTCCTTTCCACGCATACACCCGCAGCAAAAAGGAAGTCCAGAACGGCAGCATGACCAGCATCAGCAGCGCTGGGCGAACCGACGGCCGTGAGCGGACGATAAAGTAGGCAAACGGATAGCCAATCAGCAAGCAGAAAAGCGTGGTTAAAAAGGCGTACTTCAGGGAAGTCCTGTAGGCCTCCAGATAGATGGTGTTGCCAAATCCACCGGCAGCGCCCAGCCCCGCATCGCTGAAGATGGAGACGTAGTTTTCGAAGCGTAGCAGAATGTGCCACGAACCCGACAGCGTTTCAATCAATGGGGCAAAAGGATCCACTCCGTTGCCCATATCGGTTACGCTGATGCGCAGCAGAATCAGGAATGGCAATGCAAAAAACAGCAGCAGCCAGGCATAGGGCACGCCAATGACGAAACGTCGCCCAGGGTTGATGCGGAGCCAGCTGGGGATTTTCATGGCCGTCACGTCACCGCTTATTGGGTCAGCACCACGGGTGCAGCGTCATCCCACCAGAAAAAAACCGGGTCATCCCAGGTGATCACGCTGCTTTCATGCCGCGTGGTATTGGTCTCCATGATTTTCATGATGCTGCCGCCGCTCATTTCCACAATATAGGTGTTGTAACTGCCGAAATAGGCAATTTCACGCACCTTACCGCTGAACAGATTGACCGGTACATCAGGCCGGGTTTTGGCAATATGAATTTTCTCCGGCCGCAGTGCAACAGCCACCGACATGCCCAGACTGCCGCTGATGCCGTGCCCCACGCTCACCACGCCGTGCCCGGTGGTCACTTCACAGCGGTCCGCCTCATCGACGGTGAACTCGCCTTCCATCAAATTGACGTTACCGATAAAGTCGGCCACAAAGCGGCAATTCGGGTGTTCATAGATTTCCCTGGGCGTGCCCACCTGCAGCACGCGGCCATGGCTCATAACCGCAATGCGTGAGGCCATCGCCATCGCCTCCTCCTGGTCGTGCGTCACCATGACACAGGTCACCCCCACCGACTCCAGGATATTGACCAGCTCAAACTGTGTGCGCTCGCGCAGTTTCTTGTCGAGCGCGCCCAGCGGCTCGTCGAGCAGCAGCAACTGCGGCTTTCTGGCCAGGCTGCGCGCCAGCGCCACGCGTTGCTGCTGGCCACCCGAAAGCTGATGCGGCTTGCGTTGGGCAAACGCCTCCAGTTGCACCAGCGCGAGCATCTCCGCGACCCGCGCCGCAATCTGCGCCCTGGGCATCCCCTCGCGCTTGAGACCAAAGGCAATATTGTCCCAAATGCTCAGATGCGGGAACAGGGCATACGACTGGAACATCATGTTGATGGGACGCTCGTAAGGCGCAAACGACCCGATGTCCACGCCATTGAGAATGACGCTGCCCGAACTCGGCTTCTCAAACCCCGCCAGCATTCGCAGCAGGGTCGATTTGCCGCAACCCGAACTGCCGAGCAAGGCAAAAATTTCGCCCTTGTGAATGGACAGCGACACATCGTCAACAGCCGCTACGCCATCAAAGCGCTTGACCAGTTGATCGGTCCGTAAAAATCCATCGCTGCGCGATGTGGGCAGATTCATGACGGTCGCCGGAAAACTCAGCGGCCTTTCTTGAACAGCGTAAACACGTTGCTCATGGATTCACGCGCTTCATTGCCAAAGCTCCCGGGAGCAATCATTTTTTGCAGGTTCACGGCGTCCGGGAACACGGCCTGATCGCGCGCGATTTCAGGCTTCACATTAACCAGGCTGGCCTTGTTGGCGGTGGCATAACCGAGTTCATTGGTCAGTGATGCGGAAACCTCCGGTCGCAGGTAGTAGTTGATGAAGGCCAGCGCATTGTTCGGGTGCTTGGCATCCTTCGGGATAGCCAGGGTGTCAAAAAAAATCAGGCCCCCCGTGCTGGGCAGCAACGCCTCAATGTCGTTCCCGTTCCTGTTTTCGATGGCGCGCGCGCGCGCAATGTTGATGTCACCCGCCCATCCCAGCACCACGCAGGCTTTGCCACTCGCCAGATCATCGATCATGGTGCTGGAGAACATGCGGATGTCCGGGCGCACCTTGGCCAGCATCTCGCCGGCCGCCTTGTGGTCGGCCGGGTCATTCGAATAGGCGTTCTTGCCCAAATAGTGCATGGCCGGCGGAATCACTTCGGTCGGCGAGTCGAGGTAGGCAATGCCACAGGACTTAAGCTTGGCGGTATAGACCGGATTGAACACCAGCTCCCAGGCGTTTCCCGGCATAGGCATGCTGCCCAGCGCCTTGACCACCTTGCCTTTGTTGATCCCTACCGTGGCAAAACTCCAGGCCCATGGCACAAGGTAGGCGTTGCCCGGATCAATAGTGCCGAGCTTCTCCATGATGGCCGGGTCCAGATTGCCATAGTTGGCAATTTTCGACTTGTCCAGCTTCATGAGCAGGCCGCCATCAATCTGAGGCTTGGCAAACACGGCACCGGGAACCACCAGGTCATAACCGGTATTTCCCGCCACCAGTTTGGCGTGCAAAGCCTCGTTGTTTTCAAAGGTCTGATAATTCACCTTGATGCCGGTTTCCTTCTCGAAATTCGCCACCATGTCCCTAGCGATGTAGTCTGGCCAGTTATAGATATTGAGCACCTTCTCTTCAGTGGCGGCAGCAGCCGGCGCGCTGCTCACTGGAGCCGCCGCATCTTCCCTTTTGCCGCACGCGCCGAGCGCCAGAGCTGATAGCGCAAAAACCCATAAATACTTTTTCATGATGTTCAAGACCTCATCGGGAATGAATGGAAACTGGAGAAAATCGCAGCACCGCATTCGGCAAAAATCACCAGACGCGGATTGTAAGAGCTATGCGGAACGCAGCTTGCACCAGACCGGGACTAGCTCACTGGTGCAGACAGGAGTAACCTCCATGCAACCCCCAACTCAAAAAAGGAAAACGCCATGTACCAACGCATCCTGATCGCGACCGACGGTTCCACACTTTCCCGAAAAGCAGTCGGTAGCGGCATTGAGCTGGCGGCGCTCATGGGCGCACAAATCGTGGTGCTCAAGGTGGTTCCCCGTTATCCTGTCAGCTATTTCGAGGGCGGCATGGCCGTGTCCGTACAGGAAGTGGCGAAAGTTGAAAAGCAATGGGCGGAAGCCGCGCAGGCCGTGGTTGACGACGTGAAAGCCAAGGCCGAGGCCAGTGGCGTGAAAGCCAAGGCCGTGACCATCAAGTCAGACCTGGTTGCCGAAGCCATCATCACCGCGACCAAAAAACACAAATGCGACCTGATCGTGATGGCCTCGCATGGCCGCCGTGGGATCAAGCGGCTACTGATGGGCAGCGAGACACAACATGTCCTGACGCACTCCCACGTTCCGGTCCTTGTTTTAAGATAGAAGTGCCTTTAGCCCATACAGTACGGGTAAAAATTGTCCCCTTAATTCATAGCGAATAAACGCCGTATCAGGTAAACAGGCGTTTGTACTGCTCGCGCAGTACGTTTTTTTGCACCTTGCCCATGGTATTGCGCGGCAGTTCGCTGGCCACAAAGCACTGTTTGGGAATCTTGAAGTTGGCCAGCATTGACTTAAGCGTCGCCAGAATCTGGTCCGGCTCCAGCGTCGCACCCGATTTGAGCACAACCACGGCCACGCCCACTTCGCCAAAGTCCGGGTGCGGCACCCCAACCAGCGCGCTTTCAGCCACGCCGGTCATGTCATTGATGTAGCCTTCCATCTCGGCCGGATAGACGTTGTAGCCACCGCTGATGATCAAATCCTTGCTACGCCCAACAATGGTGATGTAGCCGCGCTTGTCAATCCTGCCTACGTCGCCGGTTTTGAAGTACCCATCCGCGGTGAATTCTTCAGCCGTCTTTTCGGGCATGCCCCAGTAGCCCTTGAAAACATTCGGCCCCTTGACCTGAATGCCGCCAATCTCGCCTGTCGGCAGTGACTGGCTGCCATCGCTTTGCACCCGCAGGCTCACACCCCGCAGCGCAAACCCAACGGTTCCGCCGCGCCGCTCGCCGCCCTGGTAGGGATTGGAGGTGAGCATGGCGGTTTCAGACATGCCATAGCGCTCCAGAATGGTGTGACCGGTGCGCTGCTGCCACTCGTGAAAAGTCTCAATCAGCAAGGGGGCCGATCCCGAAATAAAAAGGCGCATGTTGCTGCAGGTCTCACGATCGAGCGCCGGCTCGGCCAGCAGGCGCACATAGAGCGTCGGCACCCCCATGAATACGGTGGCTTCAGGCAACTTTTCCAACACCAGCCGGGCATCAAATCTGGCCAGCCAGATCATCTTGCTGGTATTGAGCAGCGCCCCGTGAATGGCCACAAACAGGCCGTGGACGTGAAAGATCGGCAAGGCGTGAATCAGCACATCGCCTTTTTTCCAGCCCCAGTAATCTTTAAGCACTCGCGCGTTACTGAGCAGATTGCCGTGCGACAGCATGGCGCCCTTGCTGCGCCCGGTGGTGCCGCTGGTATACACAATCGCAGCCAGGTCGTCTGCGCGCATGAGCGCCGTCCCGTGCTGATCGCTGCAGTGCGCGGCGCGATCGAGCAGGGATCCGCTGCGGTCGTCATCCAGCGTGAAGACGTTCTGCATGCCCGCCTTGAACGCGATTTTGCTGACCCATCCAAAATTTTTCGCACTGCAGACCACCACGGCGGGCTCCGCGTTGCCAATGAAATACTCGATTTCGGCGCTCTGGTAAGCGGTATTCAGAGGCAGAAACACATACCCGGCACGCAAGGTCGCCAAGTACAGCATCATGGCTTCGACCGATTTTTCAACCTGTGCGGCCACCCGGGCACCTGCGGGAAGGCCGAGCGACGCAAGCAGATTGGCCAGCATGGCGGTGGCGCGATCCAGATCGCGCCATGAATAATTCAGGCCGTTATCGGTTTCAACGGCGACTGCGTCGAGCGTAGCGGGAAAGGCTGCTCGCAGCGCTGCAAATAAATTGTGATTTTTCATGGGTTGTCAGGCTTGCGTTTCTGCATGGCGTTCAGCGATTGAAGCGGGGCTGGCGTTTTTCAAGGAACGCTGTCACGCCCTCACGGTGTTCTGCAGAAGCTGCATAGTGATACGCCGTTGCTACTAAATAAGTAGCTGTCTTTTCATTGAATACGGTTGCAACGACCCTGAGCGTCCGCTTGTTCAGGCGTGCTGCCTGCGGTGCCAGATGGCTGAAACGGTCAACACAATTGAGCGCCGCTTCGCTTGCCGCGTTGGCTGGCACCACCTTGTTCAAGAAGCCACGCTGCTTCATTTCGGCCGCATCCAGCACGGCCGCCGACAGCAGCATCTCGCGTGCTGTCAGCTCACCCACGGCGCGCATGACCAGCGCCGCCTCGCGCGGCGCCATGGGAAAGCCAAGCTTGGCAATCGGCGCACCAAAGCGCGCTGTGTCGCCCGCTATCCGGATATCGCAGCAGCTGGCAATTTCAACGCCAGCGCCCATGCAGTTGCCCTCAATCCGGGCAACGATAGGCAAATCACAGTCAAGCATGGCCTGCAAACCGCCCCACACGTCGTTTTCATGAAAGTCGCGCAGGCTGTGTTCATTAAAGCGAAAACCAGCGTACTCGGAAATATCGCCTCCGGCGCAAAAGTGACCGGCTTCACCGCAAATCAGCACGCAGTGCAATTCGCTGCGTGACTGGATGGTCTCAAAACACCGCGCAACTCTCGCCACATGGCGCGCGACATGGCACCGAGCTTGCCAGGATGCGAAAGCGTCACCCGCGCAACCGGGCCGGAGATATCCAGCAACACCCTGCCGCTCATAGGCTGGCCGTCGACCAAGCGGCGCTGCAGTGCTGACCAGCGCCAACCAAAGTACCTTTCGAGTCCGTTGCACCAAGGCTAAATGTCATGCGTGTCCTGTCGTTGTGAAATCAAAAAAACGGGCTCAATACCTGGCGACGCTTCAAAAATACAAACCTCCAATGCCGCCCGATACGGAGATTTTTCCAGTTGCAAGCAAGGCACGATGCTTATCCAAACGCTTCAGGTCATAGAGGTAATTCACCATCAGGCCGTAAGACTGTTTAAGCCCTTTGGGGGAAGGGTCGCCAGCCCAATTGAGCCGCTCAATCCGCGCACCGTTGCCCAGATGAAAGCGCGCTACCGGGTCAATGGGCCGGCCTTCATCCAGCACCCGCCCCAGGTAGTGCGCCGCACATCGCAGCAACATCAGACGGATGGGCGATTTCTCAGGCAAGATCAGCGCGCCTTCGGCGGCAGCAAGAAACTCCCCTGCACTGGGCGACTCAAGGCCAATGGCGCGGCCCAGCGCCGTGCGCTCCTTGTCACCCAATTTTTCCAGCATGGCAGCCGCATTCCTGCCGAGCCAGCTCCGAAAGCCCGGCATCGGCGAGAGCGTGGCAAATGTTTTGAGCTTTGGAAACTCATCCCTGAGCGATTCAACCACGCGCTTGATCAGGGAGTCGCCGAAACTCACGCCGCGCAAGCCGACTTGGGTATTGCTGATGGAATAGAAAATCGCCGTGCTCGCCTTTTTGATATCCGCCGGTGCCGCGAGTTCGTCGAGCAGCGGCATGATGTCTGTGGCCATGTGACCCATCAGCGCGCCTTCGACAAAGATCAGCGGCACGTCGGGCAGGCGCGGGTGAAAAAACCCGTAGCAGCGGCGGTCGCTGTCGAGCCGATTCTTAACATCGGCCCAACCCTTGATGGCATGCACCGCTTCGTACTGAATGAGTTTTTCCACCATCGAGGCGGGTGAATCCCAGCTGATGCGGCGCAACTCCAGAAAGGCCACGTCAAACCAGGTGGCAAAGAGGTTTTCGAGTTCAGCGTCAAGGGCGAGCAGGCGTTTGTCAGATTTCAGGTACGGCAAAAACTCGGCCCGCATATCCACCAAAAATTGCATGCCTTCTGAAAAGACTGAAAAGCGCTGCAGCAAGCGCGTGCGCGGTGACACGAACGCCCTGCGCAGCCGTACCTCAGCCTGCCCTTCCTCGGTTGTGCCCAGCGCGGCTTCATACTGGCCGCGCGCCGCAGCCACCTTTTCAGCATTGGGCCCAAACTGATCGCTCATAAGCAGCCACGCATCCTGGCGCTGCTCAATGGGTGCGCCGCCATACCATTCGGCAAAAACCCTGGCGCGGCGGCCACCTTCCACTTCGCTGACGTGCGGGTCCACAATTGCCTGCAGTTCCGTCAGGATGCGGCGCAAATCGCGCGGAGACAGTGCCTCCGGCTTGCGCCGTAGCGTCGCTTGCAGGCGCTCAGGAATGGTGCGCCGCCCAGCATTAGGACTGGATGCGGCATTTTTTGAAGCCACTTGGGTCTTTTTCGGAGCTGCTGCAAACAGTGAAACACTGCGAGCAAACCAGTCAGCGGCACTCATGATGCCACCATGGAGCGCTGATGGCAGGCCAACTCACCCGGGAGGGCGGCAGCTTTCTGATGCGTAAAGTGATGACCAAGGCGCATGCTTTGAACTCTTTATGCTGATGAATCATCACTTCCCATCTCTGGGCAGGGCCATGGAAGGCAACCCTAGTGTCAATTTTTTAGCTATCAGATAAATAGTGAACTATAAAATATTTATAAGAATGTGCGACGCTTTGAAGCCCAAATCCAGAGCCACGCTCCCACTGCGATCATGGGCAGGCTCAACCATTGGCCCATGCTCATTCCCAGGGCGAGGACGCCGAGAAAATCGTCAGGCTCGCGGAAAAATTCGGCGATGAACCGAAACGCACCATAACCCACCAGAAAGGCCCCTGAAACCTGCCCCATCTTGCGGGGTTTGCGCGCATACAGCCACAGCAGCACAAACAGCAGCAGGCCTTCCATCAAGAACTGATAAACCTGCGACGGATGCCGCGGCAGCATGGAACCGCTTTCAGGAAACACCATGCCCCAGGGCAGATCCGGGGAACTGAAACGTCCCCACAGTTCACCATTGATAAAATTGCCCACGCGCCCAGCGGCCAGCCCTGTCGGCACGCAAGGCGCAATGAAGTCCATGACTTGCAGCCAGGGCCGATGGCGCGTGCGGGCAAACCAAAGCTGCGATGCCAGCACCCCCAGCATCCCACCATGAAAACTCATGCCACCCTGCCAAACCGCGAAAATTTCCAGCGGATGGGAGGCATAGTAGCCCGGCTTGTAGAAAATGCAATAACCCAGCCGTCCGCCAATCACTACGCCCATGACCCCCAGAAACAGGATATCTTCAATGTCCCTGCGCTTCCAGGCCCCAGGGCCGCTGATGGATGCATACGGCTGGTGCCGCAGTCGCAGACTGGCCAGAAAAAAGAACAGCCCGAAAGCCGCCAGGTAAGTCAGCCCGTACCAGTGAATGGCGAGCGGACCAAGTTGAAGGGCGATCGGATTAATGTGCGGATAGATGAGCATTGGCGTATTTTGCTTGAAACTGGTTTAAGGCCAGCAAAGAAGGAGCAAGACCCGAGCCTTCAACGTGGCACGCTGCCAATAAACGCGACAAAACGCTTGAGCACCGGATTCACGCTCGCGCTGGACCAGACCAAGCTGGTCTCGCATCCGGGAACCTCTCTGCGGGCAACCTGCAAGCTCCGCGCGCTACTCCCCGTGATTGTCACTTTACTCACGGACCGACCCCGCGTTTTGCCAGGCGTTACGCTGCGGTAAACCACGCCTGGCCGCTGGAACTGCCGCACACTTTCAGGCACCCACGCAATACCAAGGCCGGCGGACACCAGATTCACGATGGTTTGCATCTGGATGGCTTCCTGTGCCACGCGCGGCAACTGCCCGGCAGCGTGGTACATCGCAAAAATCGCATCGTACAGAGACGGCAAGATGCTGCGCGGGAAAATCACCAGAGGCTGACCCAGCAGATCCTTGAGCGTGAGTTCCTCCCTGGCTGCAAGGGGGCTTTGTGCCGGCACCGCCACCACCAACGAATCGCCTGCAATGCGCTGGCATGCCAGACCGGGGGGTGCAAATCCCGGTGAATGCAGCATGAACCCTGCGTCGATTTCGCCGCGCTCAAACGCCTGAAGCTGGACATCGCCGGTCGCTTCAATCAGCTCCAGTTGCACCTTCGGATACTGCTCCCGAAAGGCGAGCACCCAGCGCGGCAGCAAATCAAACCCGACCGTGGAAACAAAGGCAAGCCGCAAGCGCCCCGCTTCGCCGTCGGCACTGGCGCGCGCATAAGCGGGCAAGGCCTGGGCACGCGCCAGCAGGTCGCGCGCCTCGGGCAACAAAGCAGCACCCGCCGCAGTGAGCTGAACGCTGCGCTTGGTGCGGTCAAAAAGCTTGAGGTCCAGCGTGGTCTCAAGCTGCGCAATGGCTTGGGTCAAGGGCGGCTGTGTCATGTTCAGGCGCCGGGCCGCACGGCTGAAATGGAGTTCCTCGGCCACGGTCACGAACTGGCGCCACAGGCGAAGCTCAATCAAAGGCGGTTTACGGGAATCAGTGATGGTGACGAGATTATTCATACGCCATACATATTAATACAACATAAATAATGGATTGGAAAGAATTAGTCAAAGCACGCATACTTGGCTTTCCGATAAAAATCCTCACAAGACACCCCATGGAAACAAAAACCCTCCAGCTCAATCCCCGCAGTAAAAACATCACCGAAGGCAAATCGCGCGCGCCCAACCGCTCCATGTACTACGCCATGGGCTACGAGGCAGAGGACTTCAAGAAACCGATGATCGGCGTGGCCAACGGCCACAGCACCATCACGCCTTGCAACAGCGGCCTGCAAAAGCTCGCTGACGCAGCCATTGCCGCGATTGAAGAAGCCGGTGGCAACGCGCAGGTGTTTGGCACGCCCACCATCTCGGATGGCATGTCTATGGGCACCGAAGGCATGAAGTATTCGCTGGTGTCACGCGAGGTCATTTCCGACTGTATTGAGACCTGCGTGCAGGGCCAGTGGATGGACGGCGTGCTGGTGATCGGCGGCTGCGACAAAAACATGCCGGGCGGACTGATGGGCATGCTGCGCGCCAATGTGCCTGCCATCTACGTCTATGGCGGCACCATCCTGCCCGGCCATTACAAAGGCCAAGACCTCAACATCGTGAGCGTGTTTGAAGCCGTGGGCGAAAACGCCGCAGGCCGCATGAGCGATGAAGATCTGCTGCAAATTGAGCGTCGCGCCGTCCCCGGCCCCGGCTCGTGTGGCGGCATGTACACCGCCAACACCATGTCGTCCGCCTTTGAGGCACTGGGCATCTCCCTGCCCTACTCCAGTACCATGGCCAATCCACACGACGAGAAAATGAACTCGGCCAAAGAATCCGCCAAGGTCCTGGTCGAAGCAATCAAGAAAGACATCAAGCCGCGCGATATCGTCACCAAGAAAGCCATTGAAAACGCCGTGGCCGTGATCATGGCCACCGGCGGTTCGACCAACGCCGTGTTGCACTTCCTGGCCATTGCGCATGCCGCCGGCGTGGAATGGACGATTGACGACTTCGAGCGCGTGCGCCAGAAAACACCGGTGCTGTGCGACCTGAAGCCTTCCGGCAAATACCTGGCGGTAGATTTGCATCGCGCTGGCGGCATTCCGCAAGTCATGAAAATGCTGCTGACTGCCGGACTGCTGCATGGCGACTGCCTGACGATTTCCGGCCAGACCATTGCGGAAGTGCTCAAGGATGTCCCTGATACGCCGCGTGCCGATCAGGACGTGATCCGACCCATCAGCAATCCGATGTATGCGCGGGGCCACCTGGCCATCCTCAAGGGCAATCTGTCGCCTGAAGGCTGTGTGGCCAAGATCACCGGTCTGAAAAATCCGGTCATGACAGGCCCGGCCCGCGTGTTTGATGACGAGCAGACGGCCCTCGCGGCCATTCTGGCCGGCAAAATCAAGGCTGGTGACGTGATGGTTCTGCGTTACCTCGGCCCCAAAGGGGGACCAGGTATGCCTGAAATGCTTGCACCGACGGGCGCACTCATTGGCGCTGGTCTGGGCGAAAGCGTCGGCCTGATTACCGACGGACGCTTCTCGGGCGGCACCTGGGGCATGGTGGTCGGCCACGTTGCACCTGAAGCCGCTGCCGGTGGCAACATCGCCTTCATTAAAGAAAACGACTCCATCACGATTGACGCCCACCAGTTGCTGTTGCAACTGAACATCAGCGACGCCGAGCTGGAAAGCCGCAAAGTCGGCTGGAAGGCACCAGCACCGCGTTACACCCGCGGCGTGCAGGCCAAGTTCGCCTTCAACGCCTCCAGTGCCAGCAAAGGTGCGGTGCTCGACGACTATTAAATTCTTCCAAATCTTGAAACATGGAGCCCGTAGGTCACAGACTTCACGGGCTCTTTACTTGGGTTTGAGCGGATTCAGACGGCCCGCCCAATGGGTAGTTCACTTCTTTTTTGGCAGTATGCCCATGGCAGCGCGCTGCTTGTCGATACGGGCCTGCTTGCGTTTTTCCATCTTGTCAATTTCCTTCTGCTTGGTGTAGCCAAAGGCGTCAGCCCAGGCCCACCAAGCTACTGCCAGCGCAAATGGTGACAGCACGATCCACCAGTTCCAGGTGGCTACCGGCCCGATCTCCAGATATTTCAGAGCCAGTACGACAATGCCGATCAATAAGAGGTACATAGATGACTTTCAAGGATTCCCGGGATTATGAGGGAAAGCCCCTGAACAGAAAGCTGTCAACCACTCCCCCTACAATCGCGTTTCACAACTGTACCCCACAACCTACATTCTTCTGGAGAACACCGCGTGAAACGTACTTTTTTGGCAATCGCTTCCCTGACTGCAGGTTTTGTGGTTTCAACCCCTGCCCTGGCCGACCTGCAACTGGCCCAGGCCAAAAATTGCCTGGCCTGCCACGCCGTTGACAAAAAACTGGTCGGTCCTGCCTACAAGGATGTCGCCGCCAAATACGCTGGCCAGAAAGACGCTGCCGCCAAGCTCGAGGCCAAAGTCATGAAAGGTGGTTCCGGCGTTTGGGGTCCCGTGCCCATGCCCGCCAACACCCAGGTCAACGCTGAAGAAGCCAAGAAACTGGTAGCCTGGATCCTGACTCTGAAGTAATCAGTCCTTCCCCAAAAAAACCCGCGCACTTGGCGGGTTTTTTTATGGCTATTTTGCGCCATCACCCATTATAAAATGGGCCTTCCAAGTGCTATCGAGTTCAGTAAGCCTGACCGAGCTGATCCAGGATAGCCGGATTTTCCAGGGTGCTGGTGTCCTGCGTGATGGTTTCGCCCTTGGCAATCGAACGCAGCAGACGGCGCATGATCTTGCCGGAGCGTGTCTTGGGCAGATTCTCGCCAAAACGGATGTCCTTGGGCTTCGCAATCGGCCCGATTTCCTTGGCCACCCAGTCGCGCAGTTCTTTGGCGATGGCCTTGGCCTCGTCGCCGGTTGGCCGGGCACGCTTGAGCACCACAAAGGCACAGATGGCTTCGCCTGTCAGGTCATCGGGGCGGCCAACCACTGCCGCTTCAGCCACAAGATCAGTCTTGGCCACGAGTGCTGACTCAATTTCCATGGTCCCCATGCGGTGGCCTGAAACGTTCAGCACATCATCAATACGGCCGGTAATGCGGAAATATCCGTTATCAACATTGCGCACCGCACCATCGCCAGCCAGATAGGTCGTTCCTCCCATTTCCTCGGGGAAGTAGCTTTTTTTGTAACGCTCCGGATCATTCCAGATGGTGCGGATCATGGCCGGCCAGGGTCGTTTGATGACCAGCATGCCCCCCGAACCATTGGGGATGTCGTGGCCCGCCTCATCCACGATGGCAGCCATGATGCCGGGCAGCGGCAAGGTGCAACTGCCCGGCACCAGTGGCGTAGCACCGGGCAAGGGCGTGATCACAATGCCACCGGTCTCGGTTTGCCAGAAGGTATCGACAATCGGGCAGCGCTCGCCACCAACGTTTTTGTAATACCACATCCAGGCCTCCGGATTGATCGGCTCACCGACCGACCCCAAGATGCGCAGGCTGGAGAGATCCGAGCGCGCTGGATGCACTTTTTCATCACCATCAGCAGCCTTGATCAGCGAGCGGATGGCCGTGGGAGCGGTATAGAAGATGGAGCACTTGTGGCGCTCGATCATCTGCCAGAAGCGCCCGGCATTCGGGTAGGTTGGAACGCCTTCAAAAATGATCTGCGTGGCACCTGCGGCCAGCGGGCCATAAGCGACGTAAGTGTGGCCGGTGATCCAGCCAATGTCGGCGGTACACCAGAAGACGTCGGAGGGCTTGACGTCAAAGACCCAGTCCATCGTGAGCCTGGCCCACAACAGGTAGCCACCGGTGGAATGCTGCACACCCTTAGGCTTGCCGGTGGAACCCGACGTGTAAAGAATGAAGAGCGGGTGTTCAGCGCCCACCAGTTCTGGCGCACATTCAGTGCTTTGACCTGCCAGCGCCTCGGTAAAGGTTTTGTCGCGCCCGGCCACCATGTTGCAGGCGGTGGCTGTACGCTGGTATACCAGCACCGAATGGATGGACTCGCAGCCGCCCATTGCCAGGCCTTCATCCACAATCGCCTTGAGCGGCAATTCCTTGCCGCCGCGCAATTGGTAGTTGGACGTGATGACCGCGACCGCACCGGCATCAATGATGCGTTCCTGCAACGCCTTGGCCGAGAAACCGCCAAACACCACGCTATGCGTGGCGCCGATGCGGGCGCAAGCCTGCATGGCAATCACGCCTTCGAGGGTCATGGGCATGTAAATCAGCACCCGGTCGCCCTTCTGGATGCCTTCAGCCTTGAGTGCGTTAGCAAACTGGCTCACGCGCGCCAGCAGTTCCTTGTAGCTGGTTTTGGTGACCGTGCCGTCGTCCGCCTCGAAAATGACGGCGGTCTTGCTCTCGACCGGCGTACCCATGTGTTTGTCCAGGCAGTTGGCTGAAGCATTGAGTTCGCCGTCCTTAAACCACTTGTAAAAAGGCGCACCGGATTCATCCAGGGTCTGGGTAAAAGGCTTGCTCCAGACCAGATTGTTGCGCGCCAGGCGTGCCCAGAAACCCTCAAAGTCACGCTCGGCTTCAGAACACATCGCATGATAGGCGTCCATGCCCGAAATGCGGGCCGCCTTGACCGTGGCATCGCTAGGCGGAAAGATGCGGTTTTCAACCAGCGTGGACTCGATGGCAGAGTTTTGGGCAGTCATTGGTTTTGTCTCCTGTTAGTCGTTGAATATCAAGTACTTTCATGCCTCGCACTTACAGGCCACTGACTGGCTTTGAGCTTACAGATTCCAAAAATGGGCGAAGCATTTTCTGACCTCTGCAATTTTGCAACACTTTCAATTTCCAACCTGATTTTTCAAGCTGGTGGCTGCATTACCGCCTTACCTGGGGATGATTGCCGTGGTCATGATTTCCAACCTGCTTGTCATGATCATCGTGGGATCTATGAAACTTTTTCGGATCGCCTGAAACGGGAAAGTCATCGCGCCATGCCCCCCACCATATTTCCCGGCACCACCCACTGATCAAACTGTTCCGCCGTGACGTAGCCCGATGCGAACGCGGCATCGCGCAGACTGCTGCCTTCCTTGTGTGCCTTCTTGGCAATGAACGCGGCCTTGTCATAGCCGATATGGGTGTTGAGCGCCGTGACCAGCATCAGGGACCGGCCCACCAGCTCTGCGATGCGCTCACGCTTAGGCTCAATGCCCACCGCGCAGTGATCGTTAAAGCTCACCATCCCGTCGGCCAGCAGGCGCACGCTTTGCAGGAAATTGTGGGCAATCAGGGGCCGGAACACATTGAGCTCAAAGTTGCCCGAGGCACCGCCAAAGTTGATGGCTACGTCGTTGCCAAAAACCTGGCAGCACAACATGGTCACTGCCTCGCATTGCGTGGGGTTGACCTTTCCAGGCATGATGGACGAGCCCGGCTCGTTCTCGGGAATACTCAACTCGCCGATGCCACTGCGTGGACCACTGGCCAGCCAGCGCACGTCATTGGCAATCTTCATCAGGCTGGCAGCCAGCGTCTTGAGCGCACCGTGCGCATGCACCAGCGCATCGCAGGAGGCCAGGGCTTCAAACTTGTTTGGCGCAGTCACAAAGGGCAAACCAGTCAGGCGCGCCAGTTCAGCCGCCGCCTGCTCTGCATAGCCTGAAGGCGCGTTCAGCCCCGTACCTACCGCCGTGCCACCCAACGCCAGTTCGCACAAGTGTGGCAGTGCCGCGCGGACATGCCTTTGCCCGTGCTCGAGTTGCGCCACATAGCCTGAAAACTCCTGGCCCAGCGTCAGCGGCGTGGCATCCTGAAGATGGGTGCGGCCAATCTTGACAATATTGGCAAATTCCACCGACTTGCGTGCCAGCGTCTCACGCAGCTTGCCGATGGCAGGCAACAGCCGGTGAGTGACGGCCTCCACCGCCGCCACATGCATCGCGGTAGGAAACACGTCGTTCGACGACTGGCTGCGGTTCACATCATCATTGGGGTGCACTTTGCGGTTGTCGCCCCGTTCACCGCCAAGCAGCTCGCTGGCCCGGTTGGCCAGTACCTCATTGACATTCATGTTGGTCTGCGTGCCCGAGCCAGTCTGCCAGACCACCAGCGGAAACTCTTCTGCGTGCTGGCCCTCAATGATTTCGTCGGCCGCAGCGACGATGGCCCCGGTTTTCCTTTCATCCTGCAAACCCAGCGCGTGGTTGACAAGCGCGCTGGAGCGCTTGATCTGCACCAATGCGCGGATGATCTCGCGCGGTTGCCGCTCACCAGAGATATCGAAGTTCTGCAAGGAGCGCTGGGTCTGCGCGCCCCACAGCCGGTCAGCCGGAACCTCGATGAGGCCGAAGGTGTCGCGTTCTGTACGTGTTTTCATGATGTCTGCGCCATGGAGTTAGCTGTCAAAATAGAGGATTGACGGCTACCGTAGCAGAATTTAGCCGCCATGAAAACAAAGAACGCCTTCCCTCTTCACAACTTTTTCATCAAGCACCATGACCACAAGCATCAAGCAAGCTGACCTCGTCGAATCCATTGCCGCTGCCCTGCAATACATCAGCTACTACCATCCGGCCGATTTCATCGCCCATCTGGCGCGCGCCTACGAGCGTGAGCAAAGCCCGGCGGCCAAGGACGCGATGGCACAAATCCTGACCAACAGCAAGATGAGCGCCACTGGCCACCGCCCGATCTGTCAGGACACTGGCATCGTCAATGTGTTTCTGAAAGTTGGCATGGACCTGCGCTGGGAAGGTTTTACCGGTAGCCTGGACGACGCCATCAACGAAGGCGTGCGGCGCGGCTACAACCACGAGGGCAACACCTTGCGGGCCTCGGTGGTTGCTGATCCACAGTTCGAGCGCAAGAACACCAAGGACAATACGCCCGCGGTGATATTCACCGAGATCGTTCCCGGCAACAAGCTTGAGGTGACCGTAGCGGCCAAGGGCGGTGGCAGCGAAAACAAGAGCAAGCTGGCCATGCTCAATCCCGGCGACTCGGTGGTTGACTGGGTGCTCAAGACCGTTCCCACCATGGGTGCGGGCTGGTGCCCGCCCGGCATGCTGGGCATAGGCATTGGCGGTACCGCCGAGAAAGCCATGTTGATGGCCAAGGAAAGTCTGATGGACGACCTTGACATGCACGAGTTGCAGTCCAGGTCTTCGGCGGGTCAGGCGCTTACCAAAACCGAAGCGCTACGGCTGGAGCTTTTTGACAAGGTCAATGCACTGGGCATAGGTGCGCAGGGATTGGGCGGCCTGACCACCGTGCTCGACGTCAAGATCAGGATGTACCCGACCCACGCCGCCGGCAAACCGGTGGCCATGATTCCCAACTGCGCCGCCACGCGCCACGCGCACTTTGTGCTCGACGGTAGCGGCCCGGTGTATCTGACCCCGCCCAGTCTGGACCTCTGGCCCAACGTCAACTGGGCACCCGATGACCTCAAGAGCAAAAAAGTCAACCTCGATACCCTGACCCGGAAAGAAGTCGCCAGCTGGAAGCCCGGCGACATGCTGCTACTGAATGGCAAGATGCTGACCGGCCGCGACGCCGCGCACAAACGCATTGCCGACATGCTGCTCAAGGGCGAAAAACTGCCGGTGGATTTCACCAACCGGGTGATCTACTACGTCGGCCCGGTCGATCCGGTCAAGGGTGAAGCAGTTGGCCCGGCCGGCCCGACAACCTCTACCCGCATGGACGGCTTTACCGAAATGATGCTGGCCCAGACTGGCCTGATCGCCATGATCGGCAAGGCCGAGCGCGGCCCGACTGCCATTGCCGCCATCAAGAAACACCAAAGCGCCTACCTGATGGCCGTGGGCGGTGCGGCCTACCTGGTGTCAAAAGCCATCAAGACATCCAAAGTCGTGGGCTTTGCCGACCTGGGCATGGAAGCCATTTACGAATTTGACGTGGTCGATATGCCGGTCACCGTGGCGGTCGATGCGGGCGGCACCAGTGTGCACATTACCGGTCCGGCCGAGTGGCAGAAAAAGATTGCCTCTGGTGAGTTCAAAGGCATTCCGGTGACCAGCATCTGAAAGCCTGCGCGGAGTAAGCAAGAATTGAAAAACCGGGCTATCGGGGTATTTGACAGCGGCATCGGCGGCCTGAGCGTTGTGCAGGCGTTGCGGACTGAACTCCCGCACGAGCACTTCATCTACGTCGCCGACAGCGGCCACGCGCCCTATGGCGAGCGGGATGTTGCGCATGTGCTGGCACGTTCCCGCGCCATCACGCGTTATCTGGTCAGTCAGGACGTCAAAGCGGTGGTAGTCGCCTGCAACACCGCCACGGCAGCCGCCATCCACCGGCTGCGCCTGGAGCATCCCGTTCTGCCCCTGATCGGCGTCGAACCCGCCCTGAAATCGGCGCTGGCACTCAGCAAGACCGGGCGCATCGGCGTGATGGCGACCCGCGGTACGCTGACCAGCGCCAAGTTCCGCGCGCTACTGGAGTCGCAAGCCGAGCGCGCCAGCTTCGTCATGCAAGCCTGCGACGGTTTGGCGGATGCCATTGAGCGCAGCGCCGAAACCGGCGATCCTACGGAAACGATAGCGCTTTGCGCCCGTTACATATCGGGTATGGGCCAATTTGGTATTCAAAATGACCAAATCGACACATTGGTTCTGGGTTGCACACACTACCCGTTTGCCAGCGTCCAGCTGCGCGCCTTGCTGGGGCCGGAAGTGCAAATCATCGACAACGGCGAGGCCATCGCGCGCCAGACGCGGCGGCTGGTGCAGAGCACGGCAACCGATGAAGGCAGCACCGCATCGACCGCAGCAGGGACAGTCAGCCTGTTCACCACAGGCCAACCGCAAACGTTGCAGGCGGCAGCCGGCCGCTGGCTGGGTCTGTCTGCCGCCGTCAAAAAGCTATCTATTTAATAGCTGCATGTGCCCGCACTGATTGGGCTAGAGCCTTAAAAAATTCACAAAATAGCCGACCTCATGGCCGAGGCAGACTTTCCGCTCTCGGGCCCTGCGCCTCCTGCACTGGCTCCTTCCAGCCACCACCCAGCGTTTTGTAGAGCGTGACCTGGCTTTGAAGCTGAGCCAGGCGGGTTTGCACCACGGCTTGCTGCGCGCTAAACAGCGAACGCTGCGCATCCAGCACATCGAGACTGCTTGAAATGCCGTTTTGGTAGCGCAAATCAGACAGCTTGAAGCGGACCGCCTCGGCATTGGCCTGGGCCTGCTGAGCGCGCAACTGATCATCCAGTGTGGCCCGGATGGCCAGTGCATCGGCGACTTCGCGAAAGGCAGTTTGAATGGCTTTTTCATACTGTGCAACGGCAATATCGCGCCCAGCTTTGGCCGAATCCAGTCCGGCCAGGTTGCGTCCAGCGTCAAAAATCGGCAGCACCAGTTGGGGGGCCAAGGTCCAACCCCAGGAGCCGTTTTTCAGCAGTCCTGACAGACTGCCACTGGCACTGCCAGCGCCCACGGTCAGGGAAATCCGCGGGAAAAAGGCGGCACGGGCCGCGCCGATGTTGGCGTTAGCGGCCAATAGCAGCTGTTCAGCCTGACGAATATCGGGCCGGTGGTTCAGCAGGTCCGAAGGCAGACCGGCCGGCACTTCCACCATCGGCCGCATTTGCGCAAGACGCATCGCCTGCCTTCTGGTCCCGGTCAATTCAGGCAGCGGCTGACCGACCAGCAGGGTCAGGGAATTTTCATCGAGTGCGCGCTGGCGTTGTTGCTGGTCATACGCGACGCGGGCTGCCTCGGTGAGAGATTCGGCCTGACGGTAGTCGAGTTCGGAAGTCACCCCATTGTCAAAACGCAGCTTGCTCAGCTTCAGCGAATCTTCGCGTGTCGCCAGGGTTTGCCGTGTAATGTCCAGTAACTCTTCGTCGGCCAGGATGCTCAGGTAGGTGTTGGCCACCGCGGCGATCAGGCTGATTTGCGCGGTCTTGCGGGCCTCCGCGGTGGCCAGATATTGGCTCAGTGCCGCTTCCTTCAAGCTGCTGACGCGGCCAAAAAGGTCCAGTTCATATGCCGTGACCGCCAGCCCGACGTTGTACAGGCTCAGGATGCTACCGCTGCCCGTGGGTGTGCGTGACCCGCTGAGCACGCCGTTCACCGTGGGGAATTGGTCTGCACGCCGAATCTGGTACTGCGTGCGGACCTGCTCGACATTCAGCACCGCCACGCGCAGGTCCCGGTTGTTGGCCAGAGACAGCTCAATCAGGTGCTTGAGTTTTTCATCGGCAAAAAAATCCTGCCAGGCCACGTCAGCGGCCAACGGTGCCGCGGCGTTATCCACGGCGGCCGCAGTCATGCCGGGATAGGCTGGATAGCTGGCAGCGACTGGCGCTGCCGGACGTTCATAGACCGGAATCATCGAACAGCCCGCCAGCAGTGACACAGCGCTCACCAGCGCGAATGGCGTAAACCGGGCTTTACGCATGGGATTTCCCCTCATTGGCTTGATCTTCCTTGATGCCTGCCGCCCTGGCATGTTCAGCATAAATCTGTCGCTGTCGCTCGCTCCCCTTGAAAAAGCCGCGAATGATGACAAAGAAAATGGGTACAAAGAATACGGCCAGCGAGGTGCCCGTGAGGATGCCGCCAATCACGCCGGTGCCGATGGCCCGCTGACTCGCTGAACCCGCGCCTGACGACAGCGCCAGTGGCAACACACCGAGCATGAAAGCCATCGAGGTCATGACGATAGGCCGAAAACGCAAATGGGCAGCAGCCAGCGCCGACTCAATCAAGCCCTTGCCCTGCGCCTGCAGGTCTTTTGCAAACTCGATGATCAAAATGGCGTTTTTCGCCGACAGGCCAATGATGGTGATCAGGCCCACCTGGAAATACACATCATTGGAATAGCTGCGCAGGAGGGTCGCCAGCAAAACGCCCACTACACCGAGCGGAACCACCAGAATCACGGCCAGTGGAATCGACCAGCTTTCATACAACGCGGCCAGCGATAAAAATACCGCCAGAATTGCAAAGCCATACAAAATAAAAGCCTGCGAGCCGGCCAGCTTTTCCTCGCGCGACAGCCCGGTCCACTCATAGCCAAAACCCTGTGGCAGTTGAGCCGCGAGTTTTTCCATTTCAACCATCGCTGCGCCGGTGCTATAACCCGGCGCAGCGCTGCCGCTGATCCGCATAGCCGGATAGCCGTTGTAGCGAATCGACTGCATGGTGCCATTAACCCAGCGCGTGGTGGCAAAGGCCGACAGCGGGACCGGCTGGCCATGGCTATTGCTGGCATTGAGCTTGAGCAGGTCATCGGGCTGCATGCGCGCGGGTGCGTCGGCCTGCACCACCACGCGCTGCAAGCGTCCCTGGTTCGGAAAGTCGTTGACATAACTCGAACCCAGCCCGGTTGACAGTGCCGCATTGATGGCGTCAAAGCTCACACCCAACGCATTTGCCTTGTCGCGGTCAATGTCGATCTGCAACTGTGGTGCGTCCTCAAGCCCATCGGGTCGCACCTGTGTCAGCAACGGGCTTTTGGACGCCATGCCCAGCAACTGGTTACGCGCGGCCAGCAAAGCCTCATGGCCTGCGCCAGCGCGGTCCTGCAGGCGGAAATTAAAGCCGCTGGAAGAACCAAGTTCACGGATGGGCGGCGGGCTCAGGGGAAAAATGAACGCATCACGAATCCCCGAGAGCGCACCGAAGGCGCGCCCGGCCAAGGCGTCCGCCGATTGCCCTTTGCCCTTGCGTTCGGACCAGTCCTTGAGTGTCACAAAGGCCAGCGCCGCATTTTGACCCTGCCCCGAAAAACTGAAGCCCAGCACACCCACCATGCTCTGCACTTCAGGCTGCTTGAGCATGTAGCCTTCCACCTGTTCAATCACTGCGCGCGTGCGTTCCTGGGTGGCGCCCGGCGGCAACTGGATATTGACCAGCATGTTGCCCTGATCTTCCTGCGGCAGGAAGGAAGTAGGCAGGCGCGTATAAACCAGCACCAGCACGCCGATGATGGCGGCATAAATAATCAGGTAGCGCCCGGCGCGGCGCAGCAGGCGGGCCACCAGCCCTTCGTAATTCTTGGCGGTACGCGCAAAGCTGCGGTTGAACCAGCCAAAAAAACCGGTTTTTTCATGCTTGTGACCGGCCTGCACCGGCTTGAGCAGCGTGGCGCACAGCGCTGGCGTGAGAGACAGCGCCATGAACGCAGAAAAACTGATCGACGCCACCATGACCGCGGCAAACTGACGGTAAATATTGCCGACCGATCCGGCAAAAAATGCCAGCGGCACAAACACTGAAATCAGCACCACCGTCACGCCGATGATGGCCCCGGAAATCTGACCCATGGCCTTGCGCGTGGCCTCCAGCGGTGGCAAGCCCTCCTCGCTCATGATGCGCTCGACGTTTTCCACCACCACGATCGCATCGTCAACCACGATACCGATCACCAGCACCATGCCAAACATGGTCAGCACGTTGATTGAGAAACCCAGCGCCAGCAGCGTGGCAAACGTCCCCAGCAAGGCCACCGGAACCACAATCGTCGGGATGATGGTGTAACGGATACTCTGCAGAAACAGAAACATCACCAGAAACACCAGCACTACTGCCTCAATCAGGGTTACCGCCACCTCGCGAATCGAGATGCTCACAAAGCCAGAACTGTCATAGGGAATGGTGTAACTCACGCCTTGGGGAAAGTAGCGCTTGAGCTCTTCCATCTTGGCACGAACCGCCTTGGCGGCATCCAGGGCATTGCCGGTGGGCGTGAGCTGCACGCCAATGCCGGTGGAAGGTTTGCCATTGAGGCGGGCCGAGGTCGCATAGCTCTGCGCGCCCAACTCAATCCGCGCCACGTCTTTCAGGCGCACGGTAGAACCATCGGTGTTGGCCCTCAACACCACATTGCCAAACTGCTCGACGCTCGAAAGCTGCCCGTCCACGACCACGGTGGCAGCAATGCCCTGACCTGCCACGTTGGGAAGGTCACCAATCGTGCCGGATGCAATCTGGGCATTCTGTGACCGGATGGCAGTCGTGACGTCCGAGGCCGACAGCGCAAATCCTGCAAGCTTGGCTGGGTCGATCCAGATGCGCATGGCACGCTCGGTGCCAAACAACTGGGCCTGACCAATACCGGGCAGGCGCTGGATTTCCGGAAGAATGTTGCGCGACGCATAGTCACCCAGCGCCACCGGATCGATCGCCGGGTTGGTTGAGGACAGAATCGTGAACAGAAGAAAGTTGGTGTTCGATTTATCCACACGAACACCCTGCTGCGTCACGGCCTGCGGCAAGCGCGGTGCGGCGCGCGACAACCGGTTCTGCACATCAACCTGCGCCAGATCGGCATTGGTACCGGGCTGAAAACTCAGGGTGATGTTGCCGGTACCATTGGCTTGGGCCACCGACTCCATATACAGCAGGCCGGGAGTGCCATTCATTTCGCGCTCAATCACGCTCAGCACACTGTCTTCCAGCGTACTGGCTGACGCGCCTGGGTAGTTGGCCGAGACCACGATTGAAGGCGGTGCCACAGGCGGGTACTGTGCAATGGGCAACTGCGTGATCGCAACGCTGCCAACGACCAGAATGAACAGGGCAATCACCCAGGCAAAGATCGGCCGATCAATAAAAAACTTGGCCATGCGACGGGCTCCTTACTTTTCAGCCGCTGAAGCAGCGGGCGCAGAAACGGCACCCGCTGCACCGGCGGGTTGTGCCTCGGCCAGTTTCCACGGCACCGGCTTCACCGTAGCACCAGGCTGCAATTTCTGGAAGCCATCGACCATGACCTGTTCGCCCGTTTTCAGTCCGTCCAGCACCACCCACTGGCCACCTTTGGCGGAGCCGATCTTGATCATCCGTGGCGTGACTTTGCCGTTGGCGTCCACCACCATGACTGTGTCCCCTTGCGTCGTCCGTGTCACAGCCTGCTGGGGAAGGGTCATGGCATGGGTTGCCTGAGCCTGCTCCAGGCGCACACGCACATACAGTCCAGGCAACAACCGCCCACCCGGATTCGGAACCTCAGCCCTCAGAGTGATCTGCCCCGTCGTGGCGTCAACCGTCAGGTCTGAAAAAAGCAGGCGTCCGGGGTGCGGGTATTCCGTGCCGTCCTCAAGCACAATGCGCACACTGGCCGCATCAGCCCCACTGGCACGCTTGAACTGCCCGCTGTCCATCGCCGCGCGCAGCTTCATCACTTCAGAGGCGGACTGCGTAAAGTTGACATACATGGGGTTGATTTGCTGGATCACGGCAAGCTGGGTAGCCTCCCCCTGACCGACCAGCGCACCCTCGGTAACCAGCGCGCGGCCGATACGGCCCGAGATCGGCGCAGTGACCGAGGCGTAGCCCAAGTTGATACTGGCTGTTTGCACATTCGCCTTGCCCACCACGACGTCAGCTTCGGCCTGCTTTTGCGCCGCCACGGCATTGGCGTATTCCTGCTTGCTGACTGCATTGGCTTCAACCAGTGGCTTGTAACGCTCTGCCAGCGCCTGGGCTTGCACCAGATTGGCTTCAGCGCGAGCCTGGCCGGCTTTGGCACTGGCGACCGCCGCGGCGTAGGGTGCTGCGTCTATGCTGAACAGCAGTTGCCCCGCTTTCACGTCACTACCCTCACGAAATTGTCTTTTTTGCAAAATGCCAGCGGCTCGCGCCCTGACCTGAGCGACACGCGAAGCCTCAAGACGACCCGGCAACTCAGTCACCAGACCGACGTCGCCCTGCGTCACGGTGACTACACCGACCTGGGCTGGTGGCGGCGCCGCACCGCCCTGCGGATTGTCACCTTTGCCACATCCGGCCAAAAACAATGAAAGCGCAACAATCGCAAGCAGCGGCTGAAGGGATGTGGCATCGGGAACCCTGCAAGTCTGAAAAAAACGGGAAATAAGCATGCTGTTCCTGAAATTTTTTGAGGAAAAAGGACAAAGAAGCCGTGCGGCATTGGCGATTGCGGCAAAAGCGAAGCACCAAAAAGTCGTAAGAATAAAAGCTTTTAGGAAACTAATAGTTTACATTCAGTGATGAATGTAATGATATCCGTGAAATTTACCTTCAGGAGACATTGATTGGCTCGCCGAACCAAGGGAGACGCGCTGGCAACCCGCCACAAATTGCTGGATGCGGCTGAACACTTGTTTCAAGCGCAGGGCGTGTCGCGCACCAGCCTGCAGGACATTGCCCGGCGTGCGGGCGCAACCCGGGGTGCCGTTTATTGGCATTTCAAGGACAAGGCTGACCTGTTCAACGCCATGATGCAACGGGTCTCGCTGCCCATGGAAGAGTCCTTCCTTGATCCCGAAGACACCAATGTCAATGCGCTTGACCATATACGCCAGGCAACCCACAAAGCTCTCAAGCAAATTGTTACTGACGCCCAAACGCGCCGTGTATTTGAAGTGGCGACCCAAAAAGTGGAATATATACAAGAGCTGCAGGCGGTTCGCCTTCGTCACCTGGCAGTACGCAACGGATTTCTAAAGCACATTGAACGCAGCATGGATGCAGCGGCCAGCCACTCGGGTGTACAACTGCCTGCCACGGCCTCGATGGTCGCGCAGGGTTTACACGCCCTGATAGACGGTCTGATACAAAACTGGCTGCTCGATCCGGATGCGTTTGACCTCCTGGAAATTGGTCAATGCGCCATCAACGTTTATCTTTGCGGCCTGGGATTTGCCAGCAGTCAGGTAATCAGTGTGACGCCAGGCAGCATTCCAGAATCGCCCTAATGAAGATGCCGGGGTTTGCGGCCACCGCCGTGGCCCGATCCGCCTTGCGCCCCGCCGGGACCACGCGGCGGTCTGCCAAGCTGCATGGAATTGACCAGCGCATCAAATCGCCGCTCGAACAGCTTGTCAACAGCCGCCACGACTTCGCCAAGTTCGGAAGCATCGAAATGTCGCTCCATGAGGCCGATCATGTCCTGCACCAGCAAATCGCGCTGAACCTGCATGATCGCAGCCGGCGTGGGGCCAACAAAGTACATGGCAAAGTCATCCCGTGCCTCGTCGTCTTCGGAGCCCTCTTCCTCTTCCTCGTCATCAAAGTCCGAATCATAAAATGTCACTTCAATGGGCGCACCGATCTCAGCCAGCTCATTGAGCCCCATGCACATTTCATCGAGCGCCTGGCGAAAATCTTCATCCCCCGGCACCGTCCAGCACATCTGCAACAAATGCTTGTGAACATCAAACTGGATGCCGGGCTCTTCTTCATAAACACTTGCGGCACCGGCCGCCAATGATTTTGAGCCCGTGTACCTCCACAACGGCTTGAGAGCCTCCTGCAATTGCTCAAAGCTGACATCAGCGCGCAGGGGCACTTCGCCATGCACATGAATTTCAAAAGGGGTGTTGTAGCGAGTCATGGAATTTATCTTATCCAGTTTTCAAGGAAACGGCCGACGCATGGATGAGCGTCCGTGGTGAGACCGGAACCACAAAATGGCCGATAACCCACATGAATACCAGGTTCTCAGAATGGTAGTTTGAAAAGTACCGTCAATTTTCGAGGTATCCCCTCCATATGGGGGTTTCGACACAGCATGATTGATTGTGCCATGGTGTGCTCTCATGCGCGCGCAGAATGGTCGAACATGCTGCACAGCTTGTCTTTTGCGGCGTGCATTGGCGTGAGATACAGCGTTGGTCTGTCCTGCATGTTTGATCGCTCGGCCATCTTCGGCGTCATGCAGAAGATGGTTGCCAAGATGGTTTGGAAGCAGTTTCAGCAGAGCCCGGCGCGGCCTCGCCTTGAAAGCTACACCGGTGTTTGACCTTGACCTTTTGGAGTTCGACGTCAGGCACTCAGGTCATGGGTATGCATGGTTAATTCCTTTAGAAAACGTTGCCGACGTTGAGCAGTGCCAATACGCCGAGGATGCCGAATATGAGAGCCGCGATGCCATGAACCAGCGGCATCGAAACCTTTTTCCCAATGGTGTCCCCCAGGAAGACTGCGGGAACGTCGGCCAGCATCATGCCAAGTGTCGTTCCGGCCACCACCGGCACGAGGTCATGGTAGCGAGCCGCCAAAGCCACGGTTGCAATTTGCGTCTTGTCGCCCATCTCAGCCAGGAAGAAAGCGAGGACGGTCGTTCCGAAGACACCGAATCGCTGCTTACCTCCTGCCGCGTCGTCGTCTGTCTTGTCGGGTATGAGTATCCAAACGGCCATTGCGAGGAACGAGACCCCAATGACCCAGCGAAGAATGTTGGGCCCCAACTGGGCAGCTATCCAGACTCCAACCAGGCCCGCCAACGCATGGTTGACGACAGTTGCCGTCAGGATTCCCAGGATGATGGGAAGTGGTCGTTTGAACGTCGCGGCGAGAAGGAACGCCAGCAGTTGGGTTTTGTCGCCCATTTCTCCGAGGGCGATGACACCGGTTGATACGAGGAAAGCTTCCATGAAAACTCCAGGGGCCAGCGAAAAACCAAAGACCTCACGGCATCCCCGGCCCATCCGGAGGCAGTGCGGTCAAAGGTCTTGCCAAGCTTGAAGCTGTTCGCACCATGGCCGTGAGGGCCAAGTATGTTGACGCGGACCCCTGCATGCGCAGGGCGGCTACTCCCCAATGACGAGTGCAGGAGCAGTATAGCTGGACAGATGTCTCCCTCTCCACGATGCGGCTACCCGTAAATCAGAAGCTCGTCGCAAACATCAATACCACGGCAACAGCCATTACCAGCGTGGCGGCCCAGCCGAAGAAACGATGGCGCGCACTGATGGTGTATTTACCCATCAGCCTTTTCGACTGGCCAATCCACATAAGCGCCGCCATGATGGGCACCGAAATGACACCGTTGACGATGGCGCTCCAAACCAGCGCCTTGATAGGGTCAACCTCGATGAAGCCCATGATAGTGCCAATCCCCGTGGCGGCAATGATGATGAGATAGAAGCCCTTCGCTTCATGAAATCCATGAGATAGGCTGGCCTTCCAGCCGTAAAGCTCGCTCACTGCGTATGCCGCAGAACCGGCGAGCACCGGAACTGCGAGAAGACCCGTTCCGATAATCCCCAAAGCAAAGACCGCGAACGCAAATTCACCAGCTACCGGCCGGAGGGCTTCGGCAGCCTGGGCTGACGTCTGAATGTTGGTGATGCCTTGCATGTTCAAGGTTACTGCAGTTGCAATGACGATGCATAGAGCAATGACATTAGAGAACGTCATTCCAGCATAGGTGTCATGCTTGATTCGAGACAAATGCTTGGCCGCGTACTCAGGGTGCAGCCGGAGTTCTTGAGCCTTGGTCCGGCGATTGTTATCTTCTACCTCCTGGGCGGCTTGCCAGAAGAATAAGTAGGGGCTGATTGTGGTACCCAGAACGGCAACCACCATCGCTGTGTAATCCTTGATCGAGACGTCCTTTGGGAAAAATGACCAAGGACGCAGCGATTCCGATAAGGCCTGGCGCCATGGAACTGAGACGGTCAGAATCACGGCCACATAGGCAAACAAGGCAAGGGTCAGCCACTTAAGGACACGAACGGTGCGTTCATAAGAAAAGAATACCTGCGTCGCGATGCATATTGCACCAAAACCAAGCACGTACAGAGTCAGTGAACCACCGACCAGCAGCCGTACCGCCTCACCCATGGCACCGATATCGGCGGCAATGTTGATGGTGTTAGCGACAACCAGCAGGCCCACCAAGATTTTGGTCAACCAACGCGGAAACATCTTGTTGATGTTCGCCGCAAGGCCCTCTCCAGTCACCCACCCAATGCGGGCTGACAGCATCTGGATGCCAATCATGAGCGGGGTGGTTATTAACAGTGTCCAGACCAGTGCAAACCGAAACTGGGAACCGGCCTGCGAGTAAGTAGCGATGCCGCTTGGGTCATCGTCGGCAGCACCCGTGATGAGGCCAGGTCCGAGCCGTCGGACAAATTCTCTTGCGGTTTTTTTATTCACCATTGCTAATTCACCTTGTGCCACAACAAATGCATGTGGCGACTCTGACGCTCGTACGAGCGTCAATCCAAAATGACCTGGGATGAATACGTAGCAAGGGCGGGAGCCCCAACTTGCGTTTCGCTTGCCAGGCACGATGAGCATTTGCCCCCGGGCCGAGTCTGACAAGCGGTTACGGCAGCGATGTGTCTATGCGAAAATCAGAATGGCCGGAAGCCAAGAACTGTCTGAGTCCATGAGTTTCGCCAGTTGTTAATACGATGAAGATTATATGGGTCACTTTTGGCCTTGTGGGCGCTTCATTTGTCAGCGCCGAGTAAAGAATTTCCTGGCACAAGCTTGCGCCTGACACCATCTTCAAACGGCGCTGTACTGGCCGTGACCGGGTCTGACTCTGGCTGCACAGAGTGATCCAGATCGAAGTCAGTCAAATCAATTGAACCAATTTATCGGGCATGCCTTGCGCCTGGTCGATTGGTCGATAGCACAAGGCGTACGGGCGGTGATCCTTGAATGATGTCGAAATTTCGTTGCACACCATGTCGCGCAACACACCACCGAATATTCCTGTTAGCACACCCATCACGATAGAAACAGTGATGGGCATTTACTTCGAAATCCAGCCGTGGCGAATCAGTGGCGCGAAGAGACGGCGATAAATGGCGCTAGCTTCTTGAAAGACCGGCTCCACAAGCCAGCGCGCATGGCGCAGACAGAGCCAGGCACAGAGCGCAGCCACCGCTGCGGCACCGACCATATCGAGCGGGAAGTGAACGCCGAGGTAGATGCGTGCCCAGGCAACCGGTAAACCCAGCAGTGCCAGAGCCAGGCCGACCAGGCGGGTGCGCTGATGCGCCAGAAAGCTGAAGGCGACGGCCCATAGCAGCGTCAGGTGGTCGCTGGGAAAGGACGAGTCGGCCGCGTGGGGTATCAACGGGTGGCCCAGCCCGATCATGAAGGGGCGCGGATGCTGCCATACCAGTCCGATGAGTTGCGCCACCAGCAAACCTGCCGCGCCAGACGCCGCGCCTTCGAGCATCAGCTTGCGGGTAGCTTCACTGCCGCGCAACCAGCCAGCCGTCAGCGCCAACGGAACCAGCCAGATGGCATCGTCGGCCAGTATTTTGGCGGCCCAGACCAAAAACAGGTTCGGCTTGGCTGATGCATTGATCAGCAGAAACAGGGTGTTGTTGAAGTTGTTCATGCGTGGCTGAAAAAAATTGCGGGGCCGCAGACTTTCACCCGCAGCCCCCGTGTCGCTGTCACTGTGTTGAAGGCTTAATCCGCCTTGTCGTTTTCGTCGTCGCGGTCGGCCTTGTCTTCGGTCGACGAAATGACGGTGGCTTTGTCGGCATCGACCTTGACGTCAAATACCTTGGCACCGCTGACAACTTCCACGTCGTAGGCCCAACCAGTTTTGATTTTTTCGTACTCCGCCCGCGCCGCCTTGCCGCCGACATACTGCTCGGCAACCGTAATGGCCTGGGTCAGCGGGATTTTTGCCTGGGCAATGGCAGCGGCATCATTTTCCATGGTGCCGGCTGCATAAGCGGCGGCACCGGCAGAGGCCAGAACGGTCGCAAGAATTGCGATTTTGGTATTTTGTAACATTAAAAATTTCCAGTTCAAAACACGCAGATAGTTGAGTGATTTGAAGAATACGGCGGCAGACTTAGCACACACTGAGCGTTGTCGACTGAGAGTATTTTCCCTGATTCACCCCAGCTTTTTCACCAGTACCTGGCTTTTGCGGTCCCAGTTGTACTTGCGCTTGCGCGCCTCCGGCAGCCACTCCGGGTCAACCTGCAGGAAGCCTCGCTTGATGAACCAGTGCATGGTGCGCGTGGTCAGCACAAAAATGCTTTGCAGGCCGGCGGCGCGGGCGCGCTGCTCGATGCGTTTGAGAATTTTTTCACCGTCGCCCTGGCCCTGGCTTTGCGGCGACGCTGTGAGCGCCGCCATTTCGCCAGTTTTGGCTTCGGGGTAGGGGTAGAGCGCGGCACAGGCAAAGATCACACCATCATGCTCGACGATGGTGTAATGGTCGGCATCGCGCTCGATTTCGGTGCGGCTGCGTTTAACCAGCGTGCCATCCTTCTCAAAGGGTTCAATCAGTTGCAGGATGCCGCCCACGTCATCGGCCGTGGCTTCGCGCAGGCTTTCGAGTTTTTCGTCCACTATCATGGTGCCTATGCCATCATGCACGTAAATTTCCAGCAGCAATGAGCCGTCGGTGGCGAATGGAATGATGTGGCTGCGCTCGACCCCCCCCCTGCAGGCCTTGACACAGTGCTGCAGGTAAAACGCGGTGTCGCTTGGGCGCTCGCCGGGCGCCAGTGTGGCCAGCAGCTGCTCGGCGGCGGCCAGCGGCAGCTCGGTATCAATCGGGTTGTCGTCGCCTCCGGCTTCGAGCGGCTTGACGCGGATGCCCGGGATTTCAGTAATGAAGATCAGCTTGTCGGCCTGAAGCGCAATCGCCACGCTGGTCGCCACTTCTTCCATGGTCAGGTTGAAGGCTTCGCCGGTCGGCGAAAAGCCGAATGGCGACAGCAGCACCATGGCGCCAAAGTCGAGCACGCGGCCGATGGCGCCGGTATCGACCTTGCGCACCATGCCCGAGTGCATGAAGTCAACCCCGTCCAGAATGCCGACCGGGCGCGCGGTGATGAAGTTGCCGGAAATGACGCGCACGGTGGCTCCGGCCATGGGCGTGTTGGGCAGGCCCTGGCTGAAGGCCGCCTCAATTTCATAGCGCAACTGGCCAGCGGCTTCCTGCGCGCAATCGAGCGCCACTTCGTCGGTGATGCGCATGCCGTGCGAGTATCTGGCCGCATGGCCCTTGGCCTGAAGCTGCTCATTGACCTGCGGGCGAAAACCATGGACGAGCACGATCTTCACGCCCATGCTCTGGATCAGCGCCAGGTCTTGCGCAATGTGCTGCAGCTTGCCCGCGGCAATGGCTTCACCGCAAACGCCCACCACGAAAGTCTGGTTGCGGAACTTGTGAATGTAGGGTGCTACCGAGCGAAACCAGGGGACAAAGGTGAAATTGAAGACGGCAGACATGGGCGCGCTTTCGGGTTCAGGAAGGGGCAGGCAAACGCTGTTGGGTAAAAAGCCAGGGCGGGCAGGGGCCTGGGGCGGCGTCCGCAGCGAAATGCTGTGAGTGTAAGGTAGGAATGGGCCGGTCCCCGACAGACCCGGTTACTCATTAGCCCTGATTGCGTAATAGCGGCAGGGCAGGTATTGTCCACACCCATGGAGCAATTTGTCATCGGGTTTTGGGGCTGCTATTTTGGGGCGACCGGCTTGATGCTGGTCGGCTCGGCATTTGCCTATATCCGCTCGCTGCGCCGCGTGGCTTTCAATGCCGCCATGACATCTCTGGCGGCTGCCTTTTTTGTATTGGCTTTTCTGGGCGCATTCCCGATTGAAAGCGATGCCCTGCGGGACCGCTTTCTGGCCGCGGTAGCCAGTCTGGTTTCTGCACTGCTGGTCTATTTTTTTTTCGCCACCCTCGGGTTGCTGCACCAGCCCAAAATTCGGCGCCGCACGGCTTTGGCCCTGCTTGCGCTGGCTGTTGCAGCGATTGTGACGGGCTGGCCCATGCCCCCGATGTCGGCATTGACCGCAAGCATCGCCATGGCGTGCCTGCTGGGGGCGCTGGCGCTGGCACTGAGCTTGCGCAGCGCCAGGGATGGCGAGAGGCTGGGCTGGGTCATGGTGTCGGGTGTGTTTTTCATGCTGGTGGCGATTGTCGGGTTGGGATGGATCGCGCTGAACCGGGCCCATGCGCCCTGGCAAGTTCACGCGCTGAGCGCCCTTGCGGCGACGGCCTACCTGACCTCGATCAGTATTGTCCTGTGGACGCGCTATTCCTACGTGATTGAACTGCGCGAGGTCATGGCCCAGGGGCCAGACTATGACCCGGTCACACGGATGCGTTCGCACAGCGAGACCGAGCAGATGGTGGATGTGGCGTTCATGCAGCATCAGGAACAGCCCATGCCGCTGGGTGTCATCGTGGTATCCATCAGCAACTTGTATGCGCTCGAAAAGCTCCATGGCCGGGCGGCGGTAAACCACGCGCTGTTTGTGTGCGCCGGGCGCTTGCGGCGCGTGGTGCCAGCGCATGTGGAAATGGGGCGGTTGGGTGACGACGGGTTTTTGCTGCTCAAGGGCAGCAGCAATGACAGTGGTCGGCTGATCCGGCTGGCACGCATGGTGCAATCCTCCCTGTCCAAATCGATGGTGCTCAATACGCGCCTGGAAGCCGGCGCGCGGGGCTACAAGCAAACCCGGTGGGCGGTCGAGGTGGGCGTCGGGGTGCTGCGCATATCGCAGGCCGACGAGCATGCCGCAGTGGCCGTGGCGATGGCGCAAGGCATGTCGCGCACGGCCTGGAGCTACCCCAGCGGGCTCGCCTGGTACGACGAAAAAAGCCGGGAAATTGTCGAGTTGCCAGGTGATGCGTCCTGATCGCGACACCAGTATCCACGCTCTATCCACGCAGACACGGATGCGGAAAGGAACACCCGATAGATAATTGGCCGCTTTGACTGCTGATTCTTTCTTGCCCTCTTCCCTGCTTCCTCTGTCCATCACTTTTCCCGAGTCGCTGCCGGTTTCCGGCAAACGCGATGAGATTTCCGCTGCGCTCGCCGCGAATCAGATCATCATCGTCTGCGGTGAAACCGGCTCTGGCAAAACCACGCAACTGCCCAAGATTGCGCTGGCCATGGGGCGCGGCAAGCTCAACTATCCGCCCGGCCAGGGCAAACTGATCGGCCATACCCAGCCGCGCCGCATTGCCGCCTCCAGCGTGGCCAAGCGGATTGCCGAAGAACTGAAAACACCGCTGGGCGATGTGGTGGGCTACAAGGTGCGCTTTCAGGACCGGCTGAGCCGCGATGCGTCTGTGAAGCTGATGACCGACGGCATCTTGCTGGCCGAAACGCAGACCGACCCGCTGCTCAGGGCCTACGACACGATCATCATTGACGAGGCGCATGAGCGCAGCCTGAACATCGACTTTTTGCTGGGCTACCTGCGCCAGCTGCTGCCGCGCCGACCTGACCTGAAAGTGGTCATCACCTCGGCCACCATTGATGCGCAGCGTTTTGCCGACTACTTTGCTTCGCCAGCCCCGGCGCCGGGCCGCCCCAAGCCGGGCGCAGCCCCCTCGGGGGGCAGCGACGACGCGCAGCGCGGAGCGTGGGGGCCCATGATTCCTGCGCCGGTCATCATGGTGTCGGGCCGCATGTTTCCGGTGGAGCAGCGCTACCGTCCTTATGAAGAGTCGCGCGACTACGACTTGAACAATGCCATTGCCGACGCGGTGGACGAGCTTTGGCTGAACCCGCACAGCGCTGGCGATATTTTGATTTTCCTGCCCGGCGAGCGCGAAATTCGCGAAGCCGCTGACCATTTGCGCAAGCACCTGGCACATCAGCCTTTGACGCGCAATGCCGAAGTGCTGCCGCTGTTTGCCCGCCTGAGCCAGGCCGAGCAGGACCGGATTTTTGACGGCCACAGCGGACGACGCATTGTGCTGGCCACCAATGTGGCCGAAACCTCGCTGACTGTGCCGGGCATCCGCTATGTGATCGATGCCGGTACCGCACGGGTGAAGCGCTACAGCTTTCGCAACAAGGTTGAGCAGCTGATGGTGGAGCCGGTGTCGCAGGCAGCGGCCAACCAGCGCGCTGGGCGCTGCGGCCGGGTGGCCGACGGCATCTGCATACGCCTGTATGGCGAGCAGGACTTTCTGGGCCGGCCCCGCTTCACCGACCCCGAAATCCTGCGCAGCTCGCTGGCCTCAGTGATTCTGCGCATGAAGGCGCTGCACCTCGGCACCATCGAAGACTTTGCTTTCATCGAACCACCGCAGCGCCGCGCGATTGCCGACGGCTACCAGTTGCTGGCCGAGCTGGGCGCGGTCGACGATGACAACGAACTGACCCCGGTGGGCCGCATGCTGGCCAAGCTGCCGCTGGACCCGCGCGTGGGCCGCATGATTCTGGAGGCCAGGGACCGGCAGGCGCTGGATGAAGTGCTGGTGATTGCCAGCGCGCTCAGCGTGCAGGATGTGCGCGACCGACCGATGGACAGGCAGACGCAGGCCGACCAGGCGCATGGCAAATTCGACGATGAAAAGAGCGAATTCAGCGGCTATTTGAGATTGTGGAAGTGGCTGGGCGACAGCCGTGGCGGCCATGGCGCGGAGCACAAACTCAGCAACCGCCAATACGAAAGCCTGCTGCGCGAAAACTTCGTCAACATCCGCCGCGTGCGCGAATGGCGCGACATCCATTCGCAACTCCATACCGTGGTGGGCGAGCAGGGCTGGCATCTCAATGAGCGGCCCGCCAGCTACGAGCAGCTGCACCTGTCGATGTTGTGCGGCCTGCTGGGCAACATCGGTTGCAAAAGCGAGGAGGAAGACTGGTACCTGGGCGCGCGCGGCATCAAGTTCTACCGCCACCCGGGCGCCCGGCTCAGCAAAAAGCCGGGCCGCTGGATTGTGGCGGCGGAGCTGGTCGAGACCACGCGCCTGTTTGGCCGTGGCATTGCCAACATTGAGCCGCAATGGATTGAGCAGGTGGCGGGCCACCTTTTAAACAAGCAGTTGCTCGACCCGCATTGGGAGAAAAAGGCCGCGCAAGTCACGGCGCTGGAGCGTGCCACGCTCTACGGCCTGGTGGTGTACAACGGGAGGCGGGTCAACTTCGGCCGGGTGGATCCGGTCACTGCGCGTGAAATCTTTATTCGTGAAGCGCTGGTGGCCGGCAACTGGGACACCAAACTGTCGTTTCTGGCCGCCAACCTGAAGCTGATCGAACAGGTGCAGGACCTGGAGCACAAGGCGCGGCGGCAAGACGTGCTGGTCGATGAAGAGCTGATTTACGCCTTTTACGACCAGCAGCTGCCAGCCGAAATATGCAGCGGCGCCAGTTGCGAGCGATGGTACAAGGACGAGGTCAAGAAACAGCCAAACCTGCTGCTGCTGACCCGTGACGAGCTGATGCGCCATGAGGCGGCAGGCATCACCACCCAGTCTTTTCCCAAAACCTTGCGACTGGGCGGCGTGGACTGCCTGGTGACTTATCTACACGAGCCCGGTGATGCCAAAGATGGCGTGACGGTGGAGGTACCGCTGTTTGCCTTGAACCAGGTGAATGAGGAGCGCTGCGAGTGGCTGGTGCCCGGCATGCTGAAAGACAAAATTCAGGCGCTGATTAAAACCCTGCACCAGCGCCCGCGCTCACGCCTGGTGCCGCTGCCCGATACCGCGACGCGCATGGCCGAACAACTGAATCAGCCACAGCTGTTTGGCAGTGGCTCGCTGACGGACGCGGTGCTGAAATGGGTGCGCGACGCCACGTCGCTGGATATCAAGCGCGTCGACCTGAAGCTGGACATGCTGCCGCCCCACCTGTTCATGAACTTTCGCGTGGTCGATGAGCATGGCCGGCAGCTGGGCACGGGCCGCAACCTCGGCGCGCTCAAGGGCGAGCTGGGCTCGCAGGCGCGCGGTGCTTTTCAGGCGCTGGCGGGGCTTAAGAACCTGGGTACGGTGCTTGGGGGCAATACGGCGAAAGATGCCGATTTGGCTGAAAAGTTAGCGTCAATCAGGCCTCCATCCCAATCAGGACGGGCACAAGCAGCGCCTGAGAAGATAGCGGTTAAAACACCGGAACGCTACACCAACTGGAGTTTTGGCGAGCTGCCTGAGTTGATGGAAATCCGCAAGGGAACACAAACGTTGATTGGTTTTCCGGCGCTGATTGATTTGGGCGATGCGGTGACGATCGAGGTGTTTGACGAGCCCGATGCAGCCGCTGTCAAACACCGTGCCGGCTTGCGACGATTGTTTTCGCTGCAGATCAAGGAAGCGCTGAAGTACCTCGAAAAAAATCTGCCTGATCTGCAAAAGACGGCCACGGCCTATATGCTGGTGGGCCGCGCCGCCGACCACTCGGGCGGTGGCACGCTGGAGGATCTGCGCGCGCAAATCATTGACGTGGCGCTCGACCGGGCCTTTCTGCTGGAGCCGCTGCCCACGAATGAGGCCGACTTCAAAAAACGCATTGACGATGGGCGAGGGCGTTTGACGCTGATTGCCAGCGAAGTGGCGCGGCTGGCGGCCACCATCCTGACCGAGTTCGCCGTGGCCCAGCGCAAGATCAAGGACACAAAAAATGCCACCGAGGCAGCGGCCGACGCCGCGCAGCAGTTGCAGCGGCTGGTGCCCAAGCGGTTTTTGACCAGCACGCCTTATGCGCAACTGCAGCACTTTGCGCGCTACCTCAAGGCGATCACCTTGCGGCTGGAGAAGTGGCGCGCCGACCCGGCCCGCGATGCTGCCCGGATGGCTGAATTGCGGCCGCAGGAGCAGCGCTACTGGCGTCTGGTGGCCGAACGCAAGGGGGTACTTGACGCCCGCATGCAGGAGTATCGCTGGCTGCTTGAAGAGCTGCGGGTGAGTTTCTTTGCCCAGGAGCTGCGCACGCCGCAGCCCGCCAGCATCAAGCGGCTAGACAAGGTCTGGATTCAATTGAACAGCTGATTTCTGCGCTGCAGACTCAAAAAAAGACCTTCCGGTGAAAGGTCCTTTTTTGTGTGAAATGGCGAGTTGCTAGGCTAATTTTTCAGCTTAAATGCGCCCCATCAGCAGCAGGATGACCAGAATCAGTACCACCAGACCGATGCCACCACTTGGGCCGTAACCCCAACTGCGGCTGTGGCCCCAAGTCGGCAGGGAACCGACCAGGATCAAAATGAGAACGATGAGCAGAATGAGCGAAATGGACATAAGAATATTCCTTGTTTTATGCACCGATTTTTAACCGGGGCATGGCAAAGGAGTGCAGGACGAAGGCCCTTCCCTGCGTCAGGCCGCACCTACAGTCTGGCCAGACGCTCCAATGCGGCGCGCAAGGTCTCATCCTTCTTGGCAAAGCAAAAACGTACCACATGCTGATCAAAACCGTTGCCGTAGAACGCCGACAGGGGAATGGCCGCCACGCCGACCTCGGTAGTCAGCCATTTACAGAAATCTGCTTCGCTCAAGTCGCTCACTTGCGAGATGTCCACGCTTTGGAAGTAGCTGCCTTCGCAGGGCAGCAGTTTGAACCGGGTGCCCGCCAAGCCGCCGCGAAACAGGTCACGTTTGCGCTGGTAGAAGGCTGGCAAGTCGAGGTAGGGCCGGTCATCGGCCATATAGCTGGCCAGGCCATGCTGCATTGGCGTGTTGACGGTGAAGACGTTGAATTGATGCACCTTGCGGAACTCGGCGCTCAACGCAGCCGGCGCTGCCACATAGCCGATCTTCCAGCCTGTGACATGGTAAGTTTTTCCGAAACTGCTGACAATGAAGGAGCGTGCCGCCAGGCTGGCAAAGCGCGCCGCGCTGACATGCCGCTGGCCGTCAAATACCATGTGTTCATAGACCTCGTCGCTGATCAGGAGCACTTCCGTGGATGCCAGAATGTTCTGCAGCTTGAGCATGTCGGCCTCGGTCCAGACCGTGCCGCTCGGGTTATGCGGCGAATTGATGATAATGGCGCGGGTTTTGGAGGTGATGGCTGCCGAAATTTTGTCAAAGTCGGGGCGGAAGGTGCCAGGTGTCAAAGGCACACGCACCACCGTGCCACCCGCCAGCTCGATATTGGGCACATAGCTGTCGTAGCAGGGTTCGAGCACGATCACTTCATCGCCCGGGTGAACCACGGCCAAAATGATGGTGAGGATGGCTTGCGTGGCGCCCGCCGTGATGGTGATCTCTGTATTGGCGTTGTAGTTTTGGCCGTATAGCGTGGCCACCTTGGCGGCAATGGCCTCGCGCAACACCGGCACGCCGGTCATGGGCGGATATTGGTTCAGCCCGCGCTTCATGACATCCGTGACGGCATTGACCAGTTTGGGATCGCAATCGAAGTCAGGAAAGCCCTGCCCCAGATTGACAGCACCTCTTTCCGCAGCCAGCGTGGACATCACGGTGAATATAGTGGTGCCCACATTGGGCAGCTTGCTCTTGAGCTGGTGAGTGCGCGCCGAGTTCGAAGTTGTTGTCTCTTGCGTCGGCATGTTCAACCTTCGTCGTCATGGATGTGGCCGGCCATGGCCTTGATGATCAATTCGCGGTTGAGCTTGTCGCTAAGCAGTTCGGCAAATTTATAAACAAAATTGCGCAGATAGGCGCTGCGCTTGAAAGCCACGCGGGCCACATTCATGCCGAACAGCGCGCCCGCCGGACGGGCCAGCAGGTCGCTGTTGGTGCCGTCATCCTTGAGCGCCATCTCAGCCACAATGCCGACGCCCAGTCCCAAGCGAACATAGGTTTTGATCACATCGGAATCTATGGCTTCCAGGGCAATGCGTGGCTCCAGGTGTTTGGCGGCAAAAGCCCGGTCCACCTTGGTGCGCCCGGTAAACGACGGGTGGTAGGTAATCAGCGGCTCCCGGGCCAGATCCTCCAGCGTGATGTGCTCATTTTTGGCCAACGGATGGTCCACGGGCATAACCAGCATGTGCTGCCATTCGTAGCAGGGAAGGGTCACCAGGTCGTCGTACTGCGCCAGGGACTCGGTGGCAATGCCGATCTCCGCGACTTCGTCGAGCACCATGCGGGCCACCTGCTCGGGCGAGCCCTGGTGCAAGCTGACATTGACCTTCGGGAAGGCTTCGCGCAATTTGGCCACCGACTGCGGTAAGACATAGCGGGCCTGGGTGTGGGTGGTGGCAATCGATAGTGTGCCGCTGTCCTGGGCTGAAAATTGCTCGCCAATGCGCCGCAAATTGCCCACCTCGCGCATGATGAGCGCGATGCTTTTGAGGACATGCTCACCTGGCTCAGTGACACGCTTGAGGCGTTTGCCATGCCGCGCAAAAATTTCCACGCCGAGCTCTTCTTCGAGTTCGATGATGGCCTTGGAAACGCCGGGCTGCGACGTGTGCAGGGCTCGAGCGGTTTCGGTCAGGTTCAGGTTGCGGCGTACGGCCTCCTGAATAAAGCGGAATTGGTGAAGATTCATATCAAATTCAGGCTATTTATTGACTTTATTATGCCCATATTGCGCTAAAGAAATATTTTGTGTTTCAGGACAGCGCAATGTCAGCCATCAGTCGTGTCAACTGCTCGTATTCACCAGCGGTGGGCAAGAGTTCAATGGCCACGCCAGGATGATCAGCCCGGAGTTGAGCAACCAATTGCGGCAGGTCTTCGCGGGCATGTCTGCCGACACCAAAAAAAATGGGGAATACCCTGATTTGACGGATACCGGCAGCAATCAGGGCGGCTGCCGCTTCAGGCAGCGAAGGCGCGCAGAGCTCCAGGTAGGCGCAGCAGACGGGTGTGCCAGGCTGACGAGCGCGGATGTGCGCGACGATGGCTTCCGTTGGTGCTCGCCACTGTGGGTCACGCGAACCGTGGGCGAACAGCACAATGCCGCGCGGCGACGATGTGGAAACAGTCATGTCAGGATGGCCAAGCCGGTTGTCTGTTTGTCATATTCATCCAGCGTTGGCGCTCAGTGCCGCAAGACCAGCCAGCCAAATGCGCCCAGCGAAGCTGCCATGTACAACATTCCTGGCGCAGCGGCGGCCAGCCAGGGCTGCCAGTTTTGCAGGTTGCCGATGTAGCCAAACACGTTGTTGAGCAGAAAAAAGCTGATACCGATCATGACACCGGAAAACACATAACCGGCGATGCCGCCGGAGCGAAAATGCAGATAGGCAAATGGCAAGGCCAGTATGACCATCACGATGCAACTGAGCGGATAGAAGACTTTTTTCCAGAATCCGATTTCATAGCGCTGGGTGGTCTGGCCGTTGGCCTGCAAATGGCGAATGTAGTTGAAGAGGTCAATGGTTCCCATGCGATCTGGGTCGAGCAGCGCCACCGAGACCATCTCCGCACTGAGCCCGGTAGGCCAGCGAAAGCTGGCCTCGGTGCTTCGGGTGACTTTGGCGCTTTCTTCGGTGGAGCCGGGAGCATCCGTGGGGACGTCAAATTCAGTTCGACTGGCGCGCTGGAGTAGCCAGGCGTCATCAGCGGTGAAGGCCGCTACCGGCGCCTGGGTAGTTGAAACGATCAAGCCCTTGTTGTTGAATTCAAAAATCTGCACGTCGTGCATTTCATTTTTGGGTGAGAGTTCCTTGACGTTGACCACGTAGGTGTTGTAAGTCTGTTTTTCTTTCAGCCAGGCACCCGTCCGGCCCACGGTAATCCTGCCCCGGTAGCGCGCCTTGAGCAATTGCGCAGCGTGCTCGCTGGCAGGTGCCACGTAATCCCCCATCAGAAAACTGAACACTGCAAAAAACGCGCCGAGCGCCAGCAGCAGTTTGAGCGCGCGCCAGGGACCCAGCCCGCTGGTGCGCAAAATGGTGTACTCGGAACTCTGGGCCAGCCGGGTCATGACAAAAATAGTCCCGATCAGCACCGAGATTGGCAGGAGTTCGTACAGACGATTGGGGATCAGTAAGGCGACATATAAAAGCGCATGCCTGAGCTGATAAATGTTGGCGTCGCCGCCCAGGCCGTTGTTCTTGCCGAGGTACTGCAATTCATCAACCAGGTCAAAAAAGAAAAACAGGGCCAGGAAGCCCAGGGCCACCAGCGAAATGGCGACCAGCACTTCGCCATGAATCATGCGGCGTATGGTTTTCATGGCATGCTGCCCCGATTGACGCGAACAGCAGGTGGCGGGCGGCGCAGCCGCGAAGCCGGCCTGACAACCCAGTTGAAATGCCGCTTGGCAAGCCAGCCCAGGCCCAGCAACAAGACGCCGCCATGCAGCGCTGCCATGAGACTGCCAAAACTGATGAGACCGGCAAAAATCCAGTTCTGCCCCAGATTGATGAAATTGTTATAAACCACGAACGTCAGCAGAATAAAAATCATGTTGCCACTGCGCCCGCCGCGCGGGTTGACGCTGGCCAGTGCGACGGCCAGGATCACAAGGTTGATCGACGCCAGCGCCAGCCCGAAACGCCATGCCAGTTCTCCAAGGTTGACGCGGGTGGGGTCCCTGATCAGGGTCCGTAGCGACAAAAGCTTGGCCTGCGGCGCGTTTTCGGTGAATGCGGCGGAACGGCCCGTTTTGGCGCCGTACTCCTCAAAGTTGCTGATTTTGAAGGCTGATTGTCCGATCACGTTTTCAATCCGCTGACCGTGTTCAAGCATCAGGAATTGCGTATTTCCCTGGGATTCAATGCGACCTGAGTGCGCCGTAGTGATGGCGCTTTTGCCCTTTTCGTTCGTGGCGATAAATACATTGTTGCTGGCTTGATTGTTGGCCAGATCGCGATCTATGAAAAATACCCGGTTGCCGCTGGACGACTCCTGAAACTGGCCTGGTGTAATTCGATCCAGATCGCTGCGTTGTTCATAGCGGCTTTGCATGTCGTCAGTTTGCTGATTGGCCCACGGCCAGACAAAAAGCGCCATCAGGGCAATCACAATCAGAACCGGCCAGGCAAAGCGAAACAGCGGCGCAACAAAACTAGCCAGCCCCTGACCGCTGGTGAACCAGACCACCATTTCACTGTCACGGTACATGCGCGACAAGGCGCTAACCATGGCAATGAAGAGTGCCAGCGACAGGATGGTCGGCAGTCGGCCCAAAGCCGAATAAGCCATGAAGAGCATGACGTCCTGCGGATTGATGGAACCGCGCGAGGCCTGGCCCAGTGTGCGGATCAACACGATGGTCATCACAATGGTGACGAGAACCACCAAGGTTGCCCCGAAACTGCGCGCCAGCTCCTTGCGAATCGAAGATTGGAATAACATTGGCCGAATAGCTGCTTTGGCGGTGCTTTATTTTTGCTTTATCTGAAACAACCCTGAATTATGGACTTTGAACTCAAGACATTGACCCTTACCCGTATTTGCAGCGAAAAATGTGACGCCCTGTTGGTGCTCACACCGCAGGACTTGCGTGCAGGCGATGATGCCTTGTCTGCGTTGGCTGCGCTGGCCCTTGAGTCAGGTGACTTTGAAGCCAAGCCAGGCAAGCTGCTCAGCGCCTACCGTACGCCAGGTATTGCGGCAACCCGGGTTTTGCTGGTGGGTGCTGGCGATGGCAGTCTCAAAAGTGTTCGTAACGCGGTGAACACCGGGCTGGGCGCGCTGAAGGTCAGCAATGCCCAGCGCATTGTTCTTTGCCTTGGCGCACTGAACAACCTCAAGTCTGATGCCGTGCGGGCTGCCGTTGTCGCCTGCGGCGACGCCACATATCTTTACAGCAGCACAAAATCCAAAGTCAGCACGGCGAAACTGCAACATGTGGTGGTCGCTGTCAACGATGCCGCGACTGCCAAGGCGGGGTTCGACAAGGGAACCGCGCTGGTCAAGGGCATTGAGTTTGCCAGGGAATGGGCCAACCGGCCGGCGAACCACGCCACGCCGACCTTGCTGGCAGGCGCAGCCAAGGGACTGGGTAAATTGCGCAACATCAAGGTTGAAGTGCTGGGCCCCAGGGAAGTCGCCAGGCTGGGCATGGGCGCGTTCATGGCCGTGGCACAGGGCACGGCGGAGCCTTTGCGCTTTATCGTGCTGCGTTATGAGGGCGCTGCCAGGGCAGAAGCACCGGTGGTGCTGGTTGGCAAGGGGATCACCTTCGATTCGGGTGGCATCTCAATCAAACCGTCCGCCGAAATGGACGAGATGAAATTTGACATGTGTGGTGCAGCGAGTGTGCTGGGCGCCTTCCGGGTACTGGGCGAACTGCAGCCTGCGCTGAACGTGGTGGGATTGATTCCAGCGTGCGAAAACCTGCTCGGCGGTCGAGCTGTCAAGCCTGGCGATGTAGTCACCAGCATGAGCGGGCAAACCATCGAAATTTTGAACACTGACGCCGAGGGGCGACTGGTGCTGTGTGATGCGCTGACTTATGCCGAGCGCTTCAAACCCAGAGCCGTGGTCGATATTGCCACGCTGACGGGGGCCTGCGTGATCGCCTTGGGTGGGGTGCGTAGCGCGCTCTTTTCAACTGATGAGTCGCTGGCCCGATCACTTGCTGATGCGGGTGAATCATCCCTGGATTTGTGCTGGCGCATGCCATTGGATGAAGAATATGCTGAAGGGCTCAAAACCAGTTTTGCTGATGTGGCGAATATCGCGGGCAAGGCTGCCGGAGTGGTGACGGCGGCCAAGTTTCTGCAGCGTTTTGCGGCGAATTTCCCGTGGGCTCACCTGGATATCGCCGGCACGGCCTGGAAGCGTGGAGCCGCCAAAGGCGCGACAGGTCGACCGGTCCCCCTGCTTGTGGACTTCTTGCTGGGTCAGGCAGCGGCGGCGGTCGCACCAGGTAAAGCGCCATCCAGGGCCAAGCCTGTCAAAACTCGTCGGGCAGTTGCCAAAGCCCGGGTATGACCGAGATTGCTTTCCATTTCAACGTGCCCGACAAGCTGACCTACGGCTGCCGTCTGCTGCGCAAGGCCTACCTCAGTGGTGCCAGGGTGGTGGTCACGGCCGATTCCGGGGTTCTGGCCGAGCTTGATCAATGGCTATGGCGTTTTTCCGCTACAGAATTTGTACCGCATTGCCTTGCCACGGCGACGGAAAATTGCCTCGCCGCCTCGCCCGTAGTGCTGGCGGAGTCACTTGCGGAATGCCCGCACCAGGATGTTCTGGTCAATCTTGGGTCCGGGATCCCGGCCGACTTCGAACATTTTGAGCGTTTCATCGAAGTGGTCGCACAGGCTCAAGATGATATTTTGGCCGCGCGCAGCCGCTGGAAGTATTACGCGGCAAGAGGGTATGCCTTGAAAATACACGACCTTGCGGCGATTGGGGTGGGAGCATGAGCACTGCGCCGGTTCCGCCGCGTTTCGTGCCTACGCTGACCGAAGTTTTTCATCCCGTGCGGTCGCCATCAGCGGTGGCAGCAAAGGCTGCAATCCCGACGGCACTGTCGGTCGAACTGCAGAACCAAATGGTGCAGCGTGTATTGCAACGGGTTGACCTGTTGCTCGATCGACGGCTGCGAGAGGCCGTGGGGCAGCTGATTCTGGAGCATACCGAAACCTTGGCACCCCGCCTTCGCGAGGAAATCGAGCAGGTTGTACGCCAATCCGTGAGTCAGGCCTTTGAACTGGAAGTGACTCAAACCTTGAGCCGGTCTTGACCCGGGCGCCCATAAGACGATCTGTTGCTGAGGTAAACCCCCTTATCGACAGGAACCTAGGGACGTTGCTATGGTGCTGGTCTGAAAATTGCGTTATGTTCAGGCCCGTTGAGTAAAAAAAATTATCCTCAACCATTAACGGTATTTTTTAATCGGAGTGTTTTTATGCAAATGAAACTAAAACTGACGGTAGTTGCTGCACTCGCCATGGTGGCGGGCTTTGCCTCTGCCCAAGATATGGTGGTCAAAATTGGTCACGTCGCACCGATGTCTGGCGCACAGGCCCACTACGGCAAAGACAATGAAAACGGCGCCCGCATGGCCATCGACGACTTGAATGCAAAAGGCGTTGTCATTGGCGGCAAAAAGGTCAAGCTTGAACTGGTTGCTGAAGACGATGCAGCTGATCCGAAACAGGGCACGGCGGTCGCCCAAATATTGTGCGATATGAAGGTTGCTGGCGTAGTCGGTCACCTCAATTCCGGCACCACCATTCCGGCCTCCAAGGTGTACCACGACTGCGGTATTCCAATGGTGACGGGCGCTGCAACCAACCCTGGCCTGACCAAGCCTGGCTACAACAATATTTATCGCATCATCGCCAATGACAACGCACTGGGTGCCGGTCTGGCGTTTTATGCGGCTGATGCGCTGAAACTCAAGAAAGTTGCCATCATTGACGACCGTACGGCTTATGGCCAGGGCGTTGCCGAGGTGTTCAAGAGGACAGCGCTGGAAAAAGGCATGACCGTGGTTGATGAGCAGTTCACGACCGACAAGGCAACGGATTTCATGGCCATCCTCACGGCGATCAAGTCCAAAGGCCCTGATGCGATCTTCTACGGCGGCATGGATACACAAGCCGGCCCGATGCTGCGCCAGATGGAACAGCTCGGCATGAGCAACGTCAAGTTCTTTGGCGGTGACGGTATCTGCACGAACGAGATTTCCAAGCTGGCAGCCGGTGCCAAGACGCTAAACAACGTGGTTTGTGCTGAAGGCGGCGCATCGCTTGCCAAAATGCCCGGTGGCGAAGCCTGGAAAAAGCGTTACGACGCCAAGTACCCTGGCCAGTTCCAGATTTATAGCCCCTACACCTATGACGCAACTATGCTGTTGGTGGATGCCATGGAGCGCGCCAAATCGGCCGATCCAAAGGTTTATAACGCCGAGTTGCTCAAATCGAACTATAAAGGTGTGACCACCACCATCAGCTTTGAGCCCAATGGCGAGCTGAAAAATCCGGCCGTTACCTTGTCCGTGTACAAGGACGGCAAGAAGACGGCCCTGAACTAAACCGCTACGCGGAAACAAGAAAGCCACCTCGCGGTGGCTTTTTTTGTTTGGTTTTTCAACCCTCGCAAATTGTCTGGCTTTGGATATGACCTTGCCTCTGGAACCCGTATGACACCTCCAGTCACCCTTTGGCGTCTGTTGTAGGAGCAAGTCGAAACAGCCTTTTCCTTGCGGGGCAACGTGGGTGCAGGATCAGTCGCGCCGCATCAGCTCACGCCCGATGATCAATTGCTGGATCTGCGTGGTAACCGGACTCGGCTGCATTCGACGCTGGCCTATATCAGCCCGGTGCAGTTCGAGCAAAACTGGCTTGCAACTCAGCCCAAGCAAGCCAAGTCATGATCTCGGTTATGGGATACGGATTCCAGGGGCAAGGTCAATTCACGCTGTTTACGCTGTCCAATTTGTGGATGGTGCGCGGCAAATTGATGGGGGCCGTGGCATGAGTGCGCCCGCAAACAGGGCAAGTGCCAAGAACATGACAAGGAAGGTCCATGTGACCTGAAAAAATGACGGGATTTGGAGAGATCACTCGTGAAATTCCACTATTTGAAAACCAACGTACTGCTACTTCACTTTGCGGTGCGTTGTGCAGGGCGTCCCTAAGTGTCTCCTAAGTCTTGCCCGCCATAGTGAAAACCTTCACCTCTCCCATCACCGAATTTCGAAAAAGAAGGCACCCCATGAATATCTCCTTGAGTGACAACACCCTGAAGATGCTGCGCAAAGTACCTGAAGTCACCCTCTTCTTCTGGGTCATCAAGATCGTGGCGACTACGCTGGGCGAGACGGCAGGTGACGCGGTGACAATGTCCATGCATTTGGGCTACCTCGTCGGCACGGGCATTTTTGTCGCAATATTTATCGCTGCCGTCAGCGCCCAGATCGCTGCCAAGCGCTTCAGCCCGTTACTTTATTGGACGGTCATCGTGGCCACCACGACAGCGGGGACAACACTGGCAGATTTCACAGACCGTTCACTAGGCATCGGCTATGCCGGAGGCGCATCAATCCTGTTTGTTCTGCTGCTGGCTTCGCTAGCCTTGTGGTACCGGTCCATGGGGTCCATTTCAGTGAACACCATTTCATCGCGCAAGGCCGAGATGTTCTATTGGGCGACCATCATGTTTTCTCAAACTCTCGGCACAGCGCTTGGCGACTGGATGGCTGACAGCACCGGACTGGGGTACGAGCATGGAGCGCTGGTCTTCGCCGCCGGTCTGGCAGTGATTGCCGCTGCTTATTTCTGGACAAACCTGTCGCGCACCTGGTTGTTCTGGGCGGCATTCATTCTCACAAGACCGCTTGGGGCTACCGTTGGCGACTTCCTTGACAAGCCGCTGGCCCACGGCGGACTTGACTTGAGTCGCTATTCTGCCTCGGCCGTGCTCGCCGTGTTCATGCTCTCATGCATCCTCTTCCTGCCCCAACGTTCCGGGCGTCACCCCGGTGACGAAATTAACCCGACGGTGAGACGATGAGGGTATTGCTGGTCGAAGATGACCCCATGATTGGTGACGCGGTCGAGCAGTCGCTGAAAGATGCCAGCTATGCCGTCGATTGGGTGCGCGACGGCGTTACGGCATTGACGGCCATCGTCAGCCAGGCTTATGGCGTGGTGCTGCTCGACTTGGGCTTGCCCAGAAAAGACGGGCTGGAAGTGTTGCGCGCCATCCGCTCACGCGACAACCCGGTTCCCGTTGTGGTGATCACTGCCCGTGACGCTGTCAAGGACCGCATCCTTGGCCTGGACAGCGGTGCCGACGACTACGTGCTGAAACCCTTTGAAATGAGCGAACTGCTGGCACGCATGCGTGCCGTCATCCGGCGCAAGGGCGGCAACTCTGCCTCTGTCCTCTCCAATGGTGTGCTCACGCTCGACCCGGTCACCCGTGAAGTCACTTCCATCGATGCCACGGCTCACCTGTCCGCGCGTGAATTTTCGCTGCTTCAAGCCCTTCTCGTCCGGCCTGGCGCCATTTTGTCTCGCGCGGAACTGGAAGACCGGCTTTACGGCTGGGGGGATGAAGTTGAGAGCAATGCCGTGGAATTTTTGATCCACTCGTTACGCAAAAAACTGGGCAATGACGCCATCAAAAATGTCAGGGGGGTGGGATGGATGGTTCAGAAATCAACATAAGCCAATCACTTCAGTTCAGGCTTTCGGCCTGGCTCTCGCTGGCAATTTTTGCGCTCGCGCTGGCAGCCGGAATTTTCTCATTTGGATCGGCTTTTCAGGACGCGCACGAGTTGCAAGATGATCAATTGCGGCAGGTGGCCGCTTTGATCAATCGCCAAAGTTTATCCATCCCGCAGTCTTCAGGAAACAGTCCTGACTCAGACCCGGAAGCGCGCATCATGGTTCGGCAATTGCTGCCACGGGGTTCGCAGGCAAACAAGCCCGCCGATGAACTTGCCAACCTGCCGGTGAATTTGCCGGAAGATCTTCAGACAATCACGGCGCAGGGAATTTCCTGGCGCTTGTTTGTCAAGACCCTGGATTCGGGTGCCCGGGTTGCCATTGGCCAGCAAACGGCGGTGCGTGATGAACTGGCTACCAGCAGCGCATTGCGAACCGTGATGCCATTCCTGATCCTGATTCCGATTCTGCTGCTTCTCGTGAGCTACCTGATACGCAGAATCTTCAGGCCCCTGAAAAGTATGGCTTCGAGTCTTGATCAGCGCGCTGACGACGATTTGACCGGTATTGCCAACAATCATCTGCCTTCGGAAATCCGTCCCTTTGTCGTGGCCATCAATCGACTACTGTCGCGGGTAGCGCAATCCGTGGCGATGCAGCGCCGCTTCGTGGCTGATGCCGCGCACGAATTGCGCTCACCCATGACCGCGCTTTCCCTGCAGGCCGAACGCCTTCAAGCGGCGGACATGTCCGCCGAGGCCAAGGCAAGGCTGCTCTCGTTGCGCCAGGGCATTCAACGCAACCGCAGGCTGCTTGATCAACTGCTTGCCTTTGCCCGAGTACAGGAATCATCACATGGTCCCGCTGAAACGGTCTCGGTACAGCAGGTTTTTCGCCAGGTGCTGGAAGATTTGATGCCGTTGGCTGAAGCCAAACATATTGACCTTGGCGTGACTGGCGAACTGGATGCCAAGGTTGCGGCCACGGCAGTTGATCTGGCAACGCTAATCAAGAATCTTGTGGACAATGCCATCCGCTACACGCCGGACAATGGCCGGATTGACCTCTGCGTTCAAGCCAGCGAACACAGTGTGACCCTGCAGGTCACCGATACCGGGCCAGGCATTGCACAACAAGAGCGTGATCGCGTGTTTGATGCGTTCTACCGTGTACCGGGCAATGATGAGGCCGGCTCTGGACTGGGGTTGTCCATTGTCAACGCCATCGCAACGCGTATTGGAGCCACGGTAACTCTTGACCATGCCAACAAGCAAGCCAGGTCCGGGCTTTGTGTCAGCGTGGTTCTGCCTGCAACATCCGGTCTTGGGCATCAGGCATCGGGATGCTCCTGAGAAAATTTTTTCTCTGCGCTCACTAGGTGGCTGACAAGAATGTGGGACACAACATTAATGCCAATGCCGGCAAACAGCGCTGGCAGAAGGTACAACGCGATCTTGAGTTGCGATGCGAAAAACCGGGCATCAAGGATGGATAACGTGTGTTTGGCCGACGCCATGAGGATATTGATCAGGGCAATATCGGTACCAGCGAGAACAATCAGGGCGACACCAAAGAAAAGCACGGTTGATCGGGAAATCGCTTTTTTCAGCAGCAGGATGCCGTAGATGGCAGGCGGCAGAACCACCGAGCAAACCACCAGCAAAATAAATTTAACCTCAAATAAGTCGGTCAGGTCCATGGAGTCCCCCGGTTCAATTGATTCCAAAAAATGGCAGCAAAAACACGGCTGCGGTTTCATAACGCAAACCCATCATTTCTTTTTTACCGCTAATCATGAGCCGAAGCAAGATTCTCCCGATGCTGGAAGCTTTCAACACTGGCCGCCAGTACAGAATTGTGCCCCAGCATCCGCAACTCCTGGCCGCGCACCAGTGCATTGAGATAGGGAACCAGGCGCTTGGCACCCGACGACCCGTCCATAAAAAACCAGAAACGCAAGAAACCTTAACCCTTCCTGAACACGGAGCCATGGACTCGATTGAAATACACCTCGGCAGGTTTGCCCGCCTTGTCCCAATCGTAAATTTCATAGCAGAAACCATTTATCTTGAAACCCTTGACCTTATCCTGCATTTTCGATTGGAGTATCCACTGCGGACTGACACCAAGGCAAATGCAAGCCGAACTGTAAGAGTCGCGGGCTGAGAAGGAAGGCGCGCCAATCCTGCAAAAAAATGGGAAAAGTCTGATGGTGTACCGCCCCGGCTTGACCTAAGCTGGGGCAGTAACTGGAGACACTTCCATGAACCACCCGACGCAAGCCCCCATGAGCCGTGAAGTCCGCATTGCCTGCAGCGATGTTTGGCTCCATGGTGACCTGACCTTGCCTGCCAACTTCCGCGGGCTGGTGCTGTTTGCGCACGGCAGTGGCAGCGGTCGGCACAGCGCGCGCAACCGGCAGGTGGCGCAAGCGCTGCAGCACGCTGGCATTGCCACGCTGCTGTTCGACTTGCTCACGGCGCAGGAAGAACAGGTCGATGTGCATACCCGTGAGCACCGCTTCGACATTGCCCTGCTGACCCGCCGCATGCAGGACGCCACCGTGTGGACAATGTCTCAGCCGGGCTTGCAGCACATTCCCATCGGTTACTTTGGCGCCAGCACCGGCAGCGCTGCGGCGCTCATTGCCGCGGCCCGGCTGGGCGATCGCATCACCGCCGTGGTGTCCCGCGGCGGTCGCCCGGATCTGGCCGGGCCGGTGGCGCTGGCAGCCGTCACGGCGCCGACGCTGCTGATCGTGGGCGGTGCCGACCACGATGTCATCACACTCAACGAGCAAGCCTTATCGCATCTGCAATGCCACAAGCAATTAACCATTGTCCGGGGCGCCACGCACCTGTTTGAGGAACGTGGCACGCTGGAGCAAGTAGCCGAACTGGCCGCAGCCTGGTTCACCGCCCACCTGACGCATCGGGAGAACCGGGGCCACCCAGGGCACGCATCATGACCGACTTGGCACTGCCCTATGAAGACCGCCACCATGCCGGGCGCGTGCTGGCCGAAAAGCTGGCGCACTACCGCGGGCGTCCCAACCTGCTCGTGCTCGCCCTGCCGCGCGGGGGCGTGGCCGTGGGCTTTGAGGTCGCGCGGGCGCTTGAGGCACCGCTCGACGTTTTCGTGGTGCGCAAGCTCGGCTTTCCAGGCCACGAGGAATACGCCATGGGCGCGATCGCCAGCGGCGGCGTGCGCGTGATGACGCCGCTGCCCGGCCTGACGGTGCCGCCCGAGGCGATAGCGGCAGTGGTCGCGCGCGAGCAGGCCGAACTGGTACGGCGCGAGCAGCTCTACCGCAGCCAGCGACCGGCCATCAGTCTGGCTGGCCGCACCGTGATCGTGGTCGATGACGGGCTGGCAACCGGTGCAAGTATGCGCGCGGCGGTGCTGGCGATTCGCCAGCAGCACCCGGCGCACTTGGTGGTGGCAGTGCCGGTAGGTGCCATGGACACCTGCCGGGCACTGCGCGGCGAGGCCGATGAAGTGGTCTGTGCGGCAACGCCCGAGCCGTTTCGCGCTGTCGGCCTCTGGTACGAAAAATTTCCGCAGGCCAGCGACGCTGAAGTGAGCACGCTGCTGGATAAAGCCCGCCGCGAGTATGCGCTGTCAACTCAGGAAAAGCGATGACCGCGCAGCGGTTCGCCATGTGAAGCGCTACACTTTTCCTCATGCTTGAGTTATGCGGCTTGCACCGTCTCCAGATAGGACCTATCCATCTCACGGCCGATTCGGGGAGCTGCATCGCCATTGCCGGCAAGTCTGGCGCGGGCAAGAGCGTCATGTTGCGAATGATCGCCGATCTCGATCCTCACGCAGGCGATGTGCTGCTTGATGGCCACGCCTGCTCCGGCATGCCCGCCCCCGCATGGCGTCGCAAGGTGACCTACGTCGCGGCGGAATCGGGGTGGTGGCATGAGCGTGTGGGACAGTATTTTCCTGCCGACGCCGATTTTTCGACATTATTTCCCTCATTGGGCATTCCAGCCGAGGCGTCAATGTGGCCGGTGAGCAGACTCTCCACCGGAGAACGCCAGCGCCTGGCCCTTCTGCGTGCACTAGACCCTGCCAACCGGGTGCTGCTTCTTGATGAGCCGACTTCCGGACTGGATGGCGAGAGCGTCACGCAGGTTGAGGCACTGCTGCGTCAACAACTTGCCCGCGGAACAACCATCCTGCTGGTCACGCACGATCCAAAACAAGCTGCCCGCATGGCATCCAGACAAATGGAACTGCGTGATGGCCGTCTGAAGGAGACAAAAAGATGACAGCGCCAGTACTCGGTTATTTTGAACTTGCTGCAGCAGCACTGCTGGTGGTGCTCAATGCGCTCCTTTCGCTCCTGCTCAATATGGATCTTGCCCGGACCTTGCTCATCGCCGGGCTGCGGGTCGTGGTTCAACTGCTGTTGGTCGGTCTGGTTCTAAAGACCGTGTTCGCGCTCGATTCGCCCACTCTTGTTGCCACGGTCATGCTCGTGATGCTTGCCATGGCGAGCTACGAAATATTTTCCCGGCAGGAGCGCCGGTACGCCGGGCCCTGGGGACTGGGAATAGGTGCTGGCACGACCATGCTGGCCACCCTTTTTGTCACGGTATTCGCATTGCTCACCTTGCGCCCCTCTCCATGGTTCGCGCCGCAGGTCACCATCCCGATGTTTGGCATCGTGCTTGGCAGCGTGATGAGTAGCGTGAGCATCAGTCTGAACGCGTTCAACACCGGGATCATGCGGGAGCGCGCATCCATCGAAGCGCAGTTGGCCCTGGGAATCAACCGTTACCTTGCATTAAGGCCAATTCAACGCAGTGCGCTGCGCAGCGGCATGATTCCGATCATCAATCAAATGTCGGCGGCGGGCATCATTACGCTACCCGGCATGATGACGGGGCAAATACTCGCAGGCGTAGCGCCTTTCGAGGCTGCGAAATACCAGATTCTTGTCATGTTTCTGCTTGCCGGTGGTGCCGGACTGGGCGCGCTCGCCGCAACCTACGTGGCAGTCTGGCGCAGCACCGACGACCGTGATCGACTCCGCCTTGACCGGCTGGTGAAAGGATAGCAAACAGCCACGGCTTGATGGCCTTGGCACCTTGCCGACGGCGCCGTGCCTCAGCGTTTGCGTGCCTGGCGCACCATCAACGTCAGCGCGATCAGGCCGATTGCAACGAAGCACAAGAAGGACCAGTTGGCAATCGAGCCACCCAGGAAAGTCCAGTCCACCTTGGAACAGTCACCGCTGCCCTTGAAAAGCATCGGAATCACGCGCCTGAGCGGAAAGGCTTCTATCATTCCGTAAAAATCTCGGCCACATGAGGCAACTTCCGGGGGGTACCACTGCAAAAAGCTTTGGCGGGCGGCCACAAACGCGCCAGACACCGACAGCAACACCAGCAGGCCAGAGCCCGTGATCAGCAGTCCTTTTTTATTCGTGGCCGCCGTGATGCCTGCAACGATGGCGATCAGCACCAGCACATAACGCTGCACGATGCACATGGGGCAAGGTTCCAGCCCCACCGCGTGCTGCAAATACAGGCCAAAAATCAGCATGGCCACACAGCCCAGGGACACCAGGGCCAGCACGCGGCGTGGCGCTGCGTCAAAGTAAGTCATAAGCATCGTCATTTTGTTTCTTGAGTGAAATGAAGGAAATTAGGTATTTTCGTCGCAATCAGGGCGCAACAGATCACTTGCGCCTCTTGTTGGTAGCACTGCGCGGTAATTGGTTCCAGTTCTTTCTGATGACGCTGCCCATCCGGCACAAGGCACCACCTTGCGAACCACCTTTCCAATGCTCAGACCTTGCACCAGAATCGAGAATATCACCACCACATAAGTCAGTGTCACCACGATATCGCGCTCACCGCCCAGCGGCAATGACGATTAGCCCCGCCGACATCAGGCTGGCGAAAAAGGAAATCACGATGACTTCCAGACCAATCAGCGCAAACAGCACGGCATTGAGGGTTTCGTCGAGCGGATCCCAGAACATGCCGATGTTTACGCGCGTGGTGTCCAACATCGCCTTTTCCCGGCCATGGCGATGGCCCGCTCATGCCCATCTTTTCCAGCACGAAATGCACGGCCGACAGTGACAAGGCAATGGCCATGACCCTCGATGGCGGCAGACACTCCAACGTACCGGCGATTGAGATAGGCAAGACGGTCAGTTGCAGCGAGTCGATAACACGCAGAATTTCGTCAAAGTTGCGACCCGTGCTAGCGGGATAGGTGAAGGTGGTATGGATGACTTTTTTTCGGGTCGATGATGAACACGCTGCGCACGGTCGCCGTGTTCGACGCGTTCGACGCGTTNNTCGACGCGTTCGACGCGTTCGACGCGTTCGGGTGAATCATGCCGTACAGATTGGCCACGGTCTTGTCGGCATCGGCCAGGATGGGAAAGTTGACGGTGGCAATACATGAACTGAAGGCTTGGAGGCTTCAGGATTTGTTTTCCACCAGTTGATCGCCCTGTAAATGGCGGCCCATGAAGTCCAGAAAGCTGCGCACGGCCGACACTTGGCCCCGGCGTGAGGGAAAAACGGCATGCACCATACCCGGCTTGGGTGCCCAGCCCGGCAATACCGGCACCAGCAACTGAGCCTGCAGTTCTGCCCGGCTCATTGTGTCCGGCAAAAAACCAATGCCGGTGCCTGCCAGCACCGCCAGTTTGAGCGTCTGCAGGTCGTCGGCCACATAGCGCGGCTGGTGCTGGAATACAAACTCCTGATCCGCCGGGCCCAACAGCAACCAGGTGCTGCGGCCGTCGTTTGAGGACATGGCGACCGTGTCGAGCCGCGCCAGGTCTTCAGGCATGGCCGGTGTGCCCTGTCGGCGCAATTGCTCGGGGCTGGCCAGCAGATGGCCAGAGGTGGCCCCCAGTTGCTTGACCACCAGGCTGCCGCTGTCGTCCAGCGTGGGGCGCACACGCAGCGCGATGTCGATGCCCTCCTCCACCAGATCAACCACACGGTTGGTCACCAGCATATCCAGCCTGACCTGCGGGTGCAGCGCCAGATAGCGGGGAATCAGGTAACCCAGTGTGCTTTGCGCCAGCGTGACCGGACAGGTGATACGCAGTGTGCCGCGCGGTTCCACCTGCATCTGCGCCACCGCATCGGCAGCTGCCAGGGCTTCATCACGCATGGCGCTGCAGTGGCCCAGGTAGATTTTCCCCACCTCTGTCAGCGAAAGTTTGCGCGTGGTGCGTTGCAGCAGGCGCACACCCAGCCGCGTTTCCAGCTCGGCCACGCGGCGCGACAAACGTGATTTGGGCAAACCCAGCGCACGACCGGCAGCGGCAAAACCGCCCCGTTCCGCCACTTCGGCAAAGTAGAGCATGTCGTTCAGGTCTTGCATCAAAATCCTTATATTGTCCTGCCAACAGGACGATCTATTGCAATTTTGCCAACTTATCAAACAATTGACTCGTCAGCATAATCTATCCATGGCTGTGATTCAAGATGAACACAGCCTGACGGCATGACTTAACCCGATTCACTCATTCAAGGACATCATCATGAGCAAGCTTCTCCACATCGACTCCAGCATTCTTGGCGGAAATTCGGTTTCGCGCCAATTGACGGCGCAAATCGTCACCTCATGGCGCGCCAGCCACCCTACCACCGAAGTCAGCTACCTCGATCTGGCCGTGGACACCCCCAGCCACCTGTCGACTGAGTCGCTGGGTTTCCGTCTGCCGGCTGGCGCTGCTGAGTTGAATGCCGTGCAAAAGCGCGAAAACGCCATTTCCGAAGCCTTGGTCGCACAGTTTCTGGCGGCCGATGTGCTGGTGATTGGCGCTCCGCTCTACAACTTTGCCATCCCGACCCAGCTCAAGGCCTGGATTGACCGCGTGGCGCAAGTCGGCCGCACCTTTACTTACACCGAGAAAGGCCCGGTGGGTCTGGCTGGCGGCAAGACCGTGATCATTGCCTCTGCCCGTGGCGGGGTGTACTCCACCAGCGACGCCGGCAACGCCATGGAACACCAGGAAAGCTACCTGAAAACCGTTTTTGGCTTCTTCGGCGTGACCGACGTGCGCTTTGTGCGCGCCGAAGGTCTGGCCATGGGTGAGACCGCCAAAGCTGCGGCACTGGCAGCCGCTGAAATTGAAATCACCGCGCAGACCCAAACTGCAGCCAACGAGGCACAGGCCGCTCTGGCAGCCTGAAACTGGCAAGCGCAAGCCTACAGCCTGCCCTTGCAAAAAAAGCCCGCAGTGTTGCGGGCTTTTTTTCGGACACCCAGGCTCAGCCTCTCCACCAGCCGCACTTTCCTTCGACAAGATCAAGGGGAACGGCGTGATGGCGCAGAGCTTTGTCAGACGTGCTTTTTCACCCAGGCCACATACTCATTGACCCAACCCTGCAAAAATTTCAGGCTGGCCTCACCAATATTGCCGGCCTCGTCATACAACCCATCCTTGTTGTGAATGAAGGCTTCGGGCTGGCCCAGGGTGGGCACGTTCAGGTAGGCCAGGATGTTGCGCAGATGCTGCTGCGCCATGGCTGTGCCAATCGGGCCGACAGACGCGCCAATCACACCGGCAGGCTTGCCGCTCCACGCATTCTTGCCATACGGACGCGATGCGTGATCAATGGCATTTTTCAGCACGCCCGGAATCGAGCGGTTGTATTCAGGCGTGACAAACAGCAAGCCCTGCGCCGCCGTGATTTCACCCTTGACGCGCGTCACCTGCGCGGACGGATTGCCGTCGTCATCCTGGTTGTACAGCGGCAAGTCGTCAATGCGGACATGCGTGAAGGTGAAATCCGCTGGAAACAATTTTTCAAGCGCTTTCGCAAGCTTCTTGTTGAAGGAATCCTTGCGAAGACTGCCAACAATGACAGCAATGTTGTATGAGGCCATGAGGTTCTCCAGAAAACTGATCAGGAAGCTGATCAGGAGATTGATAAAGGAAATTGACGAAGGAACTGGCAGGCCCATTATGCAAAGGACTCTGAAAACGTGCACGGCGTTGCTAAACGGCGGTCGGCTCTGACTGCGGCGGTATAGTCATCGGATGACCCCCAGCCACCTCCATCACCGCTCCGACCTCGTTCGCATTGCCATCGGTGCTATGCGCGAGCGCGGGTTGGAACCTGAGTTTTCGGCCCTTGCCAACCAGCAACTCGCCTCCATCACCGGCCCCGGCCGCGAGGCTAACCCGGAGATTCAGGATCTCACCCACTTGCTCTGGTGTTCCATCGACAACGACGATTCGCTCGACCTCGACCAGCTCACCGTCTGCGAGGTGCTGCCCAAGGGCACCATCAAGATGCTGGTGGCCATCGCCGACGTGGACGCGCTGGTCAGAAAGGGCTCGGCCATCGACGAGCACGCGCGCGTCAACACGACCTCGGTCTATACGTCCGCGCGTATCTTCCCAATGCTGCCGGAGCGCCTGTCAACCGACCTGACCTCCCTCAGCGCTGGGGAAGACCGACTGGCGCTGGTGACCGAGATGGTCTTCAATGCTGACGCCACGCTGACGAGTTCCACGGTATACCGGGCCATGGTGCGCAACCATGCCAAGCTGGCCTACGATGCCGTCGCTGCCTGGATCGAAAGCGAAGACGCACTGCCAGCCGCGGCCGCAGCCGTGCCCGGCATGGAATCGCAATTGCGCACGCAGGACGGCGTGGCCCAGCGGTTGCGGGAACGCCGACACGCCGAGGGCTCGCTGGAGTTCGAAACTTTCCAGCCCCGGGCTGTGTTTGAGGGTGAGAACGTCGTTGACATTCGGCAGCAGGTGCAAAACCGCGCACGCCAACTGATTGAGGAAGTGATGATCGCCGCCAATGGCTGTACTGCGCGCTATCTGGCCGCGCGGGGCGGCGCGTCGCTGCGGCGCGTGGTCCGCTCGCCGGAGCGCTGGTTGCGCATCGTGGAAGTGGCGAAAGGCTATGGCGAATCACTGCCCGCTGAGCCTAATTCGAAAGCGCTGGAAGCCTTTTTGGCCAAGCGTCACAAGGCCGACCCGCTGCGCTTTCCCGATTTGTCGCTGGTCATCGTCAAGCTCATGGGCCGCGGCGAGTACGTGGTGGAATCGGCCGGCAGAGCGCCCATCGGCCACTTTGGCCTGGCAGTGCGCAACTATACCCACGCCACCGCGCCCAACCGGCGCTTCCCCGACCTGATCACCTCGCGACTGCTCAAGGCGGCATTGGCCGGCAAGCCGTCACCCTATTCGAGCACTGAGCTGGGCAAGCTGGCACTGCACTGCACCCAACAGGAAGATGCCGCCCAAAAGGTGGAGCGGCGGATGCGCAAGTCCGAGGCGGCGCTGCTGCTTGAATCGCGCATCGGCCAGAGCTTTGACGCCATCGTGACCGGCAACACCGACGCAGGCGTCTGGGTCCGGATCTTCTCGCCACCCACCGAGGGCAAGCTGGTAACGGGCATGGCGGACCTGAAGGTCGGCGAAAAAGTTCGCGTCAAGCTCGTGGCGGCAAACGTGGAGCGCGGATTCATCGACTTCGTGCGGACCAACTGAACCAGCCGACGGTTGGGCCGCTGCATTGACCCTGAAAACGGGCAGTCAAACAACCGCGCCGAACAGCGCACCCACACCCGCAGTGATCCCCATGGCGAGCGCACCCCAAAAGGTGACCCGCCATGCACCTGCCAGAACCCCAGCACCACCGACTCGGGCCGCGATGACGCCCAGCAAGGCCAGGAAAACAAGAGAAGTTCCAGACACCCAGGGAATCAGGCCCTGCGCTGGTGCCAGCGCGGTAACGGCCAGCGGCAGCACGGCGCCAACCGAAAAGCTCGCGGCGGAGGCCAGTGCCGCCTGAACCGGCCGCGCGCTCAAGGTTTCCGAGATGCCGAGTTCATCGCGCGCATGAGCGCCAAGGGCGTCATGCGCCATCAGTTGCCCGGCGACCTGATGCGCCAGTCCCGGCTCGATCCCGCGGGCAACATAGATGGCTGTCAGCTCACGTTGCTCCGCAACCGGGTCCAGCGCGAGCTCGGCGCGCTCGCGCGACAAATCAGCCTTCTCGGTATCAGCCTGCGAATGGACGGAGACATATTCACCGGCGGCCATCGACATCGCCCCAGCCACCAGCCCGGCAACGCCAGCCACCAAAATACTTTGCTGGTTTGAACCGGCAGCCGCAACGCCTACCACCAGGCTGGCGGTGGAGACAATGCCATCATTGGCACCGAGCACGGCGGCGCGCAGCCAGCCGATGCGGTCCGTGCGGTGAAATTCACTGTGGCGACGCAATGGTTTCATGGGCTAGGGTCTCTCTATAAAGGTGAATTTGAATCAGGGCCGCGACACAGCTGCCCGTACACTCCGTGCGAGAGCTTACATTGGAGCATACCCATGAACGTCGCCCCAGGCAGTGAAGCAACCCCACTCGTCAACGCAGCCGGGAATTCATCCAAGCTGCACCCGGACGTACTCAAATTGGGCTTGGTCAGCTTTCTCACAGATCTCAGCTCAGAGATGATTTTTTCGGTGTTCGCAATTTTTTTCACGACTGTCGCCGGAGCGTCTGCGTCATTGCTGGGATTGATTGAAGGACTTGCCGACTTCTCGGCATCGTCTCTCAACTACCTGGCGGGCTGGCTGTCTGACCGCAGCGGCAAGCGCAAATCCTTCGCCATTGCGGGTTATGGCTTCTCGACACTGGCCAAGACCATTCTGCTGATAAGCAGTTCCATCCTTGGTCTGAGCCTGTTCCGGGTGATCGAACGCCTCGGCAAGGGCTTTCGCGGTCCACCCCGTGACGCCTGGCTGTCGTCCATTGCCGGCCAAAAAACGCGCGGCTTTTCATTTGGCGTCCACAAGGCACTCGACAAGTCAGGTGCGGTGCTGGGCCCGCTGGTCGCTTACGGCTTGCTGAAGTGGCTTGGCGAGTCGGCGAGCACTTACCGCACGCTCTTCTGGGTGGCCTTCATTCCGGCAGTGCTGGGTGTTGTCGTGCTGGCGCTCATTGAGGACAAGCCAGGTGTTCACCATAAACGCGAGAGCATCGGCCAGAACTGGCAGTTGCTCAGCCCGGGGTTCAAACGCTTCCTGGTCCCGGCGGGGATTTTTTCACTGGCCTACTTCAGCCTCGGTTTTTTGCTGCTGAAGGCGCACGACATCGGCTTCAGCGTGACGGATATCGTGCTGCTCTACGCCCTTTTCAACACCACCTGTGTCATCGTGGCGCCGCTCGTGGGCAAGCTCGGCGACCGGGTGGGCCGCAGCCGCATTGTCGTGCTGGGCTACGCCCTTTACGGCTTCATCAACCTCGGACTGGTGTTTGCCAACAGCAAGTGGCATCTGGTGGCGCTGTTTGCGATTTACGGCTTTTTCTATGCCATCGACGAATCGCAGAGCAAGGCCTTCATTGCAGACATCGAGCCGGAACGCCGTGCCACGGCCATGGGCCTCTACAACTTCGTAACCGGGGTACTCTACTTGCCGGCTTCACTGGTGGCCGGCGCGTTGTGGGCGTTCGCACCGAATCTTGCGTTTGGGCTGGCGACGCTGTTGTCGCTGGCTGCCAGCGTGGCGTTTACGGCACTAAAGCCCGGCGCATCCGCATAGCGTCATGCCTGGAGTCACCCTTTATTGGAAACAAGGCGAACCATCAGACCGCCTAGTTCCGTCGATCTCCCAATCTGCAACTCCAGTCGATGCACGGCCGCGATGCGCCGCACAATCGACCAGCCTAGTCCGCTGCCGCTCTCTGAGCTTCCAGGCACCCTGAAAAATCGCTCACCAAGCCGCTGTTGGTCGGCCTCGGTCAGGCCCGGCCCACTGTCTTCAACGCTCAGCACAATACGTCCATCTTCCCGTTGCACCGCCACTTTAATTTGTGCCGATGGCGGGCTGTAGCGCACTGCGTTATCGACCAGATTGCGCACCAGCACCGCCAACAGCGTCTCATTGCCGGGAATGCTGCACAGCTCAATGGCCTCGAATTCCAGCGTCTGGTTTTTGCCAAACGCCTTGGGTGCCGCTTCACCTACCGCCCGCTGGGCCAGCGCACGCAGATCAACGGCGGCCATGTCGGGCACGGCGTCGGCTTCCAGTCTGGACAGGGTCAGCAATTGCTCGACCAGTCGCGTGGCACGGTCGCAGCCGTCCAACGTGCCTTGCAGCGCATGCCGACGCAAGACGTCGTCAGTTTCGCCCAGCGCCACCTGGGCTTGCATGCGAATCGCCGCAATCGGCGTGCGCAACTCGTGCGCGGCATCCGCCGTGAAGCGCCGTTCGGATTCCAGCAGTGTGCCAATACGCTCAAACAGGCCATTCAGCGCGTTGACCATGAGAGTCATCTCTGAAGGCGCGCCATCAAGCGTGACCGGTTGCAGCGCCAGCGCCTGACGCCCGGCCAGTGCGCGTCCAAGCCGACGCATGGGCGCCACACCGTGGTACACCGCCCACCACACCGCCAGCGCCAGCAGCGGCAACGCCACAGCCATCGGCCATAGCATGCTGCGCAGCACGGCCCACAAAATAGAGACCCGTAAACTCGTGCGTTCCCCCACATACACCTGCAAGTCGCGCTCGGCTCCATGGGTTGCGAAGACGCGCCAGGGAGTGCCTTCGATCTGCACAGTCTTGAAACCGGTCCTGAAATGCATGTCGGGCTCAACCATCGGAGTGTTCGGCGCATTGGCCGAGCGCAGCGCCAGCCGACCCTGGTGGAAAACCTGGAACGCCACCTTGGGCGCATAGCGGTGCAATGTGGGCGCGTCGATGCCAGGCTCGTCGTCCCCAATCTCTGGCACCTGCTGCACCACCAGCAGTGCGGCGGCCTGCGCAAGGTGGCTGTCAAGCAATTCATCGAGTTCATGGCGTGCGTCAAACCAGGTCAACACCGCCGTAGCCAGCCAGACGCCCACCACCACGGCGAGCACCAGCGCCAGCAACTGGCCTTGCAACGAACGCGGCGGCTTGACAAGAATCATGATTTCGGCGCCTCGCGCAGCAGCATGTAGCCCACGCCACGCACGGTCTGGATCAGCGTGGTGCCCAGCTTGCGCCGCAGATTGTGGATGTGCACTTCGACGGCATTGCTTTCCACCTCTTTGCCCCAGCTGTAAAGCTGCTGCTCAAGCTGTTCACGCGAGAGCACGCGGTCGGCACTCAGCATGAACGCTTGCAGCAGATCAAACTCGCGGGTTGACAGCGTGACGGCAACGCCCGCCTGCCGCACCGAACGTGCCGCCGGATCGAGAACAACATCCTGCGCGCTCAGGCACTCCTGCGGCGCACCATGCGCGCGGCGCACCAGCGCGCGCAACCGTGCGGCCAGCTCGTGCAGGTCAACCGGCTTGACCACATAGTCATCGGCGCCGATGTTGAGGCCACGGATGCGGTCCGGCACGGCGTCGCGCGCGGTCAGCACCAGCACCGGCGTGGCAATGCGCGCCTGACGGATGGCAGCCAGCACATCCAGGCCGTCCTTGCGCGGCAGCCCGAGGTCAAGCACGGCAACCGCATAGGTTTGTGCCCGCAACTCGCGCTCGGCGGCCTCGCCGTCGCGCACCCAGTCCACCTGGAAGCCGAGCTGGCGCAGTCCCGCCTGCAAACCGTCACCGAGCAGTGGATCGTCTTCGGCAAGCAAAATACGCATGGCTGGAATTGTCCCACGAAGATTTGCTCAGTCGTTATCGCGATCGTGGTCGCCGGCTTTGGCCAATGCCACAGGTCCAGCGCCAGGGCCAGCGATTGAGGGCGCGCTTTGCCACTGCAGCCACCAGAAACCCAACACAGTGACCAACATCAGCGCTGAAACGGTTCGCCAGGCGCTGCCCACAGCCTCTTGCGGCAAGCCCGGCTTGCGCCCGTGAATCATCGCGCCGACCAGGTTCTCCTTGTGCAGCCAGCTGGCGACCACAACACCCACAACGTGAAGACCAATCACGCCAAGCATGAAGCCGCTCGCGACCTCGTGAACATCCCCCAACCAGCCGCCAGCCAACTCGTTGTAAGACGCCCACCCGGTCGCGACAACAACCAGGGTCAAAACCAGCAACAGGACAATAGCCACCGCACCTGCGGGGTTGTGGCCCAGGTGATGCTCAGGCTTTCCGCGCAGCATGGTTCCAACGTATTGAGTCACCGCCTTGGGACCGCGCACAAAAGCCGAGAAACGCGCATAGCGGGTCCCCAGCAAACCCCAAATCATGCGAAAGCCCACCAGCCCCGCCATGGTGTAACCCAGCGTGATGTGCACCAGCTTCCAGCTTTCACTTTCAGAGGTCAGGTAAGCACCGACGAAACTGATCACCATCAGCCAGTGAAAGATGCGAACCGGCGCGTCCCAGACCAGAATTTTTCGGGTTGCCGGCTCGTTTGCGTTTGGCTTAGCGGGGAATGCGGACATTGTGTTCATTGAAATCACCTTTTTCGGCAGCGGCGTGGCAAGCGCTACAGTTCGAAGCACTCTTGACGGCGGGAAGTTTCCAAGAGGCGGCGGAGACTTCATCATGTTTGCGAATGAACCACGCGGTGCGCGTGATGCGGTCTTGCGGCGGCTCTTCGCTGACACGCTTGTAAGTTCCGGCATGGGAACTGATCCAGCCCGCGAGCTCTTTCACCGTTGCGGGGTCCAGCGAAGCATCGGTACCGAAGTGATTCGGCAGGTTGCTCATGATTCGCCGCCAGGAAGCCGCTGGCATCAAGGTGGGCGAGTAGGCAATATGGCAGGCCGCGCATTCTTGCTGGTATTTCGGCAGCCAAGTCACCCTTCGGCCGTAACCGTCGGCCATGGCCGGTTGGCTGATGGCGCTTGCAGCCATCACACCGAAGGCGAGGCGGCCAAAAATGGAACGCATTGGAAATGACATGAAAAGTTCTCCGGGAAAACGAATAAAAGAAAAAACATCACGGCTTGAGCGTCAGCAGCCAGCTCAACACATCGGCCTTTTCCGCCGGGGTGCACTCGCGGCCTACCACGTCGTTGCAGTTGCGATGAAACCATTTCTCGGTCTTGGCCGCATCAGTGAAACGCTGCGGGTTGAACGCTGGCGCCAGCGCACCTATGGATTTTCCAGTGGACGCATGCCTGCCAGTCTGGGTCGGTACAGCGCCATGGCACGAGGAGCAACTCCATTCACGGCCGTGTCGGGTGGTAAACAATTGCTGACCGTGGGCCGGTGCGGCTGGCGAGCCCACCTGAGCGGTGTAGCCCGCCAGCAATTCCGCCGGGGTGGCCGCCTGAGCGACAGGTGCAAGGGCGGCACCGGCGAACCCGAGCGCGGCAATGACGAATCGACGCGGGGATTGATGTAAAGGGAACAAGTGCATGGTGACTCCTTGGCCGCCATGATGCTGCCGCGTTCTTAGGATTTTCTTAGGTGACCACAGACCTCCTCAGACTGCCTTAAGTTTCAGTATCCAGAATTGCAGTCATTCATTCAAATCAAAAAAGGAAAACCTGCCATGCATCCCACCCTCCGCCTCTTCCTCCGCGAATACCTTGGCATCGTGTTCGCCGCACTGGTGCCGGTCGTCATGACCGCATTCCTGTCGATTCCAGTCAGCCTGGGAGGTCACCCCGGCGAGCCCCGCATCGCCGCAGCGCTGACTGACCAGCATATGAGCTGAGCCGCAGCGCGGTCCCCAGCAATTCCAGCTCTCGGTGAACGCACGCAGCGCTCCATCCTGAAGGCTCAGTGGGGTGAGTTCGGCAAGCTGCTTGAACTCGCGTCAAAGTCAATCCCCGCCGCTGGCAATGCCTTGCGTCAATGCAACGGATTGCCGTTGACTCGTGGCTGCACCCAAATGCATTAATATTTCATTAAGATTCACCGGTAAGCTCTGCCGTTTCGCGCCAATCATCCGCCTGCGGACCCCACACCCAACGACCATGAATTTCAACGAACTTGACGATGACCCTGAAGACACCCAGCACAGCCCGGCAGAGCGTGCAGCGGCAGCATCCCGCAGCACCTGGGTCAGCGTGGGCGTCAACCTCATCCTGACGATTAGCCAGATCGCCGCTGGTATCCTGTCCAAATCGCAAGGTCTCATCGCCGATGGCGTCCACTCGCTGTCCGACCTGGTGGCAGACTTCGTGGTGCTGTTCGCCAGCCATCACAGCAAGAAGGACGCCGACGAAGACCATCCTTATGGCCACCAACGTTTCGAGACCGCTGCTTCGCTGACGCTGGGCGTGCTGCTGCTGGCCGTCGGCGCGGGCATGCTGTGGTCGGCCTTTCTCAAGCTCGATAACCCCGAGACCGTGCAAAAGGTCCATATTGCCGCCCTCTGGGTGGCTGGTGGGGCCCTCATTGCCAAGGAACTCCTGTTCCGCTACATGCTGCTGGTAGCCAAGCGTGTCAAGCCAAGCATGCTGGTGGCCAATGCCTGGCACGCGCGATCCGACGCAGCATCATCGCTGGTGGTGGGCATCGGCATCATCGGCAACCTGGCGGGCTACCCGATCCTGGACCCGATCGCCGCGCTGATTGTCGGTTTCATGGTGGCCAAAATGGGCTGGGGATTCGGCTGGGATGCCCTGCACGACCTGATGGATCGCGCGGTGAATGAACAGGAAGTTTCGGCCATTCGCCTCACGCTGCTGGAAACACCCGGCGTTAGCGGCGTGCACGACGTGCGTACGCGCAAGATGGGCGACATGATCGTGGTCGACGCGCACATCGAGGTCGATGCCACGATCAGCGTCGAGGCGGGTCACGACATTGCCGTTGCGGCACGCCAGCGTGTCCTGCAACGCCATCGCGTGCTGAACCTCATGACCCATGTGGACCCGTGGCGGCGTCCCGATCTCGACCATGCGGCGCCCGCCGCAGCACCGGCGCGCTGAGCGGCGCAGCGTCATTGCGTGGAACCGTCGCTCATGCATGACGGTCTGAGCGAAATCGACGCGCGCCAGCGCCTCGCCCGGGACGGCCCGAACGAACTGCCCAGCTCCAGACCACGAGGTGTGCTGCGTCTGTTGCGCGATGTCGTCTCGGAACCGATGTTCCTGCTGCTGGTGGCCTGTGGGGCCATCTACATGGTGCTGGGAGATCGCAACGAAGCACTCATGCTGCTCGGCTTTGTCTTTGTCGTCATGGGGATCACCTTTGTCCAGCAGCGTCGCGCCGAGCGCTCGCTGGAGGCCCTGCGCGATCTCTCCAGCCCGCGTGCGCTGGTCGTGAGGGGCGGCCAGACCCACCGGGTCGCCGGGCGCGAGCTGGTGTGCAGCGACATCGTGCTGCTGGCAGAAGGCGACCGCGTTCCGGCCGACATGCACCTCGTGGAATCATCGAATCTCACGGTGGACGAATCCATGCTGACCGGCGAATCCGCTCCCGTACTCAAACAGGTTGGGGCCATGCAGGACAACGCGGACGCCGTGCCGGGTACGAATGACTCCACGCAGGTGTTCTCCGGAACGCTTGTGACGCAGGGCACGGCACGCGGACGCGTCATGGCCACCGGCGAGCGCAGCGCCCTGGGCCGCATCGGCAAGTCGCTTGCCGGCCTGGGTGACGAGAGCACCCCCATCCAGCGCGAGACCCGCCGCATCGTCAAGCGCGTTGCCATCGTCGGCCTGGCGCTGGCAAGCGCCCTCGCGGTTGCTTACTGGGTGACACTTGGGGACTGGCTGCATGGCCTGCTGGCGGGCCTGACGCTGGCGATGGCGATCCTGCCCGAAGAACTGCCGGTGGTCCTGACGCTCTTCATGGGCCTGGGTGCCTGGCGGCTGGCGGCTGGCGCGCAAAAACGTACTGGCCAGAAGCATTCCGGCCATCGAACTGCTCGGCGCCACTACCGTGTTGTGCGTCGATAAAACCGGCACGCTGACCGCCAACCGCATGGCGCTGAGAACGCTGTGGACCGGGTCGGCTGCGTACGACAGCCTGCAGGCCGAAGCAGCCCCGCTGCAAGAGGCCTTGCATGAGGTGCTGGAGTTTGCCGTGCTGGCCAGCCACCGGCGTGCCTTCGACCCGATAGAGTCGGCCATTACCAACGCCGGGCAGCGGCTGCTGGCAAATACCGAGCAGCTGCACGCGGACTGGACCTTGGTTGACGACTACCCCTTGTCACCCGAGATGCTGGCCATGTCGCGGGTCTGGCAGTCGCCGGACCGGCGCGAGCGGATGATTGCCGCCAAGGGAGCGCCGGAGGCCATCGTCGATCTGTGCCACTTTGACGCGGCGCACCGCGCCATGATTGCCGAGCAGGTGGCCAGCATGGCGGCCATTGGGCTGCGTGTGCTCGGCGTTGCACGGGCCACCTTCCATGCCGAGGTCCTGCCGGACAACCAGCATGACTTTGAGTTTGAGTTTCTCGGGCTGGTCGCGCTGGAAGACCCGGTGCGGCCCGATGTGCCGCAAGCCATTGCCGAGTGTCACGCGGCAGGCATTCGGGTGGTGATGATCACCGGCGATCATCCGGCCACCGCGGTCTCGGTGGCCCGGCAGGCGGGGCTAGCCGCCGACGGCAAGGTCATGACGGGCGTCGAGCTCGCTGCGCTGAGCGACGATGAGCTGCGTATGCGACTCGCCGACACCGCTATCTTTTGCCGTGTCCAGCCGGAACAGAAGCTGCGCCTGGTGCAGGCCTTCCGCGCCGGCGGCGAAGTCGTGGCAATGACCGGAGACGGCGTCAACGACGCCCCCGCGCTCAAGGCGGCCCACATCGGCGTGGCCATGGGCGCGCGCGGCACCGACGTGGCGCGCGAGGCTGCTGCCCTGGTGCTGCTGAATGACGATTTTTCGTCCCTCGTGACTGCGGTACGCTATGGACGCCGGGTGTTTGCCAACCTGCGCAAGGCCATCGTCTTCGTGATTGCGGTCCACGTACCCATCGTCGGGCTGTCGATTGTGCCGGTCTTGCTGGGCTGGCCGATGCTGCTGATGCCGGTTCACATCCTGTTTCTGCAGTTGATCATCGACCCGGCCTGCTCGGTCGTGTTCGAGGCCGAGCCGCTCGAAGCCGACGCCATGACCGCCAGGCCGCGCAGCCCGGAGGCGCACCTGTTCGATGCGGCAGTGCTCACGCGCGGCCTCTGGCAGGGTGCCGGGTTGCTGGCGCTGCTGCTGGCGGTGTACGCAGGCGGGCGGTTCGGCACAAACTCGGATGATGTGGCACGTGCCATGACGTTCACCGTGCTGGTGTTGTCCAATCTCGGTCTGATCCAGACGAACCGGTTCTGGGGCCACACATCGTGGCGCGGCATCGGGACCTCCAACAGCCACTTCGGCTGGATCACGCTGGCCACACTGGCCTTGCTGGGCGTTGTGCTCAGCATTCCCGGAATCAGCCGACTGTTCGCGTTTGCACCGCTGACACCGGCCCTGCTGCTAATCAGCGCGGGGGTGGCCTTGCTGAGTCTGCTGTGGTTCGAGGGAGTTAAATGGGGGCTTGATCGACGCCGACAGCCCGCACGCTAAACGACGCGAGCCGAGTCTGTCGGCTTAGCGGTCTTACATGTGCGAGCGCGTCCAGCGCACAATGTCCGCGGTTCCCATGGCCCCGGCCTGGCGCGCCACTTCGCGGCCATTGATAAAGAGCGCCAATGTTGGAATGCTGCGAATATTGAAGCGCGCGCCCAAACTCTGCGCTTCTTCGGTGTTAACCTTGGCAACGCGAACCGCAGGCTCCAGTTGCGCTGCCGCCTGCTCATAGGCGGGTGCCATCTGCTTGCAGGGGCCGCACCACGGCGCCCAGAAGTCAACCAGCACCGGAATCTGGCTGCGCGAGATGTGGCGGTCAAACGCCGCTTCGTCCAGCCCTGCCGGATGGCCCGTGAACAAGGGCTGATGGCAACTCCCGCAAGCTGGCGCGTTGGCCAGGTCAGCGCGTTTCACACGATTGGTGGTGTGGCAATGCGGGCACACAATGTGCAAGGAATCAGTCATCATGCCCCCCTTGTCCAGTCTGGACCCAGAGCTTGTCTTTGTCCGGCATCGTCAGATAACCCATCCGCAAAGACGGTGATTTTCGTATCAACTCCAAGCATCGGTTTATCCTTTATTGGGTTTTCGCATCGCGCGCTCTATGACTTGCCTGGCTTGCTGCTCGGCACCAAACGCCCGGTCCAGCGGTGAGCGGCACAGACCTGCGTACTGGTAATTGACATTTTCATATACCTCGGCTGCAGCCGGGTGCGAGTCGAGCAAGGCGTGCAATGCCGCGTCGGACTGCACATCATGGAGTTCATCCACCAGATGCAGCACCACCGAGCGGTATTGCTCAGCGCCGAGCGGCTTGGCGCTATGTTCCAGCCGTTCAAGCAACTCGGCCAGCACGTGCGTCACGGTCAGATTCGACGTTGAAGGAATTGTGTGGGTCGTATTCATGCAATTGAACTGGGGGAGTTTTTGCCAAATTCAAGCGCCTTGCAAGCTGGCCACGCTGTGGTTTACGGCACCTGCCGAACCTTCAGAAAACCAGGCGCTTAAACTTGGCGCTTCAGTCGGCAGCGTCGCGCTCCCGCCCTTCATTCTTTCCTGAAGCCCCTGCTCATGCCATTTTCATCACTGGGCTTTTCACCAGCCCAACTGCCCGCCTTCCTTCGCGCCCTGACCGAAAAGGGCTACCTTGCGCCCACCGCCATTCAGACGTCGGCCATTCCGGCGATCCTGCAAGGCCGAGATGTGGTGGGTTCGGCCCAAACCGGATCGGGTAAAACGGCGGCGTTTGCGCTGCCCCTGCTGCAGCAACTCGCTGAGGCACCCGTTCATGCGCCGCGACGCGTTCGTGGCTTGATTTTGGTGCCCACGCGCGAGCTGGCGGCCCAAGTTGGCGAAACCATCGTCAACTTGGCCAGATTACCTGCCACAAAAGGTCAAGGTGGCCGTGCTGTCTGGCGGCGTATCCATCAATCCGCAAATGATGAACCTGCGCGGCGGCGCCGACGTGGTGGTGGCCACACCGGGGCGCCTGCTCGACCTGATCGACCACAACGCGCTGACCCTGGCGTCGGTGAGCACGCTGGTACTGGACGAAGCTGACCGCCTGCTGGATCTGGGCTTTGGCGAGGAGTTGGGCCGCATTCTTGGGCTGCTGCCAGCGCAGCGGCAAAACCTGTTTTTCTCGGCCACGTTTCCACCCGCCATTGAAGCGCTGGCCGCCACCCTGCTGCACCAGCCGCTACGCATTGAAGTGCAGGCAGCAGCGCAAATCGGTCCCGACATCAGGCAACGGGCGATTGAAGTGGATGCGGGCAGGCGAACCCAGTTGCTGCGCCATCTGGTGCAAAGCGAAGGCTGGAGCCGTGTGTTGGTATTTGTGGCAACCAAGCACGCCGCCGAAATCGTGGCCGACAAGCTGCGCAAGGCGGGCATTGCGGCGGAACCCTTTCATGGCGAACTGAGCCAGGGGAAACGCACCCAGGTGCTGCTGGATTTCAAGCTGAAAGTCTTGCAGGTGGTAGTGGCCACCGATGTCGCCGCCCGGGGCATCGACATTGCCCAAATGCCGATAGTGGTGAATTACGATCTGCCGCGCTCAGCGGTTGACTATACGCACCGCATTGGCCGCACCGGCCGCGCCGGTGAAAGCGGTATGGCCATCAGTTTTGTGAGCGCAGACACTGAAGCACATTTTCGGCTGATTGAAAAACGCCAGCATCAAAGCGTGCCGCGCGAACAGATTGCCGACTTTGAGCCGGTTCAAATCGGGACGTCCACAGCAGACGCAATCGCGTCAAATGGCGGCGTCAAGGGCAAGCGCCCAAGCAGGAAAGATAAATTGCGCGAGGCAGCGGCGCGCGGGCAGTCACCGCATCAAGAGTGAGCCGCGAATTGGCGAGCCACCGAGGCAGTGGCCTATTCGGTGTCCGCTGCGCCTTCAGCGTCAGCACCCGCATCCCGCGGCCCGGTGTTTCGCACGCCGTGCCGGGTCACGATTTCAATGTAAAACTGCTCACCACCTTCCCGGGCCAGAGTGTCAATCAAACCCATGAGCGTGGCAAAATGAACCCCAGTCGCCGTGGCTTCACTGCTACCAAACCTGCAATCAAAGTCCCAGTAGTCAACGCCTGCGGGCAAGGGACGGCTTCGTTCCCGTTTGACGTACTTGCGGATGTCGTGCTTGCTCGCTTCCAGCAGCCGGTCGCGATTCTTGCCTTCAAGGGTCAGGACATAGGTCTTTCTCAAGTGGCGTCCTTGTTTTCCAATGCTTCATCGAGTGCCTTGCATGAGGGCGAGCACACGGCCTGGGATTTGCCCAGCACCTTGCGCGTGCCCATCATCGAGCGGGCGCGGTGCTTGCCACACATGAAACACGACATGGTGGCAGCGCCAAAAGACGTGGTGGCAGCAAACGGTGAGCCCGACACCTTGGACTTGTAGCGCAGGCCGTCAGCGAGGACGGCGGTTTTGGCGTCAGCTCTTGCCATGGTTTATCTCCTTGGGTTGGGTTGTTAAACGGCTTATGCCCCGGCTCACTGCAGGAAGTAGAGCCTCTAGCTTGCGGGCTTTCGGTTGGATGGTGTTCATGAACACACATTGGGGATTCATTCACAAATACAAGCACTTGGACGATCCGGGTGCGGCCCATCCTGGATGCTTGCCCGACCGGCTTTTACGTCGCCTGGCGCGCCACAATAGCTACTATTTTTATAGCTAGTGGCGCTTGCTTGGCATAGGACCGAAGTATATTTTACTGCTAAAACCGGCCTGCTCGCTTTCCCTGTGTTTCTAAAGGTTTTTGGCGCGTATCCACTCACGCAGGCAAATCCTTCACGGCCAGATGGTTCGCCAGTAACTGCGCTGCGCTGGACGGCGGGCAAGCTCACCCGGCGTGCCGCTGCGGCCACCGGGTTGAATTCGAGCTCTGGCTGAAATCTTGACGCTACTTTCTGGATAGCGCATTGCATTTCACCTTTGAACGTGCCGAGGGTCCACATGCGATTTACCACAAAAATTTAATAAGCAGCGAGCGCAGACCCTGTCAGCGCAGCGGTGGAAACATTGATAAAGTACCTGCAGGAAGTTGTGGTTGCTCTCTTTTTTCCAAAAACACATCTAAATGCGAAGAAAATAGGACTCTGAAGGCAGCCACGGAAGACTGGAACGGCCAAAACGCCAGTTCCATATTCTTAAGCACTCCCACCACTAAAACCGAAAGAACCACGCACATGACACGTCTTGTTCAATGCATCAAGCTCGGCCGGGAAGCCGAAGGACTGGACTTCCCGCCCTACCCCGGCCCGCTGGGCAAACGCCTATGGGAGGAAGTCAGCAAGGAAGCCTGGGCAGCATGGCTGAAACAGCAAACCATGCTGGTCAATGAAAACCGGCTCAATCTGGCCGATGCCCGGGCGCGCCAGTACCTGGCGCGCCAGATGGAAAAGCATTTCTTTGGCGACGGCGCAGACGCCGTGGCAGGCTATGTCCCGCCCAACGCGTAGCGCTGCGAAAAATGGTTTCAGCGCAGGCTCATGTCGCGCACCGAAATAATGCGACAAAGCCGCTTGCCGCAGTTAAAAGATTCTCTTGATGTCTGAGCCCATCGAGTGGCTGGCCGACGGCACGCCCTACAGCCCGCGCTTTGGCGACCGCTATCGCAGCGAGTCCGGTGGCCTGAGCCAGGCCCGTGAAGTCTTCCTGAAAGGCTGCGGCCTGCCCGCTGCCTGGGCCAGCCAGCCGCAATGGTGCATTCTTGAAACCGGCTTTGGCCTGGGGCTGAATTTTCTGGTGACCTGGGCCACCTGGAAAGCCGACCCGATGCGCCCTCGCCTGCTGCATTTCGTCTCGACCGAGGCCTTTCCGGCCAGCGCTGACGATGTGCTGCGCAGCGTCCGGAACCATCCGGAGCTGATGGCGCTGGCACAGGAGCTGCAGCGCCAGCTCTGGGGCCTGCTGCCAGGCGTTCACCGGCTGACCTTTGAAGGCGGCCTGGTGTTGCTGACGCTGTGCCTTGGAGACGCCAAAGCCATGCTGCGCGAGCAGCCATTTCAAGCCGACTCAGTGTACCTGGACGGTTTCAGCCCGGAGCGCAACCCGGACATCTGGGATCTGCATACCCTCAAGGCGGTGGCGCGCTGCTGCCGTCGCGGCACGCGGGTGGCCACCTGGACGGTGGCGCGCAGCGTGCGCGATGCGCTGGCGCAATGCGGTTTTGTGGTGAAAAAAGTTCCTGGCTTGCCCCCAAAACGTGACAACCTGCGGGGCTCGTTCGACCCGGCGTGGGAACCCAAAAAAACGCCGCCATCACCGGGGCACCGCACGCCTGGTCATTGCGTCGTGATTGGCGCGGGCCTGGCCGGTGCGGCCGTGGCGGCCAGCCTGGCTCGGCGCGGTTGGCAAGTGGTAGTGCTAGATGCCGCCGCAGCGCCTGCCGCAGGCGCATCCGGCTTGCCTGGCGGAGTGATGGCCCCCCATGTATCGCCCGACGACAGTCTGTTTTCACGTTTATCGCGCAGCGGCGTCAGGGCAACGCTGCAGCAGGCTGAAACACTGCTGCAAGCCGGTAGCGACTGGAGCTGCACTGGCGTGCTGGAGCACTGCATGAAACACATCCGCGCGCGACCCGCCGCCTGGCAGCAGGGAGACGCCAAGGCCGCGCACGACTGGACGCACCCAGCGAACGCTGAGCAGCTTGCGCAGGCTGGCTTGCCGCCTGAAACCCTGGCACTTTGGCACGTGCGGGCCGGCTGGATCAAGCCAGCGGCGCTGGTACGGGCGTGGCTGGCAACTCCGGGCGTTCAGTGGCGCGGCCAGGCGGCAGTGAGTCGATGGGTCAGGCAGGGCAGCGCATGGCAGGTGCTGGACGCGGCCGGGCAGGAGCTGGCGCGCGCTGAACTGCTGGTGCTGGCTGCGGGCTACGCCAGCCGCGCGCTGGCTCGGGGGGCGGGCCAGCATCTGGCGCTGCAGGCCGTTCGCGGCCAAGTGTCGTGGGCATGGCACGAGCCGGGAATAACGGATGCACTGCCGCCTTTCCCGGTCAATGGCCACGGCGGCCTGATTCCGGCACTGCCGCTGGCGGGCGGTACCAACCCGCTTGCGTGGATGGCCGGCTCCAGCTTTGAGCGCGACAACGCCAGCGCTGAGACCCAACCAGGCGACGCGCAGCACAATCTCGACCGCCTGCGGACCCTGTTGCCTGAGGCCGCCGGCCAGCTGGCGGATCAATTCGAGCGCGGCAAGGTCAACGCCTGGGCGGGAGTGCGCTGCGCCACGCCCAGCCACCTGCCAGCGCTGGGGCCGCTGGAGCCCGACCTGTGGCTGTGCAGCGGCATGGGATCGCGCGGCCTGACCTTTGCCGCGCTGTGCGCGGAATTGCTGGCGGCCAGGCTGCACGCCGAGCCTCTGCCACTGGCGCAGCGCCTGGCCGATGCGCTGCTGCCGCAATACACCGCACCAGCACCGGAAGTCTGGCCATAATTCAAGAAAAAAAATGGCTGTAGCCCAATCAGTGCAGGCTAAAACAGCTATTTTTTCTGTAGCGTCTTGCTTCATCTCTGGGTGACCGGGCAGCGAAAATGTGTCGTCTACACTTTTCTCCATCGTCCCATGTTCAATATCAACGCATGAAACAGTGAAATTTGCTCAACGCCAGCAGCCTGCAAGCCACGTCCGTGGTGCGCCACCATGGATCTGTCATTGCGGGATTGTCGTCTGTCGCTTCAGAGGGAGCTGAGTGGTGACAAAATTTAAACAAAAATTGGCTGTATCCAAATAAGCACGGGAACAGTAAGCTACTTAATAGATAGCATAATTACTTCATGGCCTCGGCCGGCCGACGCGCTTTCACGTAAGCGTCGCTAGGCATATAGGCCTTTCCGTCAGCATAGCGCCACTGCACCATGGTGCCCTTGTTGCCTCGCAGGTCCAGTTTGCCCACGTAGGTGCCCATGGTGGACTGGTGATCTATGGCACGGAACTCAGCCGGGCCAAACGGCGTTGAGAACTTCAAGCCACGCAGCGCCGTCACCAGCTTTTCGTTGTCGGTGGAGTTGGCTTTTTTGATGGCGGCAAAAATCGCCTGCATGGTGGCATAACCCACCACTGAGCCGACCTTCGGATATTCTTTAAAACGGCGGTAGTAATTGGCCGCAAAACTGGCATGCTCCTGCGAGTCAATCTGATCCCAGGGGTAGCCGGTCACGACCCAGCCCCTGGGTGTTTCATCTTTCAGCACATCGAGGTATTCAGGCTCGCCAGACAACAGCGATACCACGGGCGTTCTGGGAAAAATGCCGCGCTGGTTACCTTCGCGCACCAGCTTGGCCAGATCGACACCAAAGGTCACGTTGAAGATCGCGTCGGGTTTTCTCTGCATGATGGCCTGCAGCGTGGTGCCCGCCTCCAGCTTGCCCTGCGCGGGCCACTGTTCCCCGACAAATTCCACATCGGGGCGCTTGGCCTTGAGCAGTTCCTTGAAGCTGGCGACCGCGCTCTGGCCATATTCGTAGTTGGGCGCAATCGTGGCCCAGCGTTTGGCTGGCAGCTTGGCCGCCTCTTCCACCAGCATGGCGGCCTGCATATAGGTGCTGGGGCGCAGTCGGAAGGTGTAGCGGTTGCCCTTGTCCCAGATGATGGCGTCGGTCAGCGGCTCGCTGGCGACATACACCCGCTTGTTTTTCTGCGCGTAGTCAGCCAGAGCCAGTCCCACGTTGGACAAAAAACCGCCGGCCAGCACATCGACCTTTTCCTTGGCGCTCAGTTCAATCGCGTGGCGTAGCGCTTCCTCGGGCTTGCCCTCGTCATCGCGGGCAATGACTTCCACCTTGCGGCCGAGCAGACCACCGGCCACATTGATTTCTTCCACTGCAAGCTGCCAGCCCTGGCGGTAAGGCTGGGTGAACTGCGGCATGGTCGAGTAACTGTTGATTTCCCCGATTTTAATTGGCGACTTCGAGGCAGCCAGCGCCGCAGTCACGGCAGTGGCCAGTAACAGGCTGCCCAGCAGGGCAGATTGGGTCAATTTCACGGGGTGCTCCAAAAATAAGCGCTTCAGTCGATCCATTTCACGCAGGGCAGGCAGCCCATTGCGAATTGCAGGAACTTTACCAGCGCACACGGCTTGTGGGTGCGATGCCACGCCTGCATACGATGTGCGCTTTGAGCCAATCACTCCGTGGAACACCTGCAAATTCGCATGAAAACCAGAAAATAAGCTTATTCATATAAACGGAGAACAAATGTGTAGTTTGTTTTTATAAAGGGCAAAGTTACATTTTTGGACTTATGCATGAATTGACTTTCGTATTTTCCGGATTTGCTGTTGGCCTCGTGGTGGGGCTGACGGGCGTGGGTGGCGGCTCGCTGATGACGCCGCTGCTCATCTTTGTTTTTGGCATCAAACCCCATCTGGCCATCGGCACCGACCTGTTGTTTGCGGCCTTCACCAAAATGGGTGGCACCATCGGTCTGGCGCGCTCCCGGGTGGTGGACTGGCGCATTGTCGGACAGGTCGCCTCAGGCAGCATCCCGGCCTCGCTGATTACCCTGTATGTGCTGCATCGCCTTGGCCCGGCCAACCCGTCCACCCAGACGTTGATGACCACGACATTGGGCCTGACGCTGCTGCTGACAGCCTTCGCCACCTTTTATAAAGTCCTGCGCGGCAAGGTCATGCCTGCGAACATTGCCCCCGAATTGCTGAGTCAGGCCACGCGGGCCCACCATTGGGTGCAACCGGTGTTGTTTGGGGCCGTCATTGGCATCCTGGTGACAATCACCTCGGTGGGCGCCGGTGCGATTGGCGTGATTGTGCTAATGCTGCTGTACCCTGCCCTGCCACTGCCACGCATTGTGGCCGCTGACATTGCCCATGCGGTCCCGCTTACCCTGGTGGCAGGTCTGGGACACGCTTCGATAGGCTCGGTGGACTGGTCTTTGCTGACCCTGCTGCTGGCCGGATCACTCCCGGGAATCTGGGTCGGTTCACACCTCATGCGCAAAATACCCGAGCGCGTGATCCGCTCACTGCTATCGGTGCTGATGGCCTATGCCGGCGCCAAATTCATTTCAATCTAGGTTCCCATTTTTATTCAGTTCCGGATAGCCATGTACCAATACACAGAATTTGACCGCCAGTTCGTGAAGGCCCGGGCCAGCCAGTACCGTGACCAGCTCACGCGCTGGCAGGCCGGGCAACTGGCCGAAGAAGAATTTCGGCCCCTGCGCCTGCAAAACGGCTGGTACGTTCAGCGTTACGCACCCATGCTGCGCGTGGCCGTGCCCTATGGCGAACTCTCCAGCACCCAGTTGCGCGTGCTGGCCAGGATCGCACGCGAGTTTGATCAGCCCGACGCGGCGCTGTTTGACGGCGCCCAGGCAGCCCAGGACCAGCTCGGTGCCATCCCGCTAAAAAACGGCCGGTCAGTGCACAGCCATCTGAGCCACGGCTACGCCCACTTCACCACCCGCACCAATGTGCAATACAACTGGATCCCGCTCGACCGATCGGCCGACGTGATGGACCTGCTGGCCAGCGTCAACATGCACGGCATTCAGACCAGCGGCAACTGCATTCGCAACATCACCAGCGACGAGCTGGCCGGTATTGCCGTGGACGAAATCGCCGATCCGCGCCCGTTTGCCGAAATCATGCGCCAGTGGAGCACACTGCACGCCGAGTTTGCCTTTCTGCCGCGCAAGTTCAAGATCGCCATCAGTGGCGCGCTGGAGGATCGCGTGGCCTCGGGCTGGTACGACGTCGGCCTTCAGTTGCATGAAAACGCCGCTGGCGAACTCGGCTTTCGGATCAAGGTGGGAGGCGGCATGGGCCGCACACCCATCATCGGCAGCGTGGTGCGTGAGTTTCTCCCCTGGCACCAGCTCATCAACTATCTGGAAGCCGTGGTACGGGTTTACAACCGCTGGGGCCGACGCGACAACGCGTGGAAGGCCCGCATCAAGATCCTGGTCAAGGCCGAGGGCCAGCGCTATATCGATGAAGTGGAAGCCGAGTACCGCGAGATTGTCGAAAAGGACGGTGCCCCGCACACCATCACGCAGGCAGAACTCGACCGCGTGCGTGCCTCGTTCGTGCCGCCCACGCTGCAGCGCGGCGACCGGGGCAACATGGATGCCGGGATTGCCGTCAGTGCAGACCACACGGCGCATGGCCCGGTAGCGCGCAGCGCGGCAAGCTGGCTCGAAAGCGTGAAAGCGCGGCACCAGCACCTGAACGCCAAAGACCACATCGAGTTCGGCCGCTGGCTGCAGCAAAACGTGGCCGCGCACCAAAACCCCGAGTTGTGCGCCGTGACGCTGTCGTTCAAGCGCCTGGGCCAGGCCCCGGGCGACGCCACGACCAGCCAGCTTGAGCTTGCCGCCAGCCTGGCCGAGCAGTTCTCGGCTGCTGAAGCGCGCGTCACGCACAGCCAGAACCTGCTGCTGCCGTGGGTCCGCCTTGATACCCTGCCGGAACTGTGGCAGGCGGCGCGCAAGGCCGGTCTGGAGCGCCCCAATATCGGCTTGCTGACCGACATGATCAGTTGCCCCGGCGGCGATTTTTGCTCGCTGGCCAATGCGCGATCGCTGCCGCTGGCCGAGGCCATCAGCCAGCGCTACCAGGACCTCGATGAACTGCACGACCTGGGCGAGATTGACCTGCACATCAGCGGCTGCATCAACTCCTGCGGTCACCACCACAGCGGCCACATTGGCATTCTGGGGGTCGACAAGGATGGCAAGGAGTGGTATCAGGTCACGCTTGGTGGTTCCGACGGATCGGCGCACTCGGGCGCGGCCATGCCCGGCAAGGTGGTCGGACCGTCGTTTTCCGCCGCTGAAGTGCCCGAGGTGGTTGAAGCCGTGCTGGACACCTACCGCAACTTGCGCATCATGAGCCACGGCAAGCACGAAGCCTTTATTGGCACGCTGCGCCGCGTGGGCGTGGAGCCTTTCAAGGTGGCCGCCAACTCGGCGCGTTTTGCGGCCGCCAGCGCTACAAAAGCCACTGCCAGCCCTGCGGAGCAAGCCGCCTGACACCCTTACCATGCCGAGATTACTATGAAACTAATACCTGCTTCCAACCATTCCACTATGGCTCCAGGCCTCAATGTGATTGAACTTCCAAATGATGCGGACCCACGCGAAGTGTCCCTGGGCGGGGTTGACCGGATCGACCTGAACTTTCCAAAATTCACCGATGGCCGGGCCTTCAGCCAGGCGTTTTTGCTGCGGCCGACGCCTCAGTTTCAAGGGCGAAATCCGGGCCACCGGCGATGTGCTGGCGGACCAGCTCGCGCAAATGGAGCGCAGCGGCTTCACCAGCGCAGTGCTGCGCGCCGACCTGGATCTGGCCATGGCACAGCGCGTGCTCAGCCACAATCCGGGCTACGGCGTGGGCAGGTACCAGGGCGATGCGGTTCAGGTCAGCCCGTATTTCGCGACGTGGCAGGGAAACCAGCCATGAGTGCCATTTCCCTTTACGCCAGGCCTTCGCCTGATTTTGCGCAAAAGCTGAACGCCAGCTGCACGCTGCTGAAATCCTGCGCGGCAAACCATGCCCCCCTGACGCAAGCCTCCAGCCTGGGCGCTGAAGACATGGTGGTCACGCACCTGCTGCACGAAGCAGGCATTGAGGCCGGCATTTTTGTGCTCGATACCGGCATGCTGCATACGCAAACGCTGGCGCTGATTGGCCGCATTGAAAAGCGCTACCACCGCCCGGTGGACGTTTACCACCCCGATGCGGCGGTTGCCACGGCCTTCGTGCAAGCGCACGGCACGGACGCGATGTACCAGAGCCTGGCATTGCGCAAGCAGTGCTGCCATATCCGCAAGATGGAGCCGCTGGAGCGGGCCCTCGCCGGTAAAGGCGGCTGGCTGACCGGTTTGCGCCGCGAGCAGTCCAGCGCTCGCGCCGAGGTGAATGACATCGAGCCACAAGCCGGGCGGATGAAAATCAACCCGCTGGCCGACTGGACCTGGGGCGATGTCTGGCACTTCATTGCCCTGAACAACATTCCGTACAACCCGCTGCACGACGAGTTTTTTCCCAGCATCGGCTGCGCGCCCTGCACCCGCGCCGTCACACTGGGCGAAGATTTCCGCTCCGGCCGCTGGTGGTGGGAAGACGAAAACGCCAAGGAGTGCGGCCTGCATGTGGCGGCTGACGACCCGCACCAAGTCCGGGAGACCGCCGCTTTTGAACCCCTTTCCAGCATCCTTCCCATCAGGCAGACCTTCGCATGAACGCTCGTACAGAACCCCAGGTACTCAGCCAACTGAGCAATGCCCATCTCGATGCGCTTGAGGAAGAAACCATCTTCATCCTGCGTGAGGTGGCCGCGGCTTTTGAACGCCCGGCCCTGCTGTTTTCGGGCGGCAAGGACTCGCTGGTGATGCTCAAGTGCGCCGAGAAGGCTTTTATCGACAAGCAACGCGGCGGCCGCATCCCCTATCCGCTGCTGATGATAGACACCGGCCACAACTTTCCCGAAGTGACCGATTTCCGTGATTTTCGTGCGAGGGAGCTGGGAGCCGAGCTGATCGTGCGAAAAGTCGAAGACTCGATGGCGCGCGGCACCGTGCGGCTGGCGCACCCTGGCGAGTCGCGCAATGTGCATCAATCGGTCACGCTGCTTGAAGCCATTGAGGAGTTCCACTTCGACGCTCTGATCGGTGGCGCGCGCCGCGACGAAGAAAAGGCCAGGGCCAAGGAGCGCATCTTCTCGCACCGCGACAGCTTCGGCCAGTGGCAACCCAAAACGCAGCGCCCCGAACTATGGACCCTGTTCAACACCCGGCTGCAGCCCGGCGAACACTTTCGCGTGTTCCCGATTTCCAACTGGACCGAACTTGATGTGTGGCAATACATCGAGCGCGAGCAGATCGCACTGCCATCGCTCTACTACGCGCACCCGCGCAAGGTGGTTGAGCGCAAGGGCCTGCTGGTGCCCGTGACCAAATTGACACCCTTGCGCGAAGGCGAGCAGGCGATTGAAAAAACCGTGCGTTTCCGTACTGTGGGCGATATCACCTGCACCTGCCCGGTTGACAGCCTGGCCGCCACCGCTGCCGAAATCGTGATCGAAACGCTGGCCGTCGATGTGAGCGAGCGCGGTGCCACGCGCATGGACGACAAGACCTCTGATGCCTCGATGGAAAAGCGCAAGAAAGACGGATACTTCTGATGAATACTATTGATTTGATAGCTAGTGGCGAGGGTTTTGTAATGGATGCAACCCGCAATGATCTGCGATCCGCGTTGAAATTCATCACCTGCGGTTCGGTCGATGACGGCAAGAGCACGCTGATTGGCCGCCTGCTGGTGGACTCCAGGGCGGTGCTGCAAGACCACCTGGCCGGGGTGCAGCGCGCAGGCGTGACTGACCTGGCGCTGCTGACCGACGGTCTGTCGGCCGAACGCGAGCAGGGCATCACCATCGACGTGGCCTACCGTTATTTCGCCACCGAAAGTCGCAAGTTCATCATTGGTGACGCGCCGGGTCATGAGCAGTACACCCGCAACATGGTCACGGCCGCATCAAGCGCCGACGCTGCCGTGGTGCTGGTCGATGCCACCAAGCTCGACTGGAAAAATCCATCGCTGGAACTGCTGGTGCAAACCCGCCGCCATTGCCTGCTGGTCAACCTGCTGCGCGTTCCATCGATTGTGTTCGCCGTGAACAAGCTCGACGCCGTGGCAAACCCCACGCTGGCTTTCAACAACATCAGCGCAGCGCTGGCAGCCTTCGCCCAGGCCGCGAAAATCCCGGTCAGAGCCATCGTGCCCATCTCCGCGCTGATCGGCGACAACGTGGTTGATGCCAGACCCGGCTGGTGCGGCTATGACGGCCCCTCGTTGCTACAACTGCTTGAGCTCCTCCCCGCTACTGCGGCTGAAACGCTTGAAGCTTTTGCCTTCCCGGTGCAGTGGGTGGAGAAGTTTTCCGCCTCAGCCAATACCTCCCAGGGCCGTCGCGTCTTCTGGGGTCGCGTCGCCACCGGCGGCATCCAAACGGGCCAGAGCGTGACCGTGTTGCCGAGCGGCCAAACCGCTGTGGTGGCCCAGGTGCTCGACCACACTCGCCAGCCCACATCCGTTCTAGCCGGACACAGCGCGGGCATTGTGCTTGACCGCGAAGTGGACGTCTCGCGCGGCGACTGGCTGCTGACCCCCAACACCTTTGAGCCCTCCCGTGAACTTTCCGTCACTCTGGCCTGGATGGACGACGAGCCACTGCTCGCCGGACGCGTTTACTGGGCGCTGCAAGGTCACCGCTGGGTCAAGGTCAGGGTCAAGCGCATCGTCCACAAGCTCGATGTCAACACCCTGGCCGAGGAAGACGCCAGCGAACTGCCGCCTAATGCCATTGGCCATGTCGAACTGAGCCTGCAGGAGCCCCTGGTTACCCTGCCGTATACCCGTTCGCGCATCCTGGGCTCGCTGGTGCTGGTGGATACAGCGTCGCACAAAACCTCTGCCGCAGCGCTGGTTTTTTGAGCAAAACACACACTCACAATGCATCTTTGATGCATTTCCGTTAGCCGCGTGAGCCGAAACCTCTTAAAATCAACAAGTTGCCACCGATAAACCTACATACCCATGACACACATCGTCTCCGACTCGTGCATCCGTTGCAAATACACCGACTGTGTCGATGTCTGCCCCGTGGACTGCTTCCGCGAAGGCCCCAACATGCTGGTGATTGACCCGGACGAATGTATTGACTGCGCGGTATGCATTCCGGAATGCCCGGTCAATGCCATCTATGCCGAGGAAGACCTGCCCGCCGACCAATTGCAGTTCATCAAGCTCAACGCCGAATTGAGCCATGCCCCAGGCTGGAAAACCATCACCAAGCGCAAGGACGCCCTGCCTGATGCCGAGGAATGGGCAGAAAAGACCAACAAGCTTAATGAGTTGAAGCGCTGAAAGCCGCGCGCTGCACAAAGCCCGCTTAGAGCCGCTCAATACGCCTGCAAAAAAAAGAAACATGGAACCTCAACTGAATCAAGAAGTGATCAACACCGCCGCCGCGCACGATGGCCCCCTGGAAACCGATGCCGTCATTGTGGGTGCCGGACCGGTGGGCCTTTTCCAGGTGTTTGAGCTGGGCCTGCTCGAAATCAAGGCCCACGTAATCGATTCCCTCGCCTATCCGGGCGGCCAGTGCATTGAGCTTTACCCCGACAAGCCGATTTACGACATTCCGGCCGTGCCGATGTGCACCGGCCGGGAACTGACCGACAACCTCCTCAAGCAGATTGAACCCTTTGGCGCAACCTTTCACTTCGGCCAGGAAGTCAGCGTGGTTGAAAGGCAGGACGATGGTCGCTTCTTTGTTGAAACCTCCAAGGGCACCCAGTTCCTGACCAAAACAATCTTCATCGCCGCCGGGGTCGGCGCTTTCCAGCCGCGCTTGCTGAAAGTCGACGGGCTCGAACAGTTCGAAGGCTCGCAGCTCCACTACCGGGTGAAGAACCCGGCGGACTTTGCCGGAAAAAACCTGGTCATCGTGGGTGGCGGTGACTCCGCACTCGACTGGGCCTTGAACTTTGTCGCGGAAGGCCCCAATAAGGCAGAAAGTGTGATTCTGGTGCATCGCCGCGACGGCTTCAAGGCGGCACCCGCCAGCGTGGCGAAAATGAAGGACCTCTGCGACGCCTACGAGATGCAGTTCATCGTCGGCCAGGTCACAGGTTATGACACGAAAGACGACAAACTGACCGGTGTCAAAGTCACCGGCGCCGATGGCGTGACTCGCGTAGTGCCACTCGATGTGCTGCTGGTTTTCTTTGGCCTTTCACCCAAGCTCGGGCCGATTGCCCATTGGGGCCTGGACATTGAGCGCAAGCAGCTCAAGGTCGATACCGAGAAGTTTTCAACCAATGTACCGGGCATCTTCGCAGTGGGCGACATCAACACCTACCCCGGCAAGAAGAAACTGATTTTGAGTGGCTTTCATGAGTGCGCACTGGCAGCCTTTGGCGCTGCGCCCTTCATCTTCCCGGACAAGAAAATCCACCTGCAATACACCACCACAAGCCCCAAGCTGCACAAGGTGCTGGGGGTTGAGTCGCCGGTGTTTGATTAAGACCGGGTCAAACACGAAATGGAAGGCGGCTAGCCTTCCACCCGCTGGCGCATCCAGCCAGGCAATGGCATGGCCTTTTGCGCCGGAAAGTTAACCCAGATCGTGGTGGCGCCACCGGCAGCGCAAATTACACCCGGCGCGTCCACGCGCTCCAGGGTGGCCCAGCTTTCAAAGGTGGTGCGACCCGCGTCGCTGACATACGTTTTCACCAACACATCACCCGGGTATTCCAGTTGCTTGTAGAAGTTGCAGAAGGCGTTGATGATCACAAGACCTTCGCCTTGCGGGTCAGGCCTGCATCCAATGGCGTACATCCAGTCGATGCGGGCGGTTTCCAGATAGCGGAAGTAGCTCGCGTTGTTGAGGTGGCCCATCGCATCCATGTCGCCCCAGCGAATCGGAATATGCATCGTGTGAACCAGTTTCTTGCGCTCTGGGATTTCGATCTTCATGCGCCAAATCCGTCGTCTGCGGCAATCACCGCGCCATTGACAAAATGGCTTTCACCGCTGGCCAGCATGACCAGCATCGCATCGAGGTCTTCAGGTTTTCCAATGCGCTTGCGCGGAAGCATCTGCACCAGCTTTTTGCCCTGCTCGGTCTCCCAGTGGTGGTGATTGATTTCGGTGTCAATGTAGCCCGGGCAAATCGCATTGACGTTGATACCGAACCTGCCCCACTCCAGCGCCATGGCGCGCGTCATCTGCACCACCGCGGCCTTGCTCATGCAATACACGCCAATTTGCGGCAATACGCGCAGGCCCGCCATGGACGCGATGTTGATGATGCGCCCGCCACTGTAGGTGCCAGGCACCGCTCCCTTGGCGCGGGCCAGCATGCGCTTGCCAACTTCCTGCGCCACAAAAAAGGCACCCTTCACATTGGCGTTGAAAATGAAATCGAAATCTTCCTCGCTCACGTCCTGAATGCGCCTGCGTCGTGCTCACGCCCGAGTTGTTGACCAGAATATCAATGGGTCCCACTTCAGTTTCAGCATGGGCTACCGCCGACTTGATGCTGGCATGGTCGGTCACATCCAGCGCCACCACATGCGCGGCTCCGCCAGCCGCTTCAATCTGCGCACGCAGCTCTTTCAACTTGTCGAGCCTGCGGCTGGCCAGCACCACGGCGGCACCGGCACGGCTGAGCGTTCTTGCAAATTGAGCGCCAAGACCGCCCGAAGCGCCGGTCACGAACGCGACACGGCCAGAAAGATCAATGCTGTACGCCATTAGGGGCTCCTCTCATTAAAAAATTCAAAAGTGGACAAATCTTCGGTCCACTGCGTTCACGGCATAAAATCATTTGAACGGCAGATGGCCGTTCCTGAAAACCATTATCAGCGAGACCGCGATGACACCTCAAGAAATTCTGGCCCAGTTTGGCCCCCGTGAATCAATGGACTATGACGTGGTCATCGTGGGTGGCGGCCCAGGCGGACTTGCCACCGCGATTCGCCTCAAACAACTGGCGGCTGAAAAAGGCAACGATGTTTCCGTCGTTGTGCTGGAAAAAGGTTCCGAACCGGGCGCGCACATTCTTTCTGGCGCGGTGATGGACCCGCAGGCGCTCACCGAACTGATTCCCGACTGGAAAACGCTAGGCGCACCGATGAACCAGCCGGTCACGGCAGATCAAGTCCTGTTCCTCAGTGAACAGGGTGCCACCAAAACACCAGCCTTCCTGGTTCCCAATTGCTTTCACAACGATGGCAACTACGTCATCAGCCTGGGCAATCTGGTGCGCTGGCTGGCGGGGCAGGCCGAAAGCCTTGGCGTTGAAATTTTCCCCGGCTTTGCTGCCGCAGAAGTGCTGTACGACGAAGATGGCTCAGTCAAGGGCGTGGCTACCGGAAACCTCGGCATCGGCAAAGATGGCCAGCCGACCGAGCATTTTCAGCTCGGCATGGAACTGCACGGAAAATACACCGTGTTCGCCGAAGGCGCGCGTGGCAGCCTGGGCCGCCAACTGATCAGCCGCTTCAAGCTTGACGAAGGCAAGGACCCACAGACCTATGCGCTTGGAGTGAAGGAGTTGTGGGAAATTGACCCAACCAAACATCAACCCGGACTGGTCATTCACACTGCCGGCTGGCCCATGGACAGCCACACCTACGGTGGCGGCTTCATGTACCACCTGGAAGACAACAAGGTGACGCTGGGCTTCGTCATGGGTTTGGACTATGCCAACCCATACCTCAGCCCGTTTGAAGAGATGCAACGCTGGAAAACGCACCCCCGCATCAAGTCCTATCTGGAGGGCGGCAAGCGCATTGGCTACGGCGCACGCGCCATCACGGCCGGCGGCGCGTTGAGCCTGCCCAAAACCGTGTTTCCCGGCGGCGTACTGATCGGCTGCGAAGCGGGCTACCTCAACGCCAGCCGCATCAAGGGCAGCCATGCGGCCATCAAGACCGGCATGCTGGCCGCTGAAGCCGCCTACGCCGCAGTCACCGCGGGCCGCCAGCATGATGAACTCAGCGCTTACCCCGAGGCCTATGCCAAAAGCTGGCTGGCCCGGGAACTGGACCAGTCGCGCAACTTCAAGGCGTGGTTCAAGAAAGGCATGTACGTGGGCTCCTTCATGACCGGCATCGAGCACTGGCTGCTGCCCAGGCTTGGCCTGAAGCGCCCGCCCTGGACGGTTCACCGCACCAAACCCGACCACGCAATGCTCAAACCAGCGGCCGAATACCAGCCCATTGTCTATCCCAAGCCCGACAACATCATTTCGTTTGACCGGCTGAGCTCGGTATTTGTCTCCAGCACCAACCACGAAGAAAATCAGCCGCCGCACCTGACGCTCAAGGACGCCAGCGTTCCTGTCAACATCAACCTGGCAACCTATGCCGGCCCCGAAAGCCGCTACTGCCCGGCCGGTGTCTATGAGTTTGTGAAGAATGCCGATAACACAGACCGCCTGCAGATCAATGCGCAAAACTGCGTGCACTGCAAGACCTGTGACATCAAGGACCCTACGCAAAACATCGTCTGGACCACACCAGAAGGCGGCGGCGGGCCGAATTACAGCGGCATGTAGGCAGGCTGGACGGGCGCAAGACGGTAGCCAGAAATTCAAAGCCACAAGCCGTCGTGAGGCATTTGTATGGTGGTTGCCGGACTGCCATTGACAAACGAGCCAATCACGATGCTGAGCACGGATATAAACATGCTTGCGAAGAATGCCGTCCAGAAACTTGACACCTTGAAGCCTTTGATCAGCGAGGCAACCAGCAAAATCATCAAGGCATTGATCACCAGCACAAACAGACCGAACGTCAGCAACGTCAGCGGCAAGGTGAGGACGATAAGCAGCGGTTTGATAATGGCGTTTGCCAGGCCAAGAAGGAGCGCAGAGACGATCAGTGAAGAGGCATCGTCAAATTTCAGACCGCTGAAAATAAAACTTGCCACCCAGAGTGAAAGCGCAGTGATGCCCCAGTGCAGAAGAAAGGGCGTCAGGTTTTCCAGCATCGCAGGAGCCTTATTCAATCAGTGAAGGGTTTCAAGTATAAAGTGATTGACCGCACACAATCGCGACATGCGCATCGTTCCCACAAACCGGCGCAAAGCGCGGATGATAGGCGCTCTTGACCCGTGGAAGCCAGCATGCATACCCATTTCAATAATCCGGCCCAGCACAGCGCACGGCGCAACAAGGTCGTGAGTGCCGCCGATGCGGTACGGCTGATTCACGACGGCGACACCGTGGCCACCGGCGGCTTCGTCGGCATCGGTTTTGCCGAGACCGTGGCGGTGGCGCTGGAGCAGCGTTTCCTGGACAGCCAGCTTGAATCCGGCACCGGCGCGCCACGCAACCTGACGCTGGTCTATGCCGCGGGCCAGGGCGACGGCGCAACGCGCGGACTCAATCACCTGGGCCACGCCGGCATGGTCAAGCGGGTGGTAGGCGGACACTGGGGCCTGGTGCCGGCGCTGCAGAAACTGGCGGTAGCCAACCAGATTGAGGCCTACAACCTGCCCCAAGGCGTGATCACCCACCTGTTTCGCGACATCGCCGCAGGCAAGCCCGGCACTCTGACGCATGTCGGGATTGACACCTTTGTCGACCCGCGCTGGGGCGGCGGCAAGATCAACGCGCGCACCACTGAAGAGCTGGTGCGGCTGATGGAAATTGACGGCCGCGAGTACCTGTTTTACAAGGCCTTCCCGATTTCCGTGGGAATCATCCGCGCCACCACTGCCGACCCCGACGGCAACCTGAGCATGGAGCGCGAGGCCTTGACGCTCGAAGCCCTGGCCATTGCCATGGCGGCACGCAACTCTGGCGGCATCGTGATTGCGCAGGTCGAGCGCATTGCCGAGCGCGGCACGCTGCATCCGCGTCTGGTCAAAGTGCCTGGGGTGCTGGTGGACGCCGTGGTGCTGGCGACCGAGCCGGCGCACCACATGCAGACCTTCTCCGAACAATACAACCCGGCTTATTCAGGCGAAATCCGGGTGCCGATGGATTCGCTCCCGACAATGGCCTTGAGCGAACGCAAGGTGATTGCCCGACGCGCCGCACTGGAACTGCGCGCCAACAGCGTGATCAATCTGGGCATCGGCATGCCCGAAGGCGTGGCCAGCGTGGCCACTGAGGAACGTATCATCGATCTGCTGACGCTGACGGCCGAGCCTGGCGTGATTGGAGGCATTCCGGCCAGTGGCATGAGTTTTGGCGCTGCTGTCAATGCCCAGGCGGTGATTGACCAGCCCAACCAGTTCGACTTTTACGACGGCGGTGGGCTTGACATTGCGGTGCTGGGCCTGGCCCAGGCTGACGCCCAGGGCAACCTCAACGTCAGCCGGTTCGGTCCGCGTCTGGCGGGCGCAGGCGGCTTCATCAACATCAGCCAGAACGCCAAAATGGTGGTGTTCGTGGGTACCTTCACAGCGGGCGATCCCGACATGCGCCTGCAGGATGGACGCCTGCAGATTCACCGTGAAGGAAGCGCCCGAAAATTTGTACAGTCTGTCGAACAGCGCACTTTCAGCGGCCGCGAGGCCTGCAAACGCGGCCAGCGTGTGCTCTATGTGACCGAGCGCTGCGTGTTCCGGCTCAAGGCTGACGGCGAGCAAGGCAGCCTTGAGCTCATCGAAATCGCGCCGGGCATCGATCTGGAACGCGATGTGCTGGCGCGCATGGACTTCATGCCATCTATCAGCCCACAACTCAGGCTGATGGATCGCGCGCTGTTTCTGGATGAGGCTATTGGCCTGCGAGATCGCCTGCTGGACACACCACTGGCGCAGCGCTTCGAGCTCGACCTGGAACACCGACGGTTCTACATCAACTTCGAGGGGCTGACAGTGGACCAACCTTCCGATATCGACGACATCGAGCAACAAATCACCGCCCTGCTGGAGCCACTGGGCGAGCGGGTCGCGGTGGTGGTGAACTACGACAGTTGCAGCATCCTGCCAGCACTGATTGATGACTACTCGGTCATGGTCAAACGCCTGACTGAGCGCTTTTACAGCCGCGTGACACGCTACGGTACCGTCGGCTTCCTCAAAGCCCGGCTCGAAGCACTCAGGCCGACCGTCGCCTGAGAAAGGCTGGCTTCAAACGCACCCGCTCAGGACCGCACGCTGTCCGCCACCCGCTCAGCGCAGGACCTGGCCAGTTCGGCATCGCGGGCCTCAACCATCACGCGCAACAACGGCTCGGTACCGCTGGCACGTATCAGCAGGCGCCCGGTATTACCCAGCTCGGCCTCCACTGCCTTGGTAGCAACGGCCAGATTCACGCTGGCTTTCCAGTCCTGGCCGGGTTTGAGCCGCACATTGATCAGGGTTTGCGGAAACAGCACCACATCACTCAGCAACTCGACCAAGGTTTTCTTGCTGCGCACGCAGGCTTGCAGCACCTGCAGGGCACTGATAAGGCCGTCGCCAGTGGTATGTTTGTCAAGCGCCAGCAGGTGGCCTGAACCTTCACCACCGAGCAGCCAGCCACGCTTGCCCAGCTCTTCAAGCACATAACGGTCGCCAACACTGGCGCGCACAAACTCGACACCTCTGGCATTGAGGGCCACTTCCACCGCCATGTTGGTCATCAGGGTGCCAACTGCGCCAGGCACTTTTTCACCTCGCGCCAGCCGCTCGTTGACCATCAGGTAAAGCACTTCGTCGCCGTTATAAAGCCGTCCCTCGCCGTCCACCATCTGCAGGCGGTCGGCGTCACCGTCCAGTGCGATGCCGAAATCGGCCTTGTTGGCCCTGACTGCGGTGATGAGCGCCTCGGGGTGAGTGGCGCCAACCTCGTGATTGATGTTCAGGCCATCTGGCGCGCAGCCGATGGCAATGACGTCGGCACCCAACTCATGAAAGACCATGGGCGCAATATGATAGGCCGCTCCATGGGCAGCATCAACCACGATGGTCAATCCCTTGAGGGTCAGATCATGGGCAAACGTGCTCTTGCAAAACTCGGTATAGCGCCCTGCCACATCGTCAAGGCGGCGCGTTTTACCGAGCGTAGCCGAGTTGGCCCATGCGGGCGGCTCGTCAAGCGCGGCTTCCACAGCCAGTTCCCATTCATCGCCAAGCTTGGTGCCCTGGGCACTGAAAAACTTGATGCCGTTGTCGGGAAAAGGGTTGTGGCTGGCGCTGATCACAACCCCCAGGCTGGCGCGCTGGGCTCTCGTGAGGTAAGCCACGCCCGGCGTGGGTAGCGGCCCCAGCAGCACCACATCGACGCCGGCTGAATTGAAGCCGGATTCCAGTGCGCTTTCCAGCATGTAGCCGGAAATGCGGGTGTCCTTGCCAATCAGCACGGTCGGGCGAGATTCAGTCTTTCTAAGAACGCGGCCGACGGCATGGGCAAGCCGCAACACAAAATCGGGTGTGATGGGCGCTTGGCCCACTGTGCCGCGAATGCCATCAGTGCCAAAGTATTTTTTGATCATGTGTCATGTGTATTGAGATGTTTCAAGACCTGTTGCCGCGTCGTTGCGTTGTTGATTGCAACGACATTTGCAATTATTTTAGGAACAGGTTTTTGCCTGCTTCGGCTTAAAGCGCAAGGTCATTGTGCAGTACCGTAATAAATCTGACCGCCTCAGCTTGCGGCCGCCCAGACCTTAAGCGCCAACACTGTTTCCCGCACATCATGAACACGCACGATACGGGCGCCGCGGTCAACTGCCAGCAAGGCAGCCGCCACGCTAGGAATCATGCGGTCTGCCATCTCCAGCGCAGCCCCCTTGGTGCTGCTGCAAACAGCCGCCAATGACGATTTGCGCGACCATGCGGCCAACAGCGGATAGCCGGCGGCCAAAAATTCCCGCTGGCGCGCGAGCAGTGCAAAATTTTGCGCCACGGTTTTGCCGAAACCCACGCCGGTGTCCAACACAATGCGGGCCTTTTCAACGCCAGCGACTTGCAGTTCAAACGCTGCATGCTTCAGGAAAGAGAGCACTTGCGGAACGACATCGCCTTCCATGGGAACCGTCTGCATGGTTTGCGGCTCGCGATGCATGTGCATCAGACAGACACCACAGCTCGGGTGCGTGGCCACCACCTGCGTCGCGCCCGGCTGGCGTAGCGCCCAGATGTCGTTGATGATGTCGACGCCCAGATCCAGCACGGCCCGCATAACCTCGGGCTTGTAGGTATCAATCGACAAGGGCACGCCGAGCGTGGCGGCATGGCGAACCACGGGCAGCACGCGTGCCAATTCTTCTTCCAGTGGCACAGGCGTCGCGCCAGGGCGGGTGGACTCACCGCCAATGTCCAGCAGATCGGCGCCGTCCCGAATCAACTGCTCGCAGTGCGCATACACACCCGAAAGATTGTTGCCCGGCTTCAGGTGCTTGCCACCGTCAGAAAATGAGTCTGGCGTGACGTTGACAATACCCATGACGCGCGGTTGCGACAGATCAATCTGAAAACGTGAGGTTTGCCAGATCATAAAAAAACCTTCCCTGTAAGAGCTTGCAATAATTGGCCCGGGAAATCGTCAGCAAAGAAAAACCGGGGACTTGCCCCGGTTGTCATGACTTGCCAGCGGTCTCCGCGTGGCCTTCAGGCCACCGTAGTTGCCGGGTCAGTGCTCACGGCGGGCGTTCCGCCGGTCGGGCCACCGCCACCCCCACCACCCACGGAAGAATTGCGCGGTGTCCAGTCCTTGGGTGGCCGCGGTTCCTTGCCGGCGATGATGTCGTCGAGCTGGTCAACGTCAATAGTTTCCCACTCAAGCAAAGCCTTGGCCATGGCATGGATCTTGTCCCTGTTGTCTTCGATCAGCTTGCGTGCCTGGGCGTACTGCTGATCAATGATGCGGCGCACTTCCATGTCAACCTTCTGCATGGTCGATTCACTGACGTTATTGGTCTTGGTGACCGAGCGGCCCAAAAACACTTCAGCTTCATTTTCGGCATACACCATGGGGCCCAGTGCTTCAGTCATGCCATAGCGCGTGACCATGTCGCGGGCCAGCGCCGTGGCGCGTTCAAAGTCGTTGCTGGCGCCAGTGGTCATCTGATTCATGAACACTTCCTCGGCAATACGGCCGCCAAACAGCATGCTGATCTGGCTCAGCATGTATTCGCGGTCGTAACTGTAGCGGTCTTGCGCCGGCAGGCTCATGGTGACGCCCAGCGCACGGCCGCGCGGGATGATGGTCACCTTATGCACGGGATCGCACTTGGGCAGCAACTTGCCGAGCAAGGCGTGGCCGGATTCGTGATAGGCCGTGTTTCTGCGCTCTTCCTCGGGCATGACCATGCTCTTGCGCTCGGGGCCCATCAGAATTTTGTCCTTGGCTTTTTCAAAGTCCTGCATCTCAACGGTGCGTGCGTTGCGCCGTGCCGCCATGAGAGCGGCTTCGTTGCAGAGGTTGGCCAGGTCAGCGCCAGACATGCCGGGCGTGCCGCGGGCAATCACTCCAGGGTTCACATCCTGGCCAAGCGGCACCTTGCGCATGTGCACATTCAGAATCTGCTCACGACCACGAATGTCGGGCAAGGTGACATACACCTGACGGTCAAACCGGCCGGGGCGCAGCAAAGCCGAGTCCAGAATATCGGGACGGTTGGTGGCTGCCACCACGATAACGCCCACATTGGTCTCGAAACCGTCCATCTCGACCAGCATCTGGTTCAGCGTCTGTTCACGCTCGTCGTTGCCACCACCCAAACCCGCACCACGCTGACGTCCGACGGCGTCAATCTCGTCAATAAAGATGATGCAAGGCGCGTTTTTCTTGGCGTTCTCAAACATGTCGCGCACACGGGCGGCGCCCACACCGACAAACATTTCCACGAAATCAGAGCCGGAAATCGAGAAAAATGGAACCTTGGCTTCACCGGCAATGCCTTTGGCAAGCAGGGTTTTTCCGGTGCCCGGAGGGCCCACCAGCAGCAAGCCACGCGGAATTCGGCCACCGAGCTTCTGGAATTTTTGGGGGTCCTTAAGAAAGTCAACAACTTCCTTGACTTCTTCCTTGGCCTCGTCACAACCAGCCACATCAGCAAAGGTGACCAGGTTGGTGGACTCGTCAAGCATTCGGGCCTTGGATTTGCCAAAGCTGAACGCTCCTCCCTTGCCACCGCCCTGCATCTGTCGCATGAAGTAAATCCAGACGCCAATCAAGAGCAGCATGGGACCCCAGCTGACCAGCAGGGTCATGAGCAACGATCCCTCTTCGCGCGGCTTGACGTCAAATTTCACATCGTTGTTGATCAGGTCACCCACCAAACCGCGGTCGAGATAGGTCGCCGTGGTACGGATTTTTCGGTCATCGGTGGCAGTGGCCGTGATGTCCGTTCCACTCTGACTTTCCGAGATGGTAGCTGCCTTGATGTGCTTGGCGCGCACTTCCTCAAGAAAATCGGAATACCCCATATAGGTCGAGCCAGAACTACCGCGTGTATCAAATTGCTTGAACACGGTGAATAGCACCATGGAGATCACCAGCCAGATTGCAATTTTCGAAAACCACTGATTGTTCAAGGATTACTCCGGTATAAGAACGCAAATGCTATTGAACGGCACATGCGCCTTATTTTAGGCGTTTCAAGGGGCGAAAGCCCAAAAACCAGGCCGCATCCCTTGACTTGAAGCGGGTTTAGGTGATTTTTTTTCACCGTGCGCCCTTTATTGACCTGTGTCCGCCCCATTTTTAAGGCCCACGCCGACCAGAAAGGTTTCAGATGAATTGGAACGCGAGGCCTTGGGTTTCATGGGTTTGACCACCTTGAACGTCGCCCGAAACAGCTTGACCAGATCGTCATAGCCGCTCCCGTGGAACAGTTTGACGACCAGCGCACCATCCGGTTTCACCCGATTTTTGGCGAACTCCACCGCCAGTTCAACCAGATGGGTAATACGCGCCGCGTCGGCCGATTCAATCCCGGACAGATTTGGGGCCATGTCCGAAATGACAAGGTCAATCTTGGCAAATCCTTTATCAGAAGACAAAGTATGTTCAAGTTTTTGTAGCACGTCCGGCTCGCGAAAATCACCCTGAATGAAGACCACGCCCTCAATGGGCTCCATCGGCAGCAGGTCCAGCCCAATGATACGGCCGTTGAGCGCGCCTGCCGCTGCCCCGCCAGGCGAGAGCTTGCGCCGCACGTACTGACTCCAGGCGCCGGGCGTGCTGCCCAGGTCCACCACACAGTCACCCGGCTTGATCAAGCCAAGCGTTTCATCGATTTCCTTCAATTTGTAAGCAGCGCGAGCGCGGTAACCGTCCTTTTTGGCAAGTTTTACATACGGATCGTTGATGTGCTCGTGCAGCCACGCCTTGTTGAGCTTTTTGCCCTTCTGGCTGACCCTGGCCACCTTCCGCTGTGGTTATTTTTGAACTTACTTTCATACTGCCTATTGTCCTCTTGTGGAGACCCCCGATAATTGAGGCATGGCTCAAATACAACTTACTCCTGCCCAGCGCAAAGACCGCCGCGCCGACGCGCACCACCTCAACGCGGTAGTGATGATTGGCGCAGGTGGTCTGACCGCTGCCGTCAAAAACGAAACCGACGCGGCGCTCAACGCGCACGGACTCATTAAAGTGCGGGTGCAGTCTGACGACAGAGCCATCCGCGAAGAAATTTTCCAGGCCCTGGCCAATGAGCTCAATGCCGCGCCGATCCAGCACATTGGCAAACTGCTGGTGCTGTGGCGGCCCTTACCCGAAAAGGAAAAAAAGGAAACCACTGACCGGATGCCCGGCCCGCGCGACATCAAGGTACTGAAAAACAGCTCGCGCTACGGACAGCGGCCAGAGGTCAAAACCCTGCGCGTGCTCGGCAACCAGCGCCTGACGCCGGGCGGCACCGTCAAGCGCGCCAAGCCGAAGCAGCGCAGCGTGAAGAAACGCTCACAAGATTGAGCCAGCGCGCCCTGAGTTGCCGGGACAGCTTCCGAGCTGACTGAGCCCGCTTGACCCTCTCCGCCCTTTTGATTCAACCGGCCCGCCCATAACTACGCTGCATGACCATTCCACTTCTCGACTTTTCCGATCTTCCGCTGTTTGACCGTATCTTGCCTGAACATGTCGGCCCGGCGGTTGATGACTTGCTGGTCAAGGCCGATGCCGCGCTGGAGCGGGTCACCGCGCCTGATTTTCCGGCCTCATGGAGCGACATATCCCGGGTGCTGGATGTTGCCACCGAAAAACTGGGGCGCGCATGGGGTGCCGTCAGCCATTTGAACAGTGTGGCCGACACGCCCGAATTGCGCGCCGTCTATAACGCCGCCCTGCCGCGGGTGACCGAGTTCTGGACACGGCTGGGGGCCGATGAACGCCTGTATGCCAAATACAAGGCCATTGATGCGAGCACGCTCAACGCCGAGCAGCGCCAGGCGCACAAAAACGCCATCCGGAATTTTGTTCTGTCAGGAGCCGAGTTGCCAGGCGCGGCCAAGGAACGCTTCGCCAGCATCCAGGAGCGTCAGGCTGAACTGAGCCAAAAATTCAGCGAAAACGCTCTGGATGCGACGGATGCCTTTGCCTACTACGCCACAGCCGATGAAGTCGTTGGCATCCCCGAGGACGTGCTGGAAACTGCCCGCGCGCAGGCACAAGCCGAAGACAAAGCCGGTTACAGGCTGAGCCTGAAAATACCGAGCTACCTTCCCGTCATGCAATTTGCCGCCAGCTCCGCGCTGCGCGAAACCCTTTACAAGGCCTACACCACGCGCGCCAGTGACCAGGCACCGGCCGAATTCAGCCGCTTTGACAACAGCGCCGTGATGCGCGAGATTCTCGCGCTGCGGCTGGAAGAAGCCCAACTGCTGGGCTACCGCAATTTTGGCGAGGTGTCGGTAGTGGCCAAAATGGCCCAGTCGCCCGAAGAGGTGATTACCTTTCTGCGTGATCTGGCCCGCCGGGCCCGGCCCTATGCAGAAAAAGACGTTGCCGACCTGCGCGCCTTTGCGCACGAAAAGCTGAACCAGCCGGATCCCCAGCCTTGGGACTACGCCTACATCGGTGAAAAGCTCAAGGAAGCGCGCTACGCCTTCAGCGAGCAGGAGGTCAAGCAATATTTCACCGCTCCCAAAGTGCTGGCGGGGCTTTTCAGGATTGTGGAGACGCTGTTTGAAGTCGCCATCCGCAAGGACTCGGCTCCCGTGTGGAAACCGGGCGTCGAGTTTTACCGCATTGAACGCAAAGGCCAGCTCATGGGCCAGTTTTACCTTGATCCGGCAGCCCGAACCGGCAAGCGTGGCGGTGCCTGGATGGACGATGCGCGGGCCCGCTGGCTGCGCCCCGACACCGGCAAGTTACAAACGCCGGTGGCGCATCTGGTCTGCAATTTTGCCGAGGGCGTGGGCAGCAAGCCGGCCCTGTTGACCCACGACGATGTGACCACGCTGTTCCACGAATTTGGTCACGGTCTGCACCACCTGCTCACGCAGGTCAACGAGCACGATGTGTCGGGCATCAGCGGGGTCGAATGGGACGCGGTCGAACTGCCGAGCCAGTTCATGGAAAACTTCTGCTGGGAATGGGAGGTGCTCAAGCACATGACCGCCCACATGGACACCGGCGAGCCGCTGCCGCGCGCGCTGTTCGATAAAATGCTGGCCGCCAAAAACTTCCAGAGCGGCATGCAGACGCTGCGTCAGGTCGAGTTTTCACTGTTCGACATGCTCTTGCATACGTCGCACAACCCATCGGATGACCTGATGAGCCTGCTCAATGAAGTGCGCAAGGAAACGGCAGTTATTTCAGCGCCGTCTTACAGCCGCACCGCGCATACTTTCAGCCACATCTTTTCAGGTGGCTACGCAGCGGGCTATTACAGCTATAAATGGGCCGAGGTGCTGTCGGCCGATGCTTACGCGGCCTTTGAGGAAGCTGCGGCTGCAAGCGGTGGTGAAGATGCAGGCAAAACCACCGTAACGGTTGAAACCGGTAGAAAATACCGGCAGGCCATTCTGGAAGCCGGCGGAAGCCGCCCCGCCATGGAATCATTCAAGGCTTTCAGAGGTCGCGAACCATCGCTCGATGCGCTGCTGCGCCATCAGGGCATGACATGAAGGCCGAAACAACCCGCATTCAAGACCCATTGGAAAATCATGAAATCAAACGCTGTCAAATTTCTGATCCCAAACCCTCTATTGAGCCTGATGGTCCTGGCGAGCAGTTTTCTGGTGCCGATGTGTCAGGCCCAGCAGGTATACCGCAGCGTGGGGCAAGACGGCAAGGTGACTTTTTCTGACCAACCGCCACCAGACAAAAATGCAAAAATAAGCGCCCCCAATGGTGGCTCGACAGGCGCGGAGGCATCAGTCGCCCTGCCTTTTGAATTGCGACAGATCGCTGCCAAATATCCGGTTACCCTGTACGCTGGCGATAACTGCGCGCCCTGCGATGCCGGCCGCTCCCTGCTGACCCGTCGTGGCATCCCGTTTACCGAAAAAACGGTGACAACCAATGAGGATGCGCAGACGCTCCAGCGTTTGAGTGGCGACTCCTCGCTGCCATTCATGACCATTGGAAGTCAGCAGTTCAAGGGGTTTTCCAGTGCCGAGTGGACACAGTACCTGAACGCCGCAGGTTATCCGTCGTCATCGGTATTGCCCTCCAGCTACCGCCCGCCGACGCCGACACCACTGGTTGCCATAGCCAAGGCAGCGACCCCAGCCGCAACTGCCAGCGCAAACACCCCGATCCGGAATGGAATTGCCAAACCCGCAGCCACTCCCACGTCAACGCCCGACAACCCCGCAGGCATCAAGTTTTAGCGCGGCCTAAAACGCCAGCGTCTTGACACCGTCCGGCGTACCCAGCAGACACACGTTGGCCTTCTGAAACGCAAATACGCCCACGGTGACCACGCCAGGCCACTGACTCACCTGGGACTCAAATGCCAGCGGATGGCTGATTTTCAGGCCGGTGACATCCAGTATCTGCTGGCCGTTATCAGTGACCAGGGGTACACCGTCTTTCAAACGCACCGTCGCCGTCCCACCCAGCGCCGCAAACTGCCGTGCAATGCGCCTGGCAGCCATGGGAATCACCTCCACCGGCAAGGGAAAGCAGCCCAGTGTGGCAACATATTTGGACTCGTCGGCAATGCAGACAAACTGGCGCGACTGCGCGGCCACGATTTTTTCGCGCGTCAGAGCCGCACCGCCACCCTTGATCATGTAGCCGGCGTGGTCAATCTCGTCCGCGCCGTCAATGTACACCGCCAGTTCGTCCACTTCCGTGGTGTCAAACACCCTGATGCCCAGCGCCTGCAGGCGTTCGGTGGAAGCCACCGAGCTGGACACCGCCCCCGCAATGCGATCCTTCATCGCAGCCAGCGCGTCGATGAATTTATTGACGGTGGAGCCGGTGCCGACACCGACAATGCTGTCGGCCTCAACGTAGTACAGGGCAGCGTGGCCGACCAGGGTTTTCAGTTCGTCTTGGGTCATATTGAGCCTTACGGAAAATGATGAAGAACGGAGCCGGTTTTTGCGACAATCCAACGCAATCATCTTGAATTATCCAATGTCCCTTATCCCCTACGCGCTGGCTCGTTCCTTTTTATTTGGTCTCGACCCTGAAACTGCTCATGAACTGACCATGGCCTCACTGGCGCGCACCCAGGGCACTCCGCTTTCGCTGGCCTGGTGTACCAGCCAGGTGAGCGATCCGATCGAGCTGGCTGGCCTGAAGTTTCCCAATCGGATCGGTCTGGCTGCCGGGCTGGATAAAAATGCGTGCTGCATTGACGGCCTGGCCGCCATGGGCTTTGGCTTTATCGAGGTTGGCACCGTCACGCCCAAGGCTCAACCCGGCAATCCCAAGCCGCGCATGTTCCGCCTGCCCGAGGCCCATGCACTGATCAACCGCCTGGGCTTCAACAACGAGGGGCTGGACACCTTCGTGGCGAATGTGCAGAAGTCACGCATTCGGAAGCAGAAACGCGAAGGTCCACTAGTGCTGGGCCTGAACATCGGGAAAAACGCCACCACACCAATTGAAAATGCAGTTGACGACTACCTGATCTGCCTCAGTGGTGTCTACCCACATGCCGACTACGTGACCGTCAACATCTCCAGCCCCAACACCAAAAACCTGCGCTCACTGCAAAGCGACGAAGCGCTCGATGCGCTGCTGGGCCGCATCGCCGAGCGCCGCGAAACCCTGGCCCGACAGCACGGAAAACGCGTGCCAATTTTCGTGAAAATTGCCCCCGACCTCGATGAAACCCAGGTCGAGGTGATCGCCGCTACGCTGAAGCGCCACGCCATGGACGGCGTGGTTGCCACCAACACCACGTTGAGCCGCGACGCCGTCAAAGGCTTGCGCCACGCCGAAGAGGCCGGCGGCCTGAGCGGTGCGCCGGTACTGGAAGCCAGCAACCGCGTCATCCGCCAGTTGCGTGCGGCACTCGGCGCAGCCTTTCCCATCATTGGCGTCGGCGGCGTGATGAGCGGTACCGATGCCCTTTCCAAAATAAGGGCCGGTGCGGACGTGGTGCAGATTTACACCGGGCTTATCTACAAAGGTCCGGCACTCGTGAGCGAGGTTGCGCTTGCCATAAAAAATAGCCGCTAGACCGAAAAAAAAGGTAAAAGAAACTATCGAGTAACCATCCCTTTGAGCGTCTTTTGGCTGCGGCCATTGCGTGTGTTGCCAGCCTCGTTGGCGACCAGCTGGTTCTTGCCGTGACCCAGGTGGTCCGTCATCTCGGCTTGCAGTGCCCGCTCGACCAAGGCCTTGGTCAGCTGCTTCAGGAGGCCGTTCTGGCCTATCAAGTCCTCAGGCTTTTTGTAGTTCGCCAGCAGTGCGTCAATCAGGTCGTTGGGTAACCATGAAAGCCTTGCTTTGCCTTCTTCTTAAGTTTGTCCATGTACCAGGTAGCCTTAAGTGACATGATGGACCTCTATCAGGATGGGCTGCGGATTTTCGCAGGAATGTTCCTGGCCTGAGTCACATGCGTCTGCGCAGCCTTGACGGTTTTTCCCGTGCCTTTCGCAGATGGGGCCCGACTCCCAGCTTGCTTGATCAATGGTCTCGCGGGCACCGGCTTCTTCGCGGCCGGAGCTTTTCTCTTGGGGGCGGCATCCTTCACTGCCGTCTGTTTTTCCGCGACCACAATGGCTTTGACTGAGGCTGACTTCAAGTTGTCAGCGGGTTTCTTGCTTATTCCCACAACCGAGGCAGTTGTCATTTCCGGTGCCTTTGGTGCCATCTTTTTCGCAGGCCCCGCTTTCTTGTTGGAACTCGACTTCTTGGTCGGAACATCATCATCCATCTCGATGCCAAACACATCGGACAACACCATGTTATCCAGCACCTTGCCTGTCGCAGGGCCCCTCGTTGATTTCGGCAACCCAGATCCGGCCTGATTGACAAGGTCCTTGGCATTCACCTTACGAAGACCAAAGAGCAACTCAGGCTTTTGATCCAGACGCGCGCCCACGCCATAGAGCACCGCTGCAATATGTTTACACATCGAGGCTGAGTCCGGACAACTGCAACTGCAGCTGATTTCCCTGGGTGCCGGGAACAGTCCGGTGCGTGGCGTGCAAATGCGCTGCATCACAGCGGTGGACAGCTTCCCCTGTAATAACTCTACCAGCGAATCAATCGAGCCCGAGCAGTCTTTACCGATCGCGTGCCATTGTGACTGTGGTACCGCAGTGACCTTGACTGAGACCTGGTACAAGTTCGACCCCATCACCTTTGCCTGAACTTGCCCCTCGCTGATCTCAAGGTGAATTACAGAGCCGTTGCGCACATAAGTACGGCCTCTGGGCAGGCGGTTGGCATAGTCGCTGTAGGCTTCGAGGTTGTCGCACCAGGCCTTGCCCCAGAACGTCTTGGCAATTGCTCCCCGGTAAGGTTCAATGGGCGACAGATTGGCGCCAGACTTTCTGGCCTTGGCGGCAGCCTTTTCGGCCTTTTTACGCCGTTCGGCCACCGAAACATAGGGAGCCCAGCCGTAGTAGCTCATATCGTTCCTCAGCTTTCCTGTGCAGTGAGAATGTCCAATTTAACCAAATCCAGCAATTCCCGGTCGCTCATCTCGGTCAGCAGCAGCTCAGCGCCGCCTTCAAGCACGTCTTTGACCAGTTGCTGCTTCGATTCGATCAATGCGTCGATGCGGTCTTCCACCGTGCCACGGCAAACGAACTTGTGTACCAGCACGTTCTTTTTCTGGCCAATGCGAAACGCCCGGTCGGTAGCCTGATTTTCCACCGCCGGGTTCCACCAGCGATCGAAATGAATCACATGCGAGGCGGCAGTCAGGTTGAGCCCGGCACCGCCCGCCTTGAGTGAGAGGACAAAGAACGGGGTCAGCTCATCGTCCTGAAACCGCTTGACCAACTCACGCCGCTTGGCCACTGGTGTGCCACCGTGCAATACCAGCCCGTCACGGCCAAAAATGGCACCCAGGAATGCAGCCAGCGGCTCGGTCGTTTCTCGAAACTGGGTGAACACCAGCACTTTCTCCTGGCGCGCGGCGATGACTTCCACCAACTCACGCAGCCGGGCGAACTTGCCGCTGTCCTTGGCATCCCAGGCACCGTCGCCCAGCCATTGCGAGGGATGGTTGCAAATCTGCTTGAAGCGCATCAGGTACGCCAGCACCAGGCCTTTGCGGCTGATGCCGTCCGCCTGTTCCAGTGCCTGGGTCAACTCCTGCACGGCGCGCTGGTAGAGCGCCGCTTGCGCCGGACTGAGGTGGCACCAGGCTTTGAGTTCGGTCTTGTCGGGCAAGTCATCAATCACCCGTTTGTCGGTTTTGAGGCGCCGCAAAATGTAGGGGCGTACTAAATTACGCAGGGGGCCAAAGTGCTCTGTCTTGGCCAGTCGCTTGGCGAAGTTGCCAAATACCTTGTCAGAGCCCAACAAACCCGGATGCGTGAAATCAAAAATGGACCACAAATCGGAGAGCCGGTTTTCCACCGGAGTGCCGGTCAGTGCGATGCGCGTGTCGGCCTTTAGCAGCTTGACGTGGCGGGTCTGCTTGGCACCGGGATTCTTAATCGCTTGCGCCTCATCGATCACCGCCACGCGCCAATCCTGCGCCATCAGCACTGGTAGCCGTAGCAATGAGCCGTAGCTGGTAATCACCAGATCGACCCCAGTCAGTTGTCCCGCATCCAGCGCACGCAGCTCCGCGCCCGTCATGGCAGACGGGTGAACGATCAACACGCGCAAACTCGGCGTAAAACGCTCCGCCTCCAGTGACCAGTTCGCCAACAGCGACGCGGGGGCGACCAGCAAGCTCGGGCGCAACTCGTTCTTATGCTCTTGTTTCAACACCAGCAGCAAGGCCAGCACTTGAATCGTCTTGCCCAATCCCATGTCATCGGCCAGACAGGCCCCCAAACCCAACTTGGTCAACAGGTACAGCCAGCGCACGCCCGTTTCTTGATAGGGTCGTAATGTCGCTTTGAGTTGCGCGCCGAGCTTCACCTGCGCCAAGCCCTCGGGTTGACGCAAACCCTGAAGTGTCTCGGCCAGCCAGGGGCCTGCCACCAGTTGAGACCAGTCTGCCTCTGCCGGCTCGACTTCACCCTCCAGCGAGGCTCCTGCCATCAGGCGCATGGCCTCAGAGAAAGGCAGACCACTTTCCTTTGCGGCTTGTTCGATACCCTCAAAACGCGCCATCATGCGCTGCAACTTTTTACGATCGACCTCCACCCAGCGCCCGCGTATCAGTTGCAGCCCATCACTGCCTTTGAGCAAGGCCTTGAGCTCTGCCGCTGTCAACGTTTCGCCTTCCAGTGTCACCGCCATGCTGAAATCGAGCAAGGCTCCCGCACCCAACAGGGAAGGCGAGCGTTCACCGATGCTGGCCTTGACGATGGGTCGTGACGGCCGACCTGAACCCCAGGTCAGCGGCGCGCGCACCAGGATGCCAGCCGCCTCCAGCTTGGGTACATCGGTCAGAAACTGATAGGCCTCCTGCGCCGACCAGCGCAGTGGGTGGTAAATCTCACCCGCCTCCACCATGTCACGCAACCAGGCGCATCGTGCTGCCGCCGCCTGAACTGGCTTCAACAACGAGAGCAGTTGCATTTGGCTCTTGCCATCGGAGAATTCAGTCAACGCCTTTGACAACGGTAAGTGCTGTGCCTTGCCGTGCGCCGACAAGCGCGAGGTGTAGGTCGCCAAAAAGGCAAACGGTGCGTCGGGGTCTTTGCGGTTCTCAGCCAAATTGAAGTAGACCCGACCGACCAGGTTCCAGGCGGGATGGCGACTTTTAAGGAAGTCGGCCAGCGCTGTCTTGGCCGCTGCCCACTCAGCACTCAATGCAAGGCCGGTCTCGGACCATAAGGTCGACAACACTTGCGCCGTCAGGTACTCCGCACCCTGCATGGGCGGTGCGTCGGCAATCCAGGCCTCCAACACGCGGGTGTCGGGAGCGGCAGTGGCGGTATCGGCGCCCTCCCCCAGTCCACACGCTGCTGTCACATAACGCGCTGCGAAGTCCCGCCACCAGGCCAGAGCTGGCGGCAAAACGGTTCCCACTTGCGTTGACCCGAGGTAGAAAAGACCATGGCCGACGCCCACGGCAAACGCATCCACAAGCTGCCGTCGAATATTGGCAGACAAAGCAGACGCATCGGCATCGAGCACGAGCACCAAATGGCCACGCGGGGTCAGCTGCAAAGTAAGAGAATCAGAGATCGGGGAAGTTTCAAATGTACTCATGCCGATGAGTTGATGACCTGTACTGGCAAGAACAACAACAAGGGCTGGTCAGGTGTCGACTCGAAACCAAAGTACCGGTAAAAGCTTGCCGCCCGATCATCAATGGCATCTACGAATAAACCGATGCCACCGGCCTCGTGGTAGATACGCCTTGCCCGCACTAAAACGTCAACCAATAGCAACTCGCCAAGGCCCCTGCCCTGATGCTTTATATCCACCGCCAGTCGGCCCAGGCGCACTCCGGGGATGCGCCGCGGGAGTTTCTTACGCCAGGCGTCGGGCAAATGACGACTTTCAAGCTCCGCCAGTGTCAACGCGTAATAGCCGCAAATACGAGCTGGCTCTTCCTCGAGCGTTGCGACGAAGGTTTTGGACAATCCCTTGTCCTGGTGTTGGCGCGCGACCTGCCTGAGCCAGTCATTGAGTTGGGAGCGCCCGCAATCAAACCCCTGGCGGTCATGACTGCCAGTTAAAGCCTGTATCTGCATCGTCGGTCTTGGCTTTGTTGTAACGATTCAGTGCCGCTTGCAACCGGTCGTTGGGCCTGGGCGGGTTTTCTGTCAAATCGAGTAACCAATTCCAATCACGCGGCGACAGGCGTATCACTTCCTCTCGCTCAATCACGGCCTGCGCCTTCTTTGAGTGCTGACTGCACCAGAAACTGATTCACGGTGGCCCCCGTCAGTTCAGCGGCACGACACAGCGTCTCGTACACCTCGTGCGGCATGCGAGCGCCAATGCGGTCTTGCTTGGCAACAACCATTCCCATCGTTTTCTCCTATGTTCAGGAAGTGATTGTAGCGCTGTCGCCAAAATGGCGCCACACAATTTTGGCTTTTCAGCACATGCTACTGGTTGCGGGTTTCGGC
>DHWX01000098.1:0-48568 GCA_002413395.1 Polaromonas sp. UBA5171 | reverse complement strand
CGGCGATTCGTTGCGATTGCCGGGAGCTGACACGAACGGCGCGATCACATTGCAGTTGCGGTCACAGAAGGCGACCACCTTGTCGCCCTTCATCTTCTTGTGCCCACTGAAGCCGATGTTGTCACCGCCTTTCTTAGCGGCAGTGGTCGTCCCATCGCCATGGATGACGGTGACATCCAGGAGACTGGCTTGGTGAAGTTTCAATACTGAGCCAGCAAAGATTGCATCAATGCTGCCACTTTCCTGCCAGCGCCGGAATGCACAGTAGATGCGGGTGTAGTGAATCTCGGGAACACCTTGCGTGTCCTTTTCAATCGCCAATTCTTTCCACTGACATCCGGTGTATAGCACGCGCAAGATGTAGTTGAAGATCACGTGGGCGCCCAGTTTGGGCTCGGGGCCCCGGCTGCCAGAGATCAGATGGGGCAAGACAAATTGCTCGAACTGCGCCAAACTCAATTTCGTTGGAATCCCTTGCCTGCCTTGAAGATTAGCCATTTCAACCGCCAAAGCATTGAGATGGTACGCACCTCAACCGGCAAGACCAGAAATGGGCGTTCTCAGAGGAGGAAAGACAGATTCGGCCCAGCTGGAAAACCCGCAACCAGTAGATTGAAACCCGAAACTGGAGTATTCATCGTCGTGCTAGATGGTGATCGGCTGCTCCAAATTTTTGATTGCAACGAGGTAGTCTTGCAATTCTGTGGCGTAGCTGGCCATCCAACGCTGGACAAATTTCACCATAGGCGCAAAGTGGTAAGGCACCGCCCAACGCGCGTGGGGCAAGTCGGACCTTGTCGCATGGCGGCGCACCGCCTCAATATAAAGCGCTACTATCCAGCCACGTTTTTGCCTCTCAGGATGCATATAGCTGCAGCTATAGACCAATGTTTGCGCATCGTAGCGTTCGGTGATGACCCAGCCAACGATCTTTCCTGCTTCGCGTAACGCCACGCTGTTGAATTCTGCATTGGCCTCATATTTGAAGGGATTCAGGCTGGTTGGAATCCAGGGGTCGAGCAATTGTTCTGCCATCAATGCTGCCCGTTCGCGCACACTCACCTGCGACCAAGAAATAATATCGCAACCGTCAGGTACCACGGGCTCACGGGCGAACCATTTTGAATCTAACATGCTGCGGTCGCAGGCGCAGATCAGGCGTTCCGGCTGAGCCTGCGGCCATGCCTGGCGTGCCAACATGCGCGACACCGTATCGGCAGTATCGGATTTTTGCAAATAGCCGACCTCCAGCCGTTTAACACCCCTTGCCAGCCAGCCAGATTCAGTGGCCGCCAACAATGAATTGGCCACGCCTTGACGACGAAACGCCGGGGCGACGAAGAGGCTGACCATCCGCGCCAGGTCTTCGTCGGGACACCACAGGCTCAAGGCCAATCCGACTGGCTGGCCATCGACCCAGGCGCCAATGGCTTGAACCGGTCCCTGCACGTCCGCCGCCCACAAGGTCGATTGGTAGCCCGGAAAGGTGAAACCATGAAACGGAATGCTTTGTGCAAAGCGCAATGTAGCGATGTGGTTCATCGTCCTCTCCGGGGTGTCAACATGGAGCCGGCAAGGGCATAGCGGCGGATTTCATGCAATTGCGCACCAATCGGTTTGATTGGCAAGACAAAATGACTGCATTGAGCAGTCTCAAGATGAACAACAAGTTGCGGCAGGACAGGCAGGTCTATGCCGAATACCGCGCGCAGTGCGAGCGTTGCGTTGGTCGCAATTTGCTCGCGAAAAATCGGATCATCGTTGTAACGCCGGATGAAGATCGCCAGCAGAGGGCCTGCTTGTTCGGGCGTCGCAGTCTGCGGGATTACCAAATGCACTTCACGCGCACTGTTGCAATGCACCCGAAGCTGCGCGCCATCGGGCCAATCGATCCCGACACTTGCGAGTAGCGATTTTGGGTCGGCTTGCAGCGCAGCGGCAAAGTCAGGATCAGCCCAGCATCGCTCGATGACGTCATTGATATGCATTTCATGCTTCCGATAGGAACCCGGCAGAAGGGACGTGGACGCTTTGTCAACGTACCCCTGCACATACGATGGTCGGGATTACTTGCCCGAAGCGGCTTCCTGCAGACTGCCACCGCCTGTGGCGCCGGTAACGCCGCCAATAAAGCCGGCAAGATTGCCAGTTCCAGGGATTGAGATGGGGCCACCGGTCAGGCCTGTTGTGCCGACTCTCATACCATTAGCGATACCCGTGATTCCACCCACAAAGCTGAAGCCGCCACCCGCCACAGCTTCCAATTCCTTGTCTGACAAATCGCCTTTGTCGCCGCCTCCCTGCTCCAGCTTACGGGAGATGTTGTAGCCTTCCTCGACTTCACCCGGCGTGCAGTCATAGCCATGTTTCTTGGCGACGGCGGCAGCGGCAGCCGCAGCGGTGGGGCCTTCGAGGCCAGTCAGAGCGCTCTGCATTTCACCGTGCAATTTTTCGTCAGACATCATTTTGTTTCCGAACGAAATTACATTTTCGAGACTCATTTTGTTTTCCTTGATGGGATTGATATTGAAGACTAGCTCTTCGAAACTGTCCTATTCACCCGAGCTGCAAGAAGGTGAAAACAGTGTCATAGGTTAAGTAACGAACTTGAGAGAATTGTTCCCAAGAACTTGCCAAAACGAACAACTCAGATTTTTACGGCTGTGCCTACGGGAAATGAGAGGCTAGTGCTGTGAGCACCACTATGAATGCCAGAAAGCACGCCATGTCCAGAACTACCGAAGGGCCCAGGGGCTTTGCCGCCCGCTACCGCTTCCAGCTCCAAGTCAGACAGTTCGGCATTGGAGTTAGGCGGCAGTTCATAGTTGACAATCTTGTCGGTGTTTTCCAGCAGACGCACGGTGTAGCCAGCGGGAATATCGATGCCTTGCGCTTTCAATACTGCAGTGGGATCAGCCAATAGCTTTTGTTTGAAGCTTGCGTCTGCCCAGCACTTGGCCAGGAGGTTGTTGATTTGGCTGTTTTGCACTTCTTGGTTCATGATGATTTCTCAAGTATTTAAAAATAGGCTCTTTGACGTAACTGCGTTCACCCGAGCTGCAAATAAATGAATAAAAGTGTTATTAACTAAGTAACGAACAGAAACTATTTGTTCCAAATCATTTTGAAAATGGTTTGAACCAGTTTTGAAGTACATCGCCGATGAATGCATTTACGCTTGCATCAAGTTGACCCACACCACCTACCACGGCGTTCAGCTGCTCATCGCTCAAATCGTCGTTAGCGGCGCGGCGGGCGGCCAGCAGGCTGACCACTTCGCCTCGGCCAAAGCGGTAACCACGCTGCCAGCCCACGCTCACGAACAGCTCCGCAAATAATTCCAGATTGGTGGCCGGGCGAAACTGGTTCTGCAAATCCGGGTCCTGTGCCACCAGCCGACTGAATTCCAGAAGCCCCCCGGCGGTGACAGCCTCTAGGCGCAGCCGTTTCATGACCTGTTGGGCGAAAGTGGCATCTGGCGCTGCCAGCACGGCGCGTTTTTTTGCCAGTTCCTGGAACAGACCATTGGCAGCACCCAACTCGATGGCACGCAACCGGCAAGAGGCGCATTGCGCTAAATGGGCGGTCAGCTCGGCCATCTCATGCGCTGCAAGGTCGCCATCCAACGCACGGCTTATCTGTAACAGCACCTGTTCGCATGGCCGAATCACACCCGTTTCATTTGCACTCAATTCAAGCTCCATCTGCCCAACGCATGGTCGAAACACCATTCATCCGGCAGTACTGATTCATGAGTAACCGAACTCGCCAATTTGTTCCAATGCAGCTTGCATGACAGACAAATTTCAATGTATTTAGGCCCATCTTCAAGCCACCCGGTAAACGCTTAAAGCGTCAGCCAGTTGCACGCGCGCCCGACACAAGCGGCTTTTGACTGTGCCAACCGGAACCCCCAGGGTGTCCGCTGCTTCCTCGTAACTCAGGCCTTCACTGGCGACCAGGACGATGGCATCGCGCATGTGCGGCGGCAGCGCTGCCACCGCTTGCGCCATGGCGGCAAGCAGCTGCTTGTTTTCATAATCACGGGCCGGGTTGTCGCTGGCAAAACCGGGTGCCCCCTCGGGCTGCTCATCAATGTCCAGGTGGACGTGCCGCTTGGTCGGCGTGCGGCTGATATGGTTTTTGATCAGGTTGAAGGCAATGCCGGTCAGCCATGTGGAAAAGCGGGCGCGGTAGTTGAAGCTGGGCAAAGCGCGAAACGCCTGCAGAAAAGTTTCTTGCGCAAGGTCCTGCGCGTCATGGGTGTTGTATTCGTACTTGAGGATGAAACGCATGACGCGCGTCTGGTAGCGCGTCACCAGTGGTGCAAAGCAGTCTGTTTCGCCGTCAAGCACCGCCTTGATCAAGGTCTCATCATCAGGCTCCCCATCCGCATCACACGTTGCATCCCAAGTGTTGCCGCTGGTGAGGCCGCTCATACTTGTTGCCGTTTCGAGAGTTCGGCAAAGTGCCCGCCCAACGCCATCAGTTCGCTGTAATTGCCGGTTTCAACCACTTTGCCTGCCACGATGACAAAAATACGGTCAGCCTGGATGATGGTGGACAGCCGGTGTGCGATCACGATGCGCGTGGCCTTGAGCTCACGCACGCTGGTGGCCACAATGTCCTGGGTCTGGTTGTCCAGCGCGCTGGTGGCCTCGTCAAACAGCAGCACCGCAGGGCGATGAACCAGCGCCCGGGCAATCATCAGCCGTTGACGCTGCCCGCCTGAGATGGTGCCTGCGCCCTCCGCAATCACGGTTTGCATGCCCATAGGCATGGCCTTGATATCTTGCGCCAACCCGGCCATGCGCGCCGCCTCCCATGCCTCGTCCAGGGTGCGAGGCGATGAGCCGACAATATTCGTGAAGATATCGCCAGGCATCAATTTGCCGTTTTGCAGCACCACGCCCAACTGTCGGCGCACCGAGCCCACATCCAGTCCGGCCAGGTCCTGGCTGTCGTAGTACACAGCGCCTGACTGCGGTTTTTCAAAGCCCAGTAAGACCCTGAAAATGGTGGATTTGCCAGAGCCAGAGGGCCCCACAAGAGCCACAAACTCGCCTTTTTCGACCCGAATGGACACATCGTCCAGAATCAGCGGACCGTCTTCTGCATAGCGGAAACTCACCCGGCTGATCTCGACTTTTCCCTGCAAGGGGGCGGCGCGGATTTGTGATTCCTGCTGCTCGGGCAGCGTCGTCAGGATCGGTTTGGCGCGCTCGTACAGCGGGATGATGCTGAGCGACCCGGTCAGCGCGCCGGCCAGCGCCAGGGTGGCGGACAAAAACTGCATGAAGGCGGTGTTGAAAGTCACAAACAAACCGGTGCTGATGTCCTTCTGAAAAAACGCAATCGATGCAAACAAAGTGGCCGAGGCCAGCACGATGAAGGAGACGTTAAACACGCTCAGCATGTTGCCCAAGCCCCGAACCTTCATGTCGACCTGCTTTTGCTGGGCAAAGTCGCGTGCCCACAGTACGAAGGCGCGGTCTTCGGCACCACCTGCGCGCAGCTTGCTGATGCCGTTGAGTATTTGCAATACACGGCTGGCGATCGCGCCCTGCAGGGCGTACAGCTGGCGCTCCATGCGCAGGCGCCAGTAGTTGACACCCACCGTCACGACCAAAATGAGCGCGACCAGCACCGTGGCGACCAAACCAAGCTGCCAATTCAGCAGAAACATGTAGAAAAAGCTGAACAGGCCAAACACCCAGCTAAGCACGATAGACTGGGTTGTGCTGGTCAGTTGATGCAAGATGCTGTTGATGGAAAACGCCCGCTGCGCCAAGTCGCCGGCAGCGTAATTTTTGAAGAAGGGCGCGGGCAGGTTGAACAGCCGGTCAATCACCGCCGCCTCGGATGCATTGCCCAACCGCCCCTCCAGACGCAGCAGGGCCAACGAGCGCGCCAGCTCGAATGCGGCCACACCCAGCGCCGCAGCTACCAGCAAGACGGTCAGCTGCAGCAACTCGTCGCTTCTACCATTGGGAATGACTTTATCCACCAGTATTCCGGTGGCAAATGGCGTGAAAAGCGCAAGCAGCCCGCCTAGCAAGCCGCACACCATCATGGTGAGCGAGTCGCGGCGTGTGGTGCCCAGGCCAAATCGCAACAAATCGAGCAGGCCGATGGCGCGTGCTGGAAACTTGCGAAAAAACATGAACCCGCCGTCAGCCAGCTGCGCCGCAGTGGCTTCATTGAGCAGCACGCTACGGGCGGGCGTGCCGCCCAGATCTTCCATTCGGTAGCCACCGCCGCCCGCCAGGGGCAGCAGCGCGACGGGGCGCCCGCTGTCCTTCAGTGTGGCCAGCAGCGGTCCGGCGTCTTCACGCCACCAGCTTTTCCCATCGAGCTTGACCCGACGCAGGCTGACCCCGGCCTGCTGCGCCAGTTGCTGCAAGGCATCAAACGGATCAAGGGCAGGGTCGGTCGGCTTGAGCACGGCGTCTACACCACCGGCCCGCACTACGTGGCGCAGCGTATCGGCCAGCAAAGTGTGTGCACTGCCACCGCCCAGTGCCTGCGACTCACCATGGTCCAGCACCGAGGCCAGTGCGCCCAGTGACTGACTGAAGTTGCGCCGGTCCGTGTGCTGGCGCAGTTGCAACTGCTGCTCTTCGTTCGATGCAGAATTGGCGGTCTGGGCAGCTTCTTGGCCACCCGGGGTTGCGTTGGCTGGCATAGTCATGTTCAGTCCGTCTTGATGAGTTGGCTGTAGGCACCGTTTTGGGCGATCAACTGGTCGTGCGTACCGCGCTCCACAATGTGGCCTTGTTCCATGACGATGATTTCGTCGGCATCGCGTACCGTTGACAGGCGGTGCGCCACGATCAGGCAGGCGCAGCCGCGTGCGCGGATGTGGGCATCAATTTGCATTTCGGTGATGGGGTCCAACGCCGATGTGGCTTCGTCCAGCACCAGAATGCGCGGCTGCACAGCCAGCGCCCGCGCAATGTCCAGCCGCTGAATCTGCCCGCCGCTAAACCCCGCGCCGGCCTCGCCAACCTTGCTGTCGTAGCCGTCTGGCCTGCCCACAATGGCGTCGTGGATCATCGCGTCGTGCGCAGCCTGCAGCATATCGGCCTGTGGCAACGTGCTGTCCCACAGGGTCAGGTTGTCGCGCACCGTGCCTTTAAACAAATACGGATCCTGGTCCACGCCGGCCAGCGACGCAGCCAGCACGGTGCGGTCAATCTGCGTGCGTGCAATACCGTCCAGCAGCACCTCGCCCGTCCAGGGCTGATTCAAGCCCATCACCAGGCGGGCCACGGTCGATTTGCCGCTGCCTGAGCCGCCAACCAGAGCCACCCGCCGTCCGGGCGCCAGCGTCAGGTTGAAATTTTCAATCAGCGCGGGCTCCAGACGGCTGTAGCCAAAACTGATGTTGCGCAGTTCCAGATGGCCTTTCAACTTGCCAGCGGGTGGTTGGTAGCCTGCAGCAGTGGCTGTCTTTGGCGGCGCAAAGCACTCGTCCAGTGGATAGCGCATGACATCGTCCAGGCGGGCCATGTCACCCTTGGCTTCCTGGTATTTGCCGGCCAGGCCCATCAGGTTGACCACTGGCGCCGTAAAGCTGCTCATCAAGCTTTGAAAAGCCACCAGCATGCCCACGGTCATCACGCCATTGATGACCTGCGCACCGCCCAGACCGAGAATGGCGACAGTAATCAACGCATTGAGCAAAGCTGGCAGTGCCGACAGCAGCCGGGTGTACAACTCCAGCCGCTGCTCGGTGTTGTTGACCTTGGCCTTGTAACCTGCCCAGCGGGCAAAAAAGTCGTGCTCAGCGCCTGTGGCCTTGATGGTTTCAATCGTTTGAATACCGCCAATGGTGGTCGCCATGAGCTTGCCGCCATCTTGCAGCAGCAGCATATTGCCGTCCGTGCGCAGTCGCGTGAGACGTTTGAGCGCGATAAGATTGAGAGCAGTCAGCACAACACCGACCAGTGTCAACTGCCAGCTGTACGTCAACATCACAGCCAGGTAAAAAACCAGCGTGACCATGTTGACCGCATTGGTGGCCAGTTCGCCTGACAGCAGTTGCGCCACGCGGTCATTAGCCTGAACGCGCTGACTGATGTCACCTGCATAGCGTTGGTTAAAGAACGCCACCGGCAAGCGCAGCACATGCCACAAGAATGCGCTGGAAGCGGTCATCGACAAATGCATTTCCAACCGCAGCAAATATTTTTGCTGCAGCCAAGTCAGCATCGCGCGCACCAATGCAGTGAGCGCCATACCCAGTAGCAGCGGTTTGACCCAGTCGTCTAGCCGCCCTATCAGGTAGTTGTCTACAAACACTTGCGAAAAAACCGGAATCATCAAACCCGGAATAACGAGTGCCAGGCTCGCCAGTATCACAAACCAGAGCGCACCCTTGACATGCCCCAGTCGTGCGGCCAGTACTTTGAGCATGCTGGGCTCTTTTCCCCCCGCCACAAAATCTGGGCCGGGCTCAAACAGCAGCGTGACACCGGTATAGGCCTTTTCAAACTCGTCCAACGTGACTTTGCGCGGCCCGGCGGCCGGGTCATTCAGATAAACGCCGTCTTTGCCAAAGCCTTCCAGCACTAGAAAGTGGTTGAAGTTCCAGAACAGGATGACCGGGAGTTTTTGTTTTTTAAGACTGTCCGGCTCAAGTCGTGCGCCCTTTGCCGTCAGTCCATAGGTGCGAGCGGCCTTCACGACACTGCTGGCTTTGCTGCCATCCCGCGAGACACCGCAGGCGATACGCAACTCTTCCAGTGGCACCCGCTTTTCATAATAGGCCAGCACGATGCCCAATGCGGCAGCGCCGCATTCCACCGCTTCCATTTGAATCACGGTCGGCGTGCGAACACGCCGGGTTGCGCCAGCGCTCTTTGCCGCGCCCACAAGGCCCATCATCCATTGCACCGGGCTTAATGCAACCGGTTGTGCAGGCGAATTCATAGGCCCACCGTTTGCTTGAACAGGGGAATCACCAAGCTAATGGGTTTTTGCACCTCAATCGTGAACGTTGCAGCGGCCAGCGTACCGCTGCTCAGATCAAGTTGACTGGCGGCACTGGATGACCAACGATAGCCACTCTTGGTGCCGCTGTCTGGAATCAGGGCAACCGACACCGCAATCGGCGGGCCTTGCTTGGCCAGTTCCCGCACCAGCCCAGGGTTGTTGAAAACGGCCTGCATGCCCTGTTCGGTAGACGGGTACTTTGAAACCGACGTGACCGTGCCAACCAGATAGCCGAAGCGCTCCTTGCGCGCCGTGACGGGCGAAAGTTGTACCACCATTCCAGGCAATATCCGTTTTGCCTCACTTTGCGGCGGCATATAAATCAGCGCTTCGAGTGACCTGGCCGGCTCCTCTACCGAAAGTATTGGTTGGTTGACCGTGACAATATCGCCCTTGCTCACCAGCACCTCTACCACCAGACCATCATGGGTGCTGACCACCTTGCTGGACAATTCAAGCTGGGCAGACAAATCGGTCAGCCGGTTGCGCGCACTGATTAGAGCGGCATTCATTTGGCGTGTTCGCTCTTCGAAGCCGTTCTGATCGGTCAGGGCCTGAATGGACAGTGCCTGCAGTGCATTGCCAGCGGTGCTGATGTCGTTTTCTGCAGAGAAAATGGCCTGCCGGCTTTCTTCAAAGCGTTGGTGTGTGATCAGGCCATCTGCCAGCAATTCAGACTGGTGGGCCAGCCTTTCCTTCAGTGATGCCAGCAATTGCTCGCGTGAGCGGATCGCCGCACGTTGAATGTCGGCTTGCTGGCGCGCCGAGCGGCTTCGGGCCGGCTGCTCGATGGCAATCTCTGTAGACATGCTGGCTTGTTCTCTTTCCAGCCGCTGCACTTCGCTACGCATCGCATCGCGCTGCAATTCCAACAGCGGCTGGGTCACGCGACCCAGTACCTGCCCTTTGTGGATGAGCTGGCCAGTTTTAAAGTCTTCAAAGTCAATGATGACACCGCCGCCCAGCGCAACGATGTTGTATGTTCCTCCCTGGCGAACAATGATGCCCTGGCCCGTGAGGGTGCTGGGTAGTGACCCAAACACGCTCCACAACACGGTTGCGGCAAGGAGAAAGCCAAGCGTTGCCAGCACCAGCCAGGCACGTGGCCGGGTAATTTTGATGAGCTGGTCAAGCTGCTCGGGTGAAGAAAGGTTTTGTAGCGCGGTTTCTCTAAACAATGGGTTGGCCATCGGTACACCTGTCTTTTAGTTATAAATGTCTTGGGGCAGCGTCGTCAGCCGTTCTGCCTGCAGAGGATTTTCGTCAAGGTTGCCGCCACCGCCCGCCTCAGGCAACAGCAAGCTGCCCGTTTGAAAGCGAAACAAAACCAGTGCCTGCGCAAAACTACGCTGCGCCTGCACCCATCCGCTTTGATAGGCTGTGAGCTGGCTTTCAGTTGTGAACAGGTCCAGTAGAGTAGACAAGCCTGCCTGGTAACTGCGCTTTTCGTTTTCGTAAATGTTGGCTTGCAGGCGGAGCTGCGCACTGCTCTTGTCGAGCTTCGCAACGCTGGAGCGAAGCGAGGCCAATTGGGTTTGCGCATCGCTCATTGCGCGAAGGCGCAACGCATCCAGATCGGTTTGAGCCTGTTGGGCTGCTGCGTCACGCTGCAGTATCAGGCCGTTGCGTTCAAAGTTACCGCTGGGTAGGGTGTAGGTCAGCGTGACACCTAAGTTAGCCCCGCGCGCGGGCTGACCCAGGGCGCGCAGAGTGTCAAGCCCAGCGCGGCCTTCGACCATGCCGCTGTAGCCTACGCTGAAGCCTAGATCAAGCTGGGTTGCGCTATTGCGGCGCGCCGCATCAGCCAATGTATTGGCCGCGCGCAGTTGCTCTTCTGCCCCCCGAATGTCGGCACGGCGTTCAGTACTGCCTGCCAGTATCCGGTCCATGGCCACAGAATCATCCAGCCGTGCCAGCCGCGCGTCTTGCGGCTTAGGAAAAGCGTCAAGTCCGCGCGGTGCTGCATCAGCATTGGATCGAATCGGCACATTCATTGCCTGCGACAAAGCCTGCCATGCCTGGTTGAGCTGCAGCGTGGCATTGAGCCGATCAGATTCCTGTGCCACTAGCCGCACCTCGTATTTGAGCAAGTCGGCCTTGGGAATTTCGTCGGCCCGTGCCAATTTCCGTGCGTTGGCAAGTAGTTCGTCTGCACGCGCCTCTGCCTGCAACGCCAGTTCGAGGTTCTGGCGCGCCGCCACCAGGTCCCAGTACGCGCATACCGTTCGCACTACAGCCTGACCTTGAGTGTGCCGAAGGCTACTGCGGCTTGCTTGCAGCACCAAGGTGGCTGCCGTGACGGGTGCCATCGTCACCTCGCTGCCAGCGCCCTTGCGCAACGGTATCAGTACATTCAACGCCACATTGCTCGTGCTGGGGCCGCTGGTATTGGTGGCGTCGTCCCGAATGTTGTCAACAGAAAGCCTTGGAGTAAGCACCACACCGGACTCCAGCAATTGGCTCACTCCTGCGGAATAACTCAGCTGGCTGGCGGAAATGGCTGCGCCGCCACTTGCAGGTATAGGGGTATAGCTGCGCTGCTGAGAGATGCCAGCACTCCAAAGCGTGTCAAAGGGCGCGCGCGCTGACAGCAGTTGGCCTTGGCTGGCGACAACTTGCTGGCGACCCACAGCAACCGATGATTCTTGACGCAAAGTCAGCTGAACCGCGTCAAGCAGCGAGCCTGAAAAAACCTGCGCGCTGGCCCAGCACGGCAGAACAAGGGTCAAGGCAAGGATTGAGTGTCTGTTCATGGGGTTGGAAAAGTTCTGGGCTTTGCCCACACCCGGCCCATGCCAACAACAAGACGGATGAAGCAGTTCTTGCTGGCACGATTTTTCATGGCGGGTTTCTCGGAAGAGGTTTTCACAGTTGCCGCAATGATCAAACGTACGCGCCGGTTTGTATGTCCCCAATTTTGGGGACAGCCACCCGAACGCGTTGGCGCACAATCGATGACTTTGTGGTCACTGATGGTGACAACTTTGCGCAATTGCGCTAACGCTTGAGGCGATGCCATGCAAACCCCTACGGACCGCCCCCTGATTCATGTGGCGCTTGTTGAAGACGACGTCCATTTCCAGCACGCCATATGCGCAGCTATCAAGGCGTCTGACGATATGAGGCTGGTCCGCCAGGCCACCACGCGTGCTGAGGGCATGCGCGCGCTTGAACAAGCGCCTACGGACGTCCTGCTGGTAGATTTGGGCTTGCCCGACGGCTCGGGCATCGACGTGATTCGCGCTGCGCAAGTCCAGTGGCCCACCTGCGCCGTGATGGTCTGCACCACTTTTGGTGACGAAGCGCATGTGCTGCGATCCATTGAAGCCGGGGCCGATGGCTATTTATTGAAAGACGGCGCTCCGGCCAGCATGCTCGACGAGATTCGCATCCTGTTCGGCGGCGGCAGCCCTATCAGCCCACTGATTGCCCGGCAGATACTCACACGCTTTCGTGATCGCGGGAGTCCCCTGCCCATCGCAAAACGGGGGGAACAGATCAACCCAAGCGACGAGTCCTTGACGCTGTCCAAACGGGAACTCGAAGTGCTTGGCTTGGTTACCAAAGGATTCACAGCTGAAGAAATTGCCCGGCTGATGCAGATTACTGTTCACACGGTACAAACTTATGTGCGCCGCGTCTACAGCAAGCTCAAGGTAAGCTCGAAAGCAGAAGCGATCTATGAAGCGCGTTTTCAAGGTTTGGTGTAGGGCGCTGGGTATCCGTCACCGGGATACCCAGTGGCAACTCTTTTCTGATGACTGCATTCTGCTGGCGCGAGTGTCCCGCCATGCCCTGTTGTGTATCGCCTTGATTGGAGTGGGGTGCCAACCCTCAAAGGCTGCGACCGACCCCGACTTTCCCCTGCACTTCACTGCGGCCGAAACGCTGCTTGTTGAAGGCATCGGCTTTTCACCACCGCCTTACTCGCTTGATTCAACCCAGCCAAGTGGCGAGTGGACGCATGTCGTCTTGCCGCATGGCGTACCACAGCAAGTGTTGCGAACGGTAGAGACCGGCAATACCCTGAACCCGCCGACAGTGGTCAGGTGGTACCGTTTGCAGGTGCCCGCATTGAGCGAATCGTCCGCATCCGCAACTGAGCCGCGCTATCTCTATATTCCGCGCTGGAAAGCCTACGGCCAGATCGCGGTCTACGGCGATAGTCGCCTGCTCTACCAGTCCCACTCCAATTTACTGTGGAATGGTCGCAACAATCCACTCTGGATTGCACTGGATGCAACGGCTGGCGCCGTCACACCCAAAACAATCACGGTGCGACTGCAAAGTCTGCGCTACAGCGGAAGTGCGATTTCCTCGATCTGGCTTGGCGACGAACAAACCATAGGTTGGCGCTTTCGGATGCGCAATCTGTTGCAGACGCAGTTGCCTTTTGTGTCGAGCGCAGCCTTCCTGATCTTTGGCCTCTTCGCCCTGGGGGTTTGGGCCAAGAGGCGGGAAGGGTCGCTCTACTTGATCTTTTTTCTCATCTCGGCGGTGGCCTATCTTCGCACCATGCATTACTACCTGGGCGAGCACCGCTTGCCCATCTCTGACGAGTGGTTTGGCTGGCTCACGCTGAATTCACTTTTCTGGCTTTTCGCTCTCGCGCATTCATTTTTGGCTCACTTGCACCTCCGCCAAAAACCCTGGCAGACGCGAGTGATCGTCACCACGACCGCGATCATCTCCTTCATTACCCTGCCTTTCCTGCCCAAGGTATTGCCGTGGGCGACTTGGCTGAACGCCACTTTTTTGGGCTCGATGGTGTATGTGTTCGCCATATTGATGGGAATCGTGGTGGGGGGATTGGGGCATTACAACTCCCGACTGGCCAATTCCCGCCATGGGATGGTGCTCTCGGGCTGGGGGCTGATCACCCTACTGATCGGCGTCTACGATTGGATGCAGTTGAACAACCACGTCAGCGTTGAAGGCAGCTATCTGGGTTCTTACGGGATTGTTGGGATTTTCTTGATCTCGCTGCAGATCATGTTCCAGCGTTTCAACGGCGCGGTTGAGGACGTAAAACATGCCAATACCACCCTCGCAGAGCGACTGCAGGCGCACGAAGCCGAACTCACGCTCACCTATTCACGCTTGCGTGAAATTGCTCATCTACAAACTCTGAGCGACGAGCGTCAGCGCCTGACCCAAGACATGCACGACGGCCTGGGATCCTCACTGGTCAGCGCCCTGCGTGTGGTCGAAGGAGGTCGTATGCACGAGGTGGAAGTCGCCGAGGTTCTGAAGGGCTGTATCGACGACCTGAAGCTGGCGATCGACTCCATGGAGCCGGTCGAGGCCGACTTGTTGCTACTGCTGGCCACGCTGCGCTTTCGTTTGGGGCCACGGCTTGCCAGTGCGGGCATTGCGCTGCGCTGGGAAGTCGTGGACGTGCCGGCGCTGGAGTGGCTAGACCCGCGCAACGCACTGCATATCCTGCGCATCCTGCAAGAGGCCATTACCAACATTCTCAAACACACTGATGCCCGCGAAATCCGCGTCACCACCGGAATCGAACACGGCGGCGTTACCGTCACCATCGCCGACAATGGACAGGGGTTTTCACTCGAAAATGCATTGAAAAAGGGGGGCAAAGGTTTGCAAAATCAGCAGCGCCGGGCACAAGCGATCAGTGGCGTGGTGCGGTGGCAATCTGACCACAACGGCACCCTCATGACGCTGTGGTTGCCAGAGAAGGCGCTGGCGCCTCTGCCTACCGCAGGCCATTGAAGGCCGAGTCACCTCCTGAGAGGGAAGCGTGAACGTGGCTCTGCTGTCTCCGGTCGCCATTCGGGGCTTCCAGTTCGCCTAGCGCGGTCTATCCTGACCACGACCCAATACATCAATGCAAGATGGTGCTTAACGTGGGCCGGGCAATGGCCAAAGAAGTAACCAAGTCGGTCCAGCATTTCCCGAGGGCAGGTTTTAACACGTAGCTCCCGCTGGCCCATTGGCAGCAGTACTCCATCATTGCGCATTGCTCCAAGGGAAGCCATAAGCTGTGCTCCACGATGTAGCAATCCCACTCATACACGGTGTCGTAGAAGTTTGGGTCTGCCAGAGCCTGAATCCTGAACAGGTCCAGTTCATCCGCTAATTCGGCACACTCAGCAGTGCGAAAGTCCTCGTCGTCAAAACCAAATTCCTCAATTTCTGCCAGCCAGGCATCGTCAAGGTTCGGATTGTCGTTGAACTTCATACCCACAAAGGGTACACCCGAACTTGAACTGCTCGATTACCTCAACCGGGCGACTACGGGCAGGGGTACGCAATAACGAAACAGGTGAAGGGTTTTCTTTCGTCTGGTGCTGGTGCTGTATTTGGGCAAGTTGCCTACAGATTGCCTACAGATTGAAATTTGAAGGCACAAACAAAAAAGCCTGCTAGCAATTAAGTAGCAGGCTTTCTACGTGTCGAAAGGCTTTATATGGGGTGGCTGATGGGGCTCGAACCCACGACAACAGGAATCACAATCCTGGACTCTACCAACTGAGCTACAGCCACCGTAGTATCTAATTATAGCGGTAACGCTACAGCAAATTATTCCGGCACGCCTACTTCGGGGGCGGTCTGTCCTGCTGTTGGCTTGGCAACCAGGATTTCAGCCTTGAAACGCTCTTTTAGTCCGTCATAATAAGCCAGATTTTCTGCATTTGTCCACCATTGCGCGTACTGGTTGCGCTCCTGTCTGGCGACAGCCTCGGCCGGCGCATCGCGGGGGACAACCTTGTTGATCTTGACGATGGCATAGCCTTGAGGACCCAGATCAACGCCCACAAAAACGGGCAAGATGCTCGTATCGGAGCGCAACGCAGCATCAATCACCGAAACTGGCAGTTTCTGCGTCTGGTCACGCGACACCAGCACCGGAGCAGGCATCACGGCGGACGCCGGAGCAGCCTTCCAGGCGGCCAGCTTGACAAGGCCTTCCTTGCGTGCTTCTTCAGCCCCATGCTGGGCCAGCCAGCGTTGGCGCACGATCGCTTTCACTTCAGCAAAGGGTTGGGTATGCGCTGCCATGTATTGGACGATCCGGCCGGAAACCAGTTGGCTGGGAGCTATTTCAATGGCTTCCGTATTGTGTTTTTTCTCGATTGCATCGGGTGCAAACAGCGCATTGAGAAATTTCGGATTGGCCAGTACGCCCGTAGCGCCAGCAGGCGGCTGATGGGTCACGTTGCTGGCGGTCTTGACATCCAGCTTCAGGCGATCAGCAACCGGTTTCAGGCTGTCCGACTGCTCGTACACGCCATTGGTGAAGGTTTCGGCGGCTTCAGCAAATTTTTTCTGGGCTTGCTGCTTCTTCAGGTCGGCTTCCAGCTCGGACCTCATCTCTTCATAACTGCGCTGCTTGGGTGCCTTGATATCGGTCAGCTTGATGATGTGGTAGCCGAAGTCGGACTCCACAACATCGCTGATCTCTCCCTTTTTCATTGAGAAAGCTGCATCCTCAAAGGGTTTCACCATGGCGCCACGGGCGAAAAAATCAAGGTCGCCACCCTTCGGTGCGGAGCCCGGATCTTGCGAATTCTTCGCTGCCACAGCGGCGAATGTGTCCGGTGCCTTTTTGACGATTGCGAGTAATTCTTCCGCCCTGGCTTTGGCCTTGGCGCGGTCGGCAGCGGGTGCGGTTTTGGGCGACGCAATCAGGATATGACTGGCACGGCGCTCTTCGACACCGCTCAGGCGCTGGACATTCTGCTCGTAATAGGTCTTAAGGTCCGCCTCGTTGATAGTGATGTTTTTCTTGAGCGAATCGACATCCAGCACCACATACTCAATGTTGGCCTGCTCGGGTGCCTGAAACAGTTTTTCGTTGGATTTGTAAAACTGTTCAAGTTCGGCATCCGACGGGTTCAGCCGGGTTAAAAAGTCAGCGGTGTCAAAACGGGCCAGCTGGATTTCGCGTTTTTCAAAATAGGCATTGAGCGTCATATCCGCTATGGCATTGGAAGAAAATCCGCTGTCAGCAATACCTCCCAGCACCTGACGGTTTGACAGATCGGTACGGACGCCGGCTTCAAACGTTTCAGGGCTCAATCCCTGAGTGGCTAACAATTGGCGGTAGCGTTCCATGTCGAGCGTGCCATCCGGCCGACGCAGGGACGCGATCTCGGGGTTCTGCTGCAACTCGCGCGCCAAACGCTGGTCGCTGGTGGCAAACTTGAACTTGTTTGCGGCAGCAGTGATCACGCGATCACGCACCATCCGCTCCAGCGTGGCGTAGCGCGCCTGCGGTGAATCCAGCAGCTTGGCATCCAGCGAAGGCGTGGAAGCCCGCATCCTGTCAACTTCCTGTCGATGCGCCTGATCCCATTCCGACTGGCTAATCTCCGTGCCATCCACTTTGGCAACCGCAACGTGCTGCTCCCTGGATCGGTTGTAGTTGTTAAGACCAAACAACACAAAAGAGGGAACGATCAACAGAAACAGCAACGCCATCGTGATTTTGGTGTGCTTGCGAATGGAATCAAACATCTCGAATATCCTGTACAACTGCTTTGCGGCAAAAACCACGATCGAAACAACAAAAAAGGCGAACCCGGGTTCGCCTTTTTCTTATGGGGTGGTGGGTGCTGACGGGCTCGAACCGCCGACCTACGCCGTGTAAGGGCGCTGCTCTACCAACTGAGCTAAGCACCCCACCTTAAACCTCTTTGATCAGTTCAAAGCATCTTTGAGAGCTTTGCCCGGTCGGAACTTCGGAACCTTGGCTGCCTTGATTTTAATCGCATCGCCAGTGCGTGGGTTGCGTCCGGTACGGGCAGCGCGTTTGCCCACGGCAAAAGTGCCAAAACCCACCAGAGACACGGAGCCTCCTTTTTTCAGGGTGGCTTTCACGGCACCAATAGTTGATTCAAGCGCACGCGTGGCGGCAGCTTTGGAAATATCAGCATGTTTGGCAATGTGCTCGATCAGTTCAGTCTTGTTCACAAGGAGCCCCTCGTTGATTGTTAGGTTAAATTGAGTTGTCGCTAAAAAATATCTCCCGGGACACTGCAATGGAGATGTCAACGGAAGCGGCATGCGCAGGTTTGGCTGCTGGCTTCCATTAGAGCCATGGACTTCCTGCCTGTCAATACGGCATCAAGTTTTTACAACATGCGGAGGCGGATTTTAGACTTTATTTCCGCTTTCACGAGCTGGCCATCAACATGACGTGCATCTTTCAAGCTTCACCAGAATTTCCGTTACCCTGCAGCCACCGCTGCGGCAATGGCTTTGCCGACATCCGCCGTACCGGCCTGCCCACCCAAGTCGGGGGTCCGTGGCGCACCACCTTCTGGCCGCAAGACATTCTCAATCGCGGCAAGAATGCCGTCGTGCGCATTTTTGTGCCCCAGAAACTCCAGCATCATGGCCCCGCACCAGATCTGGCCGATCGGGTTGGCGATATTGCGCCCGGCAATGTCGGGGGCCGAACCATGCACCGGCTCGAACAGCGAAGGGAACTTGCGCTCGGGATTCAGGTTAGCGCTGGGTGCAATGCCGATGGTTCCGGTACAGGCAGGTCCCAAATCGCTCAGGATATCGCCGAACAGGTTGCTGGCCACCACCACGTCGAAAAAATCCGGACGCTGTACAAAATGCGCCGTCAGAATGTCAATATGAAACTTGTCGAGCCGAATTGACGGATAGGCTTTGGCCATCTCGGCCACACGTTCATCCCAATACGGCATGGAGATTGAAATGCCATTGGATTTGGTCGCGCTGGTCAGGTGTTTTTTCGGCCGCGACTGCGCCAGCTCAAACGCAAACTTGAGTACACGGTCCACGCCGATGCGGGTAAACACTGACTCCTGCAAAACAAACTCCCGCTCGGTTCCAGGAAACGCCTTGCCACCAATGCTGGAATACTCACCTTCGGTATTTTCACGGACGATATAAAAATCAATCTCACCCGGTTGACGCGGGCTGCCGTCGCGCCTGACCACCGGCGCAATGATGCCAGGCATCAGCCGTGCGGGGCGCAAATTGATGTACTGGTCAAACTCGCGCCGAAACAGCAGCAACGAACCCCATAGCGACACATGATCGGCAATTTTTTCTGGCCAGCCTACCGCGCCAAAATAGACCGCATCATGTCCGCCGATCAGTTCTTTCCAGTTGTCTGGCAGCATTTTCCCGTGCTTTTCAAAATAGTCCCAACTGGAGAAATCGAAACGATCGAACTGCAGGTCAATGCCGTATTTGACAGCGGCCGTCTCCAGCACGCGAATGCCTTCAGGCATCACTTCCTTGCCGATCCCGTCGCCGGCAATCACGGCGATTCTTTTTTTTCCGGTGCGCTTGTTCATGCTCTTTTCCTTTTATTGAGGTTTTGAAAAATTTCACTGCTACCGCACGGCTGCCCACTGGAAAACTACGCCGTCCGCGGCTTTGCGGGCCGCACCACCAGACTCACACCGATCGCAGTGAGCGCCGTTCCCATGATGGTGGTCATGGTGATGGATTCGCCAAACAGCAGCCACGCCATCAGCGCCGTGGTGGGTGGCACAAGGTAGAGCAAGCTGGTCACCGCAGTGGCCGCACCGCGCTGAATCAACAGGTAAAACAACGAGCTGCCGCCCAGCGTGAGCACCAGCGCCGACCAGACCATGGCACCGAGAAATTCAGCGTTCCACACAATCGCACCGGTTTCAAGGAAAGCCAGCGGCAGCGTCACCAGCAAGGCCGCGCCCAACTGGATGACATTGGCGGTGCGCACGTCGGTGGGTTTCATGAAGCGCTTTTGGTAGAGCGTGCCCGCCGTGATGCCCGCCAGCGCAAGCACCGCACTGCCCAGGGTGAGCACGGTGACTTCGCCGCCGCTACCAAACTTGCGTGAAACCACCAGCAGCAGACCACCCAGGCCCAGCAGCAGCCCCAGCCACTGCCGCCAGGTGACCCGGGTGGGCGTTTGCGCTGAGCTGGTCCACGAGATCCACAGCGCCGTCAGCACCGGCTGCACACCCACAATCAGCGCCGCGAGGCCAGAGCCCATGCCACCCTTGATCGCCACCCAGACGCCACCCAGATAAACCGCATGCATCAGCATTCCGGTGACTGCAAGATGCAGCCACTGCCGCACTTCACGCGGCCAGGCCACGCGCGCCAGCCGGATCCAGATCAGGAAGCAAGTGATGGACAGCACATAGCGGATCACCAGAAAGGTCAGCGGCGGCGCATAAGGCAGGCCAAATTTGGCAACAATGAAACCGGTGCTCCAGATCAGCACGAATACGGCCGGCATGGCCCGAATGAGGGTATTCGTGGACGACGAAGAACTCACCAGTAACTCGCTTCAGGAAACACTCATTTAGCCCGCGCGCGGATTTCCGGTATGGCTTTTTGCAGGTAATAACCCATCGACCAGACCGTCAGGATGGCCGAAATCCAGATCAGCCAGGTTCCCCATTCGTGCGTGTTGATCACGCCGAACAGACGGCCATCAAACAACAGGAAAGGAATGGCCACCATCTGAACCGCAGTTTTGATCTTGCCAATCATGTGCACCGCCACGCTTTTGGTGGCACCTATCAACGCCATCCATTCGCGCAAGGCGGAAATCGCAATCTCGCGACCAATGATGATGAGCGCTACAAACACATCGGCGCGCTGCAGATGCACCAGCACCAGCAACGAGGCGCTTACCAGAAATTTGTCAGCCACCGGATCGAGGAAAGCGCCGAAAGCGGATGTCTGATTCAGCTTGCGAGCCAGAAAACCGTCCAGCCAGTCAGTGGCGGCGAAGATCATGAACATCACCGTGGCAATCAGGTTGCGCTCGACCACTGGAATATTCAAATAAAAAACGCCCACAATCAACGGGATCGCAACAATGCGGGTCCAGGTCATGATGGTGGGGACGGTCAGAAACATGATCCGATTTTGGCATGCGCGGTGAACGCCTTGCTGACGAGGCCGACCGAGCCGGCAAAAATGCTGCACATCGTTGCGCAAAAACGTCTGGATTCGGACTTCAATGCAAGGCGCGATAGATTTCTTCGGCCAGGTCTTTGGAAATACCGTCCACCGCGGCAATGTCTTCCGCGCTGGCCGACGCAATGCTGCGAATGCCACCAAAGCGCTGCAGCAGGCTGGCACGCCGCTTCGGGCCAATCCCGGCAATATCTTCAAGCTGGCTGCCGCCCACCCGCACCTTGGCGCGTTTGGCGCGCATGCCGGTGATGGCGAATCGGTGCGCTTCATCCCTGATTTGCGCAATCAGCATCAGCGCCGCCGAATCCCGCCCCAGATAGACTTTGTCACGGCCATCGGCAAACACCAGCTCTTCCAGACCGACCTTGCGGCCCTCGCCTTTTTCAACACCGACAATCAAGCCCAGATCCAAGACCGAGCTCTTCAAACACCTCGCGCGCCATCGATACCTGCCCCTTGCCACCATCGACCAGCACCAGATCGGGCAGTTTGCCTTCACCGTTGCGCGCGGCTTCGGCCAGCTTGACGTAGCGGCGCTCAAGCACCTGGCGCATGGCCGCGTAGTCGTCACCCGGTGTGATGCCCTCAATGTTGAAACGCCGGTATTCGCTGTTTTGCATCTTGTGCCCGGCAAACACCACGCAGGAAGCCTGGGTGGATTCACCGGCGGTGTGCGAAATATCAAAGCACTCAATGCGCAAGGCGTCCAGGTTGTCCAGCGGCAGCTCCAGCGCTTCAGCCAGCGCCCGGGTGCGCGCCTGTTGCGAGCCCTGCTCAGCCAGCAGACGCGCCAGTTGGAGACCGGCATTTTTCAGCGCCATCTCCAGCCAGATGCGGCGCTGCTCACGCGGCTGGTGAATGGCTGTGACACGGCTGCCGGTCTGCTCTGTCAGCGCATCCATCAGTTCCCTGTCCACCGGTTCGCTGCACACCAGAGTGGGTGGCACCGGCACATCAATGTAGTGCTGCGCAATGAAAGCTTCGAGGATCAACGCCTCCAATGATTTCTCGCGCGGCTGACTGGCTGGCGTATCCGGCTCGGCGTCCAGCGCGGTTGCGTCGGTGGCGTGTTCCACATGCGTCGGAAAATAAGCACGGTCGCCCAGATGGCGTCCGCCGCGCACCATGGCCAGGTTGACGCAGGCTTTTCCGCCCTGCACTTTCACTGCCAGAATATCCACGTCCTTGTCACCGCCGATCTCCATGGACTGCTGGTGCAGTATTTTGGACAGCGCCGCGATCTGGTTGCGCAGCTCGGCAGCCTGTTCAAATTCGAGCTTGTCGGCATGCGCCAGCATTTTTTGTTCAAGCCCGATCAGGATTTCCTGCGTCTGGCCCTGTAAAAACTGCTCGGCATTCGCCGTGTCGAGCGCATATTGCCCAGCCGACACATGGCCCACGCAAGGCGCAGAGCAACGCTTGATCTGGTACAGCAAACAGGGCCGGGTGCGGTTGTTGAAAACCGTATCTTCGCAGGTGCGCAGCCTGAACACCTTTTGCAGCAGCAAGATGGTGTCCTTGACCGCCCAGGCGCTCGGATAAGGACCAAAATAATGGTGCTTTTTCTCGACTGCCCCCCGGTAATAGGCAATACGCGGGAATGCTGCGGCCAACGGCGCGCCGTCCTCCGCCACCGGGCGCGCCGCAGTCACCTTCAGGTAGGGGTAGCTCTTGTCATCCCGAAACAGGATGTTGTATTTGGGGTTGAGCGTCTTGATCAGATTGTTTTCAAGCAGCAGCGCTTCGGCCTCGGAACGCACCACCGTGATTTCCATGCGCACGATCTTGCTCACCATGTGACCAATGCGCGTGCCGCCATGGTTCTTCTGGAAATAGCTGGTCACGCGCTTTTTCAGGTTGCGCGCCTTGCCGACGTAAAGCACACCGCCTTCCGCATCAAAGTAGCGGTAAACCCCCGGCAGCGCGGGCAGTGCCGCCACTTCGCTAAGCAGTTGCGGATCAAATTCGTGGGCTTTGGTCATGAAAACAATGGAGTAGGCGTAGCGTATTGTGGACAATCCTTACATGAATCGCAGCCTGCAGTGGGACATTTTTTGCACCGTCATCGACAACTTCGGGGACATTGGCGTGGCTTGGCGCCTGGCCGCCGACCTGGCATCGCGCGGCCAACGAGTGCGGCTATGGCTGGACGATGCCTCTGCACTGGCCTGGATGGCACCTGCCGGATGCGAAGGCGTTCGTGTGTTGCCCCTGGCCGTGCCGATGAATCTGCTGGATGCAGGCATGGAACAGCACCCATCCGACGTGATGATCGAGGCCTTTGGCTGCTATATTGCTCCTGAATTAATAGCTTTTTGTGCCCGTATTGAAAGGGATAAGGGCCTAAAACCCGTATGGGTTAACCTGGAATACCTGTCCGCGGAGCCCTATGTCGAGCGCTGCCATGCCATGCCCTCGCCGGTGCAAAGCGGCCCGGCAGCCGGCTGGATCAAATGGTTTTTCTACCCCGGCTTCACAAAAGCGACCGGTGGTCTGTTGCGCGAGCCGGACCTGGCCGAGCGAAAGGCTCGTTTTGACCGCACAGCCTGGCTGGCGAGCCGAAACATCCCATGGTGCGGGGAAATGCTGGTTTCGCTGTTCTGCTACGAACCGTCTGCTCTGGCCGGACTGCTGACGCAATGGGCACAGCACGGACTGGCTGGCCAGCCGGTGCGCCTGCTGGTGACGGCCGGACGCGCCGAAAACGCGGTCAAGGCCATCTTTAGTAACAAATTTGTTACCCAACCCAAGAAGGACCCGCATCAGCAGCTATCAATTTCATACCTGCCGCTGCTGCCGCAAACCGAATATGATCACTTGCTGTGGGCTTGCGACCTTAATTTCGTGCGTGGCGAAGACTCTGTGGTACGCGCTCTCTGGGCCGGTAAACCGTTTGTCTGGCAGATTTATCCGCAGCATGATGATGCACATCTTGCCAAGCTGCACGCCTTTCTCGACTGGCTGGAAGCGCCAGCCTCGCTGCGAGCCTTTCACACCATCTGGAATGAGGGCGCCACCCGCCAGACCCACTGCAACGGCCCGATGCCGAGCCCGCCGGAGCTGGCAGACTGGCAATCCTGCGCACTCGCGGCCCGCTCCCGCCTGATGGGCCAGGATGACCTGTGCACCCAATTACTCCGGTTTGTAGCAAAAAAACCGTTAAAATAGTGGGTTTTGCGGACCTGCCTGGGCAATCCGCATCATTCGCCACCTCACCTGGCACTTAACCCGCCGCGGAATCTCTACAACCGGAGCTATTCAGCGGCCTACTACTTCAGTAAAACCGCTATGAAAATCGCTCAAGAAATACGCGCTGGCAACGTCATCATGCAAGGCAAGGACCCAATGGTCGTGCTTAAAACCGAATACAGCCGTGGTGGCCGCAACTCATCCACCGTTCGCATGAAGCTCAAAAGCCTGCTGAACAACTTCAACACCGAAGTCGTTTACCGGGCCGACGACAAGATCGACCAGGTCATCCTGGACAAGAAGGACTGCACCTACTCCTACTTTGCCGACCCCATGTACATCTGCATGGACGAAGAATTCAACCAGTATGAAGTTGAAGCCGAAAACATGGGCGACTCGCTGAACTACCTGCAGGATGGCATGGACCTTGAGGTGGTGTTCTATGACGGCAAGGCGATTTCCGTTGAAGTACCCACCAGCGTGCAGCGCGAAATCACCTGGACCGAGCCCGCCGTCAAAGGCGATACCTCCGGCAAGGTGCTCAAGCCCGCCAAGCTGGCCACCGGTTTTGAAATCGGTGTGCCAATTTTTGTGGCGCAAGGCGATGTCGTTGAAATCGACACCCGCACCGGTGAGTATCGCAAGCGCGTCTGACGCATTGAAGTCCCACTGCACAAAAAGGCTTGCCGCAACGCAAGCCTTTTTCCATTGGATGGCTGAATTTGTCGCTGTCGGCCATGCTGACGCGCGCCGCAGCGTCTCTGCCATGGCTTGGTGCCACAGACGCGCAAGGGGCAACGCTTGCTTGCGATCAACACAAGCTCCCACGGTTGCCCATGCCTTGACCAGCGCTGCTGGGTAATTTCAGTGTAGGCTATTCCCATGAACAAAGTGCCTACTGAACCGTCTGCAGCCTGCCAGGTGCCGAGCAACGGCCCCTTCAGCCCAGCCCGGCTCTCGCTGCGCCGCGTGCTGATCGACACCTCCCCTGAGAATGTGGCCTACATGCACCGCGACTGCGAGGTCTACCGAGCCGAGGGTTTCAAGGCCCTGTCGAAAGTAGAAATTCGGTCCAATGGACGCAGCATCCTGGCCACCCTGAACGTGGTGGACGACGAGAACATCGTCGCCTGCGGCGAGCTCGGCCTGTCCAAGGCGGCCTTTGCCCAGATGGGGGTGGTGCATGGCCACACTGCGACGGTGTCACAGGCGGAGCCGCCCGAATCAATCGGTGCGCTGCACCGCAAGCTGGACGGCGAGCGCCTGAAACTGGATGATTTCCGCGCCATCGTGCGCGACATTGCCGAGCACCACTACTCCAAGATCGAACTGACGGCCTTCGTGGTGGCCACCTGCCGCGACGAGCTGGACCGCGAGGAGGTGTACTTCCTGACCGACGCCATGATCGAGGTCGGACGACGGCTGGACTGGCACGAACACCTGGTGGTGGACAAGCACTGCATCGGCGGCATCCCAGGCAACCGCACCTCCATGCTGGTGGTGCCAATCGTCGCAGCACATGGCCTGCTGTGCCCCAAGACCTCCTCGCGCGCCATCACCTCGCCAGCCGGCACCGCCGACACCATGGAGGTGCTGGCCAATGTGGAGCTGCCTGTCGAACAGCTCGAAGAGATCGTTCGCAATCACCGTGGATGCATCGCCTGGGGCGGCACAGCCAACCTCTCGCCGTCCGATGATGTGCTGATTTCCGTGGAGCGCCCCCTGTCGCTCGATTCGCCCGGGCAGATGGTGGCCTCCATCCTGTCGAAAAAAATCGCCGCCGGCTCCAACCATCTGGTGCTCGACATCCCGATCGGGCCGACCGCCAAGGTGCGCTCAATGCCGGATGCCCAGCGCCTGCGCCGCCTGTTCGAATACGTCGCCAAACGCATGAGCCTGTCGCTCGACGTGGTGATCACCGACGGCCGCCAGCCCATCGGTTTTGGCATCGGCCCCGTGCTCGAAGCCCGTGATGTGATGCGCGTGCTGGAAAACGACCCACGCGCACCCGTCGACCTGCGGCAAAAATCCTTGCGGCTGGCTGGCCGCCTCATTGAATGCGATCCAGACGTGCGCGGCGGCGACGGTTTTACCATTGCGCGCGACATTCTGGACTCGGGCCGCGCGTTGGCCAAGATGAATGACATCATCCAGGCCCAGGGCAGCAAATCCTTCGACCACAATCACCCCGAACTCGGTGCGCTGAACTTTGAGGTGCGGGCGCCCGAAGCCGGCGTGGTTGCCGGCTTCGACAACCTGCAGCTCGCGCGGATTGCCCGCTTCGCCGGCGCTCCCAAGGTCAAGAATGCGGGGGTGGATCTGATGTGCAAGCTTGGCGATACGGTGGAGGCTGGCGCCTTGCTGTACCGCGTGCATGCCGGATTTGCCGCGGACCTGGAGTTTGCGCGCCAGGCTTGCAGCAAGTCCACGGGATATACGATTGGCCGCGCTGACCAGGTGCCGCACGTGTTTGTGGAGTTCTGATGACGGCACCGACCCTGCTGCTGCACTTTGAAGATGAGCACGAAAGCGCACTGAAGCTTGCCCGTGCCGCCGGCCTTGAACTGGCCAAAATCGAGCGCCACCACTTTCCTGACGGCGAGCTCAGGCTGCTCCTGCCGGTATCGTTGCCCGAGAGCGTGGTAATACTGCGCACGCTTGACCATCCGAATGAAAAACTGCTGGAGCTGCTGCTGGCTGCCCGCACCGCGCGTGAACTGGGAGCGCGTCACCTGACGCTGGTGGCGCCTTATCTGGCTTATATGCGCCAGGACGTGGCATTTCAGCCCGGTGAAGCCGTAAGCCAGCGCATTGTCGGGCGCTTTCTCGCGGATCTGTTTGATGCCGTGATCACCGTGGACCCCCATCTGCACCGGGTCGCCACGCTGCAGGAAGCGGTACCGGTGCCCCGCGCCATTGCGTTGACCGGCGCGGCCTTGCTGGCCGATTTGATCGCCGAGCGCCGGCAGCGGCCGCTGCTGGTCGGCCCGGACCAAGAGTCGGCGCAGTGGATCGCCCAGGCGGCCGTGCGCCACGGTTTTGACCATGCGGTGTGCCGCAAGGTCCGCCACGGCGACCGGGCCGTTGAGATTGAGCTGCCGCCCATAGATGTAGCCGGCCGCGCCGTGGTCTTGCTCGATGATGTCGCAAGCACCGGCCAGACCCTCGCGCGCGCCGCGCGCCTGCTGCTGGCAACGAGTGCGGCTTCGGTCGATGTGGCCGTGACGCACGCCCTGTTTGCGGGTGACGCCTTGCAGGTCATTCTTGACGCGGGTGTGGGCGAGGTGTGGAGCACCGACTGCATCAGGCATCCCAGCAACGCGGTGAGCGTGGCACCGCTCATTGCCGCTGCGCTTTCCGGTACAACTCATTGACAATCCCTACATGAAGACCCCTCACGACCTCAACGAACGCACTCTCGCCGACATCTGGGCCGAGCTCAAGGCCCACGCCGATGCCGGCATTCCCCTGCAACCTGATGCCTACCGCCTGGCCTTTGCCGACCCAGAGTTTTTGCTGCGCCGCGAAACCCGCGGTCTGCGCATTCAACTGGAAATGCTCAAGCCCGAAATGGAGCAGCAGGCCCAGGGCATTGAAAACACCATCGTGGTGTTTGGCAGCGCGCGCTTTCCGGCGCCCGAGCAGGCCGAAAAATCCATGATACTGGCGAAGGAAACCGGTGATGCGGCGGCATTGGCACTGGCCGAGCGCCACCTGCGCAATTCGCGCTATTACGACCAGGCCCGGCGGTTTGCGCGCCTGGTGGCGGCTTACAGCAAGCCGCGCCCGCCCAGGGAGCAGCTCTTTATCTGCACTGGTGGCGGACCGGGCATCATGGAAGCGGCCAACCGCGGTGCCCACGAAATGGGCATGCCCAACGTGGGCCTGAACATTGCGCTGCCCCATGAGCAGTCTTCAAATCCTTACGTCTCGCCTTCGCTGAACTTCAAGTTTCACTATTTTGCGATGCGCAAAATGCATTTCATGATGCGCGCCAAGGCACTGGTGGCCTTTCCGGGCGGATTTGGCACGCTCGACGAGTTGTTTGAAGTCATCGCCCTGGTGCAAACCGGCAAGGCCAAACCGGTGCCCATCCTTCTGTTTGGCTCGGGCTACTGGAAGCGGCTGATCGATTTTGATGTGCTGATTGAAGAAGGATCAATCGCGCCAGAAGACCTGGAACTCTTTACATATGTGGACGAGCCGCAGGCCGCTTGGGACGCCATCAAAACGTTTTACGAGTTGTAGCCATTGCGCCACATAGCGTCCCCGGGCCAGCGCACGGGCCATGAGGGGGCGCATCAACTGTCGTCCAGCTCTTTGTCCAGCGGAATTAACCGGGCAGATTCCAGCTCGGGCAGCGCCTCAACGTTGCGCAAGGCCTTGCCCATGACACGGCTGCGCTGCTCGGCGCTGCTCAGCGTATTGAGCACGGTTTCGGTTTGCGATTTAACCTTGGCGAGCACATCGCCGAACTTGCCAAATTCGGTCTTGACCGCGCCCAGCACCTGCCACACCTCGCTGGAACGCTTTTCAAGCGCCAGCGTCCTGAAGCCCATCTGCAGGGAGCTCAGCATGGCCAGCAGCGTCGTTGGGCCGGCCAGCGTGATGCGGTGGTCGCGCTGCAGGCTCTCCATCAAGCCGGGGCGCCGCAGCACTTCCGCATACAAGCCTTCCGTCGGCAAAAACAGGATGGCGAAGTCGGTGGTGTAGGGCGGCACTATGTATTTTTCTGACATCGATTTGGCCTCGATCCGGATCCTGACCTCCAGCGCCTTGCCCGCCATTTCAGCGCCCGGCCCGTCCGCGCGCTGCTGCGCGTCGAGCAAGCGCTCGTAGTCTTCGTTGGGAAATTTTGCATCGATCGGCAGCCACAGCGGCTCACCCGAATCGGACCGTCCCGGCAGCTTGATGGCGAAGTCGACCGGGTTCTTGCCGCCAGGGCGCGTGACGACCTGCGCCGCGTACTGATCGACGGTAAACACCTGCTCCAGCAAGGCTGACAGCTGGGCTTCGCCAAAAATGCCGCGCGTCTTGACGTTGGTCAGCAAATGTTTGAGGTCGCCCACGCCCTGCGCCAAGGTCTGCATCTCTCCCAGGCCCTTGTGCACCTGCTCCAGCCGGTCAGCGACCTGCTTGAAACTTTCGCCCAGCCGTGTTTCCAAAGTAGCATGCAGCTTTTCATCAACGGTCTTGCGCATCTCGTCGAGCTTGGCCGAATTGGTTTGCTGCAGTTGCGCCAATTGCTGCTCCAGCGTTTCCCGCACTTCAACCATGCGGCGCGCGTTGGATTCGCTGACCGATTGCAACTGCATGGTCAGGGTGTCCGACAGTGTTTTCTGCAGCAATGTGAGTTGCTGCGCAAACGCATCAATCTGCGTGTTTTGCGTGCGAATGGCTTCGGCGCTTTGCTGCACCAGCGTTTGCTGGAAGGTGGCAAAGGTGCTTGCCAGCTCCTGGCGGCTGCCGCGCGAGTTGTCGCTGATCTCGCGCCGTAATTCGCGCTCGAGCCGGTCATTGCCCGCAGCAACGCCGACCAGCAGCGCGGCAGTTCCATTGTCAGTCGGTTTGCGCACGATCAGGAAAACCAGCAGCAGCAAGTTGGCCAGCAGCAAGGCCATCGTCAACCAGAATTCCATGAATGATCTACTACTTATTTAATAGCTAAAACTGAAACGTTCAATGGGGTCAAAGGCCTTTTACCGCTAAAAAATGCGACCAGGTTGTCTGCTGCCAGACTGGCCATGGCCAGTCGCGTCGGCAGCGTGGCGCTGGCAATGTGCGGCGTCAGCACGACGTTGGGCACGCTCAACAAATCAGGATGTACCCTGGGCTCGCCCTCGAACACATCCAGGCCTGCCGCGGCAATGCGTTTTTCACGCAGCGCTACGGCCAGGGCGGCATCGTCGACAATGCCGCCGCGTGCGATATTGATCAGCGTGGCGGTGGGTTTCATCAGGGCCAGCTCGGCAGCGCCAATGGTGTGGTGGGACGCTGGCGAATACGGCAGCACCAGCACCACATGGTCGGCCGTCTTGAGCAGCGCTTCCTTGCTGACATAACTGGCCTTGCAGTCTGCCTCTAGCGCGACATCGAGGCGGGAACGGTTGTGATAAATCACCTTCATGCCAAAGCCGTGCGCACCGCGCCTGGCGATGCCCTGCCCGATGCGGCCCATGCCCAGAATGCCCAGCGTGGCGCCATGGATGTCTGAGCCGGCAAACATGTCGTAGCTCCATTTGTTCCACTTGCCGGCGCGCAGGTAGTGTTCGCTTTCGGTGATGCGGCGGGCCGTGGCCATCAGCAGGGCAAAGCCGAAGTCAGCGGTGGTTTCGGTCAACACATCGGGCGCATTGGTGGCCAGGACACCGGCAGCCGTCATGGCCTCAATATCAAAATTGTTATAGCCCACCGCCATGTTGGCGCATATCTTGAGTGCGGGACAGGCGGCGAGCAACTCCGCATCAATACGTTCGCCGCCCGTGGTGAAAGCGCCCTCTTTGTCACGCAGATGCTCAATCAGTTGGGTCTTGGACCAGGTCTCATCGTTCTGGTTGGCTTCGACCTCGAAATGCTGTTCGAGACGGGCGATGACCTCGGGGAAAATGGCACGGGCGACGAGAACTTTGGGCTTGCTCATGAGGATATCTCCGCTTGTTTTATTTGAACCAGATGAAGGTCATGATGACGAACAGGGGAATCAGCACCCCGCCCGACCAGGCCATGTAGCCGAAGAAACCCGGCATTTTCACGCCACGGCCTTCCGCCACGGCTTTGACCATCAGGTTGGGCGCATTGCCAATATAGGAGTTGGCGCCCATGAAGACCGCGCCCGCCGATATGGCTGCCAGCGTGGGCGCCAGCGTCGTCATCAAAACCTTTGGGTCACCACCCGCCGTGTTGAAAAACACCAGATAAGTCGGTGCATTGTCAAGGAACGAGCTGAGCGCTCCGGTGGCCCAAAAATACATCGCCGGGTTGGCGGAGCCGTCCGGTCGGGTCACGGCCGCGACGATCGCACCAAACGGACCCTCGGTGCCTGCCTTGAGCATGGTAATAACCGGGATGATGGTCAAAAAGATGCCGGCAAACAGTTTGGCGACTTCCTGCATGGGACCCCATGAAAACTGGTTGTCCTCATGAACCTTTGCGGCGGTAAGTCGCAGCGAAATCAGGGTCACTGCGATCAGCCCCACGTCACGCACCAAACCCGGCAAGCCCACCTCGGTTCCCATAACATGCATCACCAGCCCGGACTTCCAGAACCCGCTGAGCAGTACCAGTGCCACGATGGCAGCGAGCAGCCAGAAGTTCACCGCGCCGTCAAACCCGATCCGCTGGGTGTCCGGCGTCGGATCGGTCGGCGTCACTCCCTCCCGGGTGTAATACCAGCAGTCCAGCAGGTAAAAAATGCCCAGCAAGCTGCACACCAAAAACAACGTTTCAGGAAAGATGTGCCCAACGGTCCAGAAAAAATCCACGCCTTTCAAAAAACCGAGAAACAGCGGCGGGTCACCCAGCGGCGTGAGCGAACCGCTGGCATTGGACACGAGGAAAATGAAAAACACGACGGTGTGGGCGTTGTGAACGCGGTTGTCGTTGGCCGTGATCAGCGGGCGGATCATCAGCATCGACGCACCGGTGGTTCCCATAACGCTGGCAAGCACGGTGCCAATTCCCAAAATGGCGGTGTTCAGTAGTGGGCTTCCGTGCAGATAGCCCCGAATGAAAATTCCGCCAGCCACGGTATATAGCGCGGTCAGCAGGAAAATAAAGGGAATGTACTCTGCCAGCAGCGCATGCACGAAGCTGACGGATGCAACGCGCGGTCCGTAGATCACCGCAAAGGGCAGCAGAAAGGCCAGCGCCCACGCAGCGATCACCTTGCCGAAATGATGATGCCAGAACCATGGCGTGAGCAGCGGCAGCAGGGCGATCGACAACAGGATGCCCGCAAAGGGAACGCCCCACAGGATCGACAGCTGGCCGCCATCCAGTTCGGCAGCCATTGACAGCCTGGGCCAAAGCAGCAACAGCCCCAGGACAGTCGTCCAACGGGAAGCTTTCATTTTTTGTCTCCATGTTGCGCGCGCACCGGCGGCGCACGCAGTGCGTCATTATCGGGCCGGTGAATCATGCCGCAGTCGGGATATCAAAAACCTGACGCAGGTAAGCCAGGTACTTCTCGTCGTCACACATATCTTTCGAGGGCGTGTCCGACAGCTTGGCCACCGGCTGGCCATTGCAGCGCACCATCTTGATCACAATCTGCAGCGGCTTGTAACCGAGGTCGTTGGTCAGATTGGTCCCGATGCCAAAGGCCAGATCGCAACGCCCCCTGAACTGCTGGTACAACTCAATGGTGCGCGGCACGGTCAGGGAATCGCTGAAGATGAGCGTCTTGGTTCTGGGGTCAACCCGGTTTTTCACATAGTGCGCCAGCATACGCTCACCCCACTGGAACGGATCACCACTGTCATGGCGGGCACCGTCAAACAGTTTGCAAAAGTACAGGTCAAAATCGCGCAGGAAAGCACTCATGCCATACACATCCGACAAGGCAATGCCCAGATCGCCGCGATATTCCTTCGCCCACGATTCAAAACCGAACACCTGACTGTCACGCAACCGCGGCCCCAGCGCCTGACACGCCTGCAGGTACTCGTGCGCCAAGGTGCCCAGCGGTATCAAGCCCAGCTTCATGGCAAACAGCACATTGCTGGTCCCGGCGAGTTGCCCCAAGGCGCCTGCGCCTTTTCCCTGGCCAGTCCCCGTGCCCAACCTCATCATCAGGGTGCGCAGCACCTCCTCGTGCCAGACCTTGCCAAAGCGCCGACGGGTGCCGTAGTCGGCGATTTTGAGTTCGAACAGGCCGTCGGCTTGCAGTTGCCGGATCTTTGTATCCAGGCGCCTGCGGCCCTCGGTGATATCAGGCCGCTTTTCCGTATTGCGAAAATAGACCTCATTGATGATGGCCAGCATCGGAATTTCAAACAGGATGGTGTGCAGCCACGGGCCCTTGATGGAGACCTCAATCTCACCCGAGGGCAACGCAGTGATGGTCACATATTTCTGGTTGAGATGAAACAACCCCAGAAAATCGACAAAGTCGCTCTTGATGAAACGCATGGCCTTGAGATAAGCCAGTTCGTCATCCTGAAAATGCAACTGGCACAAGCCGCGAATTTCTTCGCGAATCTCGTCCGCATACGGTGCCAAATCGCCAATTCCCGGGGCGCCAGCATTGCGGCACTTGAAGCGGTATTCCACCTCGGCGCCCGGAAACTGGTGCAGCACCACCTGCATCATGGTGAACTTGTACAAGTCAGTGTCGAGCAGGCTGGTGATGATCATGGGAACGCTTGAAACGCCGTGGCAAGGTGGACCGAACTGCCTTGACTCAGGTGCCGAGAAAGTCCACTTCGAACAGCAAGGTGGCGTTGGGCGGGATCACGCCACCCGCGCCGCGCGCGCCGTATCCCAGCGCTGCCGGAATGATCAGGCGGCGCGTGCCGCCCACCGACATGCCCTGCACGCCTTCGTCCCAGCCGCGAATGACCTGCCCTGCCCCCAGCGAAAACTCGAAGGGCTGGCCGCGGTCCTTGCTGGAGTCGAACTTGGCGCCCTGCACGCCATCATTGAAAAGCCAGCCGGTGTAATGAACCTTGACGTTTTGTCCCGCCTTGGCAATGGCGCCGGTGCCCAGCACGGTGTCTTCGTATTGCAGCCCCGATGGCGTGGTAGTGGTCATGGTAATGTCCTTCTGAAAAAAACAAGGTAAAAACAAAACAGAAAAAAACTGGGTTTTTTCACGAGTCCCTGACTTTACCCGCAACCAGCAGCAGCACCCGATCCGCGCGGCTTGCGAACAAGCGGTTTTGCTCCGCCACCAGCAAGGCCAAGCCATCGCGCTTGAGCGCGAGCAAAGCATCGCGAATCGATTCCACCAGCACCGGCGCAATGCCTTCGCAAGGTTCGTCAAGCAGCAAAACGCGCGGACCGGTCATCAGCGTGCGGGCAATCGCCAGCATTTGCTGCTCACCGCCACTCATCTGTGTGGCAGGCCGCTTGAGCTTGGTCTTGAGGGCCGGAAACAGGTCGAGTGCCCGCGCCTCCTGCGCACGCGCGTCCTGACCGGCGGCAACGCGCAGGTTCTCGCGCACCGTCAGGCCAGCGAAAAGTCGTCGGTCTTCGGGCACGTAGCCCAGGCCCACATGCGCGCGCCGATGGGTTTCCCAGCGCTGAATATCCACCTGGCCTGATTCCGTTGGGTTCACCTGATAGTGGATGCGGCCTTCGGTTCCGACCTCCAGGCCCATCAAGGCCTTGAGCAGCGTCGATTTGCCTGCGCCGTTGAGTCCCTGCAGCACAACCAGTTCGCCAGCCTTAACCTGCAGCGTCACCTCAAACAAGGCTTGCGCCGGACCATAAAAAGCGTTGAGCTTTTGCACGTCAAGCACAATCAGCCCCATCAATTACCCTGTCACCCAGATAAAGCCTGCGCACCATGCTGTCGCGCGAGATGTTCTCAAACGACCCCTGCGCGGCCAGTTTCCCCTCAATCAGCACCAGCACGCGATCGGCCACACCCGCCACGGCGTCCATGTTGTGCTCGGTGTAGAGCACGGCCACGCCCTGCCCGGCGAGAGTTTTGACCAGTTTCATCAGGCTGGCACGCTCCTGTTCGGCCAGACCGGCAGCGGGTTCATCGAGCAGCAAAAGCTGCGGGCTGGCCGCCAGCGCCATGGCCAGCTCCAGCCGTTTTTTGGCGCCATAGGGCAGGCTCAGCGCATCCTGGTCTGCCAGCACCTGCAGGCCGGTTTGTTCAAGCAGTGCAAAGGCCGGCTCACGGGACTGGCCGTCCAGTAAATTGAAAGCTGAAATGGCCCTTGGCCCAATTCGGGCCTGTACTGCCAGCTGCACATTTTGTAGCACGGTCAGCGCCTCAAAAACTTGCGCCACCTGAAACGTGCGCGCCACGCCATGCCGCAAACGCTCTGCCGGGGCGAGTTTGTCCAGCACCTGACCGTTCCACACAATATGGCCACGAGTAGGCTGATGCTGGCCGGCAATGCAGGCAAAACAAGTTGACTTTCCGGCACCGTTGGGTCCGATCAGCGCGACGCACTCGCCCCTTGACACGTCAAAGCTCACCCCATCAACGGCCCGAATGCCGCCAAAGTGCCTGACGAGTTGCTGCACCTGAAGCATCAGCCAGCTCCTGACCTGGCACGGTCAGCGCGCATCCAGCGTCTGCCGATGCGGGCAAGCAGATCGCCCAGACTCAACAGACCCGACGGCGCGGCGACCATGATCAGCATGATGAACACACCCAGCAGGCCGCGCCAGTAGGTGACTTCGCGGCCCAGCTCGGCGCTGGCAAAGTTCAGTAGCAGGCCGCCCACCACGGCACCCCAAAGTTGGTGCACGCCGCCAAGCAGCACCACCAGCAAGGCGTCTACCGAAGTCGACACTGATGCGATTGAAGGAAACACAGCCCCCTTGTGCGCGGCAAACAGGCCTCCCGCCAGACCTGCGAGCACCGCACTTGCAACAAAAATCCGATATTTGAGCCAGCCCACCGGCAGCCCGGACGCCGCAGCGCGCAAGGGAGCATCATGCCCGGCCTGCAGCGCCGCACCCATGACCGAACGGCCCAGATGACGCAGCGCCAGCACCGCCACCAGCACCAGCGCCACCAGCAGCGCATAAAAAAACGGCCATCCTTCGTTGCTGACCAGCGTGAGCCCAATCAGCCCGTTGTCACCGCCGGTAAGACTAACCCACTGGCTGGCACCGGCCCAGATCACCTGCGCCAGCGCCAGCGACAGCATGGCCAGATAGACCCCGGCGCTGCGCACCACCGCAGCGCCAAACACGGCAGCCACCGCCAACGTCGTGGCACAACCCACTGCCAGCGCCATCGGAAGCGACGCACCCCAAAGGCTGTGCGACAAGGCCGCGCCATAACCACCCAGCGCAAAAAAAGCGGCATGGCCAAAACTCACCAGGCCGCCCAGCGCCATCATGGCCTGCAGGCTGATGCCAAAGATCATCAGGATCAGCGCATCGGCCGCCAAGGCTTGCCAGTAAGGGCCGCCCGCCCAAGCCAACCCGGCCAGCAGCACAAAAGCCGCGGCAATAGCCAGCATCCAGAGGCGACCCAGACGAAGGCCACGAAACTTCTGCGCCGTCCCGCGCACGCCGCCACCGGTTTCATGCGCGGCGGCCGACAAGCCGTTGATCCCCTGCGGGCGCAACACCAACACCAACGCCATCGTTAAAAATACAATCACCAGCGTGGCCTGCGGAAACAGGCCGGTGCCAAAGGCATGGACCAGTCCAATCAGCAGGGCCGCCACAAACGCGCCGCCTATGCTGCCCAGGCCGCCCGTCACGACGACCACGAAAGTTTCCACAATCACGTTCATGGCCATCTGCAGATTGGCCGGCTCACGCGGCAATACCAGAGCGCCGCTCAAACCCGCCAGTGCGCAGCCAAGCACCACTGCGCCCAGCATCAGCGGCTTCGGGTTGATACCGAGGGCCGCCAGCATGGCGCGGTCTTGCGTGGCGGCGCGCAGCCGCTGGCCAAACAGCGAGCGGCTAAGCAACAAGTGCAGGCCCAGCCAGACCAGCGGACCCAGCACGATCATCGCCAGTTGGTATTCGGGGAAGAACTCGTTATCGATTTGCACCGAACCCTTGAGCCCCGGAAAACGCGGCGCAAACACCTCATCAGGACCAAAACCCCACTGCATCGCATCATGCAGCGCCAGACTCAAGCCGAAGGTCGCCACCAGTTGATACAGTTCGGGCGCTCCAGTCATCCGTCTTAACAAGAAAAATTCGGCGAGGGCTCCCGCCAATCCCGCGCAAGCAGCTCCTGAAAACATGGCAAGCAGGTACAGCGGCGCGCTTTCGCCCCAGGACGGAAACCAGTTGGTGACCCAGTGCGCCGTGAACAGCGCACCCAGCATGAAGAAACTGCCATGCGCAAAATTGACGATGCGCGTCACCCCGAAGATCAGCGTCAGCCCCGCGGCCATCAGGAACAGCGTGGTGGCGTAAGACAGCCCACCAAGCAACTGAACCACGGAAAAGGTCATGCGGTCAATCCCACATGACAGGCTTCAGTCCAGCCACTTGGTGAAGTCGCCCACGCTGACGCGCGGCGTGCGGAAAGTATTCACCGGCGCGGTTTCATCGGCATAACCCAGGGACATGCCGCAAACCAGCATTTCCTGCGCACCAGCACCGATATGTGGCAGGACGATTCTGGAAAATCCATTCCACGCCTGCTGTGGGCAGGTGTGCAGACCACGGCCACGCGCTGCCACCATGATGTTTTGCATGAACATGCCATAGTCGAGAAGTGAGCCCCGTCCCATGATCCGGTCAACCGTGAACATCAGGCCTACCGGCGCGTCAAAAAACCTGTAGTTGCGCTGATGCTGCAAATGCATCTTGCCCTTGTCGCCCTTGACAATGCCCCAGCAGACCATACAAGCTCCAGCCGTTTTCACGGCGCCGGTCAATGTAGGGCGATACCCATTTTTCCGGGTAGTAGTCGTATTCTTCCTTGTACTCGGCGGCCAGCGCGGGGTTGTCGCGCAAGGCATCATGCGCCTGGCAAACCTTGTCCATCAGAGTGTCCTTGCTGGCACCTTGCAGCACATAGACCTTCCACGGCTGGGTGTTGGTGCCAGAGGGTGCGCGGCTGGCGACCTCCAGCAGACGGGCAATGCTTGCGCGCGGCACTGGCGTCGGCAGAAACTGGCGTATCGACTGGCGGCTCTCGATGGCCTGCTCAACCGCATTGGAGGCCTCGGAGTCGGCGAGATGGCGATCTGCAAGCGCCTGGGTTGCAGCATGGGTCACTTGAGGGTCTCCAGTATGGAAATAAGTTGTGGGGGCAACGGTACCGGACGGCGCGTCGCGCGGTCCACATAGACATGAACAAAGTGACCTTTGGCCGCGCAGGACCGGCCTTCATCGGCTGGAAACAGCGCCACTTCATAGCGCACGCTGGACGCACCGATGCGCGCGACGCGAATGCCGGCGACCACCGGCTCGGGAAAAGCCAGCGGTGCAAAGTAGTTGCACTGGGTTTCGACCACCAGGCCAATCACGCTGTCGGGCCTGGTGCAATGAAGGTCCAGCGCGCCACGTTCAATCAGCAGGCCATTGACGGCGGTGTCAAACCAGCTGTAATACACGACATTGTTGACGTGACCATAAATGTCGTTGTCAGACCAGCGTGTGCTGATGGCGCAAAAGCCCTTATAGGCGCTGCGGAGTTCGGCGTGGGGGCGCGTGATGGACGTCATGAGGGGCTATTTTGCCAGCGCCCGATACACCTCAGCGCCACGTCTGCCATCTCCTCCAGTATTCCAGCGCAATGCGGTAGGTATTCATATGCACCTGCATGGTGTCATCAATATTCGCACCATAGCCACCCGCCATCGAAAAAACCAGCGGGACACGACGCTGCCAGGCCCAGTCAAAAACCTGGTGGTCGCGCGCCCGTATTCCGTCAAAGCTCAGCGCCAGACGCCCCAGGCGGTCGCCCTCAAAGGGATCGGCACCCGCCAGAAACAGCACCAGTCCCGGCTCAAAGCGCCGCACCAATTCGTCCAGTGCCCACTCAAGCGCCTGCAAATATGGCGCGTCGGCGCAGCCATCAGGCAGTTCCACATCCAGATCACTGGCCTCCTTGCGAAACGGGAAATTTTTTTGTCCGTGCAGTGACAGCGTGAACACGCTGGGGTCATGGGCAAAGATGCTGGCGGTGCCGTTGCCCTGGTGCACGTCAAGGTCAATCACCGCCACCTGCAAGGGCTGCTGATTGTTGCGGTATGCCCTTGCCCATTCCGCCTGCATCAGCCGGGCCGCAACGGCCGAGTCATTGAACACGCAGAACCCGCCGCCCTTGTGAGCATAGGCATGGTGCGTGCCACCCGCCAGATTGGCCGCAATGCCGCCAGGTTGTACACCCGCTTGCAACCCCAGCGCCACGCGTGCCGCGGTCACGGTTGCCCCCACTGAACGGCGCGCACGTTCGGCCATGCCCGGGCTCCAGGGAAAACCGATTTCGCGCTGGGCCGCCGCTGACAACGTGCCGTGGGCAATGGCGTCAATGTAGTCAGGTGTGTGCGCCAGTGCCAGTTCGCCGTCGCGCGCGGACGGTGCCTGCGCCAACTGCACCTGCGGCAATTCGTTCACCACGCGATCACGCAACAACTGGTACTTGGCCATCGGAAAACGATGCCCGGGCGGCAGCGGCAAAACAAAATGGCCGGCATGGAAAGCGTGCAAGCTGGTTCTCCGAGGAAAATGTTTCAAAAAAGTCCAGGCTACGCAAATCCCGCACGCTGCCGGAGCAGCCATTCTGGCGCCAAACCGGCAGGCACCTATTCCAAGCGCCGAATCAGCCACTGCCAGAGGATGACACCGACGGGCCGTTGGGATAATGGACCGCATGCAAGAAATGACGGGCCGGAACTTCAACGACTCCAGGCCAGCGCGGCAGCAAACACCATGCCTGGTCCGTGGGGGCTCAACCTGCCGGTTCTTTTTCACGGCAGCCAGCCTTGGCTGCCCGAGGCAGCAGGTCAGGCCATGAGCAGTGCGCTCCATGAGCAGCGTCTGGATACAGTGGCGCGCGAACTGCTGGCAAGCGGCGCACGCAGCGTACTGGATCTGGGCTGTGGTCCGGGCAAATTGCTGCTGCGCCTGGTGCAACAGCCCCAATTTGAGCGCATCATTGGCATCGACATTGATGAACACGCATTGCGTGAAGCGCGGCTCACGCTGGGGCTTGGCCTTCCCGATCAGGCCGACCGGGTTCAGGTGCGTTATGGTTCTTTTGAAGCAGCCGACCGGGACTATGCTGGTTTCGATGCCGCGGCCTTGGTGGAAACCATTGAACACATTGACCCGCGCCGTCTGTCCCGGGTCGAGAGCGCAGTGTTCGGCAGCATGCGACCCGCCACGATAGTGGTCACCACGCCTAACCATGAATACAACGTCTTGCATGGCATGACGCCTGGTCGCCTGCGCCACCCTGGTCATCGCTTTGAATGGAACCGTGCAAAGTTTCAGCAATGGGCGCAGGGTGTTGCTGACCGGAACCACTACGCGGTCACCTTCCTCGACATCGGCCCGCCTGATCCGCTGCGCGGCAGTTCAACGCAGATGGCTCGCTTCATTGCGACATAGGCCCTCAAGCAGCCACCTGACAGCTTGCTAGGGTTTCCCATCTAAATTGTTGCATCGCAACAAAAGATGCTTGTAATCCTCTGGGGTAATCCCTATAATTATTTCCATGTTGCAGTGCAGCAATTCAGCGCAAGGCAACTACATTCCCGCACTACCTTTATCTGGAGATTAATTATGCTGACCGCTGAACAAATCATGGCCTCACACAAAGCCAACATCGAAACCCTGTTTGGTCTGACCCAAAAAGCCTTTGAAGGCGTTGAAAAACTGGTCGAACTGAACGTGCAAGCCACCAAGGCTGCCTTGGCTGAAACCGCCAACCACGCGCAAGCCGTTCTTGGCGTGAAAGACGCGCAGGAACTGCTGGCACTGCAGGCCGGCATGGTCCAGCCCCTGGCTGAAAAAACCGCCGCCTACAGCCGCCATCTGTATGACATCACATCGGCCGCCGGTGCTGAACTGACCAAGACTTTTGAAGGCCAGGCTGCTGAAGCACAAAAGAAGTTTGTCGGCCTGGTTGACAACGCCGCCCAAAACGCTCCTGCCGGTTCCGAGACCGCAGTGGCTGTGATGAAGAGCGCCGTGGCTGCCGCCAACAACGCTTTTGAGTCAGTGCAAAAAGCCGTCAAGCAAGCCAGCGACATGGCTGAAAGCAACTTCAACACGGTCGCGGCCACGGCAGTGAACGCTACCAAGACGGCCAGCAAAAAGCGTTAATTGACGTGGGTCATCTGGTGCCCAACGCACCGGATGCTCATGTAATCTGATACTGAGACCCGGTTGCGCCAAACAGGGTTTAGAGCCTCTTGTCTCCTCGGGTCCTTCCAGAAATTCAGTTTCACGGACCCGCTTAAAGCCTGATCGAAAGATCGGGCTTTTTTTTGCCCAAATCGCAGCCGGATGCGAGGGTACGGGCCAACGCAATGAACGGCATCTGGATCGACGCATAATTTGCGAGTTCGCGCCGCATGCACTGTCAGTTCACAGCGCAACAGTGACGCTTCACCCTGATGAGATCAAGAAACTTCCGGAGACACCTGCATGAAATGTTTTTCCCGCGCCCTGGCATTGCTGCTGGCAATGGCTGCGCCCCAGGTATTTGCCTGGAGTAACCACAGCCTTGCAACCTATCGGGCGTTTGAAGAAATGCCTGAGGTTGCCCATGCTGCACCGGTAACGGCCGAGCCGCTGGAGACGTTTTTAAAGGTCGAGGAACAGACCCTTGAAGCCCTGCTGGCCAGTCAGGAAGCCTGGGCGGAGGTACATCTGGAAAAGTACCCGGCGCGGCCCACGGCCCTGGCCTTTGTGGCCAATGCTGCCCAGTCTGACGGTGCCCGGCGGCAGGCGTTTTTAAGGGCACTGCGCGTAGCGCCCGACAGCAAATTCGCGCTGTACCTCCAGCCCGACCCCCGGACCCCGACCGACGCCAGTCGCCGACTCCCCTACTCAGCGGTCAATACGCTTCCCGAACAACCCAATTCGGTCTATACCTACGTCGGCTTGAAGCCCGGTGATCAGGTTGCACCGCTAGCAGTACTGGCCTCCGGTTCGGACGAACCCGATTACGGCCTCGACATCAACCTCTGGGAAGACAGCCCGTCCGAATGGGGCAAGGTCTATGGCTTTGGCCCGCTGCCATTTGGCAACCCGGCACTGAGCTTCGCTACCCAGGCACCGTTTCACATGGGGTTTTTTCATGAAGACCGGTTACTTTACCTGGCTGCGCCGTTTCTCAACAGAACCTTCCCCCTGATGCGCTCACACCAGTACGCCACTCTGGCAATGCTGGCCTTTCGTACCGGGCACGCCTACTGGGGCTGGCGCTTTACCGGCCTGTCGCTGCACTACCTGCAAGACCTGACCCAGCCCTATCATGCCAGCGTGGCACCGGGCGTCTCCACACTCAAACTCCTGGGCGTCAACGCATTGGCCATGGCCGATATCACAGGCTTCAAGAACGACACCATTGTGTTGCTGTCCAACCGCCACCTTGCGTTGGAAAAATACCAGACCGAGCTGCTGCAAAACGCAGCCCGCAACCAGCAGGACACCGCCCTTGAAAAAGCCCTGCGCAATACCGGCAAAGACCGCAGCTACCCTGAGTGGTCGGACAACTACCTGCACGATGTCGTGTCGGCCCAATCTTCAGCTTACGGGACCGAACTGGCGCAAACGCTGGTGGCAACCTTGCCTGCACGTTATGTCTCTGATCCTTCATTTGACTTTGGCGTGAACGAGTCCGGCATCAACCTGGTGAACGAGCTGGCCGGACGCAACGCCGCCAGCCGCGCCCGGCTCGACAGCACACTGGCGGAATTAATGGGAAATTTTGGCGCCCACAGCCGCAACGCGGTGCGCGGCATCCTCAAGGCCGTCAACAACCCCTGATGGCGCGAATGGCGGACTGCCCTGCAAACGCTACCGGGCCAGCGCCACCCCTGCCGCCAGCTTGGCCCTCAATGCTGGCAGCGCTGCCAGCATCGCGGCCCGCCCGGCATCAATGGCGCGTTGCCGGGCTGAAAAATCGGCGCTCTTCAAACCGATGAGTGATGGCCGCACCACCACGTCGGCGTCTTGCAGCTCGTACCGGTTGATGCTCTTGCCCATGATGGAAAAGGTCTGCAGCAGGATTTGCAGCGTGTCACTGGCCGGGTTGGCCTCGGGCGGACTGGAGATGTCAACGGCAATCACCACATCCGCGCCCATCAGCCGCGCAAAGTGCACCGGCACGGGCGACACCAGCCCGCCATCCACATATTCGTGCCCATTGATCCTGACGGGCACAAACACCGCTGGCACCGCGCTGGAGGCGCGCACGGCGGTGCCAGTGTCGCCGCGCTGAAACAGCACCGCCTGCCCGCTGTTCAGGTCAGTCGCCACAATGCCGAGCGGGATGGTCATGTTTTCAATCAGGCGCCCTGCCACCAGTTCGTTGACGTAGCGGGCCAGCGCATCGCCGCGAAACATGCCGCGGCCAATAATGGGCAGCATCCAGTCGGTGATGGCAACCTCTTCCATACTCAGCGCGGTCTGCTGCAATTGCGCGCCGGTTTTGCCGCTGGCATAGAGCGCAGCCACCAGACTGCCGGCCGAGGTGCCCACCACCAGTTGCGGCCGCAAGCCCGCTTCTTCCAGCACCTCGATCACGCCCACATGGGCAAAGCCGCGCGCCGCACCACCGCCCAGCGCAAGGCCGATTTTTAAAGGTTTCTTCAGCGTCGCAATGGCCGCTGCTGGCGGCGTGGCAGCCGGGCCACTGGGCGGGGTGGAGCAACCGGCCAGCAGCAAAACGGGCAAGAGCAGCATCAGCAGAAGATGTTTGGCCTTTTTCAGCGATGGCACCCACGCGCCGCGACGCAGTTCGCCTGCTGGCACTGCGCGTACGCGCAGCCCGGCAGCAAGTCCACGGGAGAAAGTTTGCATTTGCATGGCCAGTATTTTGCCTGCCATGCCGACCAGTTGTTGGCCTGAGCCATAATTGACGTTGACGTCAACGTCAAGGTGGCATGTTATAGCCGATCTGACCCGGCACATTTTCGAGTCTTCTTTTTCAACCCGTCAACTTCAAGGAACAACCCCATGGATATCGCAGGAAAAGTATTTATCGTCACCGGTGGCGCATCAGGCCTGGGTGAAGGCACGGCGCGCATGCTGGCGGCCCAGGGCGGCAAAGTCGTGATTGCCGACATGCAGGTTGAAAAAGGCGAGGCCATCGCCAAGGACATCGGCGGCGCCTTCGTCAAGTGCGACGTGAGCCAGGAGGCCGACGGCCAAGCCGTGGTGGCCAAGGCTGTGTCCATGGGCAAGCTGATGGGCCTGGTCAACTGCGCCGGCATTGCCCCAGCCGAAAAGACCGTGGGTAAAAACGGCGCACACAGCCTGGCGGTGTTCAGCAAAACCATCACCGTCAACCTGATCGGCAGCTTCAACATGATTCGCCTGGCAGCTGACGCCATGTGCAAAAATGAGCCCGAAGCCACCGGCGAGCGCGGCGTGATGATTTCCACCGCCTCGGTCGCAGCCTACGACGGCCAGATCGGTCAAGCCGCCTACAGCGCGTCCAAGGGCGGCATTGTCGGCATGACATTGCCCATCGCCCGTGACTTGGCGCGCAACGGCATCCGCAACATGACGATTGCACCGGGAATTTTTGGCACGCCGATGATGTTCGGCATGCCCAAGGAAGTGCAGGATTCGCTGGCCGCGTCGGTACCCTTCCCAAGCCGCCTGGGCACACCGCAGGACTACGCCAAACTGGCCCGACACATTTTTGAAAACGACATGCTCAACGGCGAAGTGATTCGCCTGGATGGCGCGATCCGCCTGGCGCCGCGTTGAAGTGCTCCTTTCAGCTTCTTGCCGCGGCACTGGCCGCCACCCTGCTAGCCGCCGGCTGCACATCGGCGCCGCCCTTTGCCTACAGCGTGCCGCAACAGCCCGAAGGCGCCTCGGGCTACACCGAAAAACCCGGCTGGGCCGCGTCGAAATTTGCCGTTGCCGCCGCCAACCCGCTGGCTACCGACGCTGGCTACCAGGTGCTCAAGGCCGGTGGCTCGGCGATCGACGCCGCCATTGCGGTGCAGATGGTGCTCGCGCTGGTCGAGCCGCAATCGAGCGGCTTGGGCGGTGGCGCTTTCCTGCTGCATTACAACGGCAACGCCGTCGAGGCCTTTGACGGCCGAGAAACCGCGCCTGCGGCGGCGGACGAAAAACTTTTTATCGGCGCCAATGGCAGGCCGATGGCGTTTATCGATGCCGTGGCCGGCGGCCGTGCTGTCGGTGTGCCGGGCACGGTGCGCATGCTGGAGATGGTGCACCAACAATACGGCAAGCTGCCCTGGGCGCAATTATTTATCCCGGCCATCACGCTGGCCGAAGGCGGTTTCAAGGTCAGCGCGCGCCTCCACGCCTTGCTCAAAATCGAGCAGCAGCTCAAAAAGGATCCGGTGGCCGCCGCCTACTTTTACAAACCCAATGGCGAGCCGCTGGATGTGGGCTTTACGCTGCGCAACCAGCCGCTGGCCGATGTCTTGAAAAAAATCGCCGCCAGTGGCTCCAAAGGCTTGCTCGAAGGTGAAGTGGCCCAGGCGATTGTGAGCAAGGTGCAGGGCCATCCAGGCAACCCCGGCAAGCTGAGCGTGGCCGACCTGGCGGGCTACCAGGCTAAAAGGCGCGAGCCGATCTGCCACGACTACACCGCTCAGGCCAGGGAATTCCGCATCTGCGGCATGCCGCCGCCGAGCTCGGGCGCGATTGCCATCGGGCAGATCCTCGGCGTCCTGAACCACACCAACGCAGCGAGCCTGCCGCTGGACACCGGCATGGGCGGCACACCCGGCAGCAGCGCCGCGCCGTCGGCCGAGTGGCTGCATCTGTACACCGAAGCCTCACGGCTGGCCTTTGCCGACCGCACGCAGTACCTGGCCGACCCCGATTTTGTGCCACCACCGGGTGGCAGCTGGATGAGCCTGCTTGATCCGGCCTACCTGGCGGAACGCGCCAGACTGATCCAGCAGCAGCCCGGCGGAAAAAGCATGAAAGCTGCCCAACCTGGCAGCCCCGGTGGCATAAAAAGCGCTTATGCGCCCATGCTTGAGCAGCCCGAGCACGGCACTTCGCACATCAGCGTTGTCGATGCCTACGGCAACGCGATTGCGATGACCACCACGATTGAAGACGCTTTCGGTGCGCGCCAGATGGTCAATGGTTTTTTGCTGAACAACGAGTTGACCGACTTCAGCTTCGCACCCAGGGATGCGAGCGGCGCGCCTGTTGCCAACCGGGTGCAGCCCGGCAAACGGCCGCGTTCGTCGATGGCGCCTACGCTGGTGTTTGACAAGGCCAGTGGCCAGTTGGTGATGAGCGTCGGCAGTCCGGGCGGTGCGCTGATTATTCACTACACGGCAAAAACACTGTACGGTGTGCTGAACTGGGGCCTGCTGCCGCAGCAGGCCATCAACCTGCCCAACTTCGCCGCGCTAAACGGCCCGACCCTGCTGGAAGAAAAACGCTTTGCGCCAGCCACCGTTGAGGCGCTCAGGGCGCGCGGCTACGAGGTGCGCGAGATCACCATGACCAGCGGCCTGCAGGCGATCGCACGCGGCCAGGCCCATGGCAAGCCGTTGTGGCTAGGGGGCGCCGACCCGAGACGCGAAGGCGTGATGATGGGAGAGTAACTAGACTTTTAGTTAAATTTTCCGCTAGTCTATATTTTACAAAGGCTTACAGCTATCCAAATAATAGCATCCATAGAGACATGAATGCCATTTTTATTGACTCGATGTTGAATCGATTCATGAGGGCCGAGGAAATTGGAGCTTGTTTGGGGTGCTGAACTGAAATCCTGACTTGAGAACGACTGCTTTGTGCCCTAACCGGAAGTTCAGATTACAGAATTGCCTGCCTGATACCAGTCGTTGGACCCATCAACTGATGCTCAGCGGGGCACCCAATTCAACTTTCTGTAGACCCGAAGACGACCACTGTCGGTCAGTCACATATGTGGTGGTTGACGCAATAGATGAGTAAGTGATCGTTCAGCGGTGATTGGCACGTTCGTACGAGGGTTTTGTTGGTCGCTGTTGTCGACCTATGTGGCATGTTGGACCGCAATCGGGAGTTTCCGGCTGGCATCGATCTCATCGATCACCGCCTGGTTGGCACCGTTCTTGCCAATAACGGTCAACAGAGCCGTCGCACTGGACCTAATACGACAGTAATTCCTCGTGCGGGTGCTGTCCGGCGCCGCTCGACGTGGCTCCACGCTCGTGAACCAGGCTGATTCTTGGAACGCGAACAGACACTCCGCCTTGGTGTAGCGATCTGCTGGCGCCGCCGTGCCAATTCCGCGACAGCACATCGCTGCAGGGGAACTGGATTGGGTCAACATGAACTGACTAGTACAATGACACGCAAATAACGAAACATGATTACACTCCGACTATCGCCATTCGGCATACACGGGAGTGATCATGCGTCAGACAGAACTGAAGTTGAGCGAGGAGGATCGCTCGGTCATCGAGGGAATTCGAAGCAAGGGCTTGCATCAGGCGCGAGAGGTCAATCGTGCACATGTACTGTCATGCCTGGACCGGGACATATGGGCGCTGATAGAGTTCGGTCAATCAACTGTGCGCATACCGTAGTGGTGACAGGCGCGGCCGACGTGAGCGCTGGCACTATGGTGTCATCCACAAAGCCAGCTAAGTCCGAACCAAAATCTAGCTCGCCGCGGAATTTGTCAATGACTTTGAGACACCGGAGTGCATTAATTTAGTGTGCAATCGAGTGGTTTCTTGCTGAGGTCGGACTCCTTTTTCGGTGGGTTGATCCAGGCAGCGACGGGCAGCTTGGGAGGTTGAGGGCAGTTGCGCTTGAATCGTTTTGGGTGTGCCGCGAATGCGGCGTCCAAGGTGTCGGCACGTTGCTTGAACAAGGCTTGAGCCTGGCCGTGGTGGACCGCCGCAGGGGTCATGTAGCCGATGCCGGAATGGCGATGGCTGTCGTTGTACCAAGGGAAGAACTGCTGACAATGGGTGCGCGCGTCTTCGATGCAGCCAAAGCGCTGCGGGAAGTCGGGACGGTACTTGAAGGTCTTGAACTGCGCCTCGGAGAAGGGGTTGTCGTCCCTGACGGTCGGCTGTGGGACTTGGTCACCTCCAGGTCAACCAACAGCTCAGTCACGGTTTTGGAGCGCATGCTGGTGCCGCGGTCTGCATGCAGCGTGAGCACACCAGGGGCAACGTTCTGCTTGGCCACGGTCTCGGCGATCAACTGCTCGGCCAGCTGCGCGCTCTCGCGAGGCGCGATCATCCAGCCCACGACATAGCGGCTGAAGATATCAAGGATCACGTACAGATGAAAGTAGGTCCACTTGACCGGGCCTTTGACCTTGGTGATGTCCCAGCTCCAGACCTCGTTGGGCCCGGTGGCCAGCAGTTCGGGTTTGGTGTAGACACGGGATGGGTGCGTTGATTGCGACGTTCGCGGGTTTGTCCGTCGACAGCGAGCAAACAGTACATGGTACGCACCGATCGCCGCACAGACGGCAGGGCGTTACCCGCGCCGACGCGCTGGCCGACAAGGAACACTTCGACGGTAAAACGACAGAATAGAGAATCGACACGACTTATACCCGAGCTATCCGCGTTGCTGAACGCTGCGCGTGCAGACCGATTCATTGACAACGACTGAAACTCGCAAAGGTCTTCTCCTACATCAATTCAGTTGAACG
>DHWX01000035.1 GCA_002413395.1 Polaromonas sp. UBA5171 | reverse complement strand
CAACTGCCGGAAATAGGATGAATGGCATTTGTGGTGCAGATCAACCTTCCGACCTCCGCTGGGAAGACAAAGAAGGGAATAAGCTGTGTATCCATGGTTTCGGCAGGTTTGGGCTTATGAAGCCACAAGCACGAGGTGCCACTGACTGGCTGCCAGTTTGCTGCGCGCCACTTCTCCCGACCGCTTCAAACACAAAAATTCAGCACGAACCAAGGGCCGCGCAAGCGGCCCCGTTTAGCCGCTTTGAACGGCTCACATATAAAAAAACCATCCCCTTTGCCAGGGGATGGTCATTTGCAAATGAAATGGTTTGAAGGCTAAAACTTAACGGATAGCCTCATTGATTTCCAGCTTGATGTCTTTCGCACCTACCGAAACAGTGGCCGTCAGGCCCTGCAAATCACCAGGCTGCGGCATCGGATTGCCACTCTTGCTGATGCGCGCACCGACTTGTACCTCGCGAGAGGTGGAAAGGCTCATGGCCGGGTTCATCGCCAGGCTGTCGTCAAGCGTGAAATCAAACGGCAGGTCTTTCACCTTCTTGCGCAAAACTGCCAGCGGTGCCTTGCCTCCTCCCTGTGCGGAGCGCGCAAAGACGAAGACTGTGTCTTCGGGCGAGGCCAAGGCCTTTATCTTGTCGGATAGCGTGACGCGGCCCTGGATTGTTTTGCCATTGCCAGCCACTGCTGCACTTGCCGCCGGCTGTGGCGGCAGACCGGCGAGTTGGCGCGCTTCTTTCAGCGCGCCTTGCAACTGGGTTGCCATTCCGCTACCCGGCTCCACGCCGCGCAAGGCGTGCTCCCATTGGTCGGTTGCAGTAGCCGCGTCGCCGCGATCGAAGGCTATCGTGCCAGACAGCGCCAAGGCCTTGACGTTGTCGGGATCCAGGGTCAAGGCCTTGGCAATCAACTTCTCAGGCTCGCCGTCGAGGCGGTTGCCGTTATCGGTGGCGATCGCATCCGCTATGTCGGCATAACCCTGCGCGTCCTTTGGCCTGAGCTCGATCACTTTCTTGTAAGCCTGCAAAGCCTCAGATTGCCGACCCAGTGCGCTGTATGAGCGGCCCAGTATCGCCCAGCCGTCGGCGTCGTCGGGGGTGGTCTTCAGACGCTGATTGAGGCGATCGATCATCGCCTCAATCTGTGCGGGATCCGTCGCGTGCGGCGAACTTCCCGCGCTGTCCGTTCCAGCTACAGTGGAATCGGCCGACAGGCCCGCAAGATTGCCGAGCCAAGCATAGCCGCCCGCAGCGAACACCAGGATGAAGACGGCGATGCCCAGCAACAATTTGCTCGACGGCCGGGGTTGTTCGGCCGAAGCATTGGCTGCTGTCGCTGCACCCGAAGGCGGTACGATGACGGCGAGAAGCTCTGCCTGGAGACGTTCGCGTGCATCATGCGCTGCTGCCGTGCTCAGCACACCACTGCTCATCAGTTCGTCAAGTTGGGCAATCTGTTGTTTGAGTTCATCAATTCGGGACATTGCTGGAGTTTTCTTGGTTGTCAGTGTTGGTGTCAGTGTCGGGATCGAAGGCGTCGGCGCCCAGTCGCTGGCGTCGGCGCAGCACAAGAGCGAGCGCACCCAGCGCCAGCACGAGCAACGCGGCGGGGCCAATCCAGAGCAGTGCCGTGGTGGCCTTGAAAGGCGGGCGATACAGCACAAAGTCGCCATAACGCTGCGTCATGTAGTCATGGATTTGGCGCTCGCTTTGCCCGCGCGCCAGCATCTCGCGAATCTGCTGGCGCAAGTCCACCGCCAGGTCGGCTTGCGAATCAGCGATGGTCTGGTTTTGGCACACCAGGCAACGTAATTCGCTCGCCACTGCCATCATGCGCGCTTCGAGTTCCGGGTTCGCGGAGGCAGACTCTGCCTCGCGGGCCTGAAGCCCGCCCACAGCCAGCGCGAGACAAATGCACAGCAATGCGCGTCGCAGCGATCGTTTAAGCATTGAGTTCTTTGAGTAAGGGTTCAATTTTTTCGCGCAGCGCCTGCGGCGTGATCGGGCCGATCTGCTTATAGCGAATGACGCCGGCACGATCGATGATGAAGGTCTCTGGTACCCCATAGACGCCGAAGTTGATGCCGATGCGGCCATCCGGATCGAACAGGATATCGGTATACGGGTTACCGAGTTGCTTGAGCCAGCGCAGGCCATCCTCGCGCTTGTCTTTGTAGTTCAGGCCATACACGGGCACACCGCCAGCGCGCGCGTACTCCACCAGTACCGGATGTTCTTCTCGGCAGGAAACGCACCATGACGCAAAAACGTTAAGCATCCACACCTTGCCGAGCATGTCTTCCTTGCGCAGTACGCGGTCTGGCACAGCCAGGGTGGGCGCCATGAACGCGGGTGCCGGCTTTCCAATGAGCGGCGATGGCACTTCGCGCGGATCGAGCATCAAGCCCCGCGCCAGAAACAGCGTCAGCACCAGGAAGATGCCCAGTGGCCATAACAGGCGGGCCTTCATGCGGCACCTCTCACACTGGCGGCCTTGGGCAGGTCAGCGGATTGGGTCCGGCGCTGGCGATAGCGCCGGTCACTCGCCGCCAGCCCGCCACCCAGCATCATGATCAGGCAGCCACCCCAAATCCAGACAATGAAGGGCTTGTGCTGCACACGCACGACCCATTCGCCGGACGGCAGTTGTTCTCCCATCGAGACGTAGATGTCGCGCAATGGGTTGCTGTTTACCGCTGCCTCGGTCATGGGGTTGGTTTGCACGCGGTAGATGCGCTTTTCAGGCAGAAGCGTCGCGATGACCTGGCCATCGCGGCTGACTTCGATCTGCCCTTGAGTCGCCTGATAATTTGGACCCGCAAGCTCCCTGATATTGAGCATGCGGAAACTGTAGCCCGCCAGCTCGGTCTTGGTGTCCGGCCCCATCTTCACGTCGCGCTCGATTTCGTAGGTTTTGACCATTGCCACACCGAAGGCGAACATCGCAACGCCCAGGTGGGCAATCATCATGCCGATCATTGCCAGCGGCAGCAACCGCAACCGGGCCAGTACGCTGGTCTGCAGGCCGGTTGGCCGCAGGCGCTCGAACAGATCAATGCCAAGGCATGCGACGATCCAGAAGGCCAGTGTGAGGCCACCCGTCGTGAGCAGCGTAATGCGGCCTGCGGTCCAGCCGATAATCAGCGCGGCCACCAGCGCCACGGGCAAGGCCCAACGCAGCCGCCACGCCAGGCTGCCGGGCTCATCCTGCTTCCAGCGTACCAGGGGACCAATGCCCATTGCAAACAGTACTGGCACCATGAGCAATCCGAACACGGTGTCAAAGTACGGCGGGCCGACCGAAATTTTTCCCAATCCCAGCGCATCAAGGAACAGAGGATACAGCGTGCCCAGCAGCACCGCGCCGGCGGCTGCGACTAACAGCATGTTGTTGATCAGCAGCATCGATTCCCTGGAGAGCAAGCCAAAGCGCTGACCCAGGCCCACCCTTGGCGCACGCCAGGCATACAGCACCAACGACGAGCCGATAACCACCACCAGAAAACCCAGGATAAACAGGCCGCGCCGTGGGTCGGTCGCAAAGGCGTGCACCGATGAAAGGACACCAGAACGCACGAGAAAGGTGCCCATCAGGGACAAGGTAAACGCCACAATCGCCAGCAGCACCGTCCAGACCTTGAAGCTGCCGCGTTTTTCAGTGACAGCCAGAGAATGGATCAATGCGGTACCGGCCAGCCAGGGCATGAACGATGCGTTCTCGACCGGATCCCAGAACCACCAGCCGCCCCAGCCCAACTCGTTGTAGGCCCACCAGCTGCCGAGGCCAATACCGAAGGTGAGAAATACCCATGCGGCTGAAGTCCAGGGACGGGTCCAGCGAGCCCAGGTGGCGTCAAGCTGGCCGCCCAGCAACGCCGCAATCGCGAACGCATAGGCCACCGAGAAACCCACATAACCCATGTACAACATCGGCGGATGGATAACCATGCCGGGGTCTTGCAGCAGCGGATTCAGGTCCCGTCCCTCAGCGGCGGCCGGCAGCAGACGCTCGAACGGGCTGGATGTAATCAGGGTGAACAGTAAAAAACCGACCGACACCAGGCCCAACACACCAAGAATGCGTGCCACGAACACCCTCGGCAGGCTTTTGCTGAACGTGGCGACCGCCACGGTCCAGATATTGAGCATGAGCATCCACAGCAACAGTGAACCCTCATGGCCACCCCAGACCGCAGCGATGCGGTAGGGCAACGGCAATGCCGAATTGGAGTTTGACGCGACATACAACACCGAAAAATCGTTGCGCACGAAGGCCGCTGTCAGGCACGCGAACGACCCTGCCACCAGCATGAACTGCATCCAGGCCAACGGTCGACCCAAGACCATCCAGTCGGCGCGTCCCCGCTGGGCGCCAGCCATCAACAGCACGCCCTGCACCATGGCGACGCCGAGGGCCATGATTAACATTAAGTGACCGAATTCCGGGATCATGGCTTGGCTCCCACCAGCAGCGTGCCGGTTGTTTGAGCCTTCGTCGCGGCGGCTTGCTTCAACGCTTCCGCGGCTTCGGGGGGCATATAGTTTTCATCGTGTTTGGCCAGTACCTCGCGCGCGGTGAATACACCGTCGTTGCCCAGCTTGCCTTGGGCAACGACGCCCTTTCCCTCCTTGAAGAGGTCTGGCAGGATGCCTTCAAAACGCACAGGAACGGATTGGATGGTGTCGGTGACGGTGAAATGCACCGTCACGCCGTCGCGTGCCACGCTGCCTTCCTTCACCAAACCACCGATGCGGAAGGTGCGGCCTTGCGGTGCCTCCTTGCTCGCAATTTGCGAAGGCGTGTAGAAGAACACCAGGTTGCTGTTGAATGCGTTGAGCACCAGGGCGACAGCGACGCCGACGGCGGCAAGCACGCCGATGATGATGAACGCGCGTTTGTTGCGAGGTTTCATTTTTTTTGCTCTATCTGATCGATGGCCTGACGAGCGGCCGAAAAGTGCTGACGGGATATCAGCGCCTCGGCCGCCATCACCAGAAACGTGGCGCCGTAAGAGCCCCATACATAGAGGCCATAGCCGCCCATATGCCAAAAGTCGTCAAAGGATTTCCAGTACATTGCGTTGTCTTTCCGTGTTAGCGTTTGGCCACCGCGAGCGCCCTTACCCATTCGGTTTCCGATTCCTGTTCGAGCACGATGGTTCTGGCGCGAGTCAAAATTACCGCGAAACTATAGGCCCAAAAGCTGAACGTGAGCAGCAGCATTGCTGTGAGCATGGTCATCGCCATCTTGGGCGCGGCAGTCATGTTGATCGAGGAGCCCTGGTGCAGGGTGTTCCACCAGCGCACTGAAAAGTAAATGACGGGAATATTCACGGCACCGACCAGCGCCAGCAGTGCGCCGGCATGGGCTGCGCGACGGATGTCGTCGATGGCCTCGGTTAGCGCGATGTAGCCCAGGTACAGCAGCAGCAGGATGAATTCGGACGTCAGCCGCGCATCCCACACCCACCAGGTGCCCCAAGTGGGCTTTCCCCACAGCGCGCCGGTCCACAGCGCGATGACGGTGAACAGCGCGCCGGTGGGTGCCAGCGCGCGGGCGAACATGGAGGCCATGCGCGTGTTGAGGATCCAGCCCAAAGCCGCCCAGAAGGCCATCGCCATGTAGAGCAGCATTGACATCCAGGCCGCGGGCACATGAATGAAGATGATGCGATAGGCATCGCCCTGCTGGAAGTCGGTGGGAGCAATCGCAAAGCCGAAATACAGGCCTGCCACGCCGAGTACCAGCGCAATGGCCCAGAACCACGGAATCAATCGACCGGCCAACGCGTAGAAGCGTGACGGAGCTGCAAAGGTTGTCCAGCGTATCAGGGAGGAGGCGGAATGTGGATTCATGAACTTTGATATTATCTTGCAATTCAGGGTTTACCCGCATTTCATGATCCGGGATCTGCGACCTGATTGCACAAACATTAATCTATCGCAATGCGCAAGGCTGCCGCAGTGGCCAGCGGAGCTCCCAGAGTGGTGAGGATAAGCAGTGCCGCCAGCACCGACAGGTGTGCTTGTGGCGACAGTCCGGAATCGACGGCCCCGACGGCACCAGTTCCGAAAATAAGCGCGGGAATAGTTAGCGGCAGTACCAGCAGGAATACCAGCGCAGCCCCGCTGCGCAGCCCGAGCGTCAGGGCTGCCCCCAAGGCGCCCAGCAGGCTGAGGATGGGCGTGCCCAGCAGCAGGGTCAAAGCCAGCGTGCCGATGCTGGCCGCGTGCATGTCGAACAGCACGCCGATCAGCGGCGCCGCCAGTACCAGCGGTATACCGGTTGAGAGCCAGTGGGCCAGCACTTTACCCATCACCACGGTAATAAGAGGTTGCGATGACAGCAGCATCTGCTCAAGCGAGCCGTCCTGGTGATCGCTGGCGAACATCTGCGTCACTGAGAGCATGGCCGCTAGCAGGGCGCAGACCCACGCCACACCGGGGGCCATCTGGCGCAGCATTTGCGGCTCGGGACCGACGCCAATTGGGAACAGGCCCGCAGCCACGATGAAGAAGCCCAGCGGCAGCAGTGCCTCGATGCGGCGCCTGCGCGCTAGCAGCAGGTCGCGTGCGGCCACGGAAAATAGCAGGCCACTCATGACACGCAACACCAGGGCTCGAGGTCGAACTCGCGCGCAGCGGCCAATTCGACCGACTGGTGGCTGGTCAGTAACACGGCACCACGTCGACGGATGTTGGCTTCGACCATGGTACAGAGGATCGCCACACTATGGCTGTCAAGGGCATCAAAGGGTTCGTCGAGAACCCAGGTGCGCGGCTGCTCGTCGAGCACCAATCGCGCCAGCGCACCGCGGCGCCGTTGCCCTTGCGAGAGGGTGCGTACCGGCGCGTCGCGCCGCTTCGCGAGGCCCAGATGATCGAGTGCCCGATGGGCGCGCGCGCTCGGCTCATCGAGTCCAGCCAGTACGGCCAGGAAGGCCACTGCCTCGACCAGTGTGAGATCCTCCTTGAGCGCATTGGTGTGTCCAATGTAGACGGTGCCCTGCCGGGCCTCGCTTGCAGCTTGTCGAATCGGCTTGCCCGCCCAGGTGACCTCGCCCTCGGCCGGCTGTGACAACCCGGCCAGGATGCGGAGCAGGCTGGTTTTGCCACTGCCGTTGGTGCCGCGCAGCCAAGTGACGCTGCCCGGCTCGAGTTGCAGGTTCAGGCCGCGAAATAACAGACGCCGCCCGCGTTGGCAAGCGAGCGCGCGCGCGGCCAGCGGGCCGCTTGGCATCGGCAATGGAGCAGGTAGCGTGGGCAATGGATTGAAATTTGAAGCGCGACGAAGCAAGTATGGAAGTGTAACGGCTTCCGAAAAGCTGAGTGGGGTGTCGGGTTTGAATCTGAGGCATCTTTCCGACAAGCCCACGCACTGGGCAAGCCCTGCTGATACACCTCCCGCCACCCTTATGCCGAACTTAAAATATCTCATCATCCTTGATTGATACCGCATGACCAAACCTGGCTCGGCCCCCTGGCATATTTCCCAGCTTCGCATTTGCCGGGCCGACTACGGCAATCATGAACATGCCCGTGCACTGCTGTTGCTGCTGGACGCTTACGCGCAAGATCTGGCCGGTGGCGCCGCGCCGCTCAGTGACTTTGCAAAAACTCATCTCGTCAAAGAACTGGCGGCGCGCCCGCAAGCGTTCAGTGTGCTCGCGTTTGACGACGCGCAGCCCGTAGGCCTGGTCAATTGCATTGAAGGTTTTTCCACCTTTGCCTGTCGCCCGCTGGTCAATATTCACGACGTGGTTGTGTTGGCCAGCCACCGCGGTCAGCGCGTTGGCGAGCAGATGCTGGAATTGGTGGACCAGATGGCGCGCGAGCGTGGCGCCTGCAAATTGACGCTTGAGGTGCTGCAGGGGAACGCCAGCGCCATCAAACTCTATGAGCGCGTGGGTTTTGCCGGCTACCAGCTTGACCCGGCCATGGGACAGGCGCAGTATTTTCAGAAGTGGCTGCCTTGACGGTGCCCTGACCCGGTGGCGCGCCGCCGTTTAAGCGTGAAGTTGATGTTTCGGTGCAGCGGGTGTCCGCAGCAGCATCAGCGCTGCAAAACCCAGCAGGCCCAGTGTTGCGGAAAACCACAACGCGCCCACACCAAACCGGTCGATGGCTACGCCAAAGAGATACGGGGCCGAGGCTTGTGCAAAGCGTGCCGGTACCATCAGCAGACTCTGGCGCATGCCGTAGTCACGGGTGCCAAACAGCGCCAGCGGCAGCGTGCCTTTGGCAATCGTCAGTACGCCATTGCCCGCGCCGTGAAGCAGCGTGAACACTGCGCCTGCGGGCACGCCAAAGACCAAAAATGCCGCAGCGCCCAGTGTGTGCATGATGCCGGCCAACCGGGCCGATACCAAGGGGTGAATGTTGCGCAACAGCCCATACTCCAGCAGCCGTCCGGCAACCTGTGCCGGGCCGACCAGTCCCGCAAAGACCAGCGCGGTTGCTAGCGGTACGCCATGGGCCTGCAGCAGTCGCGGTAAATGCGCAGCCATGGCCGTGCTGATGAACCAGGTCACCGCAAATGCGATGGCCAGCAGCACCGCCGTGCGTGTGGCATCTTGGCTGACTGCGGCCGGGGCTGTCACGATTTTTCCCGGCTTGTGCATAGCAGGCAAGTCCGCCGCCGCTGCGGGAGCGTGGGGCTTGTTTGGCAGATGCCAGTTCAGTGGCAGGGCCACCAGCAGATGCAGGGCGGCCCATGCCAGGCAGGCACCGCGCCAGCCCCATTGGAGTTCCAGCCAGGTTGTCAGGGGCCAGCCTACCGTGCTGGCAAAACCCGCAATCAGCGTGATGCCGGTGATGGCGCTGCGCGCGTCCCGGCCATACAAGTACACCAGCGCGGCGAAGGCAGCCTCATATAGGCCTGCCGACATAGCCATGCCGAGGAGGATCCAGCCGGCGAACAGCCCGAGCGGTCTTTGTGCCAGGGCCAACGCAATGAGGCCGGTTGCAAAGACAAGGCTGTTGGCGGCCAGAACAGGTCTGCCGCCATACCGGTCAATGGCTTTGCCGGCGGCTGGCCCCAAAATGGCAGAAACCACCAGCGCCACCGAAAACCCGGCGAACACGGTGGATGTGCTGACGCCGAGATCCCGGGCCATGGTCGGTGCGAGTATGGCTGGCAGGTAGTAGCTCGACGCCCATGCCAGCGTCTGGGCCACGCCAAGGCTGGTCACTGTAGTTATGCGGCGCTGTGTCATGTCTCTGAGATTGCCATGAGATGTGGCGCTTGACCAGTACGGCCGGATTTACCCACCCTGACAATAGTTACCTGCTCCTGGTGCGCCGGGTGCAGACCGCTGATGTGAAAGCGCTGATTGAAGGTGGGCGGCGGCCACTTCGTCACACCATGACCAGCCGCAGCGCCAGCGCCGCGAGCGTGACAAGCAGTACCGGCAGGGTCAGCACGATGCCGACCCTGAAGTAGTAGCCCCAGGTGATGGTCATGCCCTTGCGCGCAAGGACGTGCAGCCATAGCAGCGTGGCCAGGCTGCCGATGGGCGTGATTTTCGGTCCCAGATCGCTGCCGATCACGTTGGCATAGATCATGGCTTCCTTGACCACACCGGTTGCACTGCTCGCGTCAATGGACAGCGCGCCGACCAGCACGGTCGGCAGGTTGTTCATGACCGATGACAGGAATGCCGTCAGCAAGCCGGTGCCGATCGCAGCTCCCCATACGCCGCCCTGCGCAAAGATATTGAGCAGGGCGGCGATTGCTATGGTCAGCCCCGCGTTGCGCAGGCCATAAACCACCAGATACATGCCCAGCGAAAAAATCACAATCTGCCACGGCGCCTCGCGCAACACCTTGCGGGTGGAGATGACATGGCCGCGGCCTGCAATGACCAGCAGCACGAGCGCGCCAGCCGCCGCAACGGCGCTGACCGGCACGCCCAGCGGCTCCAGTGCGAAAAAGCCGATGAGCAGCAGCAATAGCACCACCCAACCCGCACGAAACGTTGCCAGGTCGCGTATCGAGTTGCCCGGTGGCCTGAGTTGGGCCACGTCGTAGCAGCCCGGAATGCCGTGGCGAAAATAGAGCAGCAGCACGGCCAGGCTGGCGGCAATTGCGACGATATTCACCGGGATCATGATGGTGGCATATTGGTTGAAACCCAACCTGAAGAAGTCAGCCGAGACAATATTGACCAGATTGGACACCACCAGTGGCAAACTGGCCGTGTCGGCGATAAACCCTGCAGCCATCACAAAGGCCAGCGTCGTCCCCGGGCTGAACCCGAGCGCCAGAAGCATCGCCATCACGATCGGCGTCAGGATCAGTGCTGCGCCATCGTTGGCAAAGAGCGCTGCCACTGCGGCACCGAGCAGCACGATAAGCGCAAACAGCGCGCGCCCGTTCCCGCCGCCCCAGCGCGCGACGTGCAGTGCCGCCCACTCGAAAAAGCCCGCTTCATCGAGCAGCAGGCTGATGATGATGATGGCGACAAAGGTGGCCGTGGCATTCCAGACGATGTGCCAGACCGCGGGAATGTCGCCGGGCTGCACCACGCCAGACAGCAGCGCCAGCACGGCACCGAGCGCGGCGCTCCAGCCGATGCCCAGACCGCGCGGCTGCCAGATAACCAGTACCAGGGTGACGATAAAAATCAGCAAGGCAGCGAACACTTGGGTCCTCTTTAAGTCATTGTTGTGAAGGCGACAAATGGTTCAAAAACGACTGTTATTTGAGCCTCTGTATTACTCTAATAATTCAAATACATTTGAATTATAAAATTAATTCAACCAAAAGCCAGCAGATGGACGTGTCCGCGGATGCTGATTGGCGTGCCATGAAAGCCGTGATTAAACAGCCCCCGCCACCGCGCGATCACTGTCACGAATTTGCCACTGAACTGACACAACCCCGTCACCCTTGGCTCGCAGAATCTTCGCATGATCTGCATGACGGAGTACGTGATGAAAAACAATTTGAGCCCGGTTGCCGGACGGACAAACGGTGTTGGCGAGCCTTGCAACACAGGGGGGGACGATCTTAAAACGCAGTGCCTGCGCATCTTGCACTGCACGGCGCGGGCCTTGGCCAGCAGTCCCGGGGGCTTGCGGTTCAAGGCCGGCACCCGGCCCTGGCTCGATGGATTGTCTGGCGCATGGCCGAGTGGGACTCCCGCAGCCAGCCGACGCAACTCCGTGGTTTTGCAGGTCGTCGGTGATTAGAAAGTCAGAGCTCTTCAAGCCCCTTTTCAGGGGCTTTTTTACAGCGTCCAGTTTGAGTGTGTTGATACATCCAACAAGAAGGAGTTAGCCATGAAAGAATTGCCCAATCCTACCTTTGCATTGTCGCCCGTCGTCCTGCCTCGGGGGTCACTTCATCAAAGCCGTCATGTTATCCATCCAACCCTGGTTCCAGGGTCTGCAGTGGGGAAAATCTCGGTCAGCTGGGCGCGCCACCAGGATGAGGTCCGGCAGGCGCAGCGTCTGAGGTACCAGGTGTTTGCTCTGGAAATGGGTGCGGTGCTGTCAAAAACCCTGCCTGGCCATGACCTTGATCTGTTTGATGACTACTGTGAGCACCTGCTGGTGCGCGATGTGGATAGTCAGGAGGTGATCGGCACCTACCGCGTGCTGACGCCGACGCAGGCGCAACGTGTTGGCAGCATCTACAGCGACACCGAGTTTGACCTGACCCGCCTGCGGTTCCTGCGCTCGCGTATGGTCGAACTCGGCCGCAGCTGCGTGCATGCGGAGCATCGTCACGGCGGCGTGATTTTGGCGCTGTGGGGTGCTCTTGCCAAGTTCATGTCGCGCAACCAGCTCGACATGATGATCGGCTGCGCCAGCATCCCGATGCAGCACAACGGTGTGTCAGGCGGCCATGCGGCTGCCAGCATCTGGCGCCAGGTCAGGCAAGCACATCTGGCTGCTATCGAATACCGGGTGACGCCGCGTCTGGCACTGCCGGTCGAGCAACTCGACGATTCACTGGATGTTGAGCCACCAGCACTGATCAAGGGCTATTTGCGGCTGGGTGCCAAGGTGCTGGGTGCGCCCGCGTGGGATCCGGATTTCAACTCAGCCGACTTGCCCATGATGATGCGCATCAACGATCTGCCGCTGCGTTATTTCAGGCATTTTTCCGGCAAGCCGCTGTCAGGAAGCGCTTCGCAGCCGTGATGCGAAACCTGTTTGATGCTTTGGGGCCGGCTGTCCACCGATTCGGGTCGGAGCGGGATGGCGGCAACACCGATGACGATCAATTGCCGCGCAAGCACTACCGCACGATCTTCATTTCGGATCTGCATCTGGGCACGCCTGGTTGCCAGGCGGCCGCGCTGCTGGAGTTCCTGAAAACCCACCCCAGCGACAACCTCTACCTGGTGGGCGATATCGTCGATGGCTGGCAGTTGCGCCGCAAGTGGTATTGGCCGCAGTCGCATAACGACGTGCTGCAAAAGCTGCTGCGGCGCGCCCGCAAGGGGTGCCGCATCGTTTTTGTCCCGGGCAATCATGATGAATTTGCGCGTGAATTCATCGGCCACCAGTTTGGCGGCATTGAAATCATGGAGGAAGCGGTTCATACCACTGCCGATGGCCGTCAGTTGTGGATTGTTCATGGCGATTATTTTGATGCGGTGGTGCAATGCGCCAGATGGCTGGCCTATGTGGGCGACAACCTCTATGAACTGACACTCAGACTCAACCGGCACCTCAACCGCCTGCGCGCCCGCATGGGCTTGCCCTATTGGTCACTGTCAGCGTATCTGAAGCACAAGGTCAAGAGCGCGCTCAACTACGTCACCGATTTTGAAGTGGCGGTCGCCGGCGAAGCGTGTCGCCGCGGCCATCAGGGCGTGGTGTGCGGCCATATTCACCGCGCCGAAATGCGCGAGATCAACGGCATCCTGTACTGCAACGATGGCGACTGGGTCGAGAGCCGCAGTGCGCTGGTCGAGTATTTCGACGGTTCCCTGGCCCTGGTGCACTGGGTCCCAGCCGATCAAACACAGGGTCGCGGGCATGTCGCGCATGGGGTGGCCGTATGAAGATTGCACTCATCACGGATGCCTGGCAGCCCCAAGTCAATGGTGTTGTCACTACCCTGGTAGAGCTGGTGCGAGAACTTGAGCAAGGCGGACACCAGATTGAAGTGATTCAGCCCGGCCTATTTCGTACCCGTCCTTGCCCGTGTTATGCCGGGATTGAGCTGGCAGTGCGTCCGAAGCGCGCCCTCACGGAAAAGCTTGACGTCTTTCAGCCAGACGCCATCCATGTCGCGACTGAAGGCCCATTGGGCTGGGCGGCACGGCGTTACTGCCTCCAGCGCGGATTGGCCTTTACCACGGCGTTTCATACCAAGTTTCCCGAAATCCTCAATGCTGCGGTAAAAATTCCCCTGCTGTGGGGCTATGCGCTGTTTCGTCACTTTCACAAGCCGTCCTCCGGAGTGATGGTGCCGACCAGCGGTGTGCTGCGGATGCTCGAGCAGCGGGGCTTTCGCAACCTGCGCAGTTGGACGCATGGCGTGGATACACAGCTGTTTTCGTTTGAGCCGCAGCCGCGCCTGTATCCACCCATGGACTCGTTGGCGCGGCCGATCTCGCTGTTTGTAGGGCGGGTGTCCTATGAAAAAAACATAGAGGCCTTTTTGCGGCTGGAAATTCCGGGGAGCAAAGTTGTTTGCGGGGTGGGGCCGCTGGAGTCGTCGCTCAGGGAACGCTATCCTCAGGTGCACTGGATGGGCCTGTTGGCCAGGGGCGAGCTGGCCCGAGTGTATGCGGCGGCTGATGTGTTTGTTTTTCCGAGCAGAGCAGACACCTTTGGCCTGGTGATGCTCGAAGCCATGGCGAGCGGCACGCCGGTGGCCGCCTATCCGGTGGATGGTCCGCTGCAAGTGTTGGGAAAGCCGGATGGGAGTTGCCATGGCGGCGTCATGAATGCGGATTTGCAGCAGGCCTGTTACAGTGCACTGGCGCTGCCGCGCCATCAGGCGCGGGCGCGGGCACTGGACTTCAGCTGGACGCAGGCTGCGCAGTTGTTTGAGTGTTTCCTGGTGCCGGCCCGGGACATGACAACTTGCAAGCCCAGCCATGCTGGTGCAACATCCGGTCATGGTACTGTCACACCTTTGTCATCAAACCAGTGAACAGTCAGGCTTATTTTTGATTGCAAAGACATTTGCCCTTGATGCCAATTCCACCTGGTTCACAAGACACTGACGCGCCGGTCATCCGGTTTATTGACCGCGACCATAGCATTCTTGCTTTCAATGAGCGGGTGCTGGACTGGGCCAGGCGCCCGGATGTGCCGCTGCTCGAACGCTTGAGGTATTTGTGCATTGTTTCGTCCAATCTGGACGAATTTTTCGAGGTCCGCACGGCACCCCACCTGACGGCCGCCCAAGGTAACGAGCAGAAAGGCTTGCACACCGTTGAGTTTTTTGATGCGCTTTCAGCGGCAGTGCATGACATGGTGGCGCGTCAGTATGCACTTTATAACGATGAGCTGCTGCCCGCGTTTGAACGCGAGGGCATTTGCATCATCTCGCACGGCGAACGCGACGCGGCTCAGCGGCGCTGGGTCAAAGCCTATTTTGAAAGGGAGGTGCGGCCCTTGCTGATTCCGGTCGGCCTGGATCCCTCTCATCCCTTTCCACAGGTGGCCAACAAGTCGCTGAATTTCATTGTCCGGCTCGGTGGACATGATGCCTTCGGACGTCAGAACGAAATTGCCATCGTCAAGGTGCCGCGGGTAGTGCCGCGCCTGATATATATGCCGAGTCGCGGCAAGCGCGGCGGCAAGGGCGGCAGAGATGGAAAGGGCATGCTGTTTGTTTCGCTGTCCAGCATCATTCGAGCCCATCTGGCGGAGCTTTTTGCAGGCCGGGAAGTGGGGCAGTTTTCCCAGTTCCGCGTCACCCGGCACTCCGATCTGGCGGTGGATGAAGACGACGTGAAAAATCTGCGCACAGCTTTGCGCCAGGGTCTGGAGCAACGCAACTACGGTCAGGCCGTCCGGCTGGAAGTTTCGGCCGGCTGCTCGCAATACTTGTCAGACTTTTTGCTCAAACAATTCAACTTGCCGGCGCTCGCCCTGTACCGGGTGCAAGGCCCAGTCAACCTCGTGCGCTTGACCCAGCTGGTGGACCTGGTCAATGATCCCAAGCTTCTTTTTCCCCGCTACAACGCCTGCTACCCCACGCAGCTGCAGCCCGGGCAATCTTTTTTTGAGCGGCTCAAGCAGGGCGATGTGTCCATTCACCATCCGTTTGAGAGCTTTGACGGCGTCCTGGACTTTCTACGCGAGGCGGTCAACGATCCCCAAGTACTGGCGATCAAGCAAACCATATACCGTACGGGTGCCGATTCGGAAATGATGGTATTGCTGCGGGAGGCCGTTCGCCAGGGCAAGGAAGTCACCGTGGTGGTGGAGCTCAAGGCGCGTTTCGATGAGGAAGCCAATATCAACTGGGCAGAAATGCTGGAGTCGATTGGCGCCCAAGTGGTTTATGGCGTGGTGGGTTTGAAGACCCACGCCAAAATGCTGCTGGTGACCCGGCGCGAGGGGCGCAACCTCATCCGCTACGGCCACCTGTCTACCGGCAATTACAACCAGGGTACGGCCCGCCTGTACACCGACGTGAGCTACCTGACGGCAGATCCTCTGTTGACTTTGGACATTGACAACGTATTTGTGCACCTGGCCAGTCAAAGCCGTTTGCCCAAGTTGCATTACCTGCTGCTGGCGCCGTTTCAGCTGCAACGCAAGCTGGTGGAAAAAATAGATACGCTGGCTGAAGCCGCCCTGCAGGGCAAAGACACGCGCATTGTGGTCAAGATGAATGCGCTGACCGACGAAGACCTGATGCTGGCCCTGGTCAGGGCGGGGCAGTGCGGCGTGAAAATTGATTTGATTGTGCGCGGTGCCTGCATGCTGCCGCCCCAAGTGCCCGGTGTGACGGACAACATCCGCGTACGTTCGGTGATTGGCCGTTTTCTGGAACATTCGCGGGTGTTTTATTTCCGCTGCGCCAAGGAAGAGACGCTGTATCTCTCAAGCGCTGACTGGATGAACCGCAATATGCTGCGTCGGGTCGAGCTGGCCTGGCCAGTGACTGATCCTGTCATTCGCCAGCGCATTATTGATGAATGCCTGGTCGCCTACCTGCACGATGGCTGCGATGCCTGGGACTTGCGGCCGGACGGCAGCTATGCGCGCGTGAATCCGCCAGAGCCGGCGCAGCGCCATGGTGCGCAAGCGGCCCTGATGGCCCGCTACTCAGTTCCTTATGCGGTACCCCACCACCTAAAAAAATAGCATGGACTTGATTTTGTGGCGTCATGCAGAGGCAGAAGACGGACCCGGAGGCGATCTGGAGGGCAATCGGGATATGGAGCGCTCGCTCACGTCACGCGGTGAGAAACAGGCCGCCCGCATGGCCAGTTGGCTCGACCGGCAGTTGCCCGAAGGTGCCCGCATTTTTACGAGCCCGGCGCGGCGCTGTGAGCAGACCGCGCTGGCACTGGGACGCAAGTACAAAATTCGTGCTGAACTTGCACCCGGTGCCACACCGGCACAGTTGCTGGAACTGGTTCAATGGCCCTTGAGCAAGTCGCCGATTCTGGTGATAGGGCATCAACCGACCTTGGGGCAGACCATCGCGCAGCTTCTCGGCCTGTCCGCAGGTGACGGTCCTGTGAAAAAGGGCGCGCTCTGGTGGCTTCGCAGTCGGGACCGTGACGGCCTAAGCCAGACCGTTGTGGTCACCGTGCAGTCGCCCGAGATGCTTTGATCGGCCTGGTCTGGCGCCTACCTGTTCTCCGACGGGCGCCCTGTCTTGATGCTTGGAACCTGCGCCAGCGCTGTCAAAAATGCCGCATCTGACAAGGTGGCCAGAATTTTGATGCCTGCACGCAGCAGTTCGCTTTTTTTGGCCTGGCGGGTCAATCTGGCTGAACGCTGCTTGAGTTCGTCAAACACCAGGTATTCAGCTTTCGGGATGGTAAAGCTGTCACGGATCAATTTTGGCTTTTTCACCTTTTGGGTCGGGACGATCCCCTCAATCTCGCTTGCAGCAAAGGATTTGGAAAGAGGTGCCCTGGCGCTGGATTTTTTGACAGGGGCCTTGCTCGCAGGCGATTTTCTGGTGGCTGGTTTTGCTGCTTTGGGTTTCGTCGCTCCCCTGGGCACTGCGGGTGCGGTGATCTTTTTGGCGGTGGTCATGAAGATTGCCTTTCACTTTCAGATAGGTGCCATGAATAAACGATATATACAGTTTATGCCGTTTCCAAAAGAGCTGTCAAACCGGAAGATTCAAGATGGGTTTTCAGAGCCCTGAGGCGATCAGTGCCCACGGTGTTTTTTGCCAGGCCAGCACTTCCTCCTGCAGCAGGTAGGCCGACTGTGGAAACGCCTCGGCCCAGCCCGGTCTGCAGTTCAGAACGAAAAGTCTTGCAGGCACGGCGCCTGCTTCAAGCTGCAAGCCCTTGAGGTCAGGGTCGCGCCGGGCATGGCACAAGATGACCGCCAGGCGAAGGCAGAGCAGTTGCTGCACAAATATCCGGTCCTCGAAGTCGGCTTCCAGCTTGCGCAGCTTGCCGCGATGGCCCAGCACCAGCAGGCTCAGACGGTGCAACTCGGGCAGGGCAAAGCCCGGGGCGTCGGCATGGTCCAGAATGTAGGCCCCATGCCGGTGATAGTCACTGTGCGAAATCTGGCTGCCGATCTCGTGGAGCTGCGCAGCCCACGCCAGCTTGCGCTGGAGGTGTTCTGATTCGGCGCTGGGCATGCCCGCGCGAGCCATCAGGAACAGTTGCCGCGCGACTTTGCTGACCCGTTGGGCTTGCGCCGCGTCAGCATTGAATTTTCTGGTCAGGCGCTGCACGGTGGTGGAACGTAGATCGGTCAGGTCCCGCTCCCGGTCCAGCAGGTCATACAGCACGCCATGGCGCAATGCTCCCTGGGCCGCCTGCATCTGCTCAATGCCGAGGAGTTCAAACACCGCCCTGAGCACACTGATGCCGCCACCTATGACCGCACGCCGGTCCTCCTTCATGCCATCGAGTTTCAGGCGACTGGCACTTTGCGCCTTGAGCAGTCGGTCCATCAGCCAGTCCAGCCCCTCGCGCGTGACCAGGAAAGGTGACCAGCCCGCGGCAGTCAAAACATCGCTGACGGCCCCGATCGTTCCGGAAGAGCCATAGGCAGCATCCCAGGTTCCTGAGCGATAGGCATTGACAGCTTCGTCAAGAACCGCTTTTGCGGCAATCGTGGCCAAATCGAAAGCGCGCGGGCTGAATTGCCCTTCAGGGAAATATTTCATCGACCAGGCCACGCTGCCGACCTGGTAGGACTCCATGGTGCGGGCGTCAAGACCCTGGCCCAGGATCATTTCAGTGGAACGCCCGCCGATATCCACCACCAGCCTGCGTTCGTCCGACTGCGGCAGCATGTGAACGACGCCCTGGTAAATCAGCCGGGCTTCTTCGCGACCCGAAATAACATCGATTGGAAACCCCAGTATCTCGTAGGCCTGCGCCAGAAATATGTCGCGATTGCATGCTTCCCGAAGCGTCTGGGTGGCGACGGCCCGAACCTGTGCTTTTTTAAAACCTGCCAAGCGCTCGCCAAAGCGCGCCAGGCAGTCCCAGCCGCGCTGCATGGCGTCTGGCGTCAGGTTGCGCTCCAGGTCCAGCCCGTTTCCCTGACGGACTGTTTCCTTGAGGTATTCGATGCGGTGGATCTGTCCGTGGTCAAAGCGGCCAATTTCGAGGCGAAAGCTGTTGGACCCCAGGTCAACAGCTGCAAGTAGCGTTCCGTTTTGCATGTCTGAGTTTGTATTTCCAGACTCAGCATAGCATTCACGAGGTACTCTCATGCACGCCGCAATTTCTAGCCGATTAGCCTGCCGTCGGATGTCATCATGCTTTGCGTCACATAGGCGCTACTTCTGTGCTGCATGTTGAAACTGATGCGAAAACCACCCAGATCCAGGCTGGCACGACGCTGGAACGCTGTCAGAGCGACCTGACGCGTCAGCGGACCCTCGATGTCATTGAGCACCTCATAGGTGTACCTCGCCGCAATGAAACCCGCCAGGCTGAGGGAGGTCGGCGGTTCGTCAAACAGGCGCGAGAGTGTTTCGCGGTAGCTTCTGACGATCAGCAAACTGGCTTTGACCAAGGGCACCGGCTGGGTTGCAATGACAGGGGTATTACGCGCTGCGCCCATCTGCAGCATGGTCTGCAAATTGACGTCGGCCAGCGCCACGACGTAGCGTTGGCGAGCCTGTTTTTCTAGACCCTGGGTGAAATCTGCAAGTTCTGGTGTTCCACCCACAAATAGCAGTATCGCTGGTGTAGCAGGCGTTAATTTTTGCGCCATCATGCGCAAATCGCTTGCGCCCTGAAATGACTGCAGCCGCAGTTGCATGCCGGCTGCAATGCGTTCCACCTCAGCATGGTAGGCGCTGTAGTCCTGCGGCGAAGCATAAATCGCGCCCAGGTCGTGCAGACCCATCACTGACAGGGTTTTCAGCGCGAAAGCGATCTGCTCTTGGCGCCCAGCGAAGATGGGAAATGTCCTGTCGTCAATTTTGAGGCTGGAGTTTTGCAGCCACGGCGCCGCGTGAGCGATGTTCAGGCTCTCCTGCAGGGAAAGCGCCACGATTTGGCTGGCGAGTCGGTCGCCGACGCTGCCCGACAGCACCACGCAAGCCGGGTTGTCCAGCATGGTGTTCAATGCCGAGCGCAAACTGGTCGGCGTGCCGTCGGTCTCGACTGTCAGGTGATGCACCAGCCGGCCGCGAATTCCGCCGCGTGAATTGATATCCTGCCATGCAGCGCGCGAGCCGATCAGGAAATCCTTGGACACGTCCTGTTGAGCAGTGGAAAAGTCAACCAGTTGCGCCACAACAAGGCTGCCTGAAGCACTGACTGGCTTGCCGGTTTGGGCCCAGCCAGGGGAGGTCATAGCGGTTGTCAACAGACCCGCATGTTGCAGCAACTTGCGACGACTCAGGAAGGATTTTTGCAAATACATGAATGAATTTCCAGGCGGTTCAATGCCGCGATGTGGTTTGGATGGCCGGGGAATGGATGACGTGGGGTACGCTGAAGGAGCACCAGCCTGAAAGAGGCGCGAAGCTGTATCGACAGCCCTGGCTGACCTTGAAAAGCTTCAGCGCTTGGGGGCGGTATCAGGACGCTGTCAATAATGTGTCCAACCCCGTTATTTGCAGGAATATCGGCAGTTTCAACCAAGGCCTACCCAACCTGCACGAAATTGCCAGACTTGGCGAGGGCTACATCGGCACCGTTGAGCGTTTCGGTGAATTTCGCTTTTGCAAGCAGAATGCTTAAAGTGCTGAGCGGCGGAAGGGCTGAAGTGATGCCGGATGCAGTCGCAGGGCCATGATACGTGGCGCAGCCAGCAATCGTCGCCATGACTGCAGCTGCGAATAAAATACGCCGGTTCGGCATGTCAAATCTCGGAAGTGAAATTGTTGCCAAGGTTAGCGAAATTCAGTGACAACTTCATGACACCGACTAGGGGCGTATTGGGCCGTTTTCCTTTCCCGTGTGTCCCGTAAATGTGAAATGCCGCGCTGAAGACGTTTTTTGTCACGACTTTGTCACACTCCATTTTTATGATCGAAGCTTCTTCCTTACCAACCCAAGAGGTGTTTTTATGAATGTGAGTTTGAAAGCTTCAATCACTACAGTGATGGGCGTCGCCATCATGTCGTTGGCCACGATTTCTGCTGCCCAGGATGTGACCGGAGCTGGTTCGTCTTTTGTGGCTCCCATTGTTTCAAAATGGGCATCGGACTACAACAAGATCACGGGTGTAAAAATCAACTACCAATCGGTTGGTTCTGGTGCTGGCATCAAGCAGATCGAAGCCAAAACGGTGGACTTTGGTGCGTCGGACATGCCTCTGACGGATGAGGAACTCACCAAAAAAGGTCTCATGCAGTTCCCGGTGGTGATCGGTGGCGTCATTCCTGTGGTGAATATCAAGGGAATTGCACCGGGCCAACTCAAGCTGACCGGCCCTGTCTTGGGTGATATTTATCTCGGCAAAATCACCAAGTGGAGCGACCCCGCCATCAAGGCCCTGAATCCGACACTGGCCCTGCCCGATGCAGCCATCGCACCAGTTCGCCGTGCCGATGGTTCGGGCACCACGTTTATTTTCACCAACTACCTGAGCAAGGTCAGCCCTGAGTGGAAATCCAAGGTGGGCGAGGGCACGGCCGTTAACTGGCCTTTGGGCGCTGGCGGCAAGGGTAACGAAGGCGTGGCCGCATTTGTTGGCCGTCTGCCCAATTCCATTGGCTACCTTGAGTATGCCTACGTCAAACAGAACAAGATGACCTACGCCCTGATGAAGAATCGGGATGGCAACTTCGTGACTCCCAACGAAGTGGCATTCAAGTCCGCTTCAGCCGGCGCCAATTGGGCCAAGAGCTTCTTCCAGATTCTGACCGAGCAGCCTGGCAAGGATTCGTGGCCCATCACTGGTTCCACCTTTGTCCTGATGCACAAAGTGCAGGAAAAGCCAGCGCAAGCAGCATCAATCCTGAAATTCTTTGAGTGGGCCTACAAAAATGGCGACCCAACCGCCAACAACCTGGACTATGTGCCAATGCCTGGTTCTGTGAAGACCGTTATTGAAAAAGCCTGGGGCGGCATCAAGGATACGTCGGGTAAAGTGGTTGCTTATCAGTAAGCTGCCTTCTCTAATATAGTTGCGTCATCAGGATTTTTTCACGTGTCCTCTACACTTCCGGCTGGCCAGGCTATTTTTGACCACCCGGCGAAAGCAACCGGACGCGATATGACGAATCCTCCTCCCGTGAACTCCATGCGCAGAAGCCCTGTCGCAGACCAGCTTTTTGGCTGGGCCGCGCAGGGAGCGGCGCTATTGACGCTCGGCTTGCTGATTGGCATTCTGGCCTCTCTGGTTGTGGGAGCCTGGCCTGCCATCAATAAATACGGACTGGGTTTTCTGACCAACAGCGTCTGGGACCCGGTCAAGGACGAGTATGGCGGGCTGGTCATGATTTATGGCACACTCGCTACGTCGTTGATTGCCGTCCTGATCGCGGTGCCCGTGAGTTTCGGTATTGCGCTGTTCCTCACGGAGCTGTCACCAGCCTGGCTTAAAAGGCCACTGGGTACAGCCATCGAACTATTGGCTGCCGTTCCTTCCATTGTGTACGGCATGTGGGGCTTGCTGGTTTTTGGCCCGATCCTCGCCACTTATGTGCAGCAACCACTGCAAGCTGTTTTTTCGGGTGTTCCCTATCTGGGAGCACTTTTTTCGGGTCCCCCGGTGGGTATCGGCATCTTGTCGGCGGGCATCATTCTGGCAATCATGATCATTCCGTTCATCGCATCCGTCATGCGGGATGTCTTTGAGGTGACGCCAGTGCTGCTCAAGGAGTCTGCCTACGGCCTGGGTTCCACCACTTGGGAAGTTGTTTCCAAGGTTGTTCTGCCGTACACCAAGTCGGGTGTGATCGGCGGCATCATGCTCGGGCTGGGGCGTGCGCTGGGCGAGACCATGGCGGTGACTTTCGTAATCGGAAATTTCAACCAGCTCGACTCCCTGAGTCTTTTTCAGGCGGCCAACAGCATTACCTCTGCCCTGGCCAACGAGTTTGCCGAGGCTGGCGAGGGGCTCCATCAGGCGGCGCTGATCTACCTTGGTCTGGTCCTGTTTTTCATCACCTTCGTAGTGCTGTCGCTGTCCAAGCTGCTGCTGGCTCAATTGAGAAAAAATGAAGGAATCAAGGCATGAGCGCTGCCATGCCGGATGCGCGCCTGGCCAAGTTCGCGCGGCGCAAGCGGGTCAACCTGCTGGTGCTGATATTGTCGTTGCTGGCGATATCCTTTGGCCTGTTCTGGCTGTTCTGGATATTGTGGGAAACCATCCGTCTGGGCATTGGAGGAATCGTTCTGGCGACTTTCACCGAAATGACGCCAGCACCCAATGAGCCAGGCGGCCTTGCCAATGCGCTTTATGGTTCGTTCCTGATGGTGCTGTTGGCTACCATGGTGGGCACGCCGGTCGGCATCATGGCGGGTATTTATCTGGCCGAATACAACCCCAAGGGCTGGCTGGCGTCAGTCACCCGTTTCGTCAATGACATATTGTTATCGGCTCCTTCCATTGTGATTGGCCTCTTTATCTATGCCCTCGTAGTGTCACGTTTCAAGTCTTTCTCCGGCTTGGCCGGTGCACTCGCTCTGGCATTGATCGTGATTCCGGTGGTGATTCGCACCACCGAAAACATGTTGCAACTTGTTCCCGCCGGCCTGCGCGAGGCCGCCTATGCGCTCGGTGCACCCAAGTGGAAAGTCATTTTGAGCATCACCTTGAGGGCGGCCCGATCCGGCGTCGTGACCGGCATACTGCTGGCTGTAGCGCGCATCTCCGGCGAAACAGCGCCACTGCTTTTCACTGCCTTGAACAACCAGTTCTGGACCTCGGACCTAACCCGGCCCATGGCGAGTTTGCCCGTGACCATTTTCAAGTTCGCGATGAGCCCCTATGAGAACTGGCAGCAACTGGCCTGGGCGGGCGTGTTCCTGATCACGGTGGCCGTTCTGGGTCTGAACATTCTGGCGCGCGTGCTGACGCGCAACAAAGACTGATATAAAAGTAGATCGTCATGGATTCACACAACAAGGCAAGGATATAGATGGACGCCATCGCTGCGCAACCGGAAAAGTCAAAGATATCGGTCAGGAATCTCGATTTTTATTACGGAAAATTTCGCGCTCTCAAGGATATCAATCTGGAAATTCCGGAGAAAAAAGTTACGGCATTCATTGGCCCGTCAGGCTGCGGCAAATCAACCCTGCTGCGCATTTTTAACCGCATGTACGCGCTTTACCCGGAGCAGCGCGCCGAAGGTGAAGTGCTGTTTGACGGCGAGAACCTGCTTACTTCGAAAAAGGATGTGGCGCTGATTCGCTCCAAAGTGGGCATGGTTTTCCAGAAGCCGACGCCGTTTCCGATGTCGATTTACGAGAACATTGCTTTTGGTGTCAAGCTTTTCGATAACCTCTCCGCGGCGGAAATGGATGAGCGGGTCGAATGGGCGCTACGCAAGGCTGCCCTCTGGGCTGAGGTCAAGGACAAACTGAAACAGAGCGGTTCCAGTCTGTCGGGTGGCCAGCAGCAGCGGTTGTGCATTGCCCGCGGCATTGCCATCAAGCCGGAAGTACTGCTGCTTGATGAACCCTGCTCGGCGCTTGATCCAATTTCAACGGCCAAGATCGAGGAGTTGATTGCCGAATTGAAAAGCGAGTACACGGTAGTCATCGTGACGCACAATATGCAGCAGGCAGCCCGCTGCAGCGATTACACCGCCTACATGTACCTGGGTGATCTGGTGGAATTTGGTGCCACGAAAGAGCTGTTTTTCAAGCCCAAGCGCGAAGAGACTGAAGATTACATTACCGGCCGTTTTGGCTGACAGGGACTGAGAAAAAACATGTCTGATAACCATTTGTCTACCCAGTTTGACAGCGAACTCAATGACGTATCGTCGCGCGTGATGGAAATGGGTGGGTTGGTCGAGTCGCAGATTCGCCTGGCAATCTATGCACTGTCCCAGTTCAGTACCGAGAGCGCCAATCAGGTAATTGATACTGAAGTGCGCGTCAATACCATGGAAATTGACATTGACCGTGAGCTGTCTTCCATCATTGCGCGCCGTCAGCCCACGGCGCGTGACTTGCGGTTGCTGATTGCCATTTCAAAAACCACCGCCAATCTGGAGCGGGCAGGCGATGAAGCCGACAAAATTGCGCGCATGGTCAAGTCGATCATTGAAAGTGGCGAAGCCCGAACATTGCCGTCATCCGAGCTTCGGATTGCCGGGGAGCTCGCTTCCGGCCTGCTGCGCAAGGCGCTTGATGCCTTTGCCCGGCTGGATACGACCGCAGCGGTATCCATCCTCAAGGAGGATAACCAGATTGACCAGGAGTTTGATGGCTTTGTGCGCAAGCTCATTACCTACATGATGGAAGACCCACGAACGATTTCCGCCAGTCTGGACCTGCTGTTTGTGGCCAAGGCCATTGAGCGCGTGGGGGATCATGCCAAGAACATTGCCGAGTTCATTATCTACATCGTCAAGGGCGCGGATGTCAGGCACAGCCCGATGGCGCAGGTCGAGTCTGCCGTCAGGTAACTGCCGACGAATCCAGATGAAGCATTTGCCGCGCGTGTTGATTGTTGAAGATGAGCCAGCCATTGCCGAGTTGATAGCGGTCAATTTGCGACACGGCGGCTTTGTCCCTGTGGTGGTGCAGGATAGCGTGTCGGCCCAGACCGAGCTCGACGCCGTGTTGCCTGATGTGATTTTGCTGGACTGGATGCTGCCGGGGCAAAGCGGCCTTGCGCTGGCACGCCACTGGCGCAAGCAAGCGCGCAGCAAAAGCATTCCCATTCTCATGTTGACGGCCCGGGGGGATGAACCCGACAAGGTGGCCGGACTGGACGCCGGTGCCGACGACTACATCACCAAGNNCGGTGGGTGCGCTGGTGCTGGACGCGGCAACGCATCGAATTTCCTTCCAGAATCAGGAAGTCAAGCTGGGCCCGACCGAGTTCAAACTGCTTCATTACCTGATGACCCATGCCGAGCGCGTGCATAGTCGCAGCGCCCTGCTGGACAAGGTATGGGGTGACCATGTGTTCATTGAAGAGCGCACCGTCGATGTGCATGTCAAGCGCCTGCGTGAGGCGCTGGGCACGGCGGGCAAGATGGTGGAAACCGTCCGTGGTGCAGGTTACCGGCTGACCTCGGTCGCCACCCTTCCTCCGGTTCCCGCTGCAGCCTCCGGAACATGATGACTCGATGGATCCTTTTATCCATCTGCATGCTTGCCGGTGGCGGCTTTGGGTGGCTGACTGTAGCGAAATTTGGGTTTGGACTCGGGGTGCTGGCGGGAGCATTCGTTTGGCTTGCGCTCGACATGGTCAATTTACGGCGACTCTTGAGTTGGCTTCGCACGGAACAAAACAACGATTCACCCGGTAATTCGGCTAGCGCGCTACCGTCCTTGCGAGGCATCTGGGGCGATCTGGGTGATCGCACTAGCAGGCTGCTGAAAATCCGGAATCAGCATTACCTGGAAAGNNCTGCTTGATGCGCAGGGACGCATTGAGTGGTGTAACCAGATGGCGGTGCAGCATTTCGGCTTTGATGCCCAGCGCGATTTACAGCAGCATATCGCCAATCTGGTGCGGGAACCTGCTCTTAATGTATACATGGCCTCCGGCGATTTTTCACATGATGTGGTGATTCCCGGCCACTTCAGCACATTGGCGCGGCCGATTAAATTGTCGGTACATGCGCATGCGTATGGAAAAAACCGGAAATTGCTCTTGTCAGGCGATATCACCGCCGTTGAACAGGCTGAGGCCATGCGCCGGGATTTTGTGGCGAATGTGTCGCATGAAATCCGTACGCCGCTGACCGTGCTGGCGGGGTTCATCGAAACCCTGCAAACCCTGCCGTTAAATGAGGTGGAACGCACCCGCTGCCTGGCTTTGATGGCCCAGCAATCCTTGCGCATGCAAACACTGGTGACCGATTTGTTGACGCTGTCTCGCCTAGAAGGAGGTCCGGTTCCGGGTGCCAATGAGTGGACGACGACCAGCGCCCTGTTTGCCCAGTGTGAACAGGAAGCCAGGGCCTTGTCGGGCGTGATTGCACCGCAGGGGCATCGGCTGGAGTTTGAGCCCGGCCCGGCTTGTGAAATTGCAGGGATACAAGCGGAGCTGCATAGTGCCATATCGAATCTGGTGACCAACGCCGTACGTTACACGCCTGAGGGCGGACTGGTCCACTTCAGTTGGGTCCTGCTGGAGGATGGGCGGGGTCAATTCCAGGTCCGGGACACGGGCCCGGGCATTGCACCGGAACATCTGCCGCGCCTGACCGAGCGCTTTTACCGGGTTGACCGCAGCCGCTCACGTGAGACTGGCGGGACCGGTTTGGGCTTGGCCATCGTCAAGCATGTTGCCCAGCGTCACGGTGCAGAGCTGCGAATCGAGAGTCAGCCAGGACGCGGCTCGTGCTTTTCGATCATCTTTCCGGCAACACGCGTTCGCCGCCTTCAGGCAGTGGAAGCGATCTCCACGTCGTTGTCATAGACATGGGTCCGCTTGTCATGTAAGGGAATGGCTCACCGACGCGGGAGAGTCATCGCCTGGCTGTCGGTGTTGACTGGGCTGTCGATGCTAACCCGCTTGAACACCAGTACGTTTTCATATTTGTCCGTGGGTTTGCGCACGGTAGCCAAAAAAGCCCAAGCTGGCAGATTCACGATATTGCTCAGGGTGGACTGAGCATCGGCATCTACGATCAGGTAAGGGCAGGCTACCTGCGCGGGGGCCTGGCGCAATTCGAGCTGACCGTGATATTGCAGGGCGGCCGCCTGGGCACTGCCTATGCCGTAGATTTCGATGCAGGCATTTTTGTCCACCAAGCTGGCAATCTGGCGCGACATGGGTGCGTAGCTGCGCGCATAGTCCAGCAACGGCAGCCACAGCGTCATCAACAGCAGCCAGCTCAGAGTGATACCGCCAGCCGGAAGGACCAGCGATTTCCAGAGGGCTGCGCGCTGTGCACTGGTCCGCCATTTCACCAGCCAGCCCCACGCCAGCGTGGCGACCACTGCCACCAGGAAAGCCAGCCACGAAAAGCTTGGCTCAAAGCCCGCTGCCAACTTGGCAACATTAGCCGCAGGTTGTCGGGGAAAGCCGGTTTGCATGGCGATCCAGATGACCCAGATGACAATGGCGCAGCCGGTGAAAAACAGCAGGGTGAACCAGTCAATCAGCGAGGTCACGCTGCGCTTGAGCGTGGGAAGTGCAAATGCGGCCAGTGCAGCCAGCGCCGGCAGGCTCAACAGCAGGCTGCGGTCAGATGCCGGGGTGGTCAGCGTGGCCGCCACAGCGGTGCCGGCAAACCACAGTGGCAGCGCCACGTGGCGGCTTGCCAATTGCCTGCGCCAGCGCCAGAGCGTCCACAGTGCCAACGGCCATGCGGGCCAGGTAAACCACACCAGCAAACGGCCCAGGCTATGCAAGTCTTGCCAGACCGGTTGACCGTCGGCGCCGGGTAGGCGAATTCGCCAGCGCCACAAATCGAGCCCATGGGCCAGCAAAGACACCAGCAGCGTGATGCCGGCGATCAGCAGGACCCAGTGCCAGGAGCGTTGTTTGTCGGCCGCGTCAGCATTGCTGCTTCCCCAGCGCATGTGGGTCCATTCGACCAGAGCGCCCCCCGCGCCAAGCAAGAGCGCCAGGGTAGGCGCGCCGCTCAGGGCGAGCCCGGCAAGGCCCGTCAACAAGCCCAGCGCAGGACCGAAAAATTGCGTTGCCCGGCGGTACGGGCTGGCAGCCATGGCATAGAACATCAACGCGGTGAAGCCCAATTGCGCCAAGGCAGGCGTGGTTTCATGAGACAACTGCGCCAGCCCCAAGCTGGCAATAAGTGCCAGCAAACCGGCATCGGCAATGGCCCGGGCATAGTCCACCGGGCTGGCTTCGCCGCCAAACGCAAACGCCACGGGCTGCGCTTGCGGGCTGCGGGCCAGGTAATAGACGGCATACCAGGTGGCCAGCAGCGTCATCGTTAGCAGCAGGATAAACGGAATGCGCACCGCAACGGCCGGGTCCAGAAAAGGCAGGAATTTGATGGCGATGGCTCCCAGCCAATAGGGCACGAGCGCGTCAAAATCATTGACCCGGCCGAGCAGTTGGGGTTGCAGCCAGTGGGCCGCGGGCGAGGCCAGCTCGCGCATGACACCAAACGCCGTGATGTCCTCGTTTTTCCAGGGACTGCGCCCAAAAAAACCCGGTAATATGTAAGCTGCACAAAACAGCAGCAGTGCAAGCCGCGGCAAGCGGCGCACAGCGGACTGGGCAATGATGGCGGGGGACGGTTTGTTCAAAATGGACGGATCATTGAAGACCGGCTGATTGGAAGGCTGAATGTGTTTGCGGCGATTTTTGCATCAGCCGACAGCTGCAACGCCCGTCAATTTTTGCCGAAAAAAAAGCAGCCTGAATTTCAGGCTNNGCTTCTGGCGCCGCCTCTTTGACGACAGTTTTCCCAAACCGGTTGCGGAATTTTTCAACGCGGCCGCCCATGTTGTCCACGGATTTTTGTGTTCCGGTATAGAAGGGATGTGATTCGCTGGACGTATCGAGTTTGTACAGGGGCAACTCGCGGCCATCATCCATTTTCACCATTTCCTTGGTGTTTACGCAGGAGCGGGTCACAAATTTGAAGTTGTTGGACACGTCCATGAAACAAACTTCGCGGTAGTTGGGGTGAATGCCTTCTTTCATGATCTTTCCTTTTTCATCGTTTCGGTAGCCACCCAGACCCGTTCCAGGCACTTTCCATGAAGCCTATCATTATCGCATCAAATCAGTAGATGCAGATGCCGACTTGATGAGAATTGACCCGGACACTATGCAAAGGGGGGGCAATGGCCGCAGCGTCGGGCCGCCCCCAAGCAAGGCCAGCCCCTCGGNNGGAGGCAGCGCAGTACGCGAAACGACAAGCGTGGGGGCTATTTACCCGCCGCGGCGCATCAAGTCAAAGAATTCATGGTTGTTCTTAGTTGCCTTCATGTTCTTCAGCATGAGTTCCATCGACTCTATTTCATCCATGTTGTACATGAATTGGCGCAAGATACGCGATTTTTGAAGAATTTCCGGTGCCAGAAGGAGTTCTTCCTTGCGCGTGCCACTGCGGTTGAGGTGGATGGCCGGGAACACGCGTTTTTCGTACAGGCGGCGGTCCAGGTGGATTTCGNNCGGGAAGATACGGCGCTCGGCGAGGTGACGCGAAAGCCGCAGCTCCATGTTGCCGGTGCCCTTGAACTCCTCAAAGATCACCTCATCCATGCGGCTGCCGGTATCAACCAGGGCGGTGCCGATGATGGTCAGGCTGCCGCCTTCCTCAATATTGCGGGCAGCGCCGAAAAAGCGCTTGGGGCGCTGCAGTGCGTTGGCATCCACGCCACCGGTCAGCACCTTGCCGGAAGAAGGCAATACGTTGTTGTAGGCGCGCGCTAGCCGGGTGATGGAGTCGAGCAAAATGACCACATCCTTGCCGAGTTCGACCAGGCGTTTGGCGCGCTCGATCACCATTTCAGCCACATGCACGTGACGCGCGGCGGGCTCGTCAAAGGTTGATGAAATGACTTCAGCGCGCACGCTGCGCTGCATCTCGGTCACTTCCTCCGGGCGTTCATCGACCAGCAGCACCATCATGACCACTTCAGGGTAGTTGGCGACGATGGCGTGGGCGATGTTCTGCATCATCACCGTTTTACCGGATTTTGGCGGCGCCACCAGCAGGGCGCGCTGGCCCTTGCCGATGGGGGCGATGATGTCGATGATGCGGCTGGTGAGGTTCTCTTCACTCTTGATGTCGCGCTCAAGCTTGAACTGCTCCCGGGGAAACAGCGGCGTCAGGTTCTCGAACATGACCTTGTGCTTGTTGTCTTCAGGCGGGCCGTCGTTGATCTTGTCAAGCTTGTTCAGTGCAAAGTAGCGCTCGCCGTCCTTGGGCGTGCGCACTTCGCCTTCAATCATATCGCCGGTATGCAGGTTGAAGCGGCGAATCTGGCTCGGGCTGATGTAGATGTCGTCGGTGCTGGCGGTGTAGCTCGAATCCGGCGCACGCAAAAAACCAAAGCCGTCGGGTAGTACTTCGAGCACCCCGTCGGCCACAATGGTTTCGCCTGTTTTTGCACGCTTTTTGATGATGGCAAACATCAGCTCCTGTTTGCGCATGCGGCCCACATTTTCGATCTCAAGGGCTTCGGCCTGCTTGAGGACTTCAGACACGTGCAGTGCCTTGAGTTCGTTTAAGTGCATCGAATTACTCCTTGCGGAGTTCAGTAAAAAAAACGGGGGAGGTTTGAAAAGAGGCCGCTGGAGAAAGAAGGCTGACAAACCTGGAACTCGAACCAGCTGGCACAAGCCAACTGGCGAATAAGACACATTATGACAGGAAATTGACGTGAAAAATCTGTGGGGCAGAAGGTGATCGGGATACGCGCCCGGCCGGTGCCGAATTTGTGGGCTCAACTATGCGCAGCCTTGCGCTGAAAGCTGCGGGGCTGGATTCTTCCGTTTAGCGCAACACGCTCAGGCCAGTCAGTTGCTGATCGATAAACGCCGTCAACTGGGCCTTGCTCATGGCGCCCACTTTGGTGGCGGCCAGTTGCCCGTCTTTGAACAGCATCAGGGTGGGAATGCCGCGAATGCCGTATTTGGCGGGAATGTCGCGGTTTTCATCAACATTCATTTTGGTAATTTGCAGCTTGCCGTCATAACCGGAGGCGACTTCATCAAGAATTGGCGCAATCATCTTGCAGGGGCCGCACCACTCAGCCCAGTAATCCACCAGCACGGGTGTGGAAGATTTGAGTACGTCAGCTTCAAAAGTGGCATCGGTGGTATGTTTGATCAGTTCGCTCGCCATGACGGCTCCTTGGGTCTGGTTACTGGATACGGCTAAAGTTACGGGCATTGTGGCAGAAAGCAAGTAGCGAGGTCGGTCAGGCAAGGCCTATCGCCCCGATAGTTATCCTTGGAACCCTCTGTCCTTTGTTATAAAGCCTTCGCCCTCTTCATGTCACCAGATGATACCGCCGCAAACCTTGCAAAAACTTTCTGGCAGCAGGCCATCGCCAAGCTGGCCGAGGCCGTGTGGGAGCGGGGTGTGCATCCCGCCGAGGCCGTCGTGCTGCTGCCCTATGCCCAACTGATCCCGTTGGCGCGCCAGGCCTGGGCCGCTCAAGCGGGGGCCGCGTCATTTGTTCCGCATTTTGAAACCACCATGAACTGGGCCAGCAGTTTGGGCGGCTCGCCAGGTCTGCCTGCGCCTGCGGGCGACGATTTGCGCATGGATGTGGCCGTGGATACGCTGACGGCTGCGTCGCTGCTGCAGCGGGCGGGCCTTGCGAGTCAGCAGGATGCGCTGGCCGGCCGCCTGGTCGAAGCCGCGTGGAGCCTGGCCCGGGTGGCGGCGGCGGTGTTGCCTGTCGGGCGAGCGGCTTGGGGTGAGCGCCTCGCATTGGCGCTCGGCGCAGGTCTGGACTCGCCGCTGCTGGCGCTTGAAGCCGCAGTGGCGCGCATTGCGCTGGCTTGGACGGCGCTCTCCACCTACCCATCTGACCCGCTTTTCCAGGCCCGGCCGAAGCTGTTTGTCGTGATTGAGGGTTTCCAGGCCGAGCCGCTGACGGAGGCGCTCAAGGCGCATTTTGGCGCGCGGTCCATGTCGATTTCCCTTGACCCGTCGCGGCCTGAAGAGGTGCCACTGGCGGCGCGTCCGGCGCTGCACGCCGCGCTGGATGCCGAAGACGAGGCCGAGCGTGCCGCCGCCTGCGTGCTGGCGCACCTGGCGCAAGGGCGCTGCCCTGTCGCATTGATTGCACAAGACCGGTTTCTGACGCGCCGCGTGGGGGCCATGCTGCAAAAGCAAGGCATTGCCATGCGCGATGAAACCGGCTGGAAGCTCTCCACCACGCGAGCTGCGGCCAGCCTGATGAGTTTGCTGCGCGCGATGGCCTGGGACGCCTCGACTGATGTCGTGTTGGACTGGCTGAAAAATGCCCCTGCATTCGATGCCGGCGCAGTGGCTGCCTCGGAAACCGAGTTGCGCAAAGCCGGTGTGCGGGTCTGGCGCGAACTGCCGGATGCTCCGCTGCCCACGTTCGCGGCGACTCAGCCATTGGTGGTGCGGGTCAACACCCTGCGCGACGCGTTCAGCCGCGCCCGTTCGCTGAGGGTGTGGCTGCGCGATCTGCGCGCCGCGTTGCAGGCAGCCGCGCAGTGGGAGGCACTGGCGCTGGATGAGGCTGGTCAGACGGTGCTGGAGTTGCTTCGACTGCACGAAGGCGCAGAGATGGAGTTCGAGACGCCGCCGATCATGCCTTTCAATGACTTTACCCGCTGGGTCAATCAGACGCTGGAAACCGGCACATTTTCACCCGCGCATCCGCCTGCCGAACAGGTGGTGATTTTGCCGCTGCCGCAATTGCTGGGCCGACCTATCCAGGCGGTGGTTTTTCCTGGCTGCGACGAAATTCACTTGCCGGTTTCCCCCGAACCTGCGGGCCCCTGGACGCCGGGCCAGCGCGCCCTGCTCGGCCTGCCTTCGCGCGAGGTGCTGGCCAGCGCGGCGCGCCAGGCCTGGTGCCATGCCCTGCAGTTGCCCCATGTGGATCTGCTGTGGCGCACCAGCGAGGCTGGCGAGCAGCTGATGCCCAGTGGTTTTGTCCAGGAGTTGCGGCTGACCAGTAATTTGCCCCAGGCACCGGATGCGCGCAGGCTGCGCGCCGTGGTGACCCAGCCCACAACGCGGCCGTTGCCCACCGGCGCGGCGTTGCCCCTGTCCAGGTTGTCGGCCAGCGCCTATGAGGATTTGCGCCGCTGCCCCTACCGCTTTTTTGCGTTGCGCCAGCTCAGGCTGCAAGAGCCCGAAGAGCTGGAGAGCGAACTCGGCAAGCGTGATTTCGGCAATTGGCTGCACAGCACGCTGCGCTACTTTCATGAATCACTGAAAAACGTTCCAGTGTCCGGCATGTCTTCTCGGCTAGCGATGATTAATGTCGCGTCAGAGCAAGCTGCGCAGGAACTGGGCCTGAGCGACAGCGAGTTCCTGCCGTTTGCCGCGGCTTGGCCCGGCGTGCGCGACGGCTACCTGGCGTGGCTGGCCGGGCACGAAGCCACGGGTGCCACTTTTGAAGCTGCTGAAACCTGGCGCGAAGTACCTTTGGGTGAGTTGACGCTGATCGGCAAGCTGGACCGTATTGACCGCCAGGCCGACGGCCATACGCTGCTGATTGACTACAAGACCGAGCCGCGCACAGTCACGGCCGAGCGCATCAAGAGTGGACAGGAAGACACCCAGCTGGCGTTTTACGCCGCCCTGATGGCGGACGACACGCTGGCTGCGGCCTATGTCAACCTGGGAGAGAAAGAGCCGACCAGGACCTACGCACAGCCCGCCATCGTGGCCCTGCGCGATGAGTTGATCGATGGCATCCTCACTGACATGGCGCGCATCAGCGAGGGTGCCGTGTTGCCCGCGTTGGGTGAAGGCAATGCCTGCGAGTATTGCGCGGCGCGCGGCCTGTGTCGCAAAGACTTCTGGAAAGCATGATGCCCCACGTTCGTTCACTTGGTGTAACTCTCTGCCCCCCGAGGGGGCTGGC
>DHWX01000033.1 GCA_002413395.1 Polaromonas sp. UBA5171 | reverse complement strand
CGCCATTGGGCACTTGAAGTCCGATCACCGCATGGATCGCTGCTGGCTGCAAGGTGCCTTGGGCGATGCGTTGCACTCCATCAGCTGTGCTGTGAGCTACAACCTGCGCTGGCTGCTGCGCGCCATTGCCCGTCTGGGCATTGAGGCGCTTTTTTTGCGCCTTTTACAAAGAGCACCGTCGCAGCCACATGCCATAGAAGCAGCATACGGCACACCCGCACGCTCATGGACAACCCGCGTAGGCCATTGGCTCACAAGTGGAATTGTCAAAAAACCGATTTTTGGATCCCTCGCCTGGGGTGCCAAAATTGAAAGTGAATTTTGCAGGGCCGACTATTTATTGTAATGACCCGAATAGGGTTGCCGGATGATCACCGTGCACACAGAGCATAAATCAGTAGTGTCCCAACGTTCTTCAGAGGAGAGCGAGCTGATTTGGCTCGAAATCCGGATCTGAATTTGTTGAGGGTGGCGTAAGTAGTTGATTTATTGGGATTGTTTCAAACATGGACAGGCTCAAGATTTGTAATATTTCATACAGGCTGTGATGATCAAGATGCAGGCGTTTCTTCGTGATGGCGATCAACAGGTAAGTCGATATGGCAATCCAGATCTGCGTCTTCACCGCGTTCTCGCTGGTGCCAAAGAAGACTTTGATGCGCAAGTGCTGTTTGATCCATTTGAAGAACAACTCCACCTGCCAGCGCTGGCGGTAAAGATCGGCGATCAGCTCGGTCTTCAAGGCAAAGTTGTTGGTCAGAAACACCAACCGCTTCCCGGCGTCGTCCTTGACCACTACACGGCGCATCGTTGTGGGGTAATCCTTGCTGGACAGATAGGTCATCAACACGCCGGTCTGATCGCACAATACTGCAGTGCTCACTCGATCCACCGGATGCGAGTAGCGTCGCTTGAACTTGGTGTTGCTCTTGGATCGGGTCACAAAGAAGGCTTGCGCCTCGTGAATCACAAACAACCGGGCGAAATCGAGATAGCCCCGATCCATCAAATAGAACGCTCCCGGCTCCAGCACCAGATCGTCCATCACATTGACCTCGTGCGTCTTGCCGTCGGTGATGTGAATGAAACTGGGGATGTTGCCCCTCAAGTCCAGCAATGTGTGAAGCTTGATGGCCGCCTTGGTCGAGCGAAACGGCGCCCAAGCAAACACCGACAGGCACAGGTCGATTGTGCTGGCGTCGAACGCGTAGACCGCAGCGTCGAGTTCCAGTCCAAATGGTTCCTTGGCGTACAGGGGTCGCGCCAGGCCAATCAGGTGCTGGGCGAAGTCCGCGTAGATTTGCCACGGGCGTGTGGCATTCGCATTGGCCAGCGTGTTGCGCGAAATGGTCTGACAACGAAACCCCATGTGATACAGCCGACGTGCCTGGGCGCGCAAGTTGACCTCAATGTCGCGCAGGGACTCGCGGTAGGTCAATTGGGCGAATGCCATGGCGAAGAACTGATCCAGACACGAGAAGTCCTTGACCTTGTGTTCGCCCCGATGGTCGGCCACACAGCGTCGAAACGTGCTCAGCGGCAGATAGAGCATGAGTTGCGCAAATACGAGCGTGCCTTGGTGCATGGTGGTTTTGGGCGGAAACCCGCAAAAAACCACAAGTCTGCCTTTCGACGTTCAAATCGAGACCAGACTGAAACACCAAATTCAACATGCGAATCATTAACTTACGACGTCCTGATGTGAAAACGTTGGGACACTACTGAGCACAAATATGCAAAGACTGTTGCTCGGCTGCATTGCCGACGACTTCACCGGCGCCACTGACCTCGCTAACAATCTGGTCCGCGCAGGCATGCGCGTGGTGCAGGCGATGGGCGTGCCGACGCAGCCGCTGGACACGGATGCCGACGCCGTCGTAGTCGCGCTCAAATCGCGCACGTTGCCGGTGAAAGACGCGGTAGCGCAGTCCTTGGCGGCCCTGAAATGGCTACAGGCGCAGGGCGCGAAGCAGATTTACTTCAAATATTGCTCGACCTTCGACAGCACGGCGCAAGGCAATATTGGCCCGGTCACCGAGGCACTGATGGATGCGCTGGGCACTGATTTCAGCATCGCCACACCTGCCTTTCCCGACAACCAGCGCACCGTGTTCAAGGGCCACTTGTTTGTCGGCGATGTGCTGCTCAATGAGAGCGGTATGGAGAACCACCCGCTCACCCCCATGACGGATGCCAACCTAGTGCGCGCGCTGCAGGCCCAGTGTCACCGCCCGGTCGGTTTGATCGACTACATGGTGGTGGCGCAAGGCGAGGCTGCCATCCGCGAACGCATTGCGCTGTTGCGCGCTCAAGGGGTCGGCGTGGCCGTGGTCGATGCCATATCCAACGACGATTTGCTGCGCCTGGGGCCGGCGCTCAAGGGCATGCCGCTGGTGACAGCCGGCTCGGGTGTGGCGATCGGCTTGCCCGCCAATTTCGGCATCGCACCCTCCAGCACGGCCAGCGCGCTGCCACCGGCGACCGGTTTGCAGGCGGTAGTGTCGGGCAGTTGTTCGCTGGCGACCAATCGGCAGGTCATGACTTTCATCAAGGCGGGACTGCCGACGCGCAGTATCGATCCGTTGCAGGTCGCCGCCGGCGTCGATGTGACGCGGCAGGCGCTGACATGGGCTGCGGCTCTGCTGGGCCAGGGCCCGGTTCTCATTTATTCGACCGCTGAGGCCAATGTGGTCAAGACGGTGCAGGGGCAACTGGGTGTGGAAGAAGCCGGTACCCTGCTGGAGCGCACCCTGGCGGCGATTGCACGCGGTCTGGTCGAACTCGGTGTGCGGCAACTGGTGCTGGCCGGCGGTGAGACCTCGGGCGCCTGCGTGCAGGCCCTTAACATTACACAGATGAAGATCGGCCCTCAAATCGATCCCGGTGTCCCCTGGTGTCATGCCCAGACCTATGCGGCGCCCCATGGCGGACTGCACCTGACGCTGAAGTCGGGCAACTTCGGTACCACCGACTTCTTCACCAAAGTCTTCGCGAGGCTGGCATGACGGAATCGGAAGCCCGGGACGAGATCTGTCGCGTCGGGCGCAGCCTGTTCGAGCGCGGCTATGTGCAAGCCAGCGCTGACAATATCAGCGTGCGCTTGGATGACCCTAAATCCGGCAGTTACCCC
>DHWX01000032.1:342-17700 GCA_002413395.1 Polaromonas sp. UBA5171 | reverse complement strand
AGCGCGACGCGCTCGCCCGGCTCGAGGCGAAGCGAGACGCCGTCGAGCGCAACGGCCTCGCCGTACTTGACGACGAGGTTCTCGACCTCCAGGAGCGGGGCGGTCAAACCGTTGCCGTGCCGAGGTAGGCGGCGATGACCTGCTCGTCGCGGCGGATCTGCTGCGGCGGTCCGTCGGCAATCAGCCGGCCGCGGTCGAGCACGAGCACGCGGTCCGCCACCGCTCCGACGAACTGCATGTCGTGCTCGACGAGGATCTGCGTGAAGCCGCGTTGCTTCAGATCGAGGAAGACCTCGCGCAGGCGCGCCTTCTCGCCGGCACGGAGCCCGGCGACCGGCTCGTCGAGCAGCAGCACGCGCGGACGCTGAGCGAGCACGCGCGCGATCGCGAGCAGGCGCAGCTGTCCGAACGGCAGCGTCGTCGCGGAGCGGTGTGCAAGTTGCGCGAGCCCGACGAGCTCGAGCGCCTCGCGCGCAGCCTCCCGGATCGCGTGCTCCTCGCGCCGCTGGCCGCGCGACTTCACGATTCCCGCCGCGAAGCCTCTCCGCGTCCACGCGTGGCAGCCGACCATCGCGTTCCCGAGCACGTCGAGCCCCCCGATCGGCGTCGCCGACTGGAAGACGGTCGCGAGCCCAGCCCGAGCCCGCCGGTCCGACGACCACGACGACACGTCCTTCCCCTCAAGGATGACGCACCCGGAATCGTGACGCCGGAAGCCGGCGACGCAGTGGAGGAGCGTGGACTTCCCGGCGCCGTTGGGGCCGATCAGTCCCAGAATTTCACCCGGTGCGAGCGTGAAGCTGACGTCTCTGACAGCAATCAGCCCGGCAAAGCGCCGGGTCGCCTGACGGACTTCGAGCAGCGCCTTCATAGTTTGTGGGCCCGGATGTTTTCGATGAAATAGCGCCAACCGGTCTTGCGAAAACGCCGCAGCATATCCGCCAAGCCGCGCGGCATGAGCACCACCGCCGCGACGATGACGATGCCGAAGAACAGGCCGGCAATGCTGGTCACCTCGCTCGACAGAAACTCGGAGATGGCCGACAGCGAAAGCGCCCCGACGATGGGCCCCAGCACCGTGCCAGGGCCGCCGAACACGGCCATAATGATCATCTTGACGTTGAGGCTGATGTCAAAGGCGCTTTCCGGGTCCAGAAAGGTGATCCAGTAGGCATGGATACCGCCGGCCAGCGCGCTGAAGATGCCCGAGAGCGCAAACGCCAGCACCTTGTACAGCGTGGTGTTCACGCCCATGACGGCGGCTCCCTCCTCGTTCTCGCGGATGGCGATCAGTCCGAAGCCGAAGCGGCTGCGCGTGAGCCAGAAGATGGTCAGTGTCGCGATGACAAGAAGGCCCAGCGACAGCTCGTAGAACAACCGATCATTATTCAGCGGCGGCAGGACCAGGCCGATGTTCTGGCCCGCCAGCCCCACGTTGGAGACAATGGCTGTCATGACCTGCGACAGCGCCAGCGTGGCAATGGCGAAGTAGTGGCCCCGCAGGCGCAGCACGGGAATCCCCAGCAGCACGGCAAAGACCACGGCCAGCACCACCCCGAACACCATGCCCACGCCAAAAGGCAAATGCCATTGCACCATGGCGATGGCCACACCGTAGCTGCCCAGTCCGTAAAAAACGGAGTTACCGAACGAGGCGTAACCGGCGTAGCCGCCGATGATATTCCAGCCCTGCGCCAGCACGGCCAGCAGCAGCGCATTGATGCCGAACTGGATCAGCACGTCCGAGCCATACCAGGGCACGCCCGCGAGCGCCAGCAGTGCCGCCCCAATCAAACCGATGTGCCACGCTTTCATGCTGTCTTCCCCAATAGGCCCGTAGGGCGCACGATCAATACCAGCACCAGGATGCCGAAGCTGGCGACATCGGCAAACGTGGGGCCGATGTACAAGGTGGTCAGTGACTCCACAATCCCCAGGAACAGGCCGCCCACGAGGACGCCCAGCGGATTGTCCAGTCCGCCGATGATCGCGATGGCGAACGATTTGGCGGTGAGCGACGCCCCGATATACGGGTTGATCTGCGACACCGTGCCGTAAAGTCCACCGGCCGCGCCCGCCAGTGCAATCCCGATGGCGAAGGTCACGGCGTACAGGTGCCGCGGTTCGACCCCATACAGGCGCGCCGCGACCAGGTTCTGGGCGGTAGCACGAATCGCGCGCCCGAGCCGCGTGTGCAGCAAAAACAGCCACATGCCGATGGTCAGGACAATCGCTATGCAAAACGCGCCAAGTCGCGCCACCGGTAACACCACTGGCCCCCATTGCAGGCTATTGCCGGCATAGGGTGGATTGATGGTGCGAAAATCCGCTGAAAACGCCAGTTGCGCCAGGTAAGTCAGCACCACTTCGAGCCCGAAGGTGATCAGCAGGGTATTGAACATTGGCGCCCGCACAACCAGGTTCAGCAAGCCGCGCTGCAGTGCGTAGCCCAGCGCAAACATGACAGCGGCGGTAATGGGCAGCCCCAGAAACGGATCGATGTGCAGGTAGGTGTACAGATGCCACGAAACATAGGCACCCAGCATGATGAAGGCACCATGTGCCAGATTGACAATATTGAGCACCCCCCACACCAAGGCCAGGCCGAGCGCCATGACAGCGTACAGCCCGCCGAGGAGAGTGCCGTTGACGAGGATTTGTGCGAGAAGATCCACCTGAAGTTCCAACCAGTTGGAGGCTTAACGCGCGTTCCAGGCTGGCATTGGATACTTCGGTTGTTTCACAAATCCCTTGGCGTCGTAGATTTCAGCCAGGCCGTCGCCCTGCACCTGAATCACGACCTGGGGCAAGTTGATCTGGCCATTTCCGGCAAATGCGATCGGACCATACAGGCTCTCGAATTTGAGCTTGGCCAGCGCATCGCGCACCTTTTGCGGATCGGTGCTGCCGGCGTCTTCCATCGCCTGCACCAGCGCCTCCACGTCAGCCACGCCAGACGCCGCGTGATAATCGGGGTCATACCCGAATTTGGCCTTGTATTCCTTGGCGAACTGCATCGCATCGCCAAACCAGCGGTCTTTCAGGGCCGGGGTCGGCAGCCACGCGGTCATGCCGAACGCATAGTCGGCATCCTTGCCCAGGGCCTTGCGAAAGTCTTCACTTGGCACGCCCACCGTGAACGAATACATCTTTGGCGCCACGGCCAGGCTCTTGGCTTGCCGCACGAAATTCAGAATCTCGGTTTCATGCCCCGCCACCAGAACGACGTCGACGTTCTTGCTCTTGATCTGTGACAGCAGCGAATTGAAATCGCTGGTGTTGCTGCTGTAGCGTTCGTCCATCACGACGTCAAAGCCGGCTTTCTTCAGCATCGGCCGCGTGCCCTCGGCTACCGAAACGTCGAAAGCATCATCGGCATACAGCAGCGCCACGGTTTTGGGCGGCGTCTTGAGCGCCTTCAGCATGTCGATGGTGCTGCCGAAATAATTGCTGGCTGGCGCCAGCGTACCAAAGATGTACTTGAAGTTACGCGCAAAAATCTGGTCAGAAGCGCCGCCGCCCTGCACCATCGGCACCTTGTATTTTTCCGAAACGGCCGAATCGGCCAGCGCGAAGTTGCTGGCGAACGGGCCCAGCAGCAGATTGATCTTGTCTTGCGACACCAGCTGGGTGTATTGGCGCACGCTCAGATTCACGTCGGACTGGTTGTCGTATAGCTTGAGCGCCAGCTTGTGCGACTTACCCGCAATCTTGGCGCCGCCAGCGGCGTTGATCTTCTCGATCGCGAATTGATAGGCATCGCGGTAGTAGCGGCCAGTATTGGCTACCGGGCCGGTCAACTGCACCGAGGCGCCCAGGACGACATCCTGGGCCAATGCGGCTCCCGCAGGCACAGCCATGATCAGGGCTGTCAACGAGGTGTAGAGGAAACGGGAATAAGCCAGCGACATAAGTATTCCTTCTTGTTGGATTTCGTAAAAATTGCGACTCATGCCTTTTTTATGTAGGCAAGGTTACTCTACCATTGCCGGTGGATGCAAACAATTGTGGGAAACCACATTTGTCGGGAAATCACAATTTCCCCTCGTACGCACAATCAAGTTCCTGCTCCAGTCGGCGCAATTGCTGGTTCGATGGGTTTCCACTTGTGGCATCAGCCCAGTCACCCATCGTGTTCAAGTTCGCCCACGTCGTTTCGGATCGATGCATTTTTCATTGCTGTGTTGAGCGCTTGCTGGCTTAGGCTAGCAACGGCTGCGTCGTCGCGGATTGATAATTTTTTAGCCACCCGCCCATTATAAAAATGGCTTGATATGCTATTAAAACGGAATCCTTCCAAGCTCAGGGAACTGGTGTTTTGGGCGTGAAATCGCAGAATTGCGAAACTCCGCATTGCCAGCACAGCGGCTTGCGCGCCGTGCACACATAACGCCCGAGTAGTATCAGCCAGTGGTGCGCATTCACCAGGTACTCGGGTGGAACGCGCTTCATCAACTGCATCTCTACCTCAAATGGTGTCTTGCCCAGCGCCAGTCCGGTCCGGTTGCTGACGCGAAAAATGTGTGTGTCCACCGCCATCGTGGGCTCGCCAAAGGCCACGTTCAACACCACGTTGGCGGTCTTGCGGCCCACGCCAGGCAGGGCCTCCAGCGCTTCGCGCGTGCGCGGCACCTGGCCACCGTGCTGCGCCACCAGAATGCGGCAGGTCTCCATCAGGTGCCTGGCCTTGCTGCGATATAGGCCGATGGTCTTGATGTAACCCTCCAGGCCTTCCAGTCCGAGGTTGAGGATTTTCTGCGGCGTGTTGGCCACCGGGAACAAGCGGCGCGTGGCCTTGTTCACGCTCACGTCGGTGGCCTGCGCTGACAGCAGCACGGCAGCCAGCAGTTCGAACACGCTCGTATACTTAAGTTCGGTATTGGGCTGCGGATTGGCCGCCTTCAACGCGGCAAAAAACGGCTCGATGTTTTCTTTCTTCATGGATTGATTTTCTCATGCCTCTGCCATTTGCCGACCGCCTCAACAACGTCGAAACCTCCGCCATCCGCGAGCTCTTCAAGCTGCTGGGCAAGCCCGGCATCATCAGCTTTGCCGGCGGCTTTCCGGACAGCGCCATGTTCGACGTGGCCGGCATCAAGGAAGCCGTCAACAAGGCGCTGACCGAGGAACCCGGCGCTGCGCTGCAATACGGTGCCACCGAAGGCTATCAACCCTTGCGCGAACAACTCGCCGACTTCATGGCTACCAAGGGTGTGAAAGACCAGGCGCCGGAGGGCCTGATCGTCACCACTGGCAGCCAGCAGGCGCTGGATCTGTTGGGCAAGACCATGATCAGCCCCGGCGACAATGTCATCGTGGAAGGCCCGACCTTCCTGGCCACCATCCAGTGCTTTCGCCTGTACGGTGCCAACGTCATCAGCGCGCCGATCGATGCCAACGGCGTGAAGACCGACGAGCTGGAAAAACTCATCGCCGAGCACAAGCCAAAATTCGTTTACCTGATCCCCACCTTTGGCAATCCCAGCGGCGCGACGCTGAGCCTGCAGCGTAGAAAGTGCGTGCTGGAACTGGCCGTGAAGTACCAGACGCTGATCGTCGAAGACGACCCGTATGGCGACCTCTACTTTGATCAGGCGCCACCGCCCAGCATCCTGGCGCTGAGCGGCACCGTGCCCGGCAGCAGCAACTGGCTGGCGCATTGCGGCAGCATGAGCAAGGTGCTGAGCCCCGGCCTGCGCATCGGCTGGCTGATCGCCCCGCCCGAGCTGCTGGCCAAGGCTACCATGTGCAAGCAGTTCAGCGACGCGCACACCAGCACCTTTGCCCAAGCGACCGCCGCGCAGTACCTCAAGGCCGCTCGCATGCCCGCCACGCTGGCCCATGTGCGCAAGGTGTACGCCGAGCGCGCCCAGGCCATGGGCAATGCGCTGCGCAAGGAACTGGGAGACGCCATCGAGTTTGTGCAGCCGCAGGGCGGCCTGTTTGTGTGGGCGCGCCTCACTGGCGCAGGTGGCAAGGTGAAGGACGGTAGTGAGTTGGCGAAGCGGGCGATTGAAAAAGGCGTGGCTTTTGTGCCGGGCGCGCCGTTTTATGCGAACAATCCTGATATTTCGACTCTGCGACTTAGCTTTGCCACGGCGGACGTAGCGCGGATTGAAGAGGGCGTTTTCCGGTTGGGGAAAGCAATGTAATGTGGTCAGAGTAAAAATATGAGGAGACCGGCAATGGCGTCTCCTTACCGCGAAAACCAGCGATGCAATCGGGCTTGGATTCGAGGGGTCAGACGCGTGCGGTTATAGGCATCCGCTGCCTTTTTGATCGCTTCGGCCTGCGTGGGGTAGGCGTGGATCACCTGGGCCAGCGTACGCAGACCGATACCCGCCACCATTGCCAGGGTGATCTCGTTGATCATGTCGCCGGCATGGCGGGCAACGATAGTGGCACCGAGGATTTGATCCGTTCGCTCCCTGACGTGGATTTTCACGAAGCCTCCATCCTCGCTGTCGGCCACCGCGCGATCAACTTCGTGCATCGGTATGGTGAAGGTCTTCACAGGGATGCTCTGCCGGTTGGCATCTCGCACATAGATACCGACGTGAGCGATTTCAGGGTCGGTGAAGGTGCACCACGGGACGACCAGCGCGCTCAAGCGTTCGTGACCGCGCAACAGCGCATTTTGCACCACGATGCGCGCGGAGGCCGTGGCGGTATGGGTGTACTTGTCTTTCAGGGATACATCCCCAGCGGCGTAGATATGCGGATTGCTGGTACGCAGAAAATCGTCGACATGGATGCCGTCGGCGGCATCGTAGTCGACGCCGGCAGCTTCCAGGTTCAGCCCTTCGATATTCGGCGAACGGCCGATGCCGGTGATGATCGCATCGACTGTGATGGTGTGCTTGTAGTCGTCGCTGACCAGGTCGACCAGTTTCTGTCCATCTTCCACGCGCACGGCAACTGCGCTGGTATTGAGCCGCACCTCGATGCCATCGCGTGCAAACGCATCCGAGAGAATTTGCGCTGCGTCGCGTTCTTCCCCGCCAAGAAATAGAGGCATGTCCTGCACGATAGTGGTTTTTGCACCCAATCGACAGAAGGCCTGGGCCAGTTCGCAGGCGAGTGGGCCGCCACCGATGACCAGCAGGCGGCGCGGCAGTTCGCTCAGGTCGAACACGTTTTCGTCGGTCAGGTAGCCCGCTTCCGTGAGGCCGGGAATGGCGGAGGAATCCGGTCGCGAGCCGGTCGCGATCAGAGCCTTCCTGAAGCGCAGCTTTTCGCCATTGACCGTCAGCGTGTCGGTTGCGGTAAAGCGTACTTTGCCGAAAAACATATCGACGCCAGCGGCGTTCAGTCGCCGCACTGAATCGCCGCCGCTGAGGTGGGTACGGATCCGTCGCATGCGCTCCATCACAGCGCCAAAGTCCACGCGGATATCGTCCGGTTTCTGCGCGCCATAGTGCTTGGCGTCGCGCATTTCGGCATACAGTTGCGACGTGCGGATGATCGTTTTCGACGGGATTACCGAACCTGCATTCAGTCGGCCTCCGCCGATCAGATGATGTTCGATCAGCGCAACCTTGGCACCGAGCGCGGCGGCCATTTCCGCAGCGGCCCGGCCTGCTGCACCAGCGCCAACAATCACCAGGTGGTAACGCTCCGCAGGCTTTGGATTTTTCCACATGGCAAGGTGCCCATTGGCAACGCGCTCGCGCCCATGCGGGTCCTTCGGAATGATGATCGTTGCGTCGTTTTGCCGCGGCATCAGCGTACTCCATCGATGGCGTGTGGTTGCTCAAGCCACCCCCCGCGAAATCCGGCATTGTGCAAACCGTTCCTGATGTATGGGCAGCCACGCATCAGCCGCCAGATCCGCTGGGTGCGATGGTTTTCGATCATCATCAGCACGATGCCCTGATCGAGCCCGAAGTGCCCCGCGGAAACCCATGCACATTGGTTGGCGTCAGTCAGCGTTGGGTTGAAACTGCTCGATAAGCGACCATCGCGCAACATCTCGGGATAGCGCGCGATCATGCCGCGCACGGTGTCCAGGACGATCTCGGGCGCGAACGGCAGCGACGCCAGTACCGACGAAGGACACACGGTGCCGTCGTCCGGCCCGTATGGCACGCCGCGGGCGGCATAACCGAACAGGCGGCGCCTTTCGTTGGATGCATCCAGCCGCTCATCACTTGGGCCATCGCAGGCAGACAGGCCCCAGCAGTTTTCATCGTAGCCGGCGAATTCGTGCGGGTTGCGTTGCGCGTATTCGCGATGGATATATGCGGCGCGTCGGCTGTTTTCAAAATAGTCGGAGCGCTTCTCGCGCATGAAGCTGTCGCGAATGCCACGAAAATCAATCCATGCGTGCGAGAAGTGATGCACGAACAGCGGGCCCGCATAGAGGTAGTCATGGTCATACAGGTTCTCCCACTGGTAGGTGGCAGTCCATGCCTTGTAGCAATCACCTACGATAGGGTGGGTGGGCGAACCCATAGCAAGCACATATATCAAGATGGCTTCGCTATAGCCTTCCCAGCCGTAGTGCAGAAACCCGCATTCAGGTTTCCAGCCTTGCCAGATCGTGTCGCCGTCATCCTGTGCCCAACGCCAGTCGATGCGGCGATACAGAAAATCGACCAGGTCACGCAACTCGATTTCGTCCGTCGTATCTGCCGTGAAATACATGCTCGTGGTCAGCGCACCGGCGATGAGCAACCCGGTGTCGATCATCGACAGTTCCGATTGCCAGACCCGAGCGCCAGTGCGTATGTCGAGAAAATGGTAGTAGAACCCCTTGAAACCGGTCGCCGTGGGGCTGCCGCTCTGATCGCTGTCGCAGAAGAAACGCAGCGCAGTGAGACTGCGTTGAACCGCATCGGCGCGCGCGATCCAGCCTCGATCCACCGCCACCGGGTAGGATGACAGTGCAAACCCGACCACCGCAATGCTGACTGGCGAGTTGTCACGCGAAGTGTCGGCCACCAATCCGTTGAGGAGATTCGTTGTCTCAAGAAAGTAATCAAATGCGGCGCGCTGCAGCTGATCGAGCAGCGCCTCGTCCGTGAAACCAGATACCTGAATCAACGGAGCGCAACCGGATGGTATGTGAGTCATCGCGCATCCTTACTCATAGGGCGGTGCCACCCGCCATTGTGTGCAGTCGTGTCTCCTTCCGGCAAAAACTTTCCGATGTTGTAGGCCTTGCGATGATGCTGCGGAGATGGTGCATGGCATGCGTGTGGAAAACGGCTTGGAAACCAGTGGAGCACTCGATACCCGGTTTCAGTTTACTCCGGCTGACTCGATCGAGCATTGACTTCATGCGGCAATATTTCACGGGGGTGGGGAGAGGGGAACCGGCGGGCGTGGTCCCAGTCAATTACGCACGGGTGCCGGAGCGGCGCTGGAGCACAGCGTCTGCCAGCTGCTCCAGCACGGCCACGGTGGTATCCCAGCCGATACAGGCGTCGGTCACGCTCTGCCCATAAAGCAGGCCCTGGCGTCCATTCACAATGTCCTGCCGGCCCTCGACCAGGTGGCTCTCCAACATGAGGCCGCAGATGTTGCTTGAGCCGCCAGCGATCTGCTGCGCGATGTCGGCGGCCACCGCGGGCTGTCTGGCGTAGTCCTTGTTGCTGTTGCCGTGGCTGCAGTCGATCACCAGCCGCGCCGGCAGGCCGGAGTGGGTCAGGGCCTCAGCGGCACGGCTCACACTGGTGACGTCGTAGTTGGGCCCGTCGCTGGCGCCGCGCAGCACCAAATGACCGTCGGGGTTGCCAGTGGTCGTGATGACGATGGCCTTGCCTTCGAGCGAAATGGTGGGAAAGCGGTGCGACTGGGCGGCCACATGGATGGCGTCTATGGCGGCGGCCACGCTGCCGTTGGTGGCGTTTTTGAATCCCACGGGCGCAGACAGGGCTGACGCCATCTGTCGGTGCAACGGGCTTTCGACCGTGCGGGCGCCGATGGCGCCCCAGATCAGCAGTTCGGCGTAGTACTGCGGCGTCACCAGGTCCAGAATTTCAGAGGCCGCTGGCACTTGCAAACGCGCGCATTCCAGCAGGATGCGCCGCGCAGCGCGCAAACCTTCGCCGATGTCGCCCTGGCCGTCCAGCCCCGGGTCGTAAATCAGGCCTTTCCAGCCCATGCGGGTGCGCGGTTTTTCAAAGTAAACGCGCATCACCAGCAGCAGTGAACCCCTCAGGTGCGTCGCGACCTGGCGCAGCCGCGCAGCGTATTCCAAGGCCGACGCGGGATCGTGGACAGAGCAGGGGCCGACCACGACCAGCAGCCGGTCATCTTCGCCGCGCAAGATGCTGCGGGTGGCGGCGCGCGACGCGGCAATAAATTCCGCATCAGCCTCGCCCGCCGGAAGTTCGGCACGCAGCAGCCGGGGTTCCGGCAGCGGGTCGGCGCGGGCGATGTGGACGTCCGAGATGGGTGTGGGCATGGTTTCTCCGTGGTTTGCTTCCGTTCTTCAGATCATGCCTTTATAGCTCAGGACACCATCGTAATCAGGGGGCAGATGTCAACTAACCCCGGCAGTGAAGATCGGTCCGACTTACGAGGCAGATCACTTGCTATATGGTTTGAAGCGATGGCCAGGGTGCCACACAGCAGCCCGGCACAGCGGGCGCACTTATTGAAAACTCTATTTTTTCCCCATTTGTTCCCCATGGAAATACTCCTTTGAAAATCGTCGAAATTCGCGAAAAAACTTGCGCTATCAATTCACTTATCCGCAACGCCTGCATCGATTTCAGCAAGGTGAGGCTGAGCCTGGTGGCGGGGGTGACCGACATGGTGCGCAACGGCAAACCGGTGGTGGGCTACGGCTCTAACTCCAACGGCCGCTCCAACCTGGACACGGCCATTGCCTACGCCAAGGCGCTCTCGCCATACAAGCTGTTCTGGTATGAAGAGGCTGGGGCGACCCGCTGGATTTTGAGCCGCAGGCCACGCTGCGCAACTATTATGCCAACCAGATGGTCACCGGCGAAAACCTGTTCTCCATGCAGGACGCGCGCAACCTGATCCGCTTGCCGCACGGCGACCACCAGATGTCCCTCGTCATTGCGGCCGGCCTAGGCCTGGGCGGCAACGAGTCCTACCCCGACCTGTTCCAGCCCTATGGCGGATTCCCAGACCTGTCTCTTATACACATCTCCGAGCCCACGAGACCNNGCCTGGGCGGCAACGAGTCCTGCCCCGATCTGTTCCAGCCCCATGGCGGCTTCCCCGATGGGGTGAAGGTGGACAACAGCTATGTGGCCCTGCCTGAGTTGCCGGGCATCGGCTTTGAAGGCAACGCCGATCTGTACCGTGAGATGAAGGCGCTTGCGGGTTGAGCGCGCGGACTATTGGGACTTTGGCTGAAAGTTCAGCATCACCCCTGACGCGCCATGAGGGGTAAGTTACGGGCTGGCATCAACGTTTGGCACAATGTGCTGGTGCAGCAAAAAATTCGCTTTAGTATGTCGCTGGTCATCGTCGTTCAGATGCCCATGCCAGTCCCTTCCCCCTGGGCGCGGCGGCAAAGGGTACGCCCATGATGCGCTGGCTGGGAGGGAACAGGTTTCAGGCCCTGGTGCGGGAAGAACTGCGTCACCTGGTGACGTTTCACCCCAGTGACCGGCGCTGGCAGATGCCGGTCGGCCGCAGCGGCGGCTTCGGGCCTGCCGGTGCTGATCGGCGCCTGGTTCAATCATCTGGACTACGGGCTGGTCGCGTCGCTGGGCGGGCTGGTATTTTTGTATTTGCCCAACACCCCGCTGCATCACCGCATGGCCTTACTCATGGCCTGTGCGTTCGGCATGACGGCGAGCTATGCGCTGGGGGTAATGAGTCATTTTTTCCCGCCACTAATGGTACTGGTGCTGACGTTCATTGCCATCCTGGTCACGATGGTGTGCCGGTTTTATCTCATCGGTCCGCCAGGCAGTCTGTTTTTCATCATGGCGGCTTCCATCGGGGCCTTTTCACCTGTACAGGGACCGCAGATTCCGCTACAGGTCGGGTTGATCACCATGGGCACGGTGCTGGCCTGCCTGATCGCGTTCTTTTACAGCCTTGCCATTCTGCGGCTGCAAGCACCAAAGCCGGTGGCACCCCTGACACGTGCCACCTTTGATTTCGTCGTGTTCGACTCGGTTGTGATCGGCCTGTTCGTAGGGATTTCACTGGCGCTGGCGCAGGTGATGCAGTTGCAACGTCCCTATTGGGTGCCGGTGAGCTGCCTGGCCGTGATCCAGGGAATGACCTTCCGCGCCGTCTGGAACCGGCAGGTGCAGCGCATTGCCGGGACCGGCATTGGGCTTCTGCTGTCATGGGGCCTGCTGACGCTGCCGCTAGACAAGTGGAGCGTGTCGCTGCTGATGATCTCGCTGACTTTCGTGATCGAGACGCTGGTGGTGCGGCACTACGGCCTGGCCGCCATCTTCATCACGCCCCTCACCATTCTTCTTGCCGAGGCAACCCATCTGGGGGATGGATTGTCGGGGACCATCATCCAGGCGCGTTTTTTCGATACAGTGCTGGGTTCCGTGGTTGGTCTTGCTGGCGGCGCCTGCCTGCACAGTCCGCACTTTCGCGATGTGGTCGGCCGCCAGATGCGGCGCCTGACGCCGTCACGCCTCGGGCGCTGAAACAACCCAGGACACGCCATGACTGAACGCAAAGTAGTTATCGTCACCGGTTCGGCAACCGGCGTCGGCGCCGCCACGGCGCTGCTGCTGGCGCGCCGCGGCTATGACGTGCTGATCAATTACTCAAAAAGCGAGGCCGAGGCCCGTCAAAGCGAGGCGGCCTGCCGCGAGGCGGGGGCAGACACACTGCTGCTGCGCGGCGACGTGGCCATTGACGCCGAATGCAAGGCGCTGGTGCAGGCTGCCGTGGTGCGCTGGGGGCGCATTGATGCGCTGGTCAACAACGCAGGCATTTCCACCTTCAGCGGCGCGGCCAACTGGGACGCGCTGGACGCGCAGACGTTTCAGCACATTCTGGGCGTCAACGCCGTGGGTGCGTTTCAGATGGTGCGCGCCTGTGTGCCGCACCTCAAGGCAGCGGGTGCGGGTTCAATCGTCAACGTGTCGTCGATTGCCGGGGCGCTGGGCATTGGCTCGTCGGTGCCCTACATCGCGTCCAAAGGCGCTGTCAACGCCATGACGCTTTACCTGGCCCGTGCGCTGGCGCCCGAGATTCGCGTTAACGCGGTCTGCCCGGGCCTGATCACCTCGCGCTGGTTTGTGGACGGCATCGGGCAAGAGGGCTATGAGAAGGTCAAGGCCACGTATGAGCACACCGCGCCGCTGGGTCGCGCCTGCACGCCCGAGGATGTGGCCGAGGCGGTGGTCTGGCTGGTGGATGGCGCCCGCACGGTCACGGGTGAACTGGTGTTGCTGGACTCGGGCATGCACCTGGGCGGCAAGGTGGCGGTTGCGGGAAAAACATGAAGACGCTGGCATGCTGTTGATGTGATAGCTTATGAAATAAATACGTGGGTCAGCAGCTGATTTTGTTCTTGTCCCGGTGTGAAATGGCCGCTCTGCGTCATTCCCTGAAGTGCTTTTGCCGCACCCACTGGCCGGGTTGACAAGGCGTAGCCTGATCACCCTCAGAGTGATCTTGTACTATTGGTATTCCAAGGCTACGAAATACGAAAAACAATTGCCTCCGCATTGGGTGTGTCTGGCAATGTACCCGCAGGAGATTCCCATGCCACAACTTGTCGTATCCGTTGAAGGCGTTGAAATCAAGCATGTCCATCTGCAAAAGGACCGGACCACGCTGGGCCGCAGGCCTCACAACGATATTGTGTTTGACAACATGCTCGTCAGTGGCGAGCATTGCGTGTTTGAATTCCAGGGGATTGCTGATGTGTACATCGAAGACCTCGGCAGCACCAACGGCACCTACATCAATGGTCAGATGATCAAGTCCCGGCAACTGCTTCATGATAACGACATCATCGCCATCGGGAATTTCAAGGTCCAGTTTCTGGCATCCTCAATGCCCGACAAGCCCAATCCGGAAAAGCAGACAGCGGCAATGTCGCTTGATGCCCTTGGACTACCGGGCACCAGCGGCACAATGCTGGCCAGCCTGAAGGTGCTGTCAGGCACCTCCGCGGGGCTGGAAGTCCCGGTGGTCAAGGCGGTCATGACTTTTGGCCAGCCAGATGTCGCTGTCGTGGCCATTTCGCACCGGCGTGACGGTTACTACGTGGCGCGCATGAGCGGCAATACGACGCCCACCCTCAATGGCAAACCGATAGGGACGCAGGCAGTTTTGCTGGCGCACAATGATGTGCTGAATCTGGCGGGAACCGAGATGGAGTTTTTGCTCAGGGACAGATAACCCCCGGAAACAACAGTTGGACATAGCCGGTGGCTTGGCATCGTCGCCGCGATAATTTCACGATGAAAAGAAATTCCTCAACCAGCGGACTGGTTTATTCCACTGATGCCGGGCGAATGTGCCCCGAATGCCGAAAGCCGATGGTGAGTTGTATCTGCCGGCAGTCCCAGGCGCCTGCCAGAACGGATGGCGTTGCACGTGTCTCCAGGCAGACCAAGGGGCGCGGCGGAAAGACGGTGACGCTGGTCAGCGGCCTGGCGCTTGACGCGCTGGCCCTGGCCCGGTTGGGCAAGCAGCTCAAGGCGGCGTGCGGCTCGGGTGGCACGGTGAAAGACGGCGTGATTGAAGTGCAGGGCGATCACTGCGAGGCGGTGATGCTGGCTCTGCAAAGCCAGGGCCATGCCGTCAAGCGGACCGGAGGGTAGTTTGGACCCGGAAATACTTGCGGCGGCACGTTGGCTACAGCATTCGCCAGCGCCGTTTCTATGTCCGGTTTCACTGCCGCCGCGAAGACGTTGCTGCGAGCAGTCGGTCGGCAGTTCAGCCGAAGCGCATGATCTCGCGCGCCAATTCCTGCAGGGGCAGCACACGGTCAACGGCGCCAAGCTTGATGGCTTCCTTGGGCATACCGAACACGACGCTCGTCGCTTCATCCTGCGCCACGGTATGCGCCCCTGCCTCGTGCATTTCCTGAAGGCCCAGCGCGCCGTCGGACCCCATACCGGTCATGATGATGCCCACCGCGTTGCTGCCCGCGACCTTGGCGACCGAGCGAAACAGTACGTCGACTGAGGGCCGGTGGTGGTGGACCAGTGGCCCATCCTTGACTTCGACGTAATACCGCGCACCGCTGCGCTTGAGACTCATGTGCCGGCCTCCGGGAGCGATCAGCACGCGGCCTGGAAGGACACGGTCGCTGTCCTTCGCCTCCTTCACTTCGACGCGGCAGACCGAGTCAAGACGCTCAGCGAACGCGGCGGTGAACTTTTCCGGCATGTGCTGCACCACGACGATGCCCGGTGTCACGCGCGGCAGCGCCGAAAGAATGGCCTCCAGTGCCTGCGTGCCGCCGGTTGAGGTGCCGATGGCCACCACAGTTTCGCTGGTTTCCCTCATGGCCTCGGTGACCGTGGCCTCAAGCGGCTCGCCTGCTTCGTCGCGCGCGGGCGACCGCAGGTTGCGCACGTTGGCGTGGGCGGCGACCTTCACCGCGTGCAACAGACCCGTCGAAGCGTCGAGAAGATAGCTGCGAGCACCAATTTTCGGCTTACCCACCACCGTGACCGCGCCGGCCGCCATAGCCTGCACGGTCGTGGCCGCGCCCCGGGTTGTCAACGTGGAGCACACCACCACCGGCGTGGGACGCTCGGCCATGATCTTCCGGAGAAAGGTGATGCCGTCCATGCGCGGCATCTCGATGTCCAGCACGATCACGTCCGGCCACTGCACGCGCATGCGCTGCATTGCGAAAAGGGGATCGGCAACTGCCGCGATCACGTTGATCGAGCGGTCTTTCGACAGCACCTCGCTGATCACCTGGCGCACGACCGCCGAATCATCGACGATCAGGACATTGATTTGGGGCCGTGCGCTCATCCTTTCGCCCCATCGGCCAAGTGACTACGCCGCAGCGGCACCTGTCTGAGCCACATATCGCCGTTCCACAGGTCGAAGACCACATTGCGATGGCCATGCCCGCCCAAGTCGTGCGCATGCAGGCTGAAACCGTGACGCACGATGAGTTCGCGCGCCGCGTTCATGTTCCGCTCGCAAATATCGAAATGGCCCCTGGATTTTTGGGTATGCTCAAACATCCGCCCGCCGCCAACAAGTTTGACCCGATACTCGGCGGGCGAGGTAGCGGTTCGCCGCAGCTCGCGCATGAACATCTGCATCGCGTCCTCGGCGTAGCGCCCATCCAGTGATTCGTCACGCCTCTCGTGAGCCCGACGTGGCAGCATGAAGTGGCACATGCCGCCAATGCGTAGCCTCGGGTGCCAGAGGACAATCGCCACGCATGAGCCCAGTAGAGTACGAATGCGCGTTTTCTCTTCGCCGAAATAGAACTCACCCGGCTGCAGGAATATCTCCAGGATGTCGAGTGGTGCAGGCATGATTGCGGCCATCGCGCTAGGGTTTCCGGTAAATTGCGGGCGCCACTGATTTCATGATGCTATTGATACTGGTCAGGCTTTCGGAATGGCCGATCATCAGATAGCCGCCCGGACGCAGGCATGCCAAGACCCGGTCGATGACCTGCTGCTTGGTCGGTCCATCGAAGTAGATCATCACGTTTCGCAGGAAGATCACGTCGAACTCGCAGATCGCAGGCAAGGGCCCGTTCAGGTTGATCTGGCTAAACCGGACCCGGCTGGTCACATGCGAGGCCACCTGGAAAGTGCCCTCATACCCGCCCGTGCCCCTGAGGCAGTGGGCCAGCAGCTGGGAGCGCGCAACGGTTTTCGCGCGTTCGATCGGGTAGACCGCAGCGCGGGCGCGTTCGAGGACACGGCGGCTCAAGTCCGACGCCAGGATTTTCCACGGGTGATCGCCGAGGCATGATGCGAGGGTCATGCCGATGCTGTAGGGTTCCTCCCCACTGGAGCACGCAGCGCTCCACACGCGAAACAAGCGCCCCGTCGGGTGTCCGGGCACGATCTGATCGCGCAAGAAGTCGAAATGTTTGGGCTCGCGAAAAAAGTACGTCTCATTGGTGGTCAGCAGATCGACGGCCATCTGTGACTCGTCCGGATGGCTTCCGCTGTGGAGCAGGTTGAAATAGTCGCCATAGCGGGTTAGCTGATAGTAACGCAGGCGTGCAGCCAGCCGACCCGACACCAGGGCCTTCTTCTGGTCGGAAAGGTGGATGCCGGCGCGATGGTAAATCCAGTCCCTGATCTGCTGGAAGTCCCGATCGGTGATTGGCTGCGTGCCAGCAATGGTATTGATGCGATTCACTGTTGCGCTTCCACCATCGCGGCGGCTGACCGCTGGGTCTGGGTGCCGGTCGTCAAGGCGGTGGTGTCCGAGTCGAGTTCACCG
>DHWX01000032.1:0-139 GCA_002413395.1 Polaromonas sp. UBA5171 | reverse complement strand
CAAACATCTCGCCCGCCACCATGAAGGTGAGGTACTGCTGGCCATGCCCAGCCACCTGCTCCGGCGTTGCCGGGAGCACGGGCTTGCGCCCGGAACGGATCAATGCGCCCATGACGATCTCCTAGAACTTGACGAACGA
>DHWX01000034.1 GCA_002413395.1 Polaromonas sp. UBA5171 | reverse complement strand
GTGTATTATTTTTTTGGAGTGTACGCATGTGCGGCATTGTTGCAGCGGTTTCTACGAGAAATATTGTTCCCATCCTGGTGCAGGGGCTGCAGCGTCTGGAATACCGGGGTTATGACTCTTGCGGCGTGGCGGTCTATGCCGATGGCTTGAAGCGGGCGCGCAGCACTTCCCGCGTGGCGGAGCTGCAGGCCCAGGTCAGCGCTGACAAACTGGAAAGCGGCACCGGCATTGCGCATACCCGGTGGGCGACCCACGGCGCGCCCGCCATGTGCAACGCCCATCCCCATTTCAGCTATGGTCGCGGCGCCCATGATGCCAAGCGCCCAGGCAGAGTTGCTCTGGTGCACAACGGCATCATTGAAAACCACGATGAACTGCGCTCGGGCCTGCAGACCAAAGGCTATGTATTTGACAGCCAGACCGATACCGAAGTCATCGTGCACCTGGTGGACAGCCTGTATGACGATGACCTGTTTGAAGCGCTAAAGGCCGCCGTTGCCCAGTTGCGTGGTGCCTACGCCATTGCAGCCTTCTGCAAGGACGAGCCGCACCGCATTGTCGGCGCGCGGGCCGGTTCCCCGCTGATCCTGGGCGTAGGCAAAGACAAGCTTGAGAACTTCCTGGCCAGCGACGCCATGGCGCTGGCAGGCGTGACCGACCAGATTGTTTATCTGGAAGAGGGCGATTTGGTCGATATCCAGCTCGGCAAGTACTGGGTGATTGACCGTGACCATAATCAGGTTCAGCGCGCGGTTAAAACCGTGTACGCCCACAGCGGTGCCGCGGAACTGGGCCCCTACCGCCATTACATGCAAAAGGAAATCTTCGAGCAGCCGCGCGCCATTGCCGACACACTCGAAGGCGTGCAAGGCATCGTTCCCGAGCTGTTTGGCGACGGGGCTTACCGTGTTTTCAAGGATATTGATTCGGTGCTCATCCTGGCTTGCGGCACCAGCTACTACAGCGGCTGCACGGCCAAATACTGGCTGGAATCCATCGCCAAAATCCCGACTCAGGTGGAAGTGGCCAGTGAATACCGCTACCGCACGTCGGTGCCCAACTCCAAAACGCTGGTGGTCACCATCACGCAAAGCGGCGAAACGGCCGACACGCTGGCCGCGTTGCGCCACGCACAATCACTGGGCATGACGCACACGCTGACCATCTGCAACGTTGCGACCTCGGCCATGGTGCGCGAATGCAAGCTGGCCTATGTGACCCGCGCGGGCGTGGAAATCGGGGTTGCCTCGACCAAAGCCTTCACCACCCAACTGGCCGGCCTGTTCCTGTTGACGCTGGTGCTGGCGCAATCCAAAGGCCGTCTGAGCGAGGAAGAAGAAGCCGGGCATCTCAGAGCCATGCGCCATTTGCCCGCTGCACTGCAGGCTGTGCTGGCGCTGGAACCCCAAGTCATCAGTTGGTCCGAAGACTTTGCCAAAAAAGAAAATGCGTTGTTTCTTGGACGCGGCCTGCATTACCCGATTGCACTCGAAGGCGCGCTCAAGCTGAAAGAAATCAGCTACATCCACGCCGAGGCCTACCCGGCCGGAGAACTCAAGCACGGCCCACTGGCGCTGGTGACCAGCGCCATGCCGGTGGTGACAGTGGCACCCAATGACAACCTGCTGGAAAAACTCAAAAGCAATATGCAGGAAGTGCGCGCCCGCGGCGGCGTGCTGTATGTGCTGGCCGACGCCGACAGCCGCATTGTCAGCAGCGAGGGCGTTCACGTCATCCGCATGCCTGAGCACTACGGCGCGTTGAGCCCGTTGCTGCACGTCGTACCGCTTCAATTGCTGGCTTATCACACGGCGTGCGCGCGCGGCACCGATGTGGACAAGCCACGCAATCTTGCCAAGAGCGTGACCGTCGAATGATGGTCATGGAGCGATCTGTTTATTTGATTGGAACAAATAAAGTCCGTCGGAGTGAAACAAAGTCCGTTGGATCAGATTTTTGAAAAGTATCTGCATCAAATTAATTGATGCAACAAATAATTTTACAATCCTTTGTTCGATGATATAGTTGCGTCATTGTGATTGATGCAACTATTTTTTCCGTCGTTGAGCTCGCTGACCTGCAATGTGGCTATCCGTTTCGTGGCTCCATCGAAGAGTCGGCAGATGGCGATGCCCTGGCCGTGCAAATGAAGGATGTCGATCCTGAGTATGGCGTCAATTGGTCCGGCGTGATGCGCACAGCCTTGGCCGGGCGCAAACAGCCTGACTGGCTCAAGGCAGGCGACATTCTTGTCGTTTCCAAAGGTGCCCGCTTCTACGCTGTTTGCCTGGATGAGCCACCACACCCCGCTGTTTGCAGCCCTCACTTTTTCCATCTTCAAGTGAAATCACCAGCGACAGTCATTCCAGCATTCCTTGCGTGGCAAATCAACCAGCCTCCATTTCAGCGTCAACTCCAGCAGGCGGCCGAGGGCAGTAGCCAACTCAGCATCCGTCGCCCGGTGCTGGAGGCGCTGACGCTCAGCGTCCCATCTTTAGCAGATCAACACCGCATCGTGGCATTGGCCGAACTTGCGCGCCAAGAGCGTCAGACACTCAACCAACTTATTCGCAACCGCGAGCAGCAACTCAATGCACTCGCTGACGGCCTGTTTCAGGCCGCGACCTAAACATTTGCAGGGAAACCCATGAACGACACCGCTATGACCACAACTTCCGTTAGCCAAGACGACATTAACGGTGCCGTCTGGGCCGCGTGCGACACCTTCCGTGGCACGGTGGACCCCAGCATTTACAAGGACTTTGTCCTGACCATGTTGTTCCTCAAATACGTGTCCGATGTCTGGCAGGACCACTACGACAACTACAAGAAGCAATATGGCGACCACCCTGAGCTGATTGAGGAAATGCTCAAGAACGAGCGTTTTGTATTACCCGCCAGTGCTAGCTTCTACGCCTTGCATACGCTGCGGCACAGCCCCGGCAATGGCGAACGCATCGACAAGGCCCTGCACGCCATTGAAGAAGCCAACATCACCAAGCTGCGCGACGTGTTTCAAGACATCAGCTTCAATTCCAACAAGCTGGGCGATGAGCAGCAGAAGAATGACATCCTGCGCCACCTGCTGGAAGATTTTTCAAAACCCGCGCTGGATTTGCGACCCACTCGCGTCGGCACGCTCGACGTCATTGGCAATGCCTATGAATTTCTAATCAAAAACTTTGCCTCCACAAGTGGCAAAAAGGCGGGTGAGTTCTACACGCCACCGGAAGTGTCTTCATTGATGGCGCGGCTGATGGCCCCCCAAGAGGGTGATGAGATTTGCGATCCCACCTGTGGTTCTGGCTCGTTGCTGATGAAATGTGGCCGTTTGATCCGCGAAAACACTGGTTCGCGCAAGTACGCGTTGTATGGGCAGGAAGCCATTGGCAGTACATGGGCGCTGGCCAAGATGAATATGTTCCTGCATGGTGAGGATAACCACCGCATCGAGTGGGGCGACACCATTCGTAACCCCAAGCTGCTGGACAGTGCCGCAAGCCTCAAGCACTTTGACATAGTTGTCGCCAATCCACCGTTTAGCCTGGAAAAGTGGGGCCATGAAGGTGCTGATGCTGACAAGTTCAGCCGCTTTCGCCGTGGCGTGCCTCCGCGCACCAAGGGAGACTATGCCTTCATCTTGCACATGGTTGAAACCATGAAACCTGGCACTGGTCGCATGGCCGTGGTTGTACCGCATGGTGTGTTGTTCCGTGGCGCGGCAGAGGGCCGCATCCGTCAGAAGCTGATCGAAGAAAACCTGCTGGACATAGTGATTGGTTTGCCAGAGAAGCTGTTTTACGGCACGGGCATCCCCGCTGCGGTACTGGTGCTGCGCAAAAACAAGAGCGATAACAAGGTCCTGTTCATCGACGCCAGCCGTGACTTTGAAGCGGGCAAAAACCAGAACTTCCTGCGTGAGTCCGACCTGCAACGCATTCTGACCACTGCATTCACACGGCAGGGGTCAGACAAGTACGCTCATTTGGCCACACCTGCAGAGATCGCCGAGAACGACTTCAACCTCAACATCCCCCGCTATGTGGACACCTTTGAGGAAGAAGCGGAGATTGACCTCATGGCCGTGCGCAAAGAGCGCGAGCAGCTCAAGGTCGAATTGGCTGGTTTAGAGGCGCAGATGTCCGTGTACTTGAAGGAGTTGGGCTATGAGTGATATCACTGAGCCCACATCCGGCAAGGGTGAACTGGTTCTGTACGCGTCGGAGGACGGCAGCGCCACTTTCTTCCTGCGGGCGCAAGACGGAACCGTATGGCTGACACAAATGGAACTGGCCGAGCTGTTCCAAACTTCGGTGCCTAACGTCAACATACACATCAAAAACGTGCTGGAAGAGGGGGAATTGCAGCCTGAGGCAACTATTAAAGAAGACTTAATAGTTCGAATGGAGGGCAAGCGGCAGGTCAAACGCCCCGTCAAACTCTACAACCTGGACATGATTCTGGCCGTGGGTTACCGGGTCAAATCCCCCCGCGGCACCCAGTTTCGCCAGTGGGCAACCACTCACTTGCGGGAATACCTGGTCAAAGGCTTCGTCATGGACGACGAACGCATGAAAGACCCGGTTGGCTGGGACTACTTTGACGAACTGCTCCAGCGCATCCGTGAGATACGGACATCAGAGAAGCGGTTTTACCAAAAAGTACGTGACCTGTTTGCCTTATCGGTGGACTACAAGGACAACGCCGACACGGTGGGCCACTTCTTTGCCGAAGTGCAAAACAAGATGCTATACGCCGTCACCCAGCAAACCGCAGCAGAAATCATCGTCAAGCGCGCTGACCCGACGCAGCCCAACATGGCACTCACGGCATGGAAGGCTGGCAGTGTACGCAAGACGGATGTCATTGTTGCCAAGAATTACCTCAACGCGGATGAGATCGACCACCTGAACCGTATGGTCTCCGCCTTTCTGGAGTTTGCGGAACTACGTACCCGGCAGCGCAAACAACTGGTGATGGCCGACTGGCGGCAATACGTGGACAACTTCATTCAGTTCAATGAAAGCCCCTTGCTCAAGGGCGTGGGGCGCATGAGCCATGACGCCATGCTCAAGATTGTGCATGGGCGCTATGAAGAGTTTGATGAGCAGCGACGCAAAGCTGAAGCCATTGAAGCGGACAACGTGGACATGAAAGAGCTGGAGCAGGCTGAAAAGCGGTTGACGAAGAAAGGTGGACGTGATGCTTCCTAAAGGCTGGCAACGCTCTACGTTGGGTGAAATTGCACGTATCAGCTCCGGTGGTACGCCTGACCGGGCCACGCCAGAGTATTGGGGCGGCGAAGTGCCTTGGGTGACAACTGGTGAAATTCAATTCAACACCATCACCGACACAGTAGAAAAGATTACCGAAGCGGGACTCAAAAATTCATCGGCCAAGCTCTTCCCTCCTGGCACTTTACTGATGGCAATGTACGGACAAGGTAAGACGCGCGGGCAAATGGCCAAACTGGCGATTGAAGCTGCAACAAACCAAAATTCAGCAGCCATCTTGCTCAGCGACGATCACGAGCCAGATTTCTACTTTCAATACCTATCATCGCAATACGAAAACATAAGAGATTTTGGACACTCAGGTGGTGTGTCGCATCTGAATGCGGGATTGCTGAAGCAAATTCCTGTTCCGGTTGCACCGAAAGAGGAGCAACGCCGCATCGCCAAAATCCTAGCCACATGGGATCAAGCAATCACCATTGCAGAGTACTTGCTGGCTAATAGTAAGAAGCAAAAACGTGGGCTAATGAATGAGCTGCTATTTGGGCGCACAAGGATGCAACGTTTTTCTGCACCATGGGTGCAAGTTCAAATCGGCGAAGTTTTGAAGGAAGTGAAACGTCGAGTGAAGTGGGATGACGAGGCGTTGTACCCACTCATAAGTGTTCGCCGCCGATCTGGAGGCGCCTTTCACCGAGAGACATTGCTGGGAAGTGAAATTCTCACGAAAAAGCTAAATCATGCGTACACAGGGGAGTTCCTCATTTCCAAAATGCAGGTGGTGCACGGTGCGATGGCGGTAGTCCCGATTGCTTTAGATGGCATGTATGTCTCTGATTCATATTTAGCATTTCAATCCTCGGATGAAAATCGGTACAACATTCATTTCATTGGATGGCTCTCAGCAACTCAGTGGATGTATCGCGCAGCTCTGCGAAGTAGTTACGGTGTACATATTGAGAAAATGACTTTTGATCTCGGGATGTTCTTTGGGGAGCGTATCCGAATACCCACGGACATTGAAGAGCAGCAAGCAATTTGTAATGTTCTGCATGAGGCGCAAAGTGAGATTCAGGCGGCCGAAAAACATTTGGAAAAAATGAAAGTGGAGAAAGCTGCCTTGATGGCGCAGCTTCTTACAGGTAAACGTCGAGTCCATTTGCCAGATACCGAAATGGTGGTGCAGCCATGAACACCACGCCCAACTCTAAAGAGCAATACAGCACCCACATTCCCGCGCTTCACTTGCTGTGCAATCTCGGCTGGAACTTCATCACCGTAGCACAGGCCCTGGCCCTGCGTGGCAGCACACGTGAAGTTTTACTCAAGGGCCGTTTGATCGAGGTGTTGCAGACACGGCGCTATGAATACAAGGGCGAGTGGTATCCCTTGTCCCCAAGCGGCATTGACCAGATCGTGCGCGAATTGTCGGCATTGAGTCTTGCTGAGGGCCTTATGCCCGCCAACGAACGGCTGTATGGCAAGCTGGCCTTGGGCATCACCGTTACCGAGTTCATGTCCGATGGCAAGAAGCATCAGCCTACGATTCATGTGATCGACTGGACGGATGCCACGGCCAATCGCTGGGATGTGACGGAAGAGTTGGAGGTGCTGGCTGCCCAAGGCACGCACACGCGGCTACCGGATGTGGTTTGCTATGTGAACGGCATCCCCTTGGTGGTAATTGAGGCCAAGCGACCGGAGTCATCAGGTGGCAGCAACCCAGCCAAGGCCATGGTGGACGAGGGCATCAGCCAGCACCTGCGCAACCAGCGCCAAGACGAAATCCCCAACTTGTTCGCCTATGCGCAGTTGCTGCTGTCCATCAGCCAGACCGAAGGGCGATACGGTACCACGCACACAGCGGCTAAATTTTGGGCCAAGTGGCGTGAAGAAGAGTTTGACGACGTCAAGATCAGCGGCTTGAAGAATGCGGCATTGAACCCGGGCACACGTGCGGCCTTGTTTGAGGGCAAGCCCGCATCGTTAGCGGTTTACTTTGATGCCCTGTGGGCGCAAACCATGCAGCCCACTGACCAGGACCGCATGCTGGTCAGTCTTTTGACACCAACACGGTTGCTGGAATTTTTGCGTGGCTACGTGCTGTTTGACCGCAAGGTGGGCAAGATCGTCGCGCGCTACCAGCAGTTTTTCGGTATCCGTGCGCTGTTGGCGCGCATCAGCCTGATACGGCCCGATGGTGGGCGTGAGGGGGGTGTGGTCTGGCACACCACCGGCTCGGGCAAGAGCTTCACCATGGTGTTTCTGACCAAGGCGCTATTGTTGGTTGAACCTCTGAAGGAGTGCCGCGTGGTGGTGGTCACCGACCGGATTGATCTGGAGGGACAGCTATCCCGCAACTTCATGACAGGTGGGGCATTTGGTTCGTCCATTGCTACGCAGAAGGATGGCGAGAAAAGCCGTACCTTGTCTGGCCGTGACCTTGCCAAGCGCATCGGCAGTGGCACGGAGCGCATCTCTTTTACGCTGGTGCACAAGTTCAACACCGCGTCCAAATTGCCCGAGTGCCGCAATGATTCGTCCAACCTGATTGTGTTGGTGGACGAGGGGCACCGCAGCCATGGCGGGGAGACGCATGAGCGCATGAAGAAGGCGCTGCCCAACGCTGCGTATATTGCCTTCACGGGTACTCCCTTGCTGAAAGACGAGAAGACCGCCAACAAGTTTGGCCCCATCGTCCACGCATACACCATGCAGCGTGCGGTCGAAGATGAAACCGTGGCTCCGTTGTTGTATGAGGAGCGGGTGCCTGAACTGGACATCAATGAGGAGGCGGTCAATCGCTGGTTTGAAAAAATAACAGCCAACCTGAGTGATGCACAGCGCACGGACCTGAAGCGGAAGTTTGCCAAGAAGGGGGCTATCTACGGTGCAGCCAACCGCATCGAGTTGATCGCATGGGACATTGCCACCCACTTCAGCGAAAACATCAAGAGCCTTGGCATGGGTCTGAAAGGGCAGGTAGCCACGGATAGCAAGCTGGATGCGATTCGCTACAAAAAGGCGCTGGATGAAACTGGACTGGTCACCAGTGCAGTTGTCATATCGCCCCCTGACACGCGCGAGGGAAATTCAGACGTGGACGAAGACACCATGCCTGAAGTACAGAAGTGGTGGAAGCAGAACATGGCCGCCTATGGTGCGGACCCCGAGACCTACGAGAAGCAGATCATCAGCGACTTTGGCACGGACGGTGCGCCCGACTTGCTGATCGTGGTGGACAAGTTGCTGACCGGATTTGATGAGCCGCGCAATGCGGTGCTGTACATCGACAAACCTCTCAAGGGTCACAACCTGATTCAGGCGGTGGCGCGGGTCAATCGCCTGCACGACGCCAAACGTTATGGCGTGCTGGTGGACTACCGGGGGATTTTGAAGGAGCTGGATACGGCCATCCGTGCCTATCAAGACTTGGAAACCCGCACTCAGGGCGGCTTTGATATGGCGGACATAGAAGGTCTGTACCAGCAGTTCAGCACTGAGTACAAGCGCCTGCCTGCCTTACATGACAAGCTGTGGTCATTCTTCAAGGGCGTGGGAAACAGACTTGATCGAGAACAGTACCGACAGGTGCTGACCCCCAAGTTTGTGAAGGGGGTTGATGGCGAAGACTATGACGAGCGGCAAAAGTTGCGCGATGACTTCTATAAGGCGTTGACCGCATTTGGTCTTTGCTTGCAGACAGCTTTGTCGTCACGCAGCTTTTTTGAGGATAAGAGTTTTTCGGAAAACCTTATTACCCGATACAAGTCAGACCTGCGGTTCTTTACGGAACTGCGGCAGACGGCCCGGCGTGATGCCATGGAAACGGTGGACTACAGCGCCTATGAAGAGCAAATCCGCAAGCTGGTAGACAAGCAGGTCATTGGCACTGAAGTGCGCGAGCCTGAGGGCGTGTACCTCGTCCATCAGCTGGGCAAGGCAGAAGACCCCAAAGACTGGTCAGAAGAAAAGACGCGCAATGAGACGGACATGATCCGCACACGCCTGCGAAAAACCATTGAGCAGGAACTCGCCGTTGACCCGTACGCACAGAAAGTGTTTGGTGAACTGTTGAAGCAGGCCATTGCCGAGGCCGAAGCCATGTTCGACCACCCGCTCAAGCAATACGCTTTGTTTCAGGAATTTGAGCAAAAGCTGGAGGCGCGTGCGACACCCGGCGTGCCTGACGTATTGGCGGACAAGCCGCATGCGAAGGCGTATTTCGGTGCGATGCGTCTGGTCTTGGGAGATGCGGCCTTTGCGGCGCTCAGTAAGGAAGCCCAAGACATGTTGGTCAAACAGGCCGTTTCTATGGACACAGTGGTGCGTGATGCCGTAGCTGAAAACTCACTCAATCCGCAGAACATTGAGGCCGCTATTCGTAAGGGTTTGTTGCCCCAGTTGTTCGGTACGCTGGGGCTGGACAACGCAAAGTTGGTGGTTGAGCAGGTCATTCAGATTACCCGCGTGGGATTGAGCCGGTCTTGAACATGCTGATGGCCAACTGCTCGACCCAACACAGCATCCAGTACGGTGATGAGGTCATCCGCTTTATCCTGCGTCGCCAGCCATCGCGTACCGTGCAGCGGCTGGCGATTCATGTTGAACCCGATGGCCGTGTGATGGTGGATGCGCCTGAAGCAACACCGATCGATACCGTGTTAATGTCAGTTAAAAAGCGTTCTCGTTGGATCAGTCAGCACGTTGACGCGGCACGGGAGAGGATGGCCCATGTACGCCCCCGTGAATATGTGAGCGGTGAGTCGCTGCACTACCTTGGACGACGCTATCGGCTGAAGGTCGATATTCAGATTGATTCAAGCCCCGATGCACGGATGCGTGGCGGCTTTATCGTGGTGACCGTGCCAGAGCAGTCACCGGCCATGATCCGGGCGGCGCTTGACGCTTGGTTTCGCCTAAGAGCGAGTGAGTTGTTTGCAGACCGCCTAGCTGCGGTGGCCGCACCCCTGCGCTGGGTAAAGCAAACCCCACCAACCCGACTTCAGTTCATGAAAGTGCAATGGGGAAGCTGCTCGCCAGTAGGACGCATCACGCTGAATCCGCTGTTAGTCAAAGCCCCGCGTGAGTGCATTGACTATGTGCTGCTGCACGAGCTGTGCCACCTGCTGCACCACAACCACAGCCCCAAGTTCTACAAAACACTAGATCGGCACATGCCAAGCTGGCGTGCGATCAAAGAAAAGCTGGACAACATGGCAGAGGAGGTTTTCCGTGCGTGAGTCCAGTAAAGCCGACTACTCCTCAGCAGAGTGGTAAGTCGGCGTAGTGCACAGTTTTGACAAATGAAAGGGAGTGGAAATATGCCTAGATCAATTGCGCAGGGTTTTGAAGATTTTCTAACGAATCTCAAGGCTACAAAAACAGAAACCGTTCTTGCCAAAAGCCATAGAGCTTCGAGTGAAGCCTGCCTCAAGAGCAACTTCGGATTGAATCGGTTTACAAGGATTGGTTCATTTGGCAATGGAACCAATGTGTCAGGCTACAGCGATGTTGACTATCTGGCTTGCATTCCTACTGCCCAATTGACCAAAACATCTACTGCTTCGCTGGTCAAGGTGAAGAATGCACTTGCTACGAGGTTTCCAAACACCGGCGTAGCGGTGAATTCACCTGCCGTATTGGTGCCATTTGGCGAGAAAAAATCTGAAGACACGGAAATTGTGGTCGCAGACTACATCAAGGAATCGAACGGCTACAAGGTCTATGAGATAGCTGACGGCAATGATGAGTGGATGGAAGTCAGTCCCGATGCTCACAATGCCTATGTGGACTATGTGGATAAGCAACGCGGTGGAAAAGTTAAACCGCTGATCCGTTTCATCAAAGCGTGGAAGTTTTATCAGGGTGCAAAGATTTCATCTTTCTACCTTGAAATGCGAGTGGCAAAGTTTGCTGCTGATGAAAAAAGCATTGTCTATGACATTGACATAAATGCCATCCTGCGGCAGCTTAGGGATAATGAATTGGCAATGATGCAAGACCCGATGGGTGTATCTGGCTACATCTATCCCTGCAAAACTGAAGCCTTCCAAGTAGATGCCCTATCCAAATTGGATACTGCTGCAACTCGATCCCAGAAGGCTAGAGATGCCACAAATGGAGATGACATCAAAGAAGCATTTGAATGGTGGGGAAAGCTCTACAACGGTAAATTTCCAAGCTACTACCTTTGACCATGAGTATCAATCAAAAGCAAAATGAAGGCGGCCAAATTGAGATGTTGGCCGCACAGCGCCAACTTTATTCAACTGCCAAAATAACCATTGGCATTCAAATGATCCTGGCGGGTCCCGTTGCAGTGATCGCGACCCTGCTTGGCATCTTCTATCCGGATCTCAAAAACTATGCCGCGCTATTGGGCGTAACGATCCTAGTGCTTGATTTGGTGCTTCTGAGCCCGCGCCAGAAAAAGTTGAGGAGTCAGGGTGCATCAGTTCAGGAGGCCTTTGATACAAAGGTCCTGGACATCGAATGGAATGAAATTAAGGCCGGCAAGAGACCTGAGCCGGAGCTTATCCATGAGCAGGCTCGGATATTTGGAAGCGATACTCGGAATCTGAAAAAACTGGAGAACTGGTATCCCGTTGAAGTTCAGCAACTCCCTATCCATTGGGGAAGAATTGTGTGTCAGCGTGCGAATGTTTGGTGGGACTCTACGCTTCGGCGCAGGTATGCAAACGCGATTCTCATCATCTTGACTCTGTTGGCAATTGCTCTGGTTTGGTTTGCCTTCAGCAAAGATTTGGGCATGACAGATTTCGTGATGAAGGTGGTAATTCCGATGGCAGCCCTCTACAAACTTGGAGTGAACCAATTTGTGGAGCATCGCGATGCAGCTGATAGATTGGACAAGCTGAGGGATCACGCAGACGAACTGTGGTTTGATGCGCTAAATGGAGCAAGCATTGAAGCACTGAAGATGAAGTCCAGACATCTTCAAGATGAAATATTTGATGGCCGCAAGAAAAATCCGCCGGTATTTGATTTCATTTTTTGGATGTTCCGGGATGACCATGAAGCACAAATGAACAAAGGTGCAATGGCCTTGATTCAAGAAGCCAAAATTGGGTGTCAATCGACGTAAGAGACGGGATGCCGAACCACTTATCAAATTCGCGTCGGCGCCGTGAGCCTGATCAGGCACAGCGCCAGTGCAGAATCGGCCAGTCACGCTGCTGCGCGAGCGCGGCAAGGCGCTCGTCCGGATTGACGGTCACCGGATGGCTGACAGCTTCGAGCAAAGGGAGATCGTTGGCCGAGTCCGAATAGAAGTAGCGCGCCCCGATCACGTCATCGCCTAAACCTTCGCTTTCCTGCCAGGCACTCAGACAGGTCAACTTCTGCTCGCGAAAGCAGAGCGCACCCTCGATCCGGCCGCTCAGATACCCGTCGCGGACTTCCGCGCGAGGGGCAATCACCGGCACACCGAACAACTCGCCGATGGCCGAGGAAAGAAAGCTGTGCGTCGCCGTAATGATCGCCAACCGGTGCTCTTTGGTGCGGTGCAGGGCGATGGCATCGCGGGCCGCCGGGCTGATCCGCGGAACAATTTCCGCAGCCATGAAATCGGCCCGCACCGCCAGCCATTTGGCGAGCGGACGCTGCGACAGCAATTGAAGATGAAAGCCCAGGTAATCGGCAATATCGAGTTTTTCGGCCGCATAGCGCGCCATGTAGTCGGCCTGCTGCTTCTGCACTGCGGCTGGCAGATGGCCGTGCCCGACCAGATAATCAAGCCACAGCGTGTTGCTGTCGCCATCGAGCAGGGTGTGATCGAGATCGAAGAGAGCTAGAGACATAAGGGAGATTGTTGTTTGATGGGTGTGAAGGGATGCAGCTCAGTCGATCAATCGTCCGTCCGGATCGAAGAAAGGATACGGGCCGTCATAGTCACCGATCACTGCTGCGTGGCTGATCATGCGCCCAGCGTTCCACCAGTGCAGCATGTAACCCGGCGGCTCCATGCGAAAGCAGCTCGGCGCATCCGGCCGGATATCAAGCGCCACCTGATGGGCCGGGCTCGGGCAGGTCAGCACGCGCCGGCCACCGACCAGCGTCTGAATATTGCGGTGCAGATGACCGCAGAGGATCAGTTCGATCTGCGGATGGCGGCTGACGATTTCGGTAAAAGCTTCGCGCCCGGCCAGTCCGATATCGTCCATGTGGCCGATCCCGGTCAGGAAGGGCGGGTGGTGCATGAGCAGCAGCGTCGGGCGTCCGCGCTCCCGCGCCAGGGCTTCCTCCAACCAGGCAAGGCGTTCGGCGCACAGTTCGCCGCGCCCTTCCAGAGGCACCAGCGTATCCAGACCAATAATACGCAGCGGATAGCGGTCATTGATGACGAAGTGCAGGAAACCACTGACCGGAAAGTAGCCATCGACGGCAAAAGCGGCGCGCATGGCTTCGCGCTCGTCGTGGTTCCCCGGCACGACGATGACCGGCTGGCGCAGCGGAGCCAGCAAAGTCTTGAGCCAAGCGTACTCCTCCGGCCGGCCGAGATCGACCAGATCGCCGGTCATCACGACCAGGTCCGGCTGCGGATCGAGCCGGCGCACTTCGGCCACACAGCGCTTGAGCATGGCCGCCGTATCGACGCGCTGGTAGGCCAGCTTGCCCGGCATCTTGATATGAGGATCGGTGATCTGGGCAATCAGCATGGCAATGCTCTTTCCGTCAAAGACGTCACATGTTCAGAGGGCAAGCAAGCCGCGCGGATCGACCTGCAGGCGCACCGGCTGGCCAACCTCTAGCGTACAGCGCGCCAGGCTTTCGACGACCAGCGGCTGCGCATCGCCAACATCGACGAAGAGTCGCGTCCGGTCACCGAGGAAAAAGGCTGCCGCAACGGTACCTGCCAGATCGGACGCCTCGCCCTCGGCCACGATGCGCACGTCTTCGGGGCGGAACAGCAGTTCGTTGGAGGCAGTCGGCGCCCCGTCCCAGCGCAGCAGGCCAGCGGCACAGGCGAAACCACCTTCCTTCATCTCGCCACGCAGGCGGTTCATGGTGCCGATGAAATTGGCCACGAAGGCCGACGCCGGTTGGTGGTAAATCTCGCGCGGCGTCCCGGTTTGCGCAACGCGGCCATGCGACATGACGATGATGCGGTCGCCCAGAGTCATTGCTTCGGTCTGGTCATGCGTGACGTAAATAGTGGTGATGCCGAGCCGGCGCAGCAACAGGTTGATTTCCACACGCAGGGCGTCGCGCAGTTGGGCGTCGAGCGCCGTCAGCGGCTCGTCGAGCAGCAGTGCGCGCGCCAGTGCCACACGCTGGCGCTGGCCGCCCGAGAGCTGGTCGATATGCCGGTCGGCCAGTGTCTCGATGCGCATCATGACCAGCATCTCGGCCACGCGCCCACGCTGCTCGACGGCGGGCAGCTTGCGAATGCGCAGGCCGTAGCCGACGTTCTCGGCCACCGTCATGTTAGGGAACAGTGCATAGGACTGGAACACCATCCCCACGTTGCGCGTCTCGATACTTTGCTGCGTGACGTCTTCTCCATCAAACAGCACCTTGCCACCGGCATCCGGCTGTTCGAGGCCGGCGATCAGGCGCAGCGTCGTGGTCTTGCCACAGCCCGAAGGGCCGAGCAAGACCAGCGTTTCCCCGGCGTTAATATTCAAGTCGAGCGGTTCCAGCACGCGAGTGCCATCGGCAAAGGTCTTGGCGCAGGACTGCAACTGGATTGACAGGGGCTTGGGCGGTATAAAAGTCATTATTTCGTCTCTGGAGTCGGATCATCGCTCGCATCATCTCTGATGAAGCGGGTCGGGCGCGGCCGAGCCAGCGTCTGCATGGCCAGCAGCAGGGGCACGATCATGAGGAAGAAAACCAGGGTGTAGGCGCTGCCGATTTCCAGGCGTAGCGAGGCATAGGCATCGGCCAGCCCGACCGGCAAGGTCTTGGTCAACGGGGTGTGCAGCAGCCAGGTCATGTTGAACTCGCCCATCGAGAGCGTCACCACCATCAACGAGCCGGCAAGAATACCGTTGCGGCAGTTGGGCAGCACAATGTCGAAAAACCGCTGGCGAAAACCAGCCCCAAGTGAAGCGGCCCCCTCCTCCAGGATTTTCAGGTCAATGGCCGACAGCACAGCCAGCACCGAGCGAACCATGAAGGGGAGCGTGAACAGCACGTGTCCGACGAGGATGAAGGCCCACGACGTGCGGAAACCGCCGAAAGCACCGTAGGTGGCGATCAGGGCCAGCGCCGTCGCCAGGCCGGGCATCGCGATGGGCAGCACCAGCAACTCCTCGACCAGCCGCGCCAGGCGGTTGCGCGAACGTGCCAGCACGTAGGCCGTCGGCACGCCGAGCAGCAGCGTAATCAGCAGGCAGGCCATGGCGATGCCAACCGAGCGGAAGATCGTGTCGCGGTAGCCGTCCCACACTTCGAAGACCCAGCGCAGCGTCAGGCCACTCTCCAGTCCGACGAAGTAATTGACCGTCAGCCCTGCGAGGATGGAGAGCACGACGGGCACGACGAGGAAAGCGCAGACGGCCAGCGTAAACCCGAGCTGCAGGGTGAAGATGATTTTTTTCCGGTTCATAGTGTCCACTCCCCCGCTCAGCCGGCAGCAGCCACGGTGGAACCGGCCGCCGTGCGAGCCAGCGCCAACACCAGCCATGTCACCGCACCAAGCATGAAACTCAGAGCCGCCGCCATAGCGATATTGGCCGACAGGGTGAACTCGGTGTAGATAACCATCGGCAGTACGTTAATACGCGTGGCCAGCGTGAAAGCTGTGCCGAAAGCGCCAACTGCCGTGGCAAAGCAGATCGCGCCCGCCGATATGAGTGCTGGTTTCAGACCTGGAACGATGACATCGAGCATGACGCGCCAGGGCGAGGCACCAAGAGAGCGCGCCGCCTCCTCCAGACGGGGGTCGAGCTTTTCGGTAGCGCTCATCACGGTCAGGATGGTGCGCGGAATGGAAAAGTAGACATACCCCATGAACAAGCCGGTCAAGGAATAGGCAAACACCAGACGGTCGCCCGAAAGCGCCTCGCTGATTGTGCCAATCAAGCCTTGGCGCCCGGCCAGCATGATCACCATGAAGCCAATGACGACGCCCGGGAAAGCCAGCGGCAGCGTCAGCATGGCCACCAGCGTCTTGTTGCCGGGGAACTTGTGGCGCTGCAGAAAGACCCCGGCGATGCCGCTGATCAGCAGCGTGGCCACGGTCGTTGCAGCGGCGATGCCCAGGGTAGCGAAGCAATGCGCTGAAATAGCCGTCGTTCGTCAGAATCGCGGCGTAGGCAGTCCAGCCGGTGGCCCCGCTGCCACCGACCAAAAACAGTCGGCACATGGGCAGGATAAAAAAGGCCACGAAAAATAGCGCGGCCGGCATAAGTAACAGGATCATGATGGGGTGCCCGGTTCAATAACACGCGGACCGACGCCCATGGCGTCAGCCCGCAGGAAGGGCCTACCGGACTTCGTTCTTGTAGCGCTCGACGATCTTTGCCTGGGCGGCCGCCAGTTTCTTCAGATTGACCGGCTTGGCACGTGCATATTCACTGTCGGGCAGGAAGCGGGCCTTGGCCTCGGCCGACAGACGCTCCGCGAAGACCGGACGCAGATAAGCGTTGCCCCACATCGCCTGACTCTCGTCGGAGAGCACGAAATCGAGTATCTTGCGACCGTTGTCGGCATTGGGCCCACCCTTGACCAGCCCCATCACGTAGGGAAACACCAGCGTCCCTTCCTTGGGAATGACGAAGCGCGCCGGGGCCTTGTCGGTGTATTGGCCGCGGTAAGCATTGAAGTCATAGTCAAGAAGAATGGGAATTTCGCCGGAAATCACTCGCGCATAAGAGGTTTGCTTGGGCACGATGGGCTGGTTTTTAGCCAGCGCCTTGAAGAAGTTGATGCCCGGATCGAGATTTTCATAACTGCCACCGAGCGCAAGATTGACCGCCATGACGCCGAGCTGTCCAACGGCGGCCGACGTCGGATCAAGGTAGCCCACCATACCTTTGTATTCGGGCTTCAGCAGATCCGACCAACTCTGCGGCACTGGCCTTTTGCCAAGGGCTGCGGTGTTGATGAACAATCCAAGGGTGCCGGAATGGATGCTGAACCAGTGGCCTTCGGGGTCTTTCAGGTCGGCGGGAATCTTTTCCCAGCCCTTGGGCTTGTAGGTTGCCAGCACACCGGCATCGCGCGCCGGGTCGGCGGCGATACCGCCTAGGTAGACAACATCGGCTACCGGGCTGGCCTTTTCTGCGATCATCGCGGCGATCGCCTGGCCGGAATTCTTGTTATCCGACGGCACTTCAATACCCAGACGTTTGTTGATAGCCTTCAGTTGCGATCCCCAGTCGGCCCATTCCGGCGGACAGTTGTAGCAGATGGCGCGCTGCTGTGCATGGGCCGGAACCAGGGTGGCGATGGCGGTTAACGCCAGCGCAGAGACGATGGCATAACGCCTTATGTTCGAAAAATACATCTTAGATTTCTCCTTCAAAAAAAGGTGGAGGCGGGAGGGACGAAGCTTGCAGCCGGGGAACAACGACCAGCTTGACGCCGGCTTCGTTGAGCATGGCCATGATGTGCGGAGGCGGTGGCTGGTCAGTAAAGACACGGCTGGTTTCGGTGATGTGTCCGCCGCGCACCGTGGCGCTACGGCTGAACTTGGAGTGATCAAGCACGAGGAAGCGCTTGCGGCAATGGCTGGCCAGGTCGCTGCGCATTCGCACCTCGTCATGGCTGAAGTCGAGCAGGCTTCCATCCTCCGCAACACCGCCCACACCATAGATGCCGATATCCACCGAAAAGCGTGAGAAAAACCCGTGCGCCTCGCCGGCGACCACATCGCCATCCAGATTGCGCAGTCGGCCGCCGGCGATGGTTAGCTCGCACGCGGGATTACGGCTTAGCGCAACCGCCACGTTGAGATTGTTGGTCATAACCCGTAACCCCTTGCGGTCGCGCAGCGCTTGTGCACACTCTTCCGGCGTGGTGCCGATGCCGAAGAACAACGAAGCGCCGTCCGGCACCGCCTCGGCAACGCAACGGGCAATGCACCGCTTCGCCTCGCGATTGAGAATGCGGCGCGACGGATAATCAACGTTCTCGCCGTCGGGCAATACGTCGATGCCACCATGACGACGTCGGCACAGCCCCCGGTCGCACAGGGCGTTCACATCGCGCCGGATGGTCTGCGTACTCACGCCAAAGCGGCCGGCAAGCGTATCGATCGACTGAAAGCCCTGCTCCACGACGATCACCAGAATAGCCCGCACACGATCTTCCGCAGGAACGGCTGCGGCAAGGGCGTCATTTGCTCGAATGAGCATGTTCGTGTTCATGTGAAAATTATGAGCGCGCAATATGACGGCCGTGTGACGCTCATATGAACATGAAAAAATTACCCAAGTACGAATCTAGCGGTCGCCATAGATTGGAGCGATCCAAGGACCAGAGGGTTACTGCCGACGCGGATTTGACCAGGGGTGCCGAGGATTGACTGACCAGGCGCCATCGGCCGGCGGTCCGAAAAATCCCGAAGAACTACCTGTTCGTCACTGGCGGCTAGCCGCAATCTACCGCCGCTTTAAGCCCGGACAAAGTCTGGCGGATGACTTCAAGTCCCGCTTTGGCCAGTTGCTGGACGAAGACACACTCAACCAAAGCCACCAGATCGTCATCGTCGTCGCGCAACTGGACGATAGCTCCGCTTGATTGCAGTGAGCCGAAAACCCGCCAAAAATAAAAAAAGCAGATTTAAGCAGTGGCTTTTTCCCTGATGCGTGCAAACTTCACCTGTGGAACGCATAGACGATTTTTTCGGAAAACCGACATTTCTGCCATGGCTGCCAGGCGAATCTCTGTTCAGCCTGGTTAGTCGCCACCATTTTTTTCTGGGGCCGCGCCCTTTCGGCACGTACTTGCGAGCAGTTCTTTGGTCATCAGCGTGCTGGCTCGCAGCATGACATGCTGAGTCGCCTCTCGCATTTTGTTGCCTCGGTGTTATCGTCAACTATTTCTCAGTTGAAAATGGCGGCCTGACCGCGATGTAAAAAATCCGCCGTAATGTGGTACAAAAACAGTATGCATCCCTGATTGAGGAGATGTACCGGAAAATAGAATGAAACCTATACCAACGCAGGCAATTCCTTTATGAACATCGTCATCACCGGCGGCGCCGGATTTCTGGGGTCCAGATTGGCCCGCCAGCTTCTTTCGCTTGGCCACCTGTCGCTGGCTGGTGCCGCGCCGCAAATCATCCAGACCGTCACGCTGGTTGACCGTGTGGCACCACCCGCCGACCTGACGGCCGACCGCCGCATCCATGTGGTGATTGGCGACCTGAACCAGCTTCTTGAGGAAAACAAGACTGCTGACCGGGTGGTACGGGCAAACGATACTATCGTTTTTCATCTTGCCGCCGCAGTCAGCGGTGAGTGCGAAGCCGACTTTGACCTTGGCATGCGCAGCAATCTGGATGCGACGCGGGCCTTGCTGCAAGCCTGCCGCGCCCTGAAAACCGCCCCCGCTGTCGTGTTCGCCAGCTCATTGGCCGTGTTTGGCAACTCGCCCGAGCAACCGCTGCCACCGGTGATTGACGACCGCACGCTGCCCACGCCGCAAAACAGCTATGGCATCCAGAAATTCATTGGTGAGCAACTGGTGGCCGATTACGCGCGCAAGGGTTTCATACGCGGTCGCAATGTGCGTCTGATGACCGTCAGCGTGCGGCCCGGCAAACCCAATGGCGCGGCGTCGAGCTTCTTGAGCGGCATGATTCGCGAACCACTGGCAGGCATCAGAGCGTCGTGTCCAGTCCCGCCAGACTGCGCCGTGGCCCTGTCGTCGCCGGGCCGCACGATCGAAGGCCTGATCCACGCCGCACAAGCCAGCGATGCCGAATGGGGTGCCCGCACCGCCATCAATTTGCCGGCACTGACCACCACACCGCGCGAAATGGCTGCCGCGCTGGAGCGGGTGGCCGGCAAAGCCGTGGCTGAACTGATTGACTGGACACCGGATCCGGCCATCGCAAAAATCGTCACCAGTTGGCCCGCGAACATCCGTGCCACACGCGCCGAGGGCCTGGCTCTGCTGCCCGACAAAGACTTTGAATCCATTATTCGCGAGTATGTACGCGAGAATCCGCAGGCCGTCACGGTCGCGGTACGGCCATAACGCCGCAGCGTAAGCGCCCCGGCATCGTCGGGGCGCGCTTATAACGAGTTACTTGTTGACGAGCCGCGCCGGCACGCTCAGCGTGAGCAGCGCACCCAGCACCATGGACGCGGCGAGCAGGTACATGCCAGCGTTGGTGCTTTGGGTCAGGTCCTTCAACCAGCCGACCGCGAAAGGACTGGCAAAGCCGGCCAGATTTCCGAGGGAGTTGATCAGCGCAATCCCCGCCGCCGCGCCCGTCCCGGCAAGAAACGCCGTCGGCAGGCTCCAGAACAGCGGCAGTGTCGTCAGGATTCCCATGGTGGCCACTGTCAACGCGGCCATGGCGAGAAACGTGTTCTGCGCCCAAACCGCGCTCAGCACCAGTCCGGCAGCGCCCAGCAAGGACGGGATGGCAATATGCCAGCGCCGTTCGCGGCTGCGATCCGCACTGCGAGACACCAGAACCATTGCCACCGCGCCAAAGGCGAAGGGAATCGCGGTCAGCAGACCGATCTGCAGCGCGTCCTTTACGCCCGTGGCCTTGATGATCGTCGGCAGCCAGAAGCTGACGCCGTAAAGACCCATCACAAAGCAGAAGTAGATCAGGCTCATCAGCCAGACGCGCGCACTGGCAAACACGGCGCCAATTTTGAGGTCCTGCTTGCCAGTGTTTTCTGCCACGATGTTGCGATCGAGTAGCGCTTTTTCTTCGCGCGTGAGCCATTTCGCGTGGTCGATGCGGTCATCCAGGTAGAAAAACGTGACGATACCCATAATGATCGAGGGCAGGCCTTCAAGAACGAAGAGCCACTGCCAGTCTTTCAAACCAGCCACGCCCCCAAAGCTGTGCATGATCCAGCCCGAAAATGGCCCGCCGATCACCCCGGACAGCGCGATCGCCGTCATGAACAGTGCAGTCATGCGAGCACGACGCTCGGCCGGATACCAGTAGGTCAGATAGAGAATGATGCCGGGAAAGAAGCCCGCCTCGGCGACGCCGAGCAGGAATCGCACCACGTAAAAACTCGTCGCGGACGTGACGAACATCATCGTCGCCGAAATCACCCCCCAGGTCACCATGATGCGCGCGATCCAGATGCGTGCGCCGACGCGATGCAGGATCACGTTGCTCGGGACTTCGAACAGGAAGTAGCCGATGAAAAAAATACCGGCCCCCAGACCGTACACCGTCTCGCTCAGATTCAGGTCTTGCAGCATCTGCAGCTTGGCAAATCCGACATTGACGCGGTCAAGGTATGAAACGATATAGCAAAGCAGTAAAAACGGGATCAAACGCCAGCCGACCTTGTTGTAGGTTGCGGCCTCAAAGTTTGGTGCGACCATCCCTGCGCCCTCATGAGCGCCAGGCGATTTTGTTTCCATGTTGTCTCCTCTTTAAAGTGTTGTTGGTTGAATATGCATTATGGCGGCAGATGTCCATAAGTTGACCGGGAAGCTCGGCAAAGCAGGTCGCATCAGCCTCTGCGGTGGTCCTGTTTTATGCATTGGTGGTGGGTGTGGTGATTTGCCGCGAGAACGGTTGAGGTGATCTGTACGTCAGAGAGGAAGCCGGTGCGCTCAGCGGCGCAGCCAGCCAAGCCCTGCCGAGGTGCCACCCGGCAGGCCGCCCTTTTTCGGCTTGTATTCGCAACCGATCCAGCCGTCCCAGCCGCAGGCCTGCGCTACCTCGTCGATCACGCCGAATAAATACGGGTAGTTCAGTTCACCGATGTCGGGCTCGTGGCGCTCGGGCACCCCGGCAATCTGGAAGTGCCCGACCGCGCCAGTGGGCAGGTATTTGCGGATCTTCATGGCGACATCACCCTCGACTACCTGGCAGTGGTACAGGTCCATCTGCACTTTCAGGTTGGGCGCGCCGACTGCGGCCACGATGTCATGCGCCTGGTCTTGCCGGTTCAAAAAGAAGCGTGGGATATCGCGCGTATTGATCGGCTCGATCAGCACGTCGCGGCCGTGCCTGGCGGCTTCATCGGCAGCCCAGCGCAGGTTGGCCACATAGGTGGGCTGCATGTCCTGGCGTTCGCGCCCTGGTGGAATCAGGCCGGCCATGAGATGGATGCGCGGGCAGTTGAGCGCTTCTGCATAGTCGAGTGCCAGCATCACGCCCGCGCGAAATTCGGCTTCGCGGCCGGGGATGGCGGCCGTACCGCGGTCGCTGGCCTGGTCCCATGCCCGGGCAATGGACGCGGCGTCAGTGCCACCGGGCGGCGCGTTGAACAGCACCTGCTGCAGGCCGTTGGCTTTCAGGCGGGTGGCCAGTTCGTCCTTGCTGAATGCATAAGGGAAAAGGTATTCCACGGCGCTAAAGCCGTCTCTTGCTGCCGCATCAAAGCGGTCCAGAAATGGCAGCTCGGGGTACATCATCGACAGATTGGCGGCGAATTTAGGCATGGTGGTGGGTGGGGGTTACTATGATTCCAATAGCTGACAATACATTTAAAAATCGAGGTTTTGACGTTCTGTTTCTTGAACTCTGCGTTACCAGCGGGCACCAAAAGCTTGGCGCAATTCCTCGATCTGCGGCGCACTCAGTGGCGCGGGCGGCGGGTGGCTCAGGTGCGCAAGGCGGGCGGTTTCCTCGAGTTCTTCCAGCGTCGCCATTGCGGCCGCTGGTGTGTCATGCCAGACATTGGGCCCCAGCCGAGCCAGCATGACGGCGCGGATCGGCGTGCCTTTGCGCCCGTAGCGCGTGATGACCTGGTCAACTTCTTCGCCCGTCGCCGGATCGCCCGGGCGGTGGTAGGCAATGACCGGTACGTGGCCCACTTTCATCACAAAGTATGGTGTGAGGGCTGGCAGCAATTCCTCATCGAGCGCCCGCAGGCTGAGCGCCACGGAGTAGGTGCTGTGGGTGTGGATCACGCATCGGGTTTGCGGGTCAAACGGTGTCGAAGCCCTGTAAATACGGCCATGAAGCGCCATGGTTTTGCTGGCGATATCACCGCTGGTCTGGCGCGCGTTCGCATCCAGCCGGGCCAGCCGTGCCGGGTCCAGAAAACCCAGACAGGCGTCGGTCGGCGTGATCAGGAAGCCGCCACCCACTGATTCATCGAGTCGCACACTGATGTTGCCAGCCGTCGCATGCACATAGCCGCGTTCAAACAGGCTTTTGCCAATGCGGCAGATTTCTTCGCGGGCCTGGTTTTCGGTCATCACAGCAGGGTAAAGGCTTTGGTGAAGAAGTCGTCAGCGCCGAAGTTGCCGGACTTCAGCGCGAGATGCAGGCCGGCGCCCGGCGCCACAGCGGTCCGGGCATGGCACCACGGCACGCCGGGATCGATCTGCGCACCGATCTGCATCTGCGTGATGCCCAGCGTCTGCACGCAGGCACCCGAGGTTTCACCGCCGGCCACGATCAGCTGGCGCACGCCAAGCGCCACCAGACCGTGCGCGATGGCTGCCAGCGCATGCTCCACCATGACACCGGCTTCGGTGATGCCAATTTCGCCCTGCACCGATTTCACGGTGTTCGCGTCAGCGGTGGAGTACACCAGCACGGCCCCGCTGGCAAGCAAGGGCTGCGCCCAGGCCAGCACCTCGGCCGCCACATCCACTCCGGCAGCAATCCGCAAAGGGTCTACCGCCAACGCAGGCCGGCCGCTCTGGATGAAGGCCTGCACCTGTCGGCCGGTGGCGAGCGAGCAACTGCCCGAGACCACGGCTTTCAGCCCCCGCGCCGGCGGCAACGCGCAGGCCTGCAGCGACGGCGCGATGCCGAAGTTTTTCGGCAGGCCGATTGCCACACCCGAGCCGGCAGTGACCAGCGGCATGCCCTGGAGCGCCGGGGCCAGGCGCAGCAGATCGTCATTGGACAGCGCATCGACGATCGCGATCGCCACATCTTCGCGGCGCAGTTGCGCGATGCGTTCACGGATGGCCGTTTCGCCGCGCGCCACCACCTGGTAGTCGATCAGCCCCACCTTGCGGCGGCACTGCGCCTGCAGCACACGCACCAGGCTGGCGTCCCGCATGGGGGTGAGCGGATGGTTTTGCATGCCGCTGTCACTGAGCAGCATGTCGCCGACGAACAGGTGGCCCTTGAATACGGTGCGCTGGTTGTCGGGAAAGGCTGGTGTGGCGATGGTGAAATCAATATTCAGCGCGTCCATCAGCGCTTCGGTCACCGGGCCGATATTGCCCTGTGCCGTGCTGTCGAAGGTCGAGCAGTATTTGAAGTAGAACTGCCGCGCACCGCACTCCTGCAGCCACTTGAGCGCACGCAGCGATTGGGCAATCGCCTCGGCCGCCGGAACCGTACGTGTCTTGAGCGCTACCACGACCGCATCCACTTCAGCGTCGAGCGGCCCGCCGGGCACGCCAATCGTCTGCACCACGCGCATGCCCGCACGCACCAGGTTGCTGGCCAGGTCGGTGGCACCAGTAAAGTCGTCGGCAATGCAGCCGAGCTGGATGGCCCCCACGCTTGCCACCTCGTGTGCTGCGCTGTCCGGAGTGGTGGCGCTCATGCCTTTTTCGGCAACTCGATGCCGGGAAAAATCTTGATCACCGCGCTGTCATCCTCGCTGGCAAATCCGGCGCTGCTGGCCTGCATGAACATCTGGTGCGCGGTAGAGGCCAGCGGTAGCGGAAACTTGCTGGCCCGCGCGGTGTCCAGCACCAGACCGAGGTCCTTCACAAAGATGTCCACCGTCGACAGCGGCTCGTAGTTGCCCGCCAGCACGTGGGCCATGCGGTTCTCGAACATCCAGCTGTTGCCCGCGCTGTGGGTGATCACTTCGTACAGCGCCGCGGCCTCCAAGCCTTCGCGCAGGCCGAGCGCCATGGCTTCGGCCGCCGCCGCAATGTGCACGCCGGCGAGCAACTGGTTGATGATCTTGACCTTGCTGCCCGCGCCCGCGCAGTTGCCCAGGCGATAGACCTTGCCCGCCATGGCGTTGAGCACCGCGTTGGCCTTGGCGTAGGCCTCGGGTCTGGCCGCCGTCATCATGGTCATTTGTCCGGAGGCGGCTTTGACGGCGCCTCCGGAAATCGGGGCATCAATGTAATGAATGCCGAAAGCGTCAAGCCGCGCTTCCAGCGCGATGGACCAGGCCGGGTCCACCGTGGAGCACATCACCAACACGCTACCCGGCTTCATGGCCGCTGCTGCGCCGTGTTCGCCAAACAGCACCTTGTCGGTTTGCGCCGCGTTGACGACGACGGAAACCACCACCTCGCAGGCCGCGGCCAGTTGCGCCGGGTTATCGCAAGCGACGCCGCCGTCAGCCGCAAAGTCTTGCACCGCCTGCGCGCGGACGTCGCATGCATGCACCCGGTAGCCCGCGTTGCGCAGGGTATGCGCAATACCGCGGCCCATGGCACCGAGCCCGATCACGCCCACATTTTTGATACGCATTTGTTCAATCCAGTTTGAAGATAGTCAGGGAACGAGACCCGCCATTATTGCTGCAAGATCCAGCAGCCTCAGCCACATCAGACACAGCGCGCGCCATCGACCTCGATGCAGACGCCGCTGATGAAGGCGGCCTCGTCGCTGGCCAGGTAGAGCACGGCGTTGGCCACGTCCAGCGCAGTCGAAAAACGCCCCAGTGGGATGCTGGCGCGGAATTTGGCCATGCGTTCTTCATCCAGCGGACCGCCGGCGAACTCGGTGGACAAGCCGGTGTCGGGGTTGAACACCGGGTTGACGCAATTGACGCGGATGTTGTCTGGCCCCAGTTCGGCTGCAAGCGACTTCGAGGTGGTGATGACGGCGCCTTTGGAGCCGTTGTACCAGGTCAGTCCCGGCCGCGGGCGCACGCCAGCCGTCGAGGCAATGTTGACGAAACAGCCACCGCCCTGGGCCCGAAACAGCGGTGTGGCATGAATGGTTGCAAGGTAGATGCTTTTGACGTTGACGGCATAGCACTTGTCGAAGTCGTCCTCGCTGACCTCGATCGCAGGTCGGTTGCGGTGCGTCCAGCCCGCATTACTGACCATCACGTCAAGCTTGCCGTGGCGTTGCATGGCGGCATCGACCAGCGCCTTGACGTCGGCCGACCGGGTGACGTCGGCCGCAAAAAAAGAGGCTCTGCCACCCGCGGTGTTGATCCCGGCCGCAACCTTCTCGCCCATGGACGTATTGATATCGTTGACGATGACCTGTGCGCCCTCGGCCGCCAGTCGCCGGGCAATGCCTTCGCCAATACCGCCGCCCGATCCGGTGACGATGATGGATTTGTCTTTGAGTCGCATGAAAATGTCTCCTGGTGAAATGCAAGAATGGCGCGAACTACCGCGCGATCTCAGTCGTGCTTGATGGAAATGGTCTTGAGCACCGTGAAACCGTAGAGGGCTTCGAAGCCCTTTTCACGACCATGGCCACTGGCCTTGACGCCACCGAATGGCAGCTCGATACCGCCGCCGGCACCGTAGTTGTTGATGAACACCTGCCCGCAGCGAAGCTTGCGCGCCAGCCGCATTTGCCTCGCCCCGTCACGGCTCCAGATGCTTGCTACCAGGCCGAAGGCAGTGCCGTTGGCGAGCCGCAGGGCGTGCGCCTCATCGTCGAACGGCATGGCGGCGATCACCGGACCGAACACTTCCTCCTGGGCCAGCCGGTGCCCGGGCGGTACGTCACGCACCAGCGTGGGGGCCTGGTAGAACCCGGTCCTTGGCGCTTCGGCCACGACCTGCCCCTGGCCCGCAATGGGCAAGCCATCGCGGCGCACCTCGTCCAGGAAGCCGGTGACTCGCTGCAGTTGGGTCTGACGAATCAGCGGCCCGCAATCGAGGTCCATGCTCGCGGGCCCGACGCGCAACTTGCTGAACGCCACGGACAGCCGGGCCACAACCTCCTCATAGGCGCTGCGTTCCACCAGCAGGCGGCTGCCGGCCGAGCAGGTTTGGCCGGCATTTTGAACGATGGCGTTGACCACCACCGGCAGCATCGCCTCGAAGTCGGCATCGGCAAATACGATCTGGGGCGACTTGCCCCCCAGTTCCAGCGTGACCGGGGTGTGGTTTGCCGCTGCGGCGCATGTCACCACCTTGCCAATCGCGGGCGAGCCGGTGAATGAAATATGGTCGATGCCCGGGTGCCTGACCAGCGCATCGCCCGCTTCATGGCCATAGCCGGTGACGACGTTCAGCGCACCTTCAGGAAAACCCGCTTGCGCCGCCAGTTCGGCCACTAGCAGCAACGACAGGCAGGCATCTTCAGCCGGCTTGACCACGCAGGTGTTGCCCGCCGCCAGCGCCGCGCCGACACTGCGCCCAAAAATCTGCAGCGGGTAGTTCCAGGGAACGATGTGGCCGGTGACACCATGCGGCTCGCGGAGTGTGAGCACGGTGTAGCCGTTCTGATAGGGAATGGTCTCGCCGTGCAGCTTGTCAGCCGCACCGGCATAGAACTCGAAGTAGCGGGCCACCGCCGCTGCGTCCGCGCGCGCCTGCCTGAGCGGCTTGCCGCAGTCGCGTCCTTCGAGTTGTGCCAGCTCTTCGGCATGGTCGAACATTTTCTGCGCGAGTTTTTGCAGCAGGCGTCCGCGTTCGGTCGCGCTCAGGCGGCCCCACGCGCCCTCATGGGCAGCGCGAGCGGTCCGCACGGCGAGATCAATGTCGCTCGCATTGCCGCGTGCCAAGGACTCGAAAGCTTGTCCGTCAGAGGGGTCGATGACTGGAATGGTCTCCCCGGACTCGGGTGCAACCCACTGGTTGCCGATGAAATGTTGCTTCATGGATGTCTTGCTTGATTTGCGTCAGCTGCTGTGCTGCCGAACAGGAAGGTTGATCGTAAGAGGGAGATTTGCAGTTGTCAATTTATTTGACTAATACCATCGCCATGGTCAGATGCCTATCACACAACAGACCGGATATTTTCTGTGGTTAAAAGTAAACTTTATTGACTTTATGGGTTGAACCCGGTGTTCGCGAGCGCGAGTGCCCTGATAATCCGGCGCATGTCCGCACCGCGCAATGACAACTTGACGGGCCCTGATACAGACCGTCCGGCCTATCTCGCCGGGCTGGAGCCGGTGCGGCATGAGCGTTTTGCCGAACGGATCTATGACAGCTTGTTTCACTCCATCATGACCGGCAGGCTAGCGTCCGACTCGCGCCTGCCCAGCGAGGTTCAATTGGCCTCCTTCTTCCAGGTGTCGCGTCCGGTGGTGCGCCAGGCGCTGCGCCAACTGCGCCAGGACCGGCTGGTCGAGTCGATCCGGGGCTCGGGCACTTATATACGGGCCAACCCGATTTCAATATCCGAAGTGCCGGCTGCACGACCAGTGACCAGCATGAGCGACATCCTGCATGGGCTTGAACTGCGTTTGGTCATCGAGCCGGAATGCGCCTCTCTGGCGGCGCTGCGCCGCAAATCGGGAGACCTCCTGCGCATGGAGGAAATGCTCGATGGCTTTGAAGCGGCCAGCGGGCGTGGCGATGTCGCCCACCATTTTGACTATGGTTTTCATGAAACCATCGTCCGGGCCACGGCCAATCCACGCATGGTGCAGGTGTTCCAGACGCTGGAATACGATGTCAGCCATGCCGTCAATCTGTGGCGCCATATGGCCCGGATGAAACCCTGGCAGCGGACTCAGGACGCACTGGACGAACACCGTGCCATTTTCGAGCTGATCAGGCATCAGGATGCCGAAGGCGCGCGTCGTGCCATGCGTGGTCACGTTGAAAAGGCGCGCATTCGCATGCTGGAGGCAACGCCGGAGATCTGACGGAAGCGGCGCTGATGCTGCATCGTCGGAACCGGATCACTGGCAAAACGTATTAGGGAATATCCGGTCTGGACTGCCCATCGCGAAATGTAAACTAACCAGAAGAATCAATCGGGTTTGGGCATATCTGCCGCAACTCTTCACTTTTCCGGATAAACATGGTTGCATTCATAGTCAGGCGCCTGGTGCAAGCGGTCCTGGTGATGGTCATCGTGGCTTTCATCGCTTTCATGCTGTTTCAGTTTGTGGGCGATCCGGTGGTGTTCATGCTGGGGCAGGATGCGACCCCCGCCGAAAGATTGCAATTGCGCGCCGATCTGGGCCTTGACCGGACGTTTGTGGTGCAGTTTTGGCATTTTCTGGTGAACGCCGCGCAGGGCGATTTTGGCTTGAGCCTGCGTCAGGGTGCCAAGGTGTCACGTCTGATTGCGGAGCGCCTGCCAGCCACGCTGGAGCTGTCACTGGTGGCTGCCCTGCTGGCGCTGCTGATTGGTGTGCCCATGGGTGTTTACTCGGCGTTGCGCCGCGGCACCTTCACGAGCCAGTTGTTCATGACCCTGTCGTTGCTGGGAGTCTCATTGCCTACTTTCCTGATTGGCATCCTTTTGATTCTGTTTTTCTCCGTCGGACTTGGCTGGTTTCCCAGTTTCGGGCGCGGCAATGTGGTCCAGTTCGGTTGGTGGAGCAGCGGCCTCGTCACCTCCGACGGCTGGATGCACCTCGTGCTGCCGGCCATCACGCTGGCCATTTTCCAGCTCACGCTGATCATGCGGCTGGTGCGCTCCGAGATGCTCGAAGTGCTGCGCACCGATTACATCAAATTTGCCCGCGCCCGTGGCCTGTCCAACCGGGCCATTCACTTTGGTCACGCGCTCAAGAACACGCTGGTGCCGGTGATGACCATTACCGGCCTGCAGCTGGGCGGCCTGATCGCCTTCGCCATCATCACCGAGACCGTGTTCCAGTGGCCGGGCATGGGGCTGCTGTTCATCCAGGCCGTTACCTTTGCCGATATTCCGGTGATGGCGGCCTATCTGTGCCTGATCGCTTTGATCTTCGTCGTCATCAATCTGATCGTGGACCTGCTGTATTTTGTTGTTGACCCGCGGCTGCGTCTGGACAAGGCGGGCGGACAGTGAGCGTGGAGGCAGCATGCTTTCTCTTCGCTGCCCAGGCTCGGGTTTGGCTGGAATCTCTAAGGGTTGAGGACCATTGCATCCTGCAAAAGAATTGTTACGATTCCCGTGACGGTTGGCGGCCCGCCCCGAGGCTGTTCATTTTTTTCAACTAGGAGAGCGTTCGATGATTTTCAGAAAATCCATGGCTTCAGTGCTGGTCGCCTCGGCACTGGCTGTTCTGAGTGCAGGCGCGCAGGCACAAACCGTCCGGATTGCCGACCAGGGCGATGCCCTGTCGATGGACCCGCACTCGCTCAACGAGACGCTGCAGTTGAGCGTGGACGGCAACATCTACGAAGGGTTGACCGGGCGCAACAAGGACCTGAGCCTGGCGCCGGCGCTGGCCACGTCCTGGAAGCAGACCTCGCCCACGGTCTGGCGCTTCGAGTTGCGCAAAGGCGTGCAGTTCCATGACGGCACGCCATTTACTGCCGACGACGTGCTGTTCAGCTTCCAGCGCGCCGCGGCCGACGGCTCGGACATGAAAAGCTACACCAATGACATCAAGGAAGTGCGCAAGGTAGGCGGCAGCGCGATCGAGATCGAAACCAAGGCGCCGTTTCCGATTCTTCCCGACGTCGTCTCAATGGTTTTCATCATGAGCAAGAAATGGTGTGAAACCAACCAGGCCACCAAACCGGTGGACCGGCGCAAGGGTATCGAGAACGCGGCTTCGTTCCGGGCCAATGGCACTGGTCCGTATCGTTTGCGCGAGCGCCAGCCGAATGTGCGCACCACCATGGTTCGCAACGGCAACTACTGGGGCAAGATCGAGGGCAATGTGCAGGACGTGATCTTTACCCCGATCGGCAACGACGCCACGCGCGTGGCGGCGCTCCTGTCGGGTGAGGTGGATGTGATGGAACCGGTACCGGTGCAGGACATTGCGCGTGTCAACGCCAGTAGTAATGCCCGCGTCATCACCGGCCCCGAGTTGCGCACGATTTTCCTGGGCATGGACCAAAAACGCGACGAACTGCTGTACTCCAACGTGAAGGGCAAGAACCCGTTCAAGGACAAGCGCGTGCGTCAGGCGTTCTACCAGGCCATCGACATCGAGGGTATCAAGACCACGGTGATGCGCGGCGCCTCGCGCCCGACCGCGCTGATGATCGGCCCCGGCATCAACGGCTGGACCGCGGAGCAGGACAAGCGCCTGCCCTATGATGTGGAAGCTGCCAAGAAACTGATGGCCGAGGCCGGTTACCCGAATGGTTTCGAAGTCGCCATGAACTGCCCGAACGACCGCTATGTCAACGACAGCAAGATTTGTCAGGCGGTGGCGGCCAATCTGTCGCGCATCAACGTCAAGATCGATCTGCAGGCCGAAACCAAGGGTAGCTATTTTCCGAAGATCCTGAGCCGCAACACCAGCTTTTACATGCTGGGCTGGACCCCGTCGACTTATGACGCGCATAACGCGCTCAATGCGCTGATGGTCTGCCCGGACGACAAGACGGGGGCCGGCCAGTTCAACCTGGGCTCCTACTGCAATCCCAAGCTCGATGAGCTGACGCACAAGATCCAGTCCGAGACTGACAAGACCAAGCGCAATGCCATGATCAAGGAGGCGTTTGCCATTCACGCCGCCGATATTGGCCATTTGCCGCTGCACCAGCAGTCGCTGGCCTGGGGCGAGAGCAAGAAGGTGACGCTGGTTCAGCGCGCCGACAACATGATGGACTTCAAGTGGATCACCATCAAGTAAGCTGAACGCTCCGTCGTCGCTGATCAGCCCCGACCCGGGCCGGCAACTCCGGGTCGGGATGATAACGCTTTTGCCCCATCCCTGAGCGAATGAAAAAAATCCTTGCCCACTGGTTTGACAGCGACATTGGCTACAGCTTCCGTACCTCGCCCGTCGCGATCGCCGCCGCCGTGGTTGCCTTCATTTGCATTTTTTGCGCAGTGTTTGCCGGCTGGGTGGCACCACACAATCCGTTTGACTTGAGTACGCTGGAGCTCTCCGACGCCCGTTTGCCGCCGGCCTGGAGCGCGCATGGGACCTCCAGGTACCTGCTTGGCACCGATGACCAGGGGCGCGATATTTTGTCGGCCGTGATCTATGGGGCGCGCATTTCACTGGTGGTGGGGGTCAGCTCGGTCATTTTGTCCATGCTGGCGGGTGTTTTTCTGGGGTTGCTGGCAGGCTTTCGCGGCGGCTGGATTGATTCGGTGCTGATGCGCCTGTGCGATGTCATGCTGTCGTTCCCGGCGATTCTGGTGGCCTTGCTGATTGCCGGTGTCGGGCGCGCCCTGTTTCCCAATGCCCACGAATCGCTCGCGTTCGGGGTGCTGATTCTGTCGATTTCCCTGACCGGCTGGGTCCAGTACGCGCGCACGGTGCGCGGCTCCACGCTGGTCGAGCGCAACAAGGAATACGTGCAGGCAGCCCGTGTCACCGGGGTGGCGCCGATGCGCATCATGACCAGACATGTGTTGCCCAACGTGCTGGGGCCGGTGCTGGTGCTGGCGACCATTCAGGTGGCGACCGCCATTATCACCGAGGCGACGCTGTCGTTTCTGGGTGTCGGCGCACCGCCGACCTCGCCCTCGCTGGGCACACTGATTCGTGTCGGCAACGATTACCTGTTCTCGGGCGAGTGGTGGATCACGGTGTTTCCGGGCCTGATGCTGGTGGTGATTGCGCTCTCCGTGAATCTGCTGGGTGACTGGCTGCGCGACGCCTTGAATCCCCGCTTGCGCTAGCGATGGCCCCACGCTTAACACTTTGCGTGATTTGCTGCCCCCTGAGGGCTGTCCCGCCTTGGGGCGGCCCGGCAGTGGGGTGCACGCCAATTGAGAAACTGTCATGAGTCTTTTGCAAGTCAGAAATCTGGTGGTTGAATTCCCGGGACGCCGCGGCACGCTGCGGGCACTGGACGATATTTCGTTTGACATCGCACCCGGCGAGATCCTTGGCGTGGTCGGTGAGTCGGGGGCCGGCAAGTCGCTCACCGGCGCCGCTATCATTGGCCTGCTGGAACCGCCGGGACGCGTGGCCAGCGGGCAAATCCTGCTCGAAGGCGAGCGCATCGACAACCTGGGCTATGAGAAGATGCGCCATATTCGCGGGCGCCGGATTGGAGCTATTTTTCAGGATCCGCTGACCTCGCTGAATCCGCTCTACAGCATCGGACGGCAACTGGTGGAAACCATCCGGACCCATTTGCCGGTCACACAGAAAGAGGCGCTGGCGCGCGCCATCTCGCTCCTTAATGACACCGGCATTCCGGCGGCTGCGCAGCGCATCAATCATTACCCGCACCAGTTTTCTGGCGGCATGCGCCAGCGTGTGGTGATTGCGCTGGCGCTGGCGGCGGAGCCCCAGCTGATCGTGGCCGATGAGCCGACCACCGCGCTTGATGTCTCGATCCAGGCGCAGATCATCACGCTGCTTAAAAGCATCTGCAAGCAGCGCGGCGCCGCCGTGATGCTGATCACCCACGACATGGGTGTGATTGCCGAGACCTGCGACCGGGTGGCCGTGATGTATGCCGGGCGCATTGCCGAAATTGGGCCGGTACACGAGGTAATCAACCTGCCGGCGCACCCGTACACCGCCGGGCTGATGGCCGCGATTCCCGACATCACGGTGGACCGCGAACACCTGTATCAGATCGACGGTGCCATGCCGCGCCTGAACGCCATCCCGCAGGGCTGCGCCTTTCACCCGCGCTGCCCGCAAGCCTTTGACCGCTGCAAGGTCGAACGCCCTGATTTGATCCATGCCGGCGCCACGCGTGCCGCCTGCTGGCTGCATGACGGGAGCAGACCATGAGTGCCACTGCACTGGTTCAGGCTCACGACCTGGCCAAAACCTTCGATGTGTCGCCCCCCTGGCTCAACCGGGCACTCGAGGGCAAGCCCAGAGTGATGCTGCATGCCGTCGACGGCGTGAGTTTCGAGATTCAAAAGGGCAAAACCCTGGCGCTGGTGGGTGAGTCGGGCTGCGGCAAAAGCACGGTGGCACGCCTGCTGGTGGGGTTGTACGAGCCCACGCGCGGCGGCCTGACCTTTGATGGCCAGGATGCGCACGCCGCCTTCAAGACGCCTGCGGGCCGGCAACTGCGTCGGCGCATCCAGATGATCTTCCAGGACCCATACGCCAGCCTCAATCCGCGCTGGATCGTGAAAGACATCGTAGGCGAGCCGATCAAGGAGCATGGGCTGATCAACAACGAGTCAGAGCTGAAGGACCGGGTGGCGGCGCTGCTCAGATCGGTGGGGCTGTCGCCGCTGGACATGGTGAAGTATCCGCACCAGTTCTCGGGCGGCCAGCGCCAGCGCATCTCGATTGCGCGCGCTCTGGCCACCGCGCCTGAATTTCTGGTCTGCGACGAGCCCACCTCGGCGCTGGACGTGAGCGTGCAGGCGCAGGTCCTCAACATCATGAAAGACCTGCAGCGCCAGCAGGGCCTGACCTACCTGTTCATCTCGCACAATCTGGCGGTGGTGCGCCATGTGAGCGATCAGGTCGGCGTGATGTACCTGGGCCGGCTGGTGGAGCTGGCCGACAAGCAGACGCTGTTTGCCAACCCGCGGCATCCGTACACACGCATGCTGCTCGATGCGATTCCGAAGATGCACGACACCGGTCGCGCCCGCACACCGGTATCGGGCGAAGTGCCCAATGCCTTGAATCCGCCCGATGGCTGCACCTTCCACCCGCGTTGCCCACACGCCAACGCGCGCTGCAAGAGCGAACGGCCAGAGAGCATCAACATGGGCAACACGCGCGTGGCGTGTCATGCCGTGCAGGAAGGCCGGATATGAAGCAGCGCCGTAATCCTGTAACCTGTATGTCAGGCACGGTCTGGTTAACAAGTATTTCCCAAGGTAGAGCATCATGAAAATCATCGATTCCATCCTCACCGAGGCGACCCATATCGCCGCCGTGCGTCGTGACCTTCACGCCCACCCGGAGCTGTGCTTCCACGAAGTACGCACGGCTGACGTGGTCGCGCAAAAACTTACTGAATGGGGCATCCCGATTCACCGCGGCATGGGCACCACTGGCGTGGTGGGCATCGTGCACGGACGCGATGGTGGAACAAGTGGCCGCGGCGTGGGCCTGCGCGCCGACATGGACGCGCTGCCGATGCAGGAGTTCAACCGGTTTGCCCACGCCAGCATGCATCCGGGCAAGATGCATGCCTGCGGCCACGACGGCCACATCGCCATGCTGCTGGCCGCCGCGCAGTACTTTGCCAGGCACCGCGAGTTTGACGGCACGGTCTATCTGATCTTCCAGCCGGCCGAGGAGGGCGGCGGCGGCGCGCGCGAAATGATCAAGGATGGCCTGTTCGAGAAGTTTCCCATGGAAGCCGTCTTCGGCATGCACAATTGGCCCGGTGCGGCCGTGGGCACCTTCGCGGTGAGTCCGGGGCCGGTGATGGCCTCCAGCAACGAGTTCAAGATCACTATTCGCGGCAAAGGCAGCCACGCCGCCATGCCCCACAACGGTATCGACCCGGTGCCGGTGGCCTGCCAGATGGTGCAGGCATTTCAGACCATCATCAGCCGCAACAAGAAGCCGATCGACGCGGGCGTGATCTCGGTCACCATGATCCACGCCGGTGAAGCCACCAATGTGGTGCCTGATTTCTGCGAGTTGCAGGGCACGGTGCGCACTTTCAGCCTCGACGTGCTCGACCTGATTGAGACCCGCATGAAGCAGATCGCGGAGCACACCTGCGCCGCGTTTGACGCGCAGTGCGAGTTTCATTTCGTGCGCAACTACCCGCCCACCGTCAATTCCGCGTCCGAGGCCGAATTCGCCCGGCAGGTGATGACTGATATTGTGGGCTGTGACAAGGTGACGATGCAGGAGCCCACCATGGGCGCCGAAGACTTTTCCTTCATGCTGCAGGCCAAACCGGGCGCCTACTGTTTCATCGCCAACGGCGACGGCACTCACCGCGCCAATTACGAAGGCGGGGGCCACGACGCCGGTCCCTGCACGCTGCACAACCCCAACTACGATTTCAATGACGCGCTGATTCCGCTGGGCGGCACCTATTGGGTGCAACTGGCCACGCGCTGGCTAAGCACACTGGCCCGGCCCTGAGTCCGGACCCCGCAAGAAGACGCTGCCATGGATTTGCACGCCGCCTTTTCAACCCGCTATGCGGCCGCCCGCGCCAGGTTTCTTGAAGCCGCCAACGCCGCCAACATGGCATTGCGCACTTATGAACACGCTCTGAAGGGACGTGACGGCGAAACGCTGGCGATGGATGTGGCACTGGACGGCTCCCCCGACGCTGAGCGGCTATTCATTGTCAGCAGCGCTTGCCATGGCGGAGAAGGCTATTGCGGATCCGGCGTGCAGGTACTCGCCGCGCGCGATGCCGAATGGCGCGCCAGGGCCCACGCGGGCGGCGTGGCGGTGCTCTACATCCACGCGCTCAATCCGCATGGCTTTTCGCATGTACGGCGCACCACCCACGAAAACGTCGATCTGAACCGCAATTTTCAGGACTTCAGCCAGCCGCTGCCTGTCAATCAGGCTTATTGTGAACTTCACCACCTGCTGCTGCCCGACCAGTGGCCGCCCCCAGCCGAAAACCAGGCGGCCATTGCGGCCTGGATCGAAACCCAGGGCGTGGCACGCTTTCAGGCCGCCGTGTCGCAGGGGCAGCACGAATTTGCCGACGGTCTGTTCTTCGGAGGCACCGCGCCAACCTGGAGCAACCACACGCTGCGCGAAGTACTTCGAACCTTCGGGCGGCGGGCGCGCCGCATCGCCTGGATCGACCTGCACACCGGGCTCGGCCCCAGTGGCGTGGGCGAACGCATCTTTGCCTGCAAGGACGACGCGCAGGCACTGGCGCGTGCGCGCGCCTGGTGGGGCAGCGGCGGTGCCACGCCCGTGACCTCGTTCTATGACGGCTCCTCCAGCTCGGCCCGGCTGACCGGACTGATGTGGAGCGCCCTGTACGACGAGTGTCCGCAAGCCGAGTACACCGGCATTGCCATGGAATACGGCACGCTGCCCTTCCTCGACATCATTGCCGCGCTGCGCGGTGACCACTGGCTGCACAATCATCCCGAAGCACCGCCAGAACTGCACGCGGCCATCAAGCGGCAAATGATGGACGCGTTTTACGTCGATACCGACGAGTGGCGAACGCAAATAGCGGCGCAGGCGCGGCAGGCGCTGTTTCAGGCGGTGGATGGCTTGAGCGCGGCCTGAACCTTGACAATTTTTACGGGCTGTACAGCGGTTTAAACTTGTTCCGTGACGAATATTCCAATAATCTCCGTGTTACCTCAGCGTGTGCACAACACCGCTCTTGTCCTGTTTTCCGGTGGGCAGGACTCCACCACCTGCCTGGCGCTGGCGCTCTCAAGATACCAGCGCGTCGAAACCATCGCCTTTGACTACGGCCAGCGTCACAAGGTCGAGCTTCAAGCGCGGCTCAATGTGCTGCGCGAAATCAAGGGCCGCTTTCCACACTGGGCGACCAAATTGGGCGACGATCACCTGCTTGATCTGGCCGTTCTGGGACAGGTCAGCGAAAGTTCGCTGACGCGCGACGTGGCGTTCAAGATGGAAAGCTCGGGCCTGCCCAATACCTTTGTGCCGGGGCGCAACCTGTTGTTTCTCACGCTGTCCGCTGCCCTGGCCTACCGGCGCGATTTGCAGGTGCTGGTGACGGGCGTGTGCGAAACCGATTTTTCCGGCTACCCCGACTGCCGCGACGACACCATGAAGGCGATGCAGCTGGCGCTATCGCTGGGCATGGACAAGCGCTTTCTGATTGAGACTCCGCTGATGTGGCTTGACAAGGCCGAAACCTGGGCGCTGGCGCATTCGCTGGGCGGGCAGCCACTGGTGGATCTGATCATTGAGCATACTCACACCTGTTACCTGGGCGACCGCGAGCATCGGCACGTCTGGGGTTATGGCTGCGGGCAGTGCCCGGCGTGCGCGCTGCGAGCACGCGGTTTTGCGGCCTATGCGGCGTCTTTGTCAAAACCGTAATCGCGCTCGACTTTGGCAATAACTCACCGTAATTCCGACCCCGTCGCGCGCCGACTCAACACCCAGAAACCCCGGCTGCTTGGCGGCCAGTGCAACCATATGCTCGGCCATGTCGCCATAACCCTGGCCGATGTCGGTGCGCAGGGAGGTGAATATCACGGCGTAGTAGGGTACGGACGGTGTACTGGCGATCATTCGCGTCTTTCGTTAAGTTGATACAAGGCAGGCGAGCCGTCCGGCTGTTTTTCAAATTCCCATAACCGATTGTGAAAAGCCGCGACCGCGGGCCGGTGGGCGATGGAAACCAGGGTGCCGCGCGCCCGCTGAACCTGCGCCAGCAGTCTTTCATACAGGGTTTTCTCAGCCGCCTCGTCCAGCGCGCTGGTCGCTTCATCGGCAAAAATCCAGGCGGGCTTTTTCAGCAGCACCCGGGCAATCGCCAGGCGCTGCTGTTCGCCCCCCGAGAGCTTCTGACTCCAGGCATCCTGGTCGCCCAGCCGGCAGATCAGTTGCGGCAACAGCGCGTCGGCCAGCGCCAGTCCGAGGGCTTCGTCGCTGTACTGCGCGGCAGGCTGCGGATAGGCCAGCGCATCGCGAAGCGTACCATCTGGAAAGTAGGGGCGCTGCGGAATGAACATGGCATTGGCTGGCAAGTGGGTCTGACCCGTGGCAAATGGCCAGATGCCCGCCAGCGCGCGGAATAGCGTCGATTTGCCGCTGCCCGAGGGGCCTTTGACGAGCACGCTCTGGCCCGGACCTGCCTGCAATGAAACATCGCTCAGCAAGGTCGCGCCAGTCGGCAGCGCCACGCGCAGGCCGCTGACAGCCAGCGTGTCGGTGGCGGCCAGCGGGTGCTCACTGTTGGCTTCTAAATTAGTCTCTGCCTGCGCTTGTCTTGCCTGGGCTACAGCTGCAATATTGTCTTCAAAACTAGTCAACCGGTCGGTGGTGGCGCGCCACGCGGCCAGGCTGCTGTAGTTGTCAACCAGCCAGCTCAGTGAGTCTTGCACCCGCCCAAAGGCCGATGAAATCTGTATCAGCTCGCCGAGCTGGATGGCACCACTGAAAAAGCGCGGTGCCGCCACGATAAATGGGAACACCACGGCGGCCTGGCCAAAAAAGTTGGTGAACCACACCAGATTTTTTTGCTTCTTGATCAGCTTGAGGTAGTTGGCCAGCACGGCGGCAAAGCGCGTGTCGAGGTGCATGCGCTCCACGGCTTCGCCCTGGTCCAGTGCAATCGATTCACTGTATTCGCGCACCCGCACCATGTGGTGCCGAAAGTCGGCTTCGTAACGCTGTTGCAAAAAATTGAGTCTGATCTGCGGTCGGCCGATGTAGTGGGTAATCACGCTGCCGGCAACGCAATACAGCACCGCCATCCAGACCATGAACCCCGGAATGCTGTAGCTGGTCCCGCCCAGCGTGAAGGCAAACGCGCCCGACAGTGTCCACAAAATACCGACAAAACTCACCAGCGTGACCACGGCGTTGAGCAAGCCCATGCTCAGCGAAATGCTGTAGCTGGTAAACAGGTTGATGTCCTCCTGAATCCGCTGATCCGGGTTGTCGGGGGTTCTGGCGGCAATCAGGGTATTGGCGCTGCCGAGGTTCGGGCTGGTAAAGCGTGCCAGCTCCAGCTGGTAAAACGCCTGGTCGGCCAGCCAGCGCCGCAGGTAATGCGTCGTCATCCAGGCACGCCAGCGCACCTCCAGCAACTGCGTCAGGTAAAAGCGGTAAACCGCGATGAGAATAAAGGCAAAGGCCAGATAGGTAAAGCGCCCGAGTTGCGTCCAGAACACTGCCGCATTTTTGTTTTGCAGTGCGTCGTAAAACACCCGGTTCCACTCATTGAGCAGCACCAGCATGTACACGGCACCCAGGTTGAGCAAGACGATGGCCAGCAGCAGCCCGCGCGCTTTCCATTTGTCTTCACTCTTGAAATAAGGTGCCGACAGCGTCCAGGCCCGGGCCGTGAACAGTTTGAAGGCGCTGAGTTTGAGACGGATGCGGGAGAGCAGATTCATGGGAGCAGGCCCGGTTCTAGTCATTGCTGAAGTGGGTTGGCGACGCCGCTGGCCACATGGCCAGCAGGCACATGCTGGGCGGCAGAATGAACGTGGCTGGTCTGGTCGTCAAAGAAAAAATCGGGTTCGAATTCGCGCAGAAACTCGCCCTTGGCCAGGCCGCCCAGGAACAAGGCTTCATCCACCTCGATGTTCCAGTCCATCAGCGTGCGGATGGCGCGATCAGCTGCCTGCGCGCCACGTGTGGTGACCAGCGCGGTGCGGATGCGCATTTGCGGCGTGCCTTCCTGCTGCAGCCGGTGCAGCGCCTTGAGCAAGGGCATGAAGGGCCCCGGCGGCAGCGGTTTGGCCGCCAGTTTACGCTCATGCTTTTGAAAGGCCTCCAGTCCGTCGCGCTGGAACACGCGCTCGGCCTGATCGGAAAACAGCACCGCGTCGCCGTCGAACGCGATACGCACCTCGTTGGGATAGCTGCTTCCGGCGTGGACGGAATGCGTGGCCACGGTGGCCGCCGCAAAACCCGCATCCAGTGCCGCCCGCACGTCCTCGGGGTTGGCTGACAGGAATAAATTGGCCTGCAAGGCGCGCAGGTAGTTGTAGGGCGCGCGGCCCTTGGTGAACACGCCGCGTTCCAGCGGCAGCTTGTTGGCGTTGGCCGAACGAAACACCCGCAGCCCCGACACCGGGTCATTGCGCGACAGCATCACCACTTCCACCCGTTTGACTTCGGTGTTGAACGCCAGCAGTTTTTTGACCAGCGAAAACGCTACGCCGGGTTTGGCGGGCGTGTCAATGCGGTCGAGTTGCAGTTTCATGTAAGTCCGGTCCGGCTTGGCGCCCGGTGCCACTGCTTCCGCCAGAGCGGCTTCAAATACGCGGTTTTCTTCTTCAAAATCAAACAGCGCGCGTGACGAAATCGCCACCACGAGCTGACCCTCAAGATTTGCTGCCATAGTGATGCCTTGGGTTTCCTTCGGGGGATGGGTTGAGTTGCGGCGTCAGTGTGCGCCATTGTCCACAATCCGGCGCCTCCAGGGGCCACTGCCCGGCCCGCGCTGTCTGACGCACGGTGCGCGCCATGGGTTCCATCGTCCGGGTCATGCTTGCGGCGCTGGCACCGCCTAAAATGGCGTCATGCTGGCCCAAAGAACCCTTAAATCCCTGACCAAGGCGGTCGGCGTGGGGCTGCACAGTGGCCAGCGCGTGGAGCTGACGTTGCGGCCGGCACCGCCCGATACCGGCATTGTGTTCAGGCGCATCGATTTGCCGCAGCCCGTCGATATTGCCATTTCGGCGCAAGCGGTCACCGACACCCGCATGGCATCCACCATCTCCAGCGGCAATGCCAAGGTGCACACCGTCGAGCATTTGATGTCGGCCTGCGCCGGTTTGGGGCTGGACAACCTGTACATCGACATCACGGCCGAAGAGGTGCCCATCCTCGACGGCTCCGCCGCGTCGTTTGTATTTTTGCTGCAATCGGCGGGCATTGAACTGCAGGCCGCGCCCAAGCGCTTTGTCCGGGTCATCAGGCCGGTTGAAGTGCGCGAAGGTGAGGGTGCCAACGTCAAGTGGGCGCGGCTGGACCCCTACGAGGGCTACAAGCTGAGTTTCGAGATCGACTTTGACCACCCGGCCGTCGACTCCACCGGCCAGCGCGTGGAGTTCGACATGAGCTCGGGCACCTATACCCGCGACATTGCCCGCGCCCGCACCTTCGGCTTTACCAAGGATGTGGAGATGATGCGCACCAGCGGACTGGCGCTCGGTGGCGGGCTCGACAATGCCATCGTCATGGACGACTACAAGGTTCTCAATAGCGAGGGCCTGCGCTACAAGGACGAGTTTGTCAAGCACAAGATTCTCGACGCCATGGGTGACCTGCACTTGCTGGGCAGGCCGCTGCTGGCCGCCTACAGCGCCTTCCGTTCCGGCCATGCAATGAACAACCGGTTGCTGCGCGAGCTGCTCGCGCACCAGGAAGCCTGGGAAGTGGTCACGTTTGAAGATGAGACACGGGCACCGGCCGGTTTTGCCACGCTGGCACGTGCCTGGTAGCACGCACAACAGGGGGTCAGACCATGTTGCTTTTTCGCTGGATCATTTTGCTGTTGTTGCTGGCCGCTGTCGTGTCGTTCATGTTTTACGCCGGTACCGGGCAGGTGCGCTTCAGGCGCTTCGGCCTGACCGTCCTGAAGTGGACACTGATTGCGGCATTCGGATTTTTCGCGGTACTGATTCTGGAGCGTGTCGGGTAAGCCTTGATGGCCTGTTCCGCCAATTTCCGGATGCAAAATTCCCCAAGGAGCAACCATGAATGACAGGCCTGAAGCGGATTGGGATCCGGCATCCGGCGCGGTGCAGAACGACCAGCTTGCCGCTTACGATGCCATGCGTGAGCGGGGTCCGCTTGCCTACAGTGATTTTTTGGGCTGGTCGCTGTTTCGGCATGCGGACGTCGTTCGCGTGCTGAATAATGACCACATCTTCAGCAATGCCGTATCGAGGCACCTCTCGGTTCCAAACGGGATGGACCCGCCCGAGCACACCGGGTATCGCCGCCTGGTTGAAGGCTATTTCGGACCGAAACGAATGGATGCGTTCGAGCCGCAATGCCGTGACATTGCCACCAGTCTGGTCCGGTCGGTATCGAGGCGTAATGAGGTTGAGTTCATCAGCGCGTTTGCCGAGTCGTTCGCCGTGCGGGTTCAGTGCGCCTTTCTCGGCTGGCCGCCAGAAATGCATGAGTTGTTGCGTCGCTGGACGCAGAACAATCGCGCGGCCACCCTTGCCCAGGACCGGGCGGCGATGGCGCAGATCGCGGCCGAGTTCGAGGGGTTTGTGGACGGTTTGCTGCGGAGTCGGCGCGTCAGTGGTGCACCGGCTTGCGACGACATCATCGCCAGCTTGCTGCAGGAGAGGCTGGCGGGTCAACCCTTGCGCGACGACGTGATTGCCAGCATCCTGCGCAACTGGACTGTCGGCGAGGTCGGCACCATCTCGACGTCGGTGGGAATACTGGTGCACCACATCTCGGGACACGTCGATCTGCAGCAGCAGTTGCGCGCGCAGCCGTCATTGTTGCCCGCCGCAATCGACGAAATCCTCCGGATTCACGGGCCGCTGGTGACCAACCGGCGCATCACGACCTGCCCGGTGAGCATCGGCGGCCGCACGCTGGACGCCGGCGAGCGGATCTCGCTGAACTGGATCGCCGCCAACCGTGATGGTCGCGTCTTTGCAGACCCTGACGTATTTCGGCTGGATCGCAATCCGGCTGTAAACCTGCTTTACGGTGCGGGAATCCACGTCTGTCCGGGCGCTGCGCTGGCCCGCATGGAAATGCGCGTAGTCATGGAGGAACTGCTTGAGCGCACAACCAGTTTCCAGATGATTGCGGACAAGCCGCCGACCAACGCGGTATATCCCGGCAGCGGCTTTGCCACTCTGCCACTGTATCTCCGGTAGACGCGCATCCGCTCCAGGATGTTACCGGCTCCGCCCGGACCGGTAGCTCCCGCCACTGTGGCCGCCCACGCCGGCAGCTTGGGCCAGCCGCGCCATGGCGGTGCCTACATGGGCGTGGGTAATGGCCAGGCCCAGGGCATCGGCGGCGTCCTTGCCAGGCAGTGCTGGCAGCTTGAGCAAGCGCATCACCATCTGCTGCACCTCGGCCTTGCCCGCCTTGCCATAGCCCGCCACGGCCTTTTTCATTTGCAGCGCGGTGTATTCAGCAACTGGCAGGTCGCCGCAAACCAGCCCCGTCACGCAGGCCCCGCGCGCCTGGCCCAGCAGCAGCGTGGCCTGCGGGTTGACATTGACAAAGACAATCTCCACCGCGGCCACATCGGGCTGGTAGCGCTGCACCACCTCGCGCACACCATCAAACAGCACCTTCAGGCGCGCCGGCAGGTCACTGCGTTCCAGGTGCGTGGTCTTGATAGTGCCGCTGGCCACATAGTGCAGCTGCGGACCGTCTACATCGATCACGCCAAAACCGGCGATTTGCAAACCAGGATCAATTCCGAGGATTCGCATGGGCTATAAATTCAGGAGCTGTCACTCGAGGTTCAAGGAAGTTCCACGTCGCCCATGCGCGCAGTGATGGTGTTGGCGCGCGAAGCGAGGTAACCCGAATTGAGGCGGGTTTCAAAATACCTGGGCCGCGGCAGCATCACGGCCAGGCGGGCGGCCTCGTAGGCGGTCAATTTGGCGGCGGCCTTGTGGTAGTAGTGCTGGGCGGCGGCTTCCGCGCCAAAAATGCCTTCGCCCCACTCCACGCTGTTGAGGTAAATCTCCAGAATACGCTGCTTGCCGAGCAGGGTTTCGAGCAGCACCGTGAGCACCAGTTCCTGGCCTTTGCGCAACAGGGTGCGTTCGCCAGAGAGAAACAGGTTTTTGGCCAGTTGCTGCGTGATGGTGGAGCCGCCAACAATTTTTGGCGGTTTAACGCGCGACGCGGCTGGCTTGGTAGAGGCGCGGCTGGCTGATTTCTCTGCGCGTTGCTCGGCTTGGGCATTTTTCTCCCAGGCTTTTTCAAGGGCTTCCACGTCCACGCCGTCGTGCTCGACAAAACCGGCATCTTCCGAGGCAATGACGGCGCGTTTCAGGTGGTCCGATAACCCCGAGTAGGGCACCCATTGCTGATGCCACTTCAGCGAGCCAGTGTGCCTGGCAATCAGGTAGGCCTCGGAGCGCTGAAAGGCGGTGGACTGCGGGTTGAGCACGGCCATGGTGGCGACGCGCGCCACAAAATAAAGCTGCAGGGACAACCCGGCCAGCAGCACCAGACCCAGAAGTCTTAAAAACACTTTCATGGCTGAATTGTTTTCATACCAACCGCGCCCGCAGTTCCTGCAACACTTGCGCGGAAGGCGGGCGCACACCGCGCCACAAGGCAAACGCTTCAGCGGCCTGTTCCACCAGCATTCCCAGGCCGTCACGCGGCGTTGCGCCGTTTTCACGAGCCCAGGTCATGAACGCCGCTGCGGCGGGGCCGTACATCATGTCGTAAGCTAGCGCGCCGGGCTTTAAAACACGGCCCTCAATGGGCACGTCAGCGCCCGCCAGGCTGCTCGCGCTGGCATTGATAACGACATCAAAAGAGTCATCGAGACTTTTCAAATCCTGTGCTAGTAGTTCTGTTTTTTGTAGCACACTGTGCAATGAAGGGTGTTCCCTGTGGCGCGCCACCAGTGCCTCGGCGGTGACTCGGGTGCGATTGACCAGCACCAGCCGACGCGGCTGCACTGCCAGCAAAGGGCCCAACACGCCGGCGCCCGCACCGCCCGCGCCAATGAGCAGCAGATTGCGCCCGGCCAGCGACACGCCCGCGTTGTTCTGGATGTCATTGACCAGCCCCACACCGTCGGTGTTATCGGCGTGGACGGCACCGCTGTCAAGCACAAGGGTGTTGGCGGCCTGTGCCAGTTGTGCCCTTTCGGTCTGCGTGTTGGCCGCCCGAAAAGCCTCGAACTTGAAAGGAACCGTGACGTTGCAGCCGCGCGCGCCGCTTTGCACCAGTTGCGCCAGCGTCGCCGCAAAGCCGCCCAGCGGCGTGAGCAGGCGCTCGTACTGCAGTGTCTGTCCTGTTAAAGCAGCAAAGCGCGCATGGATCAGCGGCGACTGGCTGTGTTCAATCGGATTGCCCAGTACGTAATACCGGTCCATGAGGTTCGTGTTCATGCCTGATGTGTGTGGAAATTCATGCGGATAAAGGCTCAGCGTTCGGTGAGTCGGGTCTCCAGGGTATCTTCGCGCGTAAACTTGAAGCGCGATACCACCACAATCTGGTCAGCCTTGCGGCGCATGGCATCGTTGAAGCGGTCGAAAGGGGCGGTGCCGCGGACGATGCTTTGCGCCCGCCGGTCCAGCGTCAGGTTACCCGAGGTCTGAACCACTTCGGTTTCCTGCACGCGGCCATCAAAATTGACCGTCACGATCATGGTCAGCTCGCCGTACAGTTTTCTGCCCGCCTGCTCGGGAAAATTCACCGTGCCCTTGTCCTCGATCTTGTGGCGCAGCTTGTCGTAGTACACGGCATAGACCTCTTCGCGCGTGGCCGGGCTGATGTAGCGTTTTTTGGGCCGTGCATTTTCTTCATTGATGCGTTTTTCAATTGCGGCCAGCAATTTGATGAGCTGCCTGCGCTTTTCCTCGCGTTCGGCTTGCGCGGTGTTACGGGTGGGCTGCCTCATGTCCGGGGGCGGCATGGTGGCGAGCTGTTTTTTCAGGCGGGCCAGCAACTGGGTTTGCTGCTGCTGTAGCGAATCGACCTGGCGTTGCGCGTCCTCCGCGGCGTCGCCCAGCGCCATCAGGGCCGAGGGCGGCAGCGGTGAGGTTGCGCGGCCTTTTTCGAGTTCGCCGCCGCCAGCCAGCGAGGCCTGCGCGATGGCTTTGGCAAAGTCTGGTTTTTCACTGGATTTGGCGTTGACCAGAATCACCTCCAGCGGCGTGTCCTGGAACACGCGGTTAAAGCGCTCCGGATCGACAAAACGCACGGTCAACAGCACGGCATGAAAGGCAATCGAGACGCCCAGGGCAATTTGCAGTGTGCTGAGTGACTTCACAGCGCTGGATTATCGGGGTATTTGTGGCCGGATCAGCGGCTCAGGCCGCGGCTGCAAGCGGGTCCGCCGCATCCGCCGCGGGCTCATCGACATCGACCGCGATCGAGATCGGACCGGCGGCCATGTCGGCCTCGCCGTCGTCTTCATCCGTGGTTGGCGTGGATGCATCAGCCTCCGCATCGAGCCGCTCAGTGACCGTGCCTGAGAGGTCCAGCGTGATCTCGTCAATCGCGCCCAGCTTGACACGCACCTTGGTGCCACGCGGCAAGCCCTGCGCGCCCATCGCAGGCAAGACCAGCGGCAGCTCATCGGCGCGCACCAGGTTGTCCTTGAAGGCGGTGGCGCTCAGCTCGGTGATGCCGTTTTGCTGCAGATATTTAAGCGTCCAGTAGCGCTCAATGCCGGCCTGAAAACCGTTGTAGGCACTGTAGGCGGCGTCAAAACCGGAAATGATGGAAAAGAGTTCAGCATCCTTTGGTTTGAAGGGCGCGACCAGCGCGGCACTGCGGCCATGCCGCACGCACGCGATGATTTGCCATTGATTGACCAGATCGGTATAGCGGCGCAGCGGCGAGGTGCTCCAGACGTAGCTTTTCACGCCGATGCCGGCGTGTGGCAGCGCCTTGGTGCCCATGCGCACCTTCACGCCGGGCGCCAGGCTCGCCTGGCTGCGGTAAATGCCCGGTACGCCATGCTCGGCCAGCCATTGGCCCCAGGTGCTGTTGGCCAGAATCATGGCTTCGGCGACGATCAAATCCAGCGGCGCGCCGCGCTGGCGCGTGCTGATGCTGACCGCCTCGTCGCCTTGCGGTTCCTGGCCCGACGGGTTGTCGAGTTTGAAGTTGTAGTCGGGCCGGTTGAAATTCTCGGGCTTGCCGCGTACCACTTCGCGCTGGGCCTTGAGATGTCTGGCCAGCCGGTGCAAAAAGGTCAGCTCCACGCCCCACTGCACGCCGGTTGGAGGGCTGACCTGGGCGGCTTCAAAAAAGGCTTCGGTGAAGGTGTTGTCCAGCGCGTCGTGGCGCAGGTTGCTGGCGATCGGCACCTGTTCCAGCCGGGTGCTGCTGCTGGTGATCTCCAGCGTGGCTTCGTCCAGCGTGAGATAGAGCGACAGGGCGGGGCAGTTGCGGCCTTCCTGCAGGGTGTAGCTTTTCACAATCTCGTCGGGCAGCATGGTCAGCTTGTAGCCCGGCATATAAACGGTGGACAGGCGTGACCGCCCGACCGCGTCAATCGGGCTGCCGGGCTGCACGGCCAGGCCGGGCGCGGCGATATGAATGCCGAGCGTGACCATGCCGCTGCCCAGACCCTGCACCGACAAGGCGTCGTCAATCTCGGTGGTGGCGGAATCATCAATGGAAAACGCCCTCACATCGGCCAGCGGCAACTGGTCTGTCACCTCGGGTGCCTGCAATGCCGGAAAGGCCGTGCCTTTGGGGAAATTTTCAAACAGGAAGCGCTTCCAATGGAATTGATAGGGCGATGCAATGGCGCCGGCTTTTTGCAGCAAGTCCAGCGGGGCCATGTGGGTGCCGCGCGAGGCTTCGACCACGGCCTTGTATTCAGCGCTGTTTTTGTCGGGCTTGAACAGGATTTTGTAAAGCTGTTCGCGCACCGCTTCCGGACACTGGCCCTGGCCCAGCGCTTCGGCCCAGGCAGTGATTTGTGCGGCGACCTGCTGTTTTTTCTCGATGGCGGCCAGGGCCTGCTGAAGTATTTCCGCCGGGGCTTTTTTGAAGCGGCCCTTGCCGGCCCGGCGAAAATAATGCGGGGCCTGATACAGACGGAACAAGGCGGCAGCTTGCTGCTCAACCGAAGCGGGCCTGGAAGCGTCGGAGCTGAAATAGTCACGCGCCAGATCGGCAAAACCGAACTCGTCGTCGCTGGCAAATTCCCAGGCCAGTTCCAGCTCGATGTCCTCGCTCAAACGTTGTCCCGCGGCCACCAGTTCGGCGGGCGCAGGTTTTTCAAACTTCAGCAGCGCATTGGCGGTTTTGACCTTGACGCGCTTGCCCGAGTCGAGTTCAACCTGCAGCGATGCATCGGTTTCCGACAATATCCGTCCGGCCAAAAACTTGCCGGTTTCTTCAAACAATACAAACATGGGGCGAATTGTCCCACGCGCGGATTTGTTGGGGGCAGACACCAGTTTTTCTGCGATGCCATGCGGCGCATCCGAAGGGTTAGCCTTTGGCTGAAAAAACTTGGGCTCTGCCCCCAAGAAATCCCAGAAAAGTCAGCACCTCGTCGATGTGCTCGTCAAAGTCGCTCAACGCGTGGTCGCCGCCCTCCAGCAGCTTGATGTGCGCGCCGGCGTAGCGGCCCGCCATTTCGCGCCAGTCGAGCACCTCGTCACCCTTGGCGATCAGCGCGAAATAACGCTGCGGCCGGCGCAACGCTCCCGCGTCAAGCGCGCGCAACTCTTCAATAAACTCCGGCTTGAAGAAAAAATGATCGTCCGGGTTGTGCCAGCCGGTTTGCTCGCCGATGTATTGCGCCAGATCGCGCGCCGGATCAATCGCCGGGTTCAGCAGCACGGCCGGGCAGCCGGTTTGCTGCGCCACCCAGGTGGCATAAAACCCGCCCAGCGACGAGCCGACTACCGCCATCGTGTCACGCGGCCAGTCAGCGATGCCCTGCATGACCTGCGCCATCGCCACGCGCGGCGATGCTGGCAGTTGCGGGCACCACCAGGTGACGCGCGGGTGCTGCGCCCGCACCTTGGCGGCGACCTTGCGCGCCTTGATCGACTGCGGCGAGGATCGGAAACCGTGGAGGTAGAGCAGGTGGGAGGTAGGCATGGCACCATGTTAGACGCAGCCAGGCGCGACCGACGGTTCGTCAGCATCCGGCTGACCGATAATTGGCGCATGGCTGCCGTTTTCGATAAACCTTCCCTTTACCGGCGCACCCTTCCCCTGCTGCAGGGCTTTGACGGGCTGCTGGCGTTTGCCGTGTTTCTGCTGGCCTGCGCCGGAATGCTGATCATGTATTCGTCGGGCCATGATCAGGGTAGCCGCTTTGCGGACCATGGCCGCAACATGCTGATTGCCGGTGCCATCATGTTTGTGGTGGCGCAGGTGCCGCCACACCGGCTGATGGCCTTTGCTGTCCCGCTTTATCTTGTGGGCGTGACGCTGCTGGTGGCGGTTGCCCTTTTTGGCGTGAGCAAAAAGGGCGCGCAGCGCTGGCTCAATGTCGGGATAGTGATCCAGCCCGCTGAAATCCTGAAAATTGCGATGCCGCTGATGTTGGCCTGGTGGTTCCAGAAACGCGAAGGCCAGTTGCGTCCGCTCGATTTTCTGGCCGCCGGTGTGCTGCTGGTGATCCCCGTCGGTCTCATCATGAAGCAACCCGACCTGGGCACCGCGTTGCTGGTGCTGACCGCTGGCGTGGCGGTGATTTTCTTTGCCGGCCTGAGTTGGAAGCTGATTGCACCGCCGCTGCTGCTGGGTTTGATCGGCGTCTTTCTGGTGGTCTGGTTTGAGCCGCAACTGTGCGCTGACGGGGTACGCTGGCCGGTGTTGCATGACTACCAGCAGCAGCGCATCTGCACCCTGCTCGACCCCTCGCGCGACCCGTTGGGCAAGGGCTTTCACATCATTCAGAGCGTGATTGCGATTGGCTCGGGTGGCGTGTTCGGCAAAGGCTTCATGGCCGGCACGCAGACGCACCTGGAGTTCATTCCCGAGCGCACCACGGATTTCATTTTTGCGGCTTACTCCGAGGAGTTTGGCCTGGTGGGTAATCTGCTGCTGATTGCCGGGTTTATCTTTCTGATTTTGCGCGGACTGGCCATTGCGCTGCAAGCTCCCACGCTGTTTTCACGCCTGCTGGCCGGTGCACTGACCATGATTTTTTTCACCTACGCCTTTGTCAACATGGCGATGGTCAGCGGCATTTTGCCCGTGGTAGGGGTGCCGCTGCCCTTCATCAGCTATGGCGGCACCGCCATGGTGACGCTGGGGCTCGCCGTTGGCATGCTGATGTCGATTGCCAACGCTAAGCGACTTATCCAAACATGACGGCGCAAAAATAGTCATACTGATCGGCGCAGGCAAGTTTGATGACGCCGCGATTTACCGTTACCTGGCAAACCTCAAACTTCCATCGGTCATGGTGGCGCTCGGGCAGCGGAGGGCTGGAAAAGCAGAAGACCACAGTAGGCAAGGGGTGATGATTCGGATGACTTGGACATGGTTTGTGGTGTACCTTCCACAGGTGGCTGAAGGTTGTTGCGTTGGGACAACAAAAATACATTTTTGGCGCTAATTCCTTTGCCTAAGCGCGTTGGCTCTGTTGCAATAGATACAACTTCCTAAATGGAGGTTGGCCCGGGGATCCAAAATCCTGGAGCCCTATGTTTAACCTTGGAGAAACTCTCAATGAAAAAATCCCTGATTGCTCTGGCTGCACTCGCAGCCGTAACTGCCGCCTCTGCCCAGTCTTCCGTCACCCTGTACGGCGTGGCTGACGCGGCTATTGGCGCGGTCAACAACCCCGGCGAGGGCCTGTCGAACGACAAATATCAACTGATCTCGTCCAACGTTCTCAACAATGNNGTATAAGAGACAGCGTCCAACGTTCTCAACAATGGCAACTCGCGTTTCGGTTTCCGTGGCGTTGAAGACTTGGGCGGCGGCCTGAAAGCTGGTTTCAACTTTGAAGGTGGCTTGGTTCTGGGCACCGGTGCTGGCAATACCAGCGGCGGTACCCTGTTTGCCCGCGCTGCCAACGTGTCCTTGATGGGCAATTTCGGTGAAGTTCGTCTCGGTCGCACGCTCACGACCTCGTTCTACAGCATTGCTTCGTGGGAACTGACTGGCACCGCCAACTATGGCGTGGTGGGCAACCAGTTCGGTTTCAATGGCGCTGGTCCACGTGACAGCAATGTGATGATGTACAACTCGCCCAACTTCGGCGGTTTCTCGTTCTCCGCCAGCAATATTGCGAAGGGCAATGGGACTACTCTCAACAATGCAGGCCAACCTGCAGGCAAATATGACCTGGCTGCCACCTATGCCAACGGTCCGATCGTTGCTTCTCTCGCCTACAACAAGGTTCAGGATGGCAACGTCGGCGCTGTGTTGGGCGGCAAGTACACCTTTGGTATGGTCGCGGTTGCTGCCAGCTATAACAGGTACAAAGACAATGCTGGCAATATCCTCAACAGGGGCTACACCCTGGGTGCCAGCGCCACCACCGGCCCTGTTATTCTGACTGCTGACATCGCACGGGATACCGAATACAGCGATACCGACTTCCTGTTGGAAGCCAAGTACCCCCTGTCCAAGCGCACTTTCCTGTACGCTGCCTTCTTGCGTGATGGCAAGGGCAAAATTACTGCTACTAACCCAATGGTTGTTGGCACTAACACCAACCAAAACATCAACGGCTACACTCTCGGTGTTCGCCACAACTTCTAATGGCACGCTGGCCTAGGCCAGCCGCCATTGGTTCATAAAAACCGCCAGCCCACAAGCTGGCGGTTTTTTTTTATGCAAAAACTGGAAAAATCGGGGCGGTCAAATTTTAATTTTCATCCGGTATTTTCGGGTTTTGGTTTGATTGCACTAGGTTTTCCATAAAACCGAGTTACCTCTTCATACAAAGCCGTACCCTGGTCGTCATTTTCAGGGGAAAATAGGAGGGTCAGATTCCAATTTCCTCTAATGCAAATTGAGCCCTCAACAAGGAAAAAATGAGGCACCCTACTATTGATGAAGATACCCTGCAGCCGCTTTCTGGTGGCTTTACCCGGGCGGGTCAATTGCTGGCCAATGGCCGCGCCTTTGCCCAGATTACACGGTTTCATCTGGAGCTGACGGCGTTTCGGCGAGACTTGCATGCGCACCCGGAACTTGGCTTTGAAGAGGTTTACACCTCCAGCCGGGTGGCCCATGCGCTCAAATTGTGTGGGGCGGATGAGGTGCACACGGGCATCGGAAAAACCGGCGTGGTTGCCGTCATCAGGGGCCAGCAAACCGGTACGGGCTTCAAGTCCGCCTTGACTTCTGAACTGCGGCCCATGGTGGGCTTGCGCGCTGACATGGATGCGCTGCCCATGACCGAGCACAACGAGTTTGTCTGGAAATCCTCCAAGACCGGGTTGATGCACGGTTGCGGTCACGACGGCCACACTACCATGCTGGTGGGCGCAGCGCGTTACTTGGCCGAAACCCGCCGCTTTGCCGGTGATGCCGTGTTGGTGTTCCAGCCTGCGGAAGAGGGGCGTGGCGGCGCCGACGCCATGATCAGGGAGGGACTGTTTGAGCGCTTTCCGGTGCAGGCGATTTACGCCATGCACAACTGGCCCGCCATGCGGCCTGGCACCATAGGCATCAACCCCGGGCCCATGATGGCGGCGGCCGACCGCATCACGATCGAGATCACGGGCAAGGGCGGCCACGGTGCGCATGCCTATCTCACGGTGGATCCGGTGCTGGTGGCTGCTCACATCATTACGGCAGTGCAGAGCATTGTTTCGCGTAACGTGAAAGCCATGGACAACGCCGTGGTCAGTTTGTGCGCCATGCAGGCCGGTGACATGGGTGCCATGAGCGTGGTGCCCGGCAGTGCCACCCTGGTAGGCACCGTGCGCACCTTCAAGCCCGAAATACAAAACCTGATCGAGCGGCGTTTGCATGAGCTTTGCACAGCGGTGGCGCAGGGTTTTGGCGCGACCGCTACGGTCAAATACGAACGCCTGTACCCGGCGACCATCAACTCACCGGCCGAGTCTGCACTGGCGGCAGCGGTTGCTGACCAACTCGTGGGCCCGGGAAACGTCGAGCATAACCTGGAGCCCAGCATGGGCGCGGAAGATTTCTCTTTCATGCTCAAGGTCAAGCCAGGCGCCTATCTCCGCCTTGGCCAAGGCGAGCAACTGCCTGACGGCAAGGGTGGCAGTGTGGGCGGCGTGGGCAGCCACTTCCTGCACAACAGCTGCTACGACTTCAACGATCAGGTGCTGCCGCTGGGTGCGGCGCTGTTTGCCGGCATCGTGGAACGGGCTTTGCCGCTTTCCTGAGGCCTCGGGCATGAGTCCCTTGTCCCTCGGTGGGACGGAGAATAGCTAACATTCTCTTCAGGCGTGGCCGCTGTGAGCCGGTGGCCGTGATGCCAATGATGGTGGGCACCGTTTTTACGGACGGTGTTGCAGGCGCCATCAGGTCGTGCGTGCGGCCTGAATTGGAAATTACCACTAGGTAGTCGCTGATACCCAAAAACTCAATGGATATGCCCGGGTGATAGTCCAGGCGCTACGGGCTGGAGCGCCAGCACAAACCATGTCTTATGAAAATTAAGCTCACGGTCATTGGCCTCATTGCGCTGACTATGACATGCCCATGAAAAAAACCCGCAAGGTTTGCGCCTTGCGGGTTTTTTGATGAGAAAAATATGGAGTCAGGTGGCCCGATTTCCCTCCGGAAAATCCGTGCCTGGATCCATTTTTCTTACATGCCCATGTCGCCCATGCCACCCATGCCGCCCATGCCACCACCCATGCCGCCGCCAGCTGGTGATTCGTCTTTTGGAGACTCGGCCACCATGGCTTCGGTTGTGAGCATCAGCGAGGCCACGGAGGCTGCGTTTTGCAGGGCCGTGCGGGTCACTTTCGTAGGGTCCAGAATACCCATTTCGATCATGTCGCCGTAGGTGTCATTGGCAGCGTTGAAGCCGTAGTTGCCCTTGCCAGCCATCACGGCGTTCACCACCACAGAAGCTTCGCCGCCTGCGTTGTACACAATCTCGCGCAGAGGCGCTTCGATGGCGCGCAGCACCAGCTTGATGCCGGCATCCTGGTCAGCATTGTCACCTTTGATTTTGCCAGCGGCCTGCTTGGCACGCAGCAGCGCTACGCCGCCACCGGCCACAATGCCTTCTTCCACTGCAGCGCGGGTAGCGTGCAGGGCGTCTTCGACGCGGGCTTTCTTTTCCTTCATTTCGACTTCGGTGGCAGCGCCGACCTTGATCACGGCAACACCGCCGGCCAGCTTGGCCACGCGTTCCTGCAGTTTTTCACGGTCGTAGTCGCTGGTGGCTTCCTCGATCTGGACACGCACCTGCTTGACGCGTGCTTCAATATCACCAGAGGCACCGGCACCGTCGATGATTGTGGTGTTTTCCTTGCCCACCTCAATGCGCTTGGCCTGACCGAGGTCAGCCAGCGTTACTTTTTCAAGCGACATGCCGACTTCTTCGGCAATCACTTTGCCGCCGGTCAGCACGGCAATGTCTTCCAGCATGGCCTTGCGACGGTCGCCGAAACCGGGGGCCTTGACCGCCACCACTTTCAGGATGCCGCGCAGGGTGTTCACGACCAAAGTTGCCAGCGCTTCGCCTTCAACTTCTTCGGCAATGATCAAGAGCGGACGGCCGGCCTTGGCGACTTGCTCCAGGGTGGGCAGCAGATCACGGATGTTGCTGATCTTCTTGTCGTAGAGCAGCACAAACGGGTCGTCGAGCAGGGCGGACTGCTTTTCAGGGTTGTTGATGAAGTAAGGGGAGAGATAGCCGCGGTCAAACTGCATGCCTTCAACCACGTCAAGTTCGCTTTCCAGCGACTTGCCGTCTTCGACGGTGATCACGCCTTCCTTGCCGACCTTGTCCATGGCATCGGCAATGATCTTGCCAATGGTTTCGTCGCTGTTGGCTGAAATGGAGCCGACTTGCGCGATTTCCTTGGAGGTGGTGGTGGCTTTGGATGCCTTCTTCAGTTCGGCGACCAGGGCCGTCACTGCCTTGTCGATGCCGCGCTTCAGATCCATCGGGTTCATGCCGGCCGCCACGTATTTCATGCCTTCGCGCACGATGGCTTGGGCCAGTACGGTGGCGGTGGTGGTGCCGTCACCAGCCAGGTCGCTGGTCTTGGAAGCTACTTCCTTGACCATCTGCGCACCCATGTTCTGCAGTTTGTCCTTGAGCTCGATTTCTTTGGCGACGGACACGCCGTCCTTGGTCACGGTGGGGGCGCCGAATGAGCGCTCAAGTACCACGTTGCGGCCTTTGGGGCCGAGGGTGACCTTAACGGCGTTGGCCAGGATGTTGACACCCTCGACCATGCGTGCGCGGGCTTCACCGCCGAAAATGACGTCTTTTGCTGCCATGATTAATTCTCCAGATTCAGTTGATTGATGATGTATGAAAGTTGAGAAACTTATTTCTCAACGACCGCAAACAGGTCGTCTTCCTTCATGACAAGCAGTTCGTCGCCATCGACCTTGACGGTCTGGCCGCTGTATTTGCCGAACAGGACGCGGTCGCCGACCTTGACGGCCATCGGGCTGAGCTCGCCCTTGTCATTCTTTTTACCTGGGCCAACGGCCAGCACTTCACCTTGATCAGGCTTTTCGGCGGCACTGTCAGGAATGACAATGCCAGAGGCAGTTTTGGTTTCGTTTTCGACGCGTTTGACGATCACGCGGTCGTGCAGGGGACGAAGTTTCATGAGAGCTCCTTGTTTGAAAACAATGGTTTGGGAATCAAAAAGCACCAACCCGATAAGTTGGTGCTCATTAACTTGTGATGATGAAGATAGCTTGTTAGCACTCAATATCATCGAGTGCTAATCATAAGGGCGTTTGGTGGCGTTTTCAAGTCATGGATCGCAAGCAGGCTCAAATTTCCTGAAATATCAATTGCAGCGATCGCAGCGCACAATACGTGGCGTCAGTTGCGCCGTGCCGATGCAGGGTTTATGCTGAACCTGTGTCATAAAGTGTCTATCCTCGTTTCGGAGATTGATCATGTACAAACGCATTTTGCTGGCTTACAACGGCTCGGAGGCTGGGCAGAAAGCCCTGTTAGATTGCCGCGACATTGCGCAGTGGAGTCAGGCAACCCTGTTTCTTGTCGCTGTCATGCCGCTTTACATGGGCATGATCGGAGTTGAAAGTGGCGTATATAGCCCAGACCTGATGGAGGATGAAAAACTCAAGTACCAGGCGACCCTTGACGAGGGCTTGCGTCGGCTCGCGGAAGCTGGTTATCAGGCCCGTGGTGAAGTGCTGGTCGGTGAAACCGTTGATGAAATCACCCAGTACGCCCGCAAGGCCGAGGCTGATCTGGTGGTGGTGGGCCACAAGCACCTGGACAGCTGGGCTGCCCGTTGGTGGCGCGGTTCGGTGTCAAGCAGTTTGATCGAACACGCGCCTTGCAGCGTGCTGGTGGTCATCACACCCTGAATTACAAGCCGGCAGCGCTGCGCAGCAGCGCTGCCCGATCCGTCCGCTCCCACGAAAACTCGGGCTCGTCGCGGCCAAAGTGACCGTAAGCCGCAGTTTTTTCGTAGATGGGCCGCAGTAAGTCCAGCATCTGGATGATGCCCTTTGGGCGCAGGTCAAAATGTTCGTTAACCAACGCCGAGAGTTTTTCGTCAGGGATCACGCCGGTGCCTTCGGTATAGATCGTCACGTTCATCGGCCGGGCCACGCCAATGGCATAAGCCACCTGAATCTGGCACTGCCGGGCCAAGCCGGCGGCGACGATGTTTTTGGCGACATAGCGTGCGGCGTAGGCAGCGGAACGGTCCACCTTGCTGGGGTCCTTGCCGCTGAAGGCGCCGCCGCCGTGGGGGCAGGCTCCGCCGTAAGTATCGACAATGATTTTGCGGCCGGTCAGGCCGCAGTCGCCTTGCGGTCCGCCGATCACAAAGCGTCCGGTCGGGTTGATCAGGTATTTGGTATCTTTCAGCCACTCCTTCGGCAGCACCGGCTTGATGATTTCTTCAATGATGGCCTCAACGAACGAGGCTTTCATTTTGGTCGGGGTTTCGCTCTGGTCGGGGCTGTGCTGGGTCGAGAGCACCACCGTGTCGATGGAGTGCGGTTTTCCATCCACATAGCGCATGGTCACCTGGCTCTTGGCGTCGGGTCGCAGGAAGGGCAGTCGCCCGTCCTTGCGCAACTGGGCCTGGCGCTCGACCAGCCGGTGCGCGTAATAAATCGGCGCGGGCATCAACTCGGGCGTTTCGTCGCAGGCATAGCCAAACATCAGGCCCTGGTCGCCGGCACCGGTGTTGAGGTGGTCGTCCGATGCGTGATTCACGCCTTGGGCAATGTCGTTGCTTTGCTTGTCATAGGCCACCAGCACGGCGCAGCCCTTGTAGTCAATACCGAACTCGGTGTTGTCATAGCCGATGCGCTTGAGGGTGTCGCGCGCGATCTGGATGTAATCGACGTGCGCATTCGTCGTGATTTCGCCAGCCAGCACCACCAGGCCGGTGTTGGTCAGCGTCTCGGCGGCAACGCGCGAGCGTGGATCCTGCTTGAAGACCGCGTCGAGGACGGCATCGGAAATCTGGTCAGCCACCTTGTCGGGATGGCCCTCGGAGACGGATTCGGATGTAAAGAGAAAATCGTTCGCCATTGCGTACACTCCATGTGGTTAGTCGGCGCGTTGCCGTTTGGGGTGCTTCGGCGAACGCTTTAGCAGTTTGGTTTAATGTCGCCCTGCAAGTTGTTCAATAACTCGGCGACATTAATAATTATATCGCGCTGTTTTTTTTCTGCCTACCGCAGTTTTTAATATCCACCCTGCACCCATGCTTTGGTTTGTTCGCCTGCTATTTCGGGTTTTTGCGCTGTTGCCGCTGGTCGCGCTGCATAGGCTGGGCGGCGCGCTCGGCTGGCTGGTCTGGGCCTTGAGCCCGGGCTACCGGGCGCAGTTTCGGGCGAATGTGGCGCAGGCCAGTCTGCTCTTTGAGGTGGCCCGGCCGGCTATCGCCGAGGCCGGGCGGTTTGTGGCCGAATTGCCCAAGCTGTGGCTGCGGCCTGCCTCGCAGTCGTGTCTGGCCGGTGTCCGGGTTGAAGGCCAGCCGCATGTGGCCGAGGCGTTTGCGCAGGGCCGTGGGGTGATTTTTTTCGGCCCCCACTGCGGCAGCTTTGAGCTCGGGCCGCAGGCGCTGGCCGAGTTGTATGGCCCCATCATCGCCATTTACCGGCCAGCCCGCAAGGCCTGGCTGGCGCAATTCGAGCGGATGGCCCGTGACCGGCCCAAGCTCACCGTCCTGCCGGCCAGTCTCAGCGGCATTCGCCTGATGCACAAGACCCTCAAGGCCAATCAGGCGGTGGCCATGCTCACGGATCAGGTGCCGCCGCAGGGCCTGGGGCTTTGGGCGCCATTTTTTGGGCGACCTGCCTACACCATGACCCTGGCGGCCCGGCTTGCCTTGCAAAGCGGGGCGGCGCTGCTGCCCGTGAGCTGTGAACGGTTGCCGCGCGGACGCGGCTATGTTCTGAAAATCTGGCCTGCGGTGGCGGATCTGCAAACTCACGGGAAATCTGACCTGCTGCATGCTGTGACGCTGATCAACCAAGCAATTGAGGCCATCGTGCTGAGCCAGCCGGGGCAGTATTTGTGGGCTTACGCGCGCTACAAAACCCCTCGCAAGGAAGTTCCTTGAAGACACTCCATCAACTTGCCAGCGGTTTCATCACCCGCAGCGGCATCGTCATGATGCAGGTGCTTGCCACCTTGCCGCTGTCCTGGACGCGAGCCCTGGGCACGGCGCTGGGTCGGGTTTTATATGTCCTGGTTGAGTCGCGCCGACGGGTCGTGCAGACCAATCTTTCCTTGTGTTTCCCGGAGCGTTCCGAGGCCGATCGACGCCAGTTGGCGAAACAGACATTCATCTGTTTCGCGCAGGCTTTCCTGGATCGCGCCTGGCTGTGGCATGCTCCCAAGGAGTGGGTGCAGCGGCGGGTGCGGCTGACGGGTGCTGTTCATGAGTTGGCTGGCACTGGACCGACCGTGATTTTTTTGCCGCATTTTGTGGGGCTGGATGCGGCATGGGCGAGCGTGGCCCTGACGGTTCCCCGGTTATCGACGACCATTTATACCGACCAGTCGAATAAACTGGCCGATCAATGGATACTGCGGGGCCGACAGCGCTTTGGCCACTTGCGCCTGTTTGGGCGGATCGACGGTGTCAAACCTATCGTCGCCGCGTTGCGCCAAGGGCAGCCGCTGTACTTGCTGCCCGACATGGATTTTGGGCTTAAGGATTCGGTGTTTGTGCCGTTCTATGGCATTGCGACGGCGACCGTGCCATCGCTGTCGCGCTTTGCCCGGCTGGGCCGGGCCAGGGTGGTGCCGCTACTACCGCGCCTCACCACGACCGGCTACGAGGTGCAGGTGCTGCCGGCCTGGGACGATTTTCCGGGCGAAGACCTAGTGCTGGATACCGCCCTCATGAACGCCCGCCTGCAGGACTATATCGCCACCATGCCAGCTCAGTACTATTGGGTCCACAAGCGCTTCAAGACCCGGCCCAAGGGCGAGCCCGCGCTGTATTGAGCTCACGGGTACAAGGTTCATTTTCTTGATGAGGCTTGTACTCAACGCAGGAATTGCTGCAGATAGCCCGCCACCAGTTCGGGCTGTTCGTGCATGATCCAGTGCGTGGCACCTTCCACCCGCCGCAGCAGCATCTGCGGCACAAAGTCATCCAGTCCGTTCAGCAGCGCAGGGGGCAGGGCGGTGTCGCCAGTAGCCCAGATCACCAGCGTGGGAAGGATCACTTCCAGCATTTCTCGTGGGATCGTCACGGCGGCGGCAGCCGGATCGTTGTGCGGCGGCCCGGGTCGGGGCGGGCGCAAGGGTGAGGCCCGGTAGTAATTGCAGGGGCCGGTCAAGCCTTGTGCCCAAACTGCCCGGTATTGGACCTTGACGGCTTCGGTGAGCCACGGGTGCGGGCCATCCACGGCGCCCATCTGGGTAAAGAATTCCCACAGACGGCGAAAATCGTTTTCGGCCAGTAACGCTTCGGCGTCAGGGCGAATCAGGAAATTCATGTAGGCTGGTTGCGCTGCCGCCAGATTCCAGGCCACCGCTCCGCCCCAGTCATGCGCCACCAGGCAGGCCAGTTGGCCGCCTTCCTGCGCAATCAGCGCTGCGATGTCTTGCACTAGGTGTTTGGGCCGGTAGGTGGCAACGTCGGCGGGCGCACTGGAGCGCTCAAAGCCACGCAGATTGGGCGCGATGCAGCGATAGCCGCCGTTTTCGGGTTTTGCGAAGTGGCCCAGCATGCCGTCCCAGACAAAGGCCGCTTCCGGGAAACCGTGCAGAAACATCAGTACTGGCTGCCCCCTGGTGCCTGCGGCGCGGCACGACAGGGTGATGCCGTGCGGCAGGGTCTGCAAGCTGGTTTCTATCATGAGGCTATTGCCTTGGTCTCTGTATGTGAAGATTTCACAAGGGCCAAAGGCACTTTTTATTCTTCGCCTTCGCCGGGAATCCCGGTTTTATCCCGAGCCGGTTTTTCCGCCGGATGCGCCCAGTCCCACAAATGCTGGGCCACTTCTTCCACGCCGTGGCGTTTCAGCGCTGAAAAGAGTTTGACGTCTCCGCCGCCCGCCTGTAGTCGCACAATCGACAGCGCCCTGGCTGCTTCGGTCTTGTTGAGTTTGTCTGATTTGGTCAGCAACACCAGAAACTTGAGCCCATCCACCACGCGCGGTCGGATCACTTCGAGCAGTACTTCATCAAGTTCCGTCAGGCCGAGACGCGGGTCGCACAGCAGTACCACTGCCTTGAGGTTGCCGCGCGTTTGCAGGTAGTTGCCCATTACCTGTTGCCAGCGGTATTTGGCTTCCTTGGGCACCGCCGCATAGCCGTAGCCTGGCAGGTCGGCAAGCACGGCATCTGTCACGCCCTGCTTGCCCAGCGTGAACAGGTTGATGCTCTGCGTGCGACCCGGCGTTTTGGAGGCAAAGGCCAGCCGGTGTTGCTGCGTCAAGGTGTTGATGCAGGTGGACTTGCCGGCGTTGGAACGGCCGACAAAGGCGATTTCGGGGACCTCCAGGCCCGGCAGGTGCTTCAGTTCAGGGGCGGTGGTCAGAAATTTTGCGGTGTGCAGCCAACCCATGGCGATTTTTGGATCTGGCAGGGACGATCCTGCAATGGCTTGCGGGCTGCCCCCGGCTGATGGAGGTAAGGGGGACAATGGGGGGGCGGATGGGGTCATACTCGGACAGTCCCTGGAGGGTGTTGGTGTACGTCGGAATTCGGTGACACGCGGCGCCAGTGCGCGAAAACGACGAAACGGGCAAGAAAGGCATCTGCCATCAGTCTGTGGCATCTAGCAAGCTATTTTGACAAGACCCGTCCGGCGGAGTTGTGTTCAAGCCATTGTAAAATCAGAAAGTTCAAAGTTTTGTGCCCTAACCCAATTAAAACATCCGATATGAAGCTGTTCCTAACTTTCCTGCTGGCCGCTTTTCTGGCCCTGCCAGCCATGTCGTCATTTGCCGCTGGCGAAGCTGCGTCCGCGCCGGTGAACGGTGCTGCTTCAGTCCCCGCTCCCGTTGCCGCTGCGTCGGTTGCTGCCGCGCCCGCTGTCATTGCACCCGGCATCGCGGCCAAGCCTGATCTGGCCAAGGGTGAGGCCAGCTTTACGGCGGTATGTGTCGCTTGCCATGGCGTCGGCGGCAACTCGGGAACATCCACCTTCCCTAAGCTGGCGCAGCAACACCCGGAATATCTGGTCAAGCAATTGCAGGACTTCAAGTCCGGCAAGCGTCAAAACCCCATCATGCTGGGCTTTGCGTCGACGCTTTCCGATCAGGACATGAAAAATATCGCCTACTGGGTCACTACCAACAAAGCTCAACCTGGTTTTGCCAAGGACAAGAACCTGATGGCGCTGGGTGAACGCATTTATCGCGGCGGCGTGGCTGATCGCCAGATTCCCGCTTGCGCCGGCTGTCACAGCCCCAATGGAGCCGGCATTCCTGCGCAGTATCCGCGCCTGAGCGGTCAGCATGCTGAATACGCTGCGGCCCAATTGACCGCGTTTCGCGACGGTATCCGCAATAACAGCCTGCAGATGACCCAAGTCGCCGCCAAACTCAATGACCGGGAAATTCGCGCGCTGGCCGATTACGTTGCCGGCTTGCACTAAGTGAGGCTGAGGCGGTTGGCCACAAGGATGATTCATTTTTACCGGGAACATCCGCGAAACCTTTGTAAATATTGAACCCCGGTCTTCCAGGGTAGTCCTACCAAGCGGGCGTTTCTGATGAAACCCCGCTTTTTTCTTGTCACTCTGTCGGTTTTGCCTTTTTACGATTGCCACCGGGCTTGGCGTTTTATGGGCCGCTGACGCCTGGGGCGGCTACTGGAGCTGGGATCCCAGGGGAAACCTGGGTCTTGTGTTTTGGCTCAACTATGCCGCGTGGCTTCACATGCTGCTCATGAAGGGCCGGTTCAGCTACGGAATCTTATTGTGGCGAGGGTAACGCCACTTGAACCTCTGTAAGAAGCAGCTACTGGTGCAGACTAAATGACAGGCACATTTCAAGGACTTCACCATGCTCATCAAAACCAATACCAGCGGGTTTGACCACCCTAATTCCAGCGAGATCACGCCGCAGGCCATTTACCAGGGTCGCCGCGAGTTGATCAAACTGATGGCGACGGGCGCAGCCGGTGCGGCGCTGGCAAGCTGGGCGGGACGGCAGGCGCTGGCGCAGACCCCCCCAAAGCCAGGCAAGCTGGCGGCATTACCCGGCGGCAAATCAGCCGTTGTCGGCGCTGTGACGCTGGAAAAAATCACTGATTACAAGCTGGCGACCAGTTACAACAATTTCTATGAATTTGGCACTGACAAGGCTGACCCGGGCAAAAACGCCCATATCCTGGTGACCAAACCATGGTCCGTCGCGGTGGAAGGCCTGGTCAGGCAACCCAAAATCTGGACGCTGGAAGACCTGCTCAAGCTCAGCCCGCAGGAAGAGCGGATTTACCGCCTGCGCTGCGTGGAAGGCTGGTCCATGGTCATTCCGTGGGTCGGCTATTCACTGTCCGAACTGATAAAAAAGGTTGAGCCGCTTGGCAGCGCCAAGTACGTCGAATTCGTGACTCTGGCCGATCCGAAAACCATGCCTTATGTGGGCTCCCGCGTGCTCGAATGGCCGTACGTGGAGGGCTTGCGCATGGACGAAGCCATGCACCCGCTGGCGCTGCTGACCTTTGGCATGTACGGCGAGGTATTGCCCAACCAGAACGGCGCGCCCGTGCGGATGGTGCTGCCCTGGAAGTATGGTTTCAAGAGCGGCAAGAGCATCGTCAATATCCGCTTTACCGACAAGGAACCGCGCACCGCCTGGAACAAGGCGGCTGCCAGCGAATATGGGTTTTACTCCAACGTCAATCCCGCGGTGGATCACCCGCGCTGGAGTCAGGCGACCGAGCGGCGCATTGGCGAAGACGGGTTGTTCGCCAAGCGGCGAAAAACCCTGATGTTCAATGGTTACGAGGCGCAAGTCGCCCAGTTGTACGCGGGCATGGACCTCAAGAAGTTGTTCTGAGTGTCGGCCGGGTGATGTATGCCTCCTGCGCGGCGCGGCCTGTTTTCCTGGCCGCATCATGCCCATGAACAGACTGCTTCTTCATCCAGCGGCGAAGCCGCTCGTGTTTGTCTTGTGTCTGCTGCCCTTTTGCTGGCTGTTTTATGCTGCGCTGGGCAATCAGTTGGGTGCCAATCCGGCGGAGGCGTTGATCCGCTCCCTGGGCGACTGGACGCTGCGTTTTATTTGTCTGGTGCTGGCGGTGACGCCCTTGAGAGTCATCACCAGCACACCCGCGTTGGCGCGTTTTCGCCGCATGCTGGGTCTTTTTGCATATTTTTATGTCGTGATGCATTTGCTGAGCTACGGCTGGTTCGATATGGGATTCGATATTTCCGATACTGCAAAAGACATCGCCAAGCGACCTTTCATCCTGGTCGGATTTTCGGCCTTTGTGCTGCTCACGCCCCTGGCGGCCACATCGTTTAATGCCGCAATCAGGGCTCTGGGCGCCAAACGCTGGCAATGGCTGCACAAGTTGATTTACCTGATTGCAGGGTTGGGACTGCTGCATTTTTTCTGGATGCGCGCCGGCAAGAACAACTTCAGCGAAGTGTATGTCTATGCCACCATAGTTGCGCTTCTGCTGGGCTGGCGTGTGCTCCAGTTTTTGACGAAAAAGAAGCTTCAATCCAGGCGCGTTTAGTGTTTGTTTCTCAGAAATTCTGTCACTGCTTCAAGGGTTTTTTCAGGCTGGTCGCGCTGCGGCGAGTGGCCACAAGCGGCCAGCCTGAGTTGCTCCATACCTAATGGCTGCGCTACTGCCTCAGCGATTTCGTCAAGTTGCCGCAAGGTGCCGTATTCGTCGCCCAGACCCTGAATAAGCAGCAGCGGCGCAGTAATGCGTCGGCAATCCGGGCGGATGTCAAAGTCACGGAAGGCCGCCGACAGCCAGGCATCATTCCATTGCCAGAACGCGCCGTCCACGTCGGCGTGGTGCCGGGCCAGTCGCTCCCGGAGCCCGCCTGGCCCGCCAGGCTCAAACGCCGCCCGGGCTTGGGCGATCGACCTGACGGAGATGTCTTCAACCATCACATGCGGTGCCATGGCAATGCATGCCGATACGGGAAACCGGCTGGCATAGAGCAGGGCAATCGTGGCCCCGTCAGAGTGACCCAGCAGCACCGGATTATCAATTTGCAGTTTTTGCAGCAGGGCAGGCAGCACCTCCCAGGCTTCACGGTGCATGTAATCGGGCAACAGTTGCCCTTTTGGACGGTCATCGGGCCCGGCGCGCTTTGTGGGTCCAGGCTCGGACTGGCCGTAGCCGCGTCTTGAATAAACCACTCCGGCGCGGCCTGTTGCGCTGCACACGGCCCGCGGCCAGTCCAGGCCGCGTTGCGTCCACATGCTGACCGATCCCAGGCCCTCGTGCAGGAAAATGATCGGAGCCGGGCCGATTGGCCCCGCAATCAGCCGCACTTCAAGCCGAACGCCATTGATTTCCAGCCAATTCATCCCGCCATCCTAACGCCAGTCATGGCATCGTCCCAAGGCCGCCAATCGGGGTATCCTTCCATCATGAGCAAGCTTCTGGATTCCTTTTGGCGAGCGGCGATGTACTGCCTGCATCCCCGCGTCATTGCCCTGTCTGTTTTGCCGGTCATCATCATGGGGGTGCTCTCGCTTGGTCTGGGGTATTTTTTCTGGGAAAGCGCGCTTGCGCTGGTTCGCAGCAATCTGGACAGCTACGCGTTGGTGGGTGTCACGATCCGCTGGCTGGAGGGGTTGGGATTGAGCAGTCTTCACACGGTACTCGCGCCTGCGCTGCTGCTGTTTCTGGCCATTCCCGCGATTGTGATCTGCACGCTGCTGTTTGTGGCGTTGTTCATGACGCCGGCCATGGTGGCGTTGGTGGCCGAGCGGCGCTTCCCGCAGTTGGAGCGCAAAAGCGGTGGCTCTTTTCTGGGCAGTACGCTCTGGTCACTCGGCTCCACGCTGCTTGCTGTCATCGCGCTACTGGTGTCGATCCCGCTGTGGCTGATACCGCCCTTGATCCTAATTTTGCCGCCGCTGATCTGGGGCTGGCTCACCTACCGCGTCATGTCGTATGATGCGCTGGTGGACCACGCCAGCCCCGAAGAGCGGCGCCAGATTTTCACCCAGTACCGTGCGTCCTTGCTGGCCATTGGCGTACTCAGTGGTTACCTCGGTACCGTGCCCAGCATGATTTGGGCTTCTGGTGCCATGTTTGTGGTGATGGCGCCGATTCTGGTGCCGGTGGCCATCTGGATCTACACCCTGGTGTTTGCTTTTTCGTCGCTCTGGTTTGTCCATTACACGCTCGCCGCGCTGGAGCAACTTCGCAAGAAAAACCTTCCACTTGTCATTGACCCATTTGCGCATGTAACTGTCAAAACAATAGCGAACGACATTCCTGCGGAAGCCGCTGATGGCGCAGCCGATGGGCCTGCGTCAAAGATCGGCGCACCTGGGCAACAAATTTAAAACTGCCGGGTTTTCCATCATGAGCACTCACTTCGGACTCGTTATCATCGGCGATGAAATTCTCTCGGGAAAACGCGTCGACAAGCACCTGCCCAAGGTCATTGAACTGCTGGGTGCACGCGGCCTGCAACTGGACTACGCCGAATACGTAGGCGACGATCCGGCCCGCATCACCGCTACGCTGGTGCGGGCTTTTGGCGCCGCGCGCGAGACCGACGATGTGGTGTTTTCCACCGGCGGCATAGGCGCGACGCCGGATGACCACACTCGCCAATGCGCGGCAAAAGCTCTGGGCGTTGACTTGGCGCTGCACCCTGAAGCTCAGGTGCTCATCACGCAACGCATGCAAGATCTGGCCAAAGAGCAGGGAGTGCCTTATGAGTCTGACCGCCTCGATAACGTTCACCGCCTGAACATGGGCGTGTTCCCGGTGGGCGCGGAGATCATTCCAAATCCGTATAACAGGATTCCGGGGTTTAGCTGCAAGGCAGGCGGTGGCGCGGTGCATTTTGTGCCGGGCTTTCCGGTCATGGCCTGGCCGATGATTGAGTGGGTGCTGGATCATTACCACGCCCCGCTGCAGCATCAATCTGCCCATGTTGAAAAATCGGTGATTGTGTTTGATTCCATGGAGGCCATGCTGACGCCACTGATGCTGGCGATTGAAGCGGCGCATCCTGGTGTCAAGGTGTTCAGCCTGCCCAGCGTGGATCACCCAGAATATGGACGACACATTGAGCTGGGTGTAAAAGGCGCGCCAGCTGCCGTCAACCAGGCTTACCCGGCCTTATTGGCCGGCTTGTACCGGTTTGACCTCAAATTAGGCCCTGAATTGGTGCGTTAAGTGTTGCACCATAAAAGTGCATAGCTATCTTTTCCCCCTTCATAGTGCATGTCAACTCTACGTTTTTTTGACTTTTAAATGCATAAAAACCCTGAAGAGAGCTCAGATAGCGGCACAATCCAAGGTTTCAGGAAAAACTGAACGGCCGCCGACCTTGGCACAAAAAGTGCGTTCACCAAGTCCGAAGACAATTTTTTCAACCACTCATCCAGTAACAGGAGATTCTGATGGCAAAGACCGTCGCAGACGTCATGAAAATGGTCAAGGAAAACGAGGTCAAATTTGTTGACTTCCGTTTCACCGACACCCGGGGCAAAGAGCAGCATGTGACTGTACCGGTGTCGCACTTTGACGAAGACAAGTTCAGTGCGGGCCATGCGTTTGACGGCTCGTCGGTGGCTGGCTGGAAGGGCATTGAAGCGTCCGACATGCAACTCATGCCTGACCCCAATACCGCCAACATCGACCCGTTCTTTGAAGAAACCACGCTGTTCATGAGCTGTGATGTGGTGGAACCGAGCGACGGCAAGGCGTATGACCGCGATCCACGCTCCATTGCCAAGCGCGCGGAAGCCTATCTCAAGGCGTCTGGTCTGGGCGATACCGCTTTCTTCGGGCCGGAGCCGGAGTTTTTCATTTTTGACGACGTGCGTTGGAACACCGACATGTCGGGTACCTTTTTCAAGATCGAAGAATACGAAGCGCCCTGGAATTCGGGCAAGAAACTTGACGGTGGCAACCGTGGTCACCGCCCAACCGTCAAGGGAGGGTACTTCCCGGTGCCTCCAGTTGACAGTACGCAGGACATGCGCGCCGAAATGTCCCTGATCCTGGAATCGCTGGGTATTCCCGTCGAAGTATTTCACCATGAAGTGGCCGGCGCTGGCCAGAATGAATTAGGCACCAAGTTCAGCACGCTGGTTGAGCGCGCCGACTGGACCCAGGTCCTGAAATACGTCGTGCATAACGTCGCCAATGCCTACGGCAAAACCGCTACCTTCATGCCCAAGCCCATCGTTGGCGACAACGGCTCCGGCATGCACGTGCACCAGTCGATCTGGAAAGATGGCAAGAACCTGTTTGCCGGAGACGGCTATGCCGGTTTGTCCGATTTCGCCCTGTACTACGTTGGCGGCATCATCAAGCATGCCCGTGCGCTCAACGCCATCACCAACCCCGGCACCAACAGCTACAAGCGCCTAGTGCCGGGCTATGAAGCGCCGGTCAAACTGGCCTACTCGGCCAAGAACCGCTCGGCTTCAATCCGCATTCCCTACGTGGCCAACCCCAAGGGCCGCCGGATCGAAGCGCGTTTTCCTGACCCGCTGATGAACCCCTACCTTGGTTTTGCAGCGCTCATGATGGCCGGTCTCGATGGCGTGGAAAACAAGATCCATCCCGGCGAAGCGGCCAGCAAGGACCTGTACCATTTGCCGCCCGAGGAAGATGCGAAAGTGCCCACTGTATGCCACAGCCTTGACCAGGCGCTGGACGCACTGGACGTGGGCCGTGGCTTTCTGACCAAAGGCGGCGTGTTCACCGACAGCATGCTTGATGCCTATATTGCCTTGAAGATGGGTGAAGTGACACGTTTGCGTCAGGCTACGCACCCGATAGAGTTTGAGATGTACTACTCGCTGTAATTCTCGGTTTGTGGCGATAAAAGGACGGCGAATGCCGTCCTTTTTTTATGACTTGAGGGGTTATGGACTGTCGATTTTGTATTTTTGCCGCTTTGCAGCATACTGATAAACTGTCTTCGCCTTTGCAGGACATCGGGAGTTCCCTATGAAACCTACCTTATCTACCTTATTGCTGCCCCTGTTGTCCTTGCTGCTTGCCATCGGGGGGAATGCAGCCTGGGCGCAGCAGATTTACCGCTGCGCTACCCCAGGCAGTAGCGGTGCTGTCGAATACACCAACAACGTCAGGGATGCCCAGAGCCGAAACTGCAAGCTTCTGGCCGGTGGCAATGTCACGGTGGTACAGGGCACGCTCATGTCCAAGACGCCGGTACGGGTTGCGGCAGCAACCGCTTCAGCCGGGCAGCACACCGATGGCAGCTTCGAGCAGCGGGCGCGCGACAGCGACATGCGCATCATTCTTGAGACCGAACTGAAGAAAGCAGAGACCAAGCTGGCCGAGCAGCAAAAAGAGTACAACAACGGTGAACCCGAAAAGCAGGGGATTGAAGGGCACAACTACCAGCGCTATCTGGATCGTGTGGCTGACCTCAAGGACAGTATCGCCCGCAGTCAGAGCGACATTGCCGGCCTCAAACGCGAAATTTCCCGCCTGCCTGCTGCAAATTGAGCGCTATTAACCGCGTTTCCAAGCCAAAATGAATGGCTTGAACAAGTCCTTTTTTTCTGCCGCTTCATCCCGCCTCCCGGCTTCGGAGTCGTCCCGCTTTCAGTCGTTTGACCTGTTGGCCACCTTGGTGGCGGTTGTGCGCGTTGATGGCACAGTGGTATTTGCCAATGCAGCGCTGGAAGATGCGCTGGGCATCTCCCGTCGTGTCATTGAGGGCTCACAGCTTCCTGATTTTTTTACCGAACCCCTGATTCTGACAAATGCCCTGGAAGGTGCTGGCAGCAATGAGTTTGCCGCCTTACGCTATGACGCCTGGCTCAGGCGGTTGCACCATGAGCCCCTGCCTGTGCATGTGGTGGTGGCGCAAACTGATACATCCGGCGAAGCGATCGTGGAACTGCTGCCGCTTGAACAACAGGCTCGGCAAGACCGCGAAGAACGCCTGATGGATCAGGCGCAGGCCAACAAGGAGCTGATTCGCAATCTGGCGCATGAGATCAAAAACCCCTTGGGTGGAATTCGCGGCGCAGCGCAGTTGCTGCAGATGGAAATTGGCAGGAACCTGACCGAATACACGCAGGTCATCATCCATGAGGCGGACCGTCTGCAAACCCTGGTGGACCGCTTGCTGGCCCCGCACCGCCATCCGCATCGGGTGGGCGACGTAAATATTCATGAAGTGTGTGAACGTGTGCGCTCGTTGATTCTGGCGGAGTTTCCCAAAGGGTTGCGGGTGACGCGGGACTATGACACCTCGATTCCCGAATTTCGCGGTGACCGCGAGCAACTAATTCAGGCGTTGCTTAATATCGTCCACAACGCAGCCCAAGCGCTGGCGGAGCGAATTTTGGCAGGAGATGCGCAGATCAGTTTCAGGACAAGAATCGCCCGACAAGTCACTTTTGGCAAACAGCGCTATCGCCTGGCACTGGAATTGCATGTTGTTGACAATGGGCCAGGCGTGCCGGACGCCATTAAAGACCGGATTTTCTATCCCCTGGTGTCAGGGCGCGAGGGCGGTTCGGGGTTGGGGCTGACATTGGCGCAAACTTTCGTTCAGCAACACCACGGCTTGATCGAGTGCGAGAGCAGGCCTGGCCATACAGATTTCAAGCTTCTCATACCGTTGCCTTGAAATGTGTCATCTTGTATTTGACAGTTAACGGCTCGCGCCAAAGGGACAAAAAACATGAAACCGATCTGGATTGTTGATGATGACCAGTCCATCCGGTTTGTGCTGGAAAAAGCCCTGCTGCGGGAAGGTTTTTCCACCCGCAGCTTTACCAACCCGCGAGAAGTCCTGGCGGCGCTGGAAAGTGCCACTGATCACGATGGACCTCAAATCCTTGTCAGCGACATCCGCATGCCTGGTGGATCGGGCCTGGAGCTGCTTGAAAAGGTCAAGCAAAAGCTTCCCGGTCTGCCGGTCATCATCATGACAGCGTTCTCCGATCTTGACAGCGCTGTGTCTGCCTTTCAGGGGGGCGCATTCGAATACCTCCCAAAACCGTTTGACCTGCCCAAGGCAGTCGAGTTGATCCGCCGTGCTGTAGAAGAAGGACAGCGCGAGGCGGTGGCCGAAGAGCGCATGGCGGAGGCCCCGGAAATGCTAGGCCAGGCTCCCGCGATGCAGGATGTGTTTCGTGCCATTGGGCGCCTGAGTCAGAGCATGGTGACGGTGATGATCACCGGCGAATCTGGATCAGGCAAGGAACTGGTGGCACGCGCGCTGCACAAGCACTCGCCGCGTGCCAACGGGCCGTTTGTTGCCATCAACACCGCAGCCATTCCCAAAGACCTACTCGAGAGCGAGCTGTTCGGCCATGAGCGCGGCGCTTTCACCGGTGCGCAGACCTTGCGACGCGGCCGTTTTGAACAGGCCGACGGCGGCACACTGTTTCTCGACGAAATTGGCGACATGCCTTTTGACTTGCAGACCCGCTTGCTCAGGGTGCTGAGCGATGGCCACTTTTATCGGGTAGGCGGCCACAGTGCCGTCAAGGCCAATGTGCGTGTGATTGCAGCCACGCACCAGGATCTGGAGCAGCGCGTCAAGGACGGCGCTTTTCGCGAAGACCTGTTTCACCGCCTCAACGTGATACGCCTGCGCCTGCCGGCCTTGCGTGAGCGGCGTGAAGACGTGTTCATGCTGACGCGGCACTTCCTGCAGCAAAGCGCCAGGCAACTGGGGGTCGAACCCAAACGCATTTCAGACGCAGCGCTGCAGCAACTGAGCCACTTCAGCTTTCCCGGCAATGTGCGCCAGCTTGAGAACATCTGTCATTGGCTCACCGTGATGGCACCGGCGCAGGTGATTGAGCCCAAGGATCTGCCGCCAGAAGTGTTAGGTGCGACGCCGGAACTGGGCAAGGCCGTGGCGTCGAGCGAAAAAGCGATGGTTGCCGGGCTGGAGCGGGCAGAGGTACCAGAGACGGCATCTTCCGCCTTGCAGCGTACCGAATCTTCCAGCCCGACGACCCCACATCGGTCCGCGGACGGGTTTGAGCAAAGCCCGGAAAACTGGGAGAGCGGGCTTGAGGCCGAGGCGATGGCGCTGCTTGCTGCGGGACGCGGCGACGTGTGGGATGTACTGACGCGTCGCTTCGAATCCAGGCTGATCCAGACCGCGCTGCTCAACACGCGCGGCCGTCGCATCGAGGCGGCGCAAAAGCTGGGAATCGGGCGCAACACCATCACGCGCAAGATTCAAGAGTTGAATTCTCGAGTAAATAACGCCTGCAGCTTTTGTAAAACATGAAAATTTAGCTGCTATTTATATAGCACATCATGATTCGCCATGAGACGCACAAAGATTGCCGTGCCGCGTCGCTCTTCTGTCGCACTATCAGCGCAGGCTGTCTCTTATACA
>DHWX01000039.1:7184-9964 GCA_002413395.1 Polaromonas sp. UBA5171 | reverse complement strand
TATGCTTACTGCGACAGAACCTCGTGAGCTCCATGGAATCACCCTTGCCAAGGAAACGGTGCGTCGGCTCATGACAGAGGCCGGATTCTGGACGCCCCATGTTCAGCGGTCAGCGAAGATCTATCAGCCACGCAATCGACGCCATTGTGTTGGCGAACTAATCCAGATCGATGGCAGCGATCACCGCTGGTTCGAAGAACGTGGACCGGCATGTACCTTGTTGGTGTATATCGACGACGCGACCAGTCGCCTGATGCATCTTTACTTTACCTATTCGGAATCCACCTTCAGCTACTTCGAGGCCACCAGAGCGTACCTTGAGTTGCATGGGAAACCGCTTGCGTTTTACAGCGACAAAGCAACGGTATTTCGAAACAACAATAAGGGCGCAAAAGGTGGTGACGGCTACACACAGTTCGGCCGCGCCATGTTTGATCTCAACATCGAGAGCATTTGTGCCAACAGTAGCCAGGCCAAGGGGCGCGTGGAACGTGCCAATTTGACTTTGCAAGATCGTCTGGTGAAGGAAATGCGGCTTCTCAATATTTCAACAATGGCAGCCGGGAATGAATATGCCCCGACCTTCATCGCCGACTTTAATCGGCGTTTTGCCAAGCCGCCACGTAATGACTTTGACGTGCATCGATTGGTAAGGGCTGACGAAGATCTCACGCTCATCTTTGCAGTTCATGACAAGCGCCAGGTGTCTGCACGGCTCACGTTGCAAATCGACCATTCACTGTATTTGCTCACAGACACGATCGAGGCGCGCGTCCAAATCGGAAAGGACATTGATGTCCTCGAATATCCCGACAGCCGCATTGAGTTGCGGGCAAATGGTGTTGTCCTCCCCTACACCATATTTTTCGACAAAAAACCGGTCGTGAATCAAGGAGCAATCGTCGAGAACAAGCGCCTAGGCCATGTCCTGGGCGTTGTTGCACGGATGCTCGGCGGCGGCCTGTTAGGCTCGTCGGGCCTGATCAAGACATCTGACCAACCGCATGCCCAACAAACACAACGCCAAGTGCCGCCACCAAATTCCGAAGATGAAGTTTTCGGTGCGCAACTGGGCTGAGTACGACGCGGCACTTCGCGCCCGCGGTAGCCTGACCTTGTGGGTCACGGCTGAAGCGATGGATCATTGGGCAGCCCAGCCGCGCAGTACGCCTGGTGGGCAATGTTTCTATTCTGACTTGGCGATCGAAACCAGCCTGAAGTTGCGCTTGGTGTTTCGCCAACCGCTGCGACAAACCGAAGGCCTGATGGCATCGATTTTTGATCTGCTGGAGCTGGACCTGAAGGCGCCCGATCACAGCACGGTGAGTCGACGCGCCATGCGCTTGAAGTCGATCTCCAAGCGGTGCGCACTGCCCGCAGGGCCTGCACACATCTTGATCGACAGCACAGGGCTGAAGGTCTTTGGTGCGGGCGAATGGTTGCAAGAAAAGCATGGCGCCAAAGCGCGGCGTAGCTGGAGAAAGCTGCACCTGGCGGTGGATGCCCATACTGGGTTGATTGTAGCCTCGATGCTGACAGAACAGGATGTTGATGACCCGTCCCAGGTTGGTCCACTGCTCGATCAAATCGAACATGAGATTGGCCAGGTCACTGCCGATGGTGCCTATGACGGCGAGCCAACCTACGAGACCATCGCGCAACACGATCCACAGATCGAAGTCGTCATCCCGCCGCGCGCGACAGCGCAGCCCAGCGCACAGTTTGAGACAGATCCGACGATGCGAGACACGCACCTGCTCATGATTCAAAGCCTGGGTCGGTTGGATTGGCAGGAAGCCTGCGGCTACGGCAAGCGTGCGCTGGTGGAGACCACGATGGGCCGCTACAAGGCGATCATTGGTCCGAGACTGCGTGCGCGTGACCGGCGGGGCCAGCGTATTGAAGCGGCCGTCGCGGTGGACGTCCTCAACCGCATGCTGGGTGCTGGACGCCCGAATTCCGTCCGCACTTCAACCGTGGCGGCATAAGCCGCATTGGGGTTGGGTAACCTCGTCTTCAGCGTGATCCGTGCAACAACGCCGATCGAAAGCCGTCTCATAAGCATCGGCCGTCATCATCTTATTTGTCGTCATATTTTCCTCCCAAGGTTGAAGTCAATCACGCAGCCATTCTTTCCTTGCCAAGGGCAAAGCCCGTCGTTACAACCCAAGCTCGCTATGCGAACCGAGGCGCACGAGCTGCAAGGTGACGGCATCGGGCTTCCGGTAGATCAGCACCAGGTCGGGCTTGATGTGACAGTCTCGATGGTCTTTCCAGTCACCAGTGAGCGCGTGGTCACGGTGGCGCGGTTCTAGCGGTCGATCGCTGGCCAGGGCCTGGAAAACAGGTGTCACGTCAGCATCGAGCGTCGCGCGATGCTGACCCTTGGCTTCGCGCTTGTAGTCGCGCCTGAACTGGCTGGTCGGATCAATCTTCCGCATGCAGGTCTGCCATCAGCGCCTCAACGCTGTCGAAGCTCTTGAGGTTGCCGGCGCGAGCTTCGCGCATGGCTGCGATCGTGGTTTCGTTTGGCACCAGCGGCTCGAACGGCAAAGCCTTCTCTCGCGCAACGCGCGTTAGCATGATGCGGAAGGCGTCGGACACAGTGAGGCCCATTGCGGCCAGCACGACCGAAGCTTCTTCCTTGATATGCTCGTCGATGCGAGCCCGAACAACAACGTTCGTGGTCATGGTGTAATTCTCCTATTTGTGAGCTACATTGTAGCCCAATTGCCCGAGAAATGCACTAAGTTTGCTTCCTACTGGTTGCGGGTTTCGGC
>DHWX01000039.1:0-7095 GCA_002413395.1 Polaromonas sp. UBA5171 | reverse complement strand
CGGCGATTCGTTGCGATTGCCTGCCTTGAAGATTAGCCATTTCAACCGCCAAAGCATTGAGATGGTACGCACCTCAACCGGCAAGATCAGAAATGGGCGTTCTCAGAGGAGGAAAGACAGATTCGGCCCAGCTGGAAAACCCGCAACCAGTAGGCTGTTGTAAATGAATGGCAGCAAGTATCCCTGACATCCAAGATCGCCCCCCTTGACGGGTCCAACCAGCAGCGCTGGATCAGGTTAAAGTGTTACCCGGGTTTGAACCACGCCCACTTCAGTTTATTTTTCATCAGATTTCATCTTTGATCTAAACCACATCCACCGGCGTCATCAAGATTCCCCGGTACCGGCTCATCTCCTTGGCATCGATGCCCATCCATTCCGCAACCTTTTCTTCCGTGCATTCCGGTCGCGCAAGTTGCCGCACCGCAAACGTGTGGCGCAGCCGGTAACTGCCACCCTTGAGTCCGCTGAGTCCCGCGGACTCAAAAACGTCCGCCACGGAATCGAACTGCGCCGTTTTCCCCCATGGCTTGCCCGACTTCGTAGAGGGCAGGAGCCAGTCGCCGGGAATCCCAAGATCGGACCGCAATTGCATCCAGTAAGTCAGCAACGGGCGCGCCCACCTGGCCACCGGGGCGTCATGCGCTTGCACGGATCCCGTTGTCGGCGCCCTCACCTTCCACGGCCCCTGGGTTGTATCTAGGTCCATGAATACCGATGACACCTTAAGCATCCGGATCTCGAGCGGCGTGAGTCCGGCGCCGCGCTGCAAGGCAACACCCGTACGGTTGCGGATGGTTTGCCACAGCGCGCTGGGAATCGAGTCCTTCGGCACCGAAGCTTCCAAAAACGCCACCAAAGCCTGGTCTTGCGAATCCGACAAATAGTCCGGCAGCGGCTCCATGGACTCAGCATTGGCATGCTTAAGTTCAGAATCGGATTCAAAGAGCTCTCCAGCTGCCCGGTTCGGCGCCCTGCCCTGCCTCGACACCGCAAAATTCAGAACTCGGTCTATCAGGTTCACCAGGCGCCAGGCGTAGCGAGGCGTCAGTTCCGATGCCGGGACCGAGCCCTCACGGGACCGGAGGTATTTGCCGAGGTCGACTGCAGTCAATTTGGCTGCATTAATATTGTTACGGATGCACCAGGTGCCGAATGCCGACCACATGGCCCGCTGCACGGCTTCGGTGGGCTCAGAAAGACCTCGGTTGACCGAATTCCGTGACGAGGCCCACGCATCGAACAACGAGTCCAAGACGCGGGATTTAGTTGGGTCCGGTGTAGCTTCCATCTGCCGAATGGTAAACGAACTATCAGGATCAGGCCTTAAAAACCATATAATTTGCCATCAACAATACATCCTGATAGTTCGGAATAAACTTATGATGCCCTCAGCTCCTGGCAATTAAGTCACCGAACTCGTTTGTGTGATCATGGAGCAGTGAAGGTGAAGGAGTACTCAACGACGTTTACATTTTTGGCATGGCATTGAATTACGCTGCGATAATTGCTTTTGTGACAGCAAGCGCTAACTCTGTTTTTGGTATTGAATGGGTGATTTTGAGGTGTCTGCACAGCAGTATGTCGGGGGCACTTGTCACCACGCCACGCAGTGACGATGCCTTATTGAACCAGCGCAGGACGATTCACTGGCGTTACGCACATCCCTTGTGTCCCTTTTTGGCATCTCGTTGATTAAAACAATCCAGCCTGCTCAACACGCTCCACCTTGGGTAGCGCATCTGCACTGCTCCAGTCCGTCCCGCGTGTACGTTTCCAGTAAAAGCGTGCCAACTCCCCCATAATTAGAGCTGACTCCCATTTGCCCTCCTCCATGCGTTTCATCACTGCTTGAGACATGTTGCGCTCGACGAAGTTGTCTTTGAGTTCCAGTAGCAACTGTTCCATTGCAGGTGCGTCAAGCCTCGCCAGTTCCGTGCGCACGATGGCTAGCTTTTCCGCCTCTCGTTCGCGCAGGCTGGCTTGAGCCAGCACGCCGGGATGTTCCTTCTTCGTCACAACAATTTCGATGACGTTTGGCTGATTCTCTTCTGGTGCCGACTTGTCGATGACTCGGTCTTTTAGTAGCGCCTTCAAGTAGGCATGTCTTGAAAGAATGGGTGTACCTGGCATGGCTAGGCGGCCCTCCAGCCGCTCAATTGCTTTGGCGAAGACCAGTTCCCCATAGCGGATGAAATGGTCTTCCGCGATCTCGGCATCAATGCCAAGTTGGATTGCGCGTGCAACTTTTGTGAGGTCAATCGCTTTCGAGTCTTTGACTGACGGTTCTTGTTTGAGGTGCACTTCGAACTGGATGAACTCAATAGAGCGCCCAACTTTGAACTCGTGAACCGTCACGGCGAGCTCACTCACTTCGTTGACCTCTTCTATTGCCGGTTTGATGGTGTCTCTATTAAAGAATCGGAACTCGGTCTTGATCTCTTTCGGAATGGGCTTTCCTGTGAGAACCGGCAACCACCAGTGCCAGTGCTGTTTGCTGGTTAGGTGTGATGGGTTGTCCTTGTAGCGCGCGCAAATCTCGTAGAGTGCCAATCCCGCGTGCGACCGAAACTGCGCTATTGAGGTCCTTCTGATCTGTGCGTATCGCAGTGGATAAAGCATTTCCTGGCGAAGGGCTGGTGGATAGGCCCAGTAGAGCCAGTTCTCGCCATTTTTCTTTTTGAGATTGACCTGCGATAGAAGACCACAGGCGCCCCACTCTTCGGTTTCGGCCGGCGACGGTGACTGCCACTCCACAACATGAGTAACCATGGACAGAAGGTGTTTTTTCAGTTCTTTGACTGAGCCGGTTGAGCCGTCATAGCCGCGGATAACTGAATTCAAGGGAGCTCCGAACAGCCCAGTCTCCTCGTCCTCTGCGCCCTGCTCCCTCGCCACGAACATCATGAGCGTATATGCCTGCCGCCCGACTCGGGTAATCGTACCGGTCTTGGGTACCATGGCTAAGGTCGACACAGGCTTGTCAATTCTGTCTGGGCCAAGGATTTCGATGCTGCTCATGGCCACATTATGTGTGAGATCGACAATTTCACGCAAATAAATCAGCAACCATCCAATAACCTGCCCACCAGGTTCATAAATAAGCCCATGGTTTCTCTCACAACTGGTTTAGATCCATCCGACTTTGCCCATGGTTTCTCTCACAGTTGGAACTTCTCAATGCCGTTCAGGGCTTCACTCACGAAATTTTGTTCATTGTTATTGCAGTTTGCGACAAAATTTAGTTGTGTATTGCATTTATATGCATGAGCCGAGGTCTATCGTGGCTTTACTCACACTTTCCCTAATTAGTCTCACAGATCCCATGGTTTTGCTCACACATCTCTTGGTTCGGCTCACACAAAGTGACTTAACATATTGAATTCATTGATGAAATTAGAATTAAAAGTATTAAAGCTTCTAAAGGTTTTTAAAAAAAGAGAAAGCGAGAGATTGTGGATAACTACAAAAAACTCAAAACCCAGACTTCCAAAAGCCGCTCAAAAGACGCACAATTGGCACTACACGCTATGTTTTGCGTCTAGCAGGAAAAAATACATGACAATCAAAAAAAAGTCGGATACACGAGTTACTCTAGAGGATCTGATTGCCGCTTCCAATAGAGTTGGAGCAGTTATAGAGAGTGTGCGTGGCACTATGCTCGCTCCAGATGCCAGAAAGAGACCCCCTACTTTCAGCACCAACCAAGTGGCGACGATCTGTGGCCTGGAAAAAGCACAGATGGATTATCGGGTGAAGAAGGGAGATTTGCCATTGGGGCAAATGGAGACTGGCCATCGTCGCAAATTCAGTCTTGAAGATACTCGCACATGGGCCCAATCTACGCGAAGCAAATCCATGCGTCCTGGGAACGCTGAAGCAATCACCATTGCTGTGGCTAATTTCAAAGGTGGCGTGACCAAAACGACCACTGCAGTGACCCTTGCACAGGGCTTGAGCCTTCGTGGGCACAAGGCGCTTGTGATCGACACAGACCCTCAAGGCTCGATGACAACCCTGTTTGGATTGTTGCCTGACGTTGATGTTGCCGATGAGCAGACGATTCTCAGTCTTTGCTACGGATCGGAGGTTTCTATTGATTATGCCATCACACCCACCTACTGGTCAGGCATCGATATCGTTCCTGCTAACCTTGCTCTCTACTCGGCCGAATTCGCCCTTCCCTCACGGCAAAAATCTGAAGGGTCCTTTGAATTCTGGAATGTGCTCAATAACGGTATTGACACTGCACGGACCAAATATGACGTGATCATCCTGGACACATCCCCTTCTCTGTCCTACCTGACCATAAATGCCCTCCTCGCTTCTGACGGCCTAATCATGCCCCTACCGCCGAGCACCTTGGATTTCACATCCAGCGGTCAGTTCTGGAACCTGTTTAACGATCTCACAGCCAACCTGGTAACTAACCGTGGGAAGACAAAGAGCTTTGACTTCGTGGACGTTCTGCTGGCCAGGGTGGACGCAAACGATGCGTCTTCCAGTGTTGTCCGTGAGTGGATTACCGCTGGCTACGCCAATATGGTCCTGCCGGTTGAGATTCCTAAGACATCTCTTACCGCCAGCGCAAGCGCTGAGTTCGGAACCGTCTACGACACGGATCCGGCAACCATCAATGCCAGAACCTACCGGCGGGCGTTCGATGCTTACGAACGCGTGGTCGAGCTCGTTGAAGAGCAAATAGTGACAGCATGGAAACGTCAAATTGGAGAACAACATGGCGCTTAAAGATAAGGCAGCAAAGATCGATTTCAGCCACATCGGGTTGTCGGCTGGAAGCCGGGGGCAGGGCTCTAAGACCGCAATCGGGATGCATGCCGATGCCCTGTTTCGTGATGAAAAGGTAACGGCAGAAAACGTCGAACTCAAACAAAAGCTGGCCGAATTTGACGGCGCCAGTGCAACTCGGAAGATTGATCCGATGAAGATCAAGCCCAGCAAGTGGGCAAATAGAAATGAACTGTCTTATTCAGGTGAGATTTTTGAGAGTCTCAAGCAGGAAATCGAAACGGCCGGCGGAAACGTTCAGCCAATCAAAGTGCGCCCATCTAAATTTGTTCCTGGCGAATATGAGTTGGTCTTTGGTCATCGTCGCCACAGAGCCTGTCTGGAACTCGGACTCGATGTACTCGCGCTGATTGAGGATCTGGGCGATGCCGAACTCTTCTGCCAGATGGACAGAGAGAACAGGGCGCGCGCGGCACTGAGCCCATGGGAGGCCGGTACAACCTACGCAAGGGCTCTGAATGAAGGGCTCTTTTCGTCAGCCCGAAAGCTGGCCGAGACGACATCTATTGACCTCAGCCAGTTGGGTAAAGCATTGGCGCTTGCCAGGTTACCAGCGCATGTAATTGCAGCTTTCCCTAGCCCTTTGGAACTCCAGTACCGGTGGGCAACCTTGCTGACTCAGGCCATTCAAAAGGATCCGGACTTGATTCTTTCGCGAGCCAAGGAACTGCGCTCAGCTCAAGAAAAGCTTAGCTCCCAGCAAGTTCTGACCCGACTTTTGGAAGGGGGTGGAACGGTTCCACCCCTTCCCGCGAAGAAGGTTGTGGTCAAGGGAAAAGACGGTCAAACCGGTGAGATAAAGCTCAACGCGATAAAGCGTTCAGCCGTCATCAGCTTATCCAACATAGATCCAAAACGATTCGGCGAAGTGGAAAAAGCCATCAAGATGCTGCTTTCCTGATCTGGAAACAGCTTGTCAAAGAATGGGGTGGAACGGTTCCACCCCATTTCTTTTTGAATGCGCTCTAGCCGGGTAGGTTCCCTAGCGTTCCGCCTCCCTGGTCAATGAATCCCACCCAATCGCGTTGCATTCTGAGTCCTGGTAGCGAAGCCCTAATCGCACCTGGGCAGAGCGGGGAGGTTGAGCGCCAGATGAGTCAATGCCATGCCTGCAAAAACATGGGCCTTAGAAAGACCTGTGATGCTGGTGAATTCGGTGGTGAGATTGCCCGCAACGAAAACACCGCAAGTGATCAGGGAGGGCGAGGGGCACGGTGGAAACCAGGTGGCCACCCATTCTCTGCCTGGCCTGTTCATTTGGGTGGTCACCGGGATCGTCCTGCGTTATTCGATCTCATTAAGGACGCGGCAAATGGGCAGGGCAGGGTGTTAGCTCGACATGGATAGCCCTGACCAGGGTTTCGGTGATCTGAGGGACCTCGGACTGGCGCCGACATAGTCCAACGGTAACGTCGCAGGGGAGGGTAATCGCAGTGTTATTACCAACGCGAAAATCTGTTTGCACGCCCAGTCTCCAAATTTCCCCGGTGTCCGGTGTCCGGCATCCGTCCAAGTCAAAGTGAGCTACAAAAATAAAGACGCCATGGGTAGAAGACCCATCCGGTGACACATTTACCATCCGAAATTGAGAGGCAAATTTGTCACTTTGCATACTTCAAATCATGCGTCGAAATTTTGACCGTTCCGCTGAACAAGTGTCTCCATGCGAGTTGCGAACGAATTCGTGATGCTTTCACTTCGCCGAATGGTGGCACACGCTGTAACGCCTCCTGACGGAGCGGCGATCAATTAGATATCGACGTCCTTGGACATCCACACCGGGATGTCCTGCTTGCCGTGCAACACGCGCCAAACATGAATGTGATCTGGACGCTCAACGTAGAAAACAAGGTGTGGATAGCGCGTCAGTGGCCATAAGCGCAGACCGGGCAGGTTTAACTCGTGTGCATAAAGCGGTGAACCGGTGGTAGGATGGCGACTAATATGGCTGTAGGCTTCCTCCAGGGCATCAATAAAACCATAGATCGCTTGCATGGCAGACTCGCCCAGATAGTAGGCAAGGATCTCGTTGATATCGTGATTGGCCAGTTCACGCGGAACAATGGGCTTGACCTTCAACCGCGCGAGCCCGCCGTGGTGGCCAAGCGAACACGTCCGCGCAGTCCTTCAAAGTATGCCGCATCAGCCACGTCTGCTGGTGCAGACGACGCACCGGCAACCAGCAGGCTGCGCAACTGCAGCCGATCCTTGTCTTTGCGAATCAGTTCGCGCAGATACTCGCTGGTTGTGCCGTACAAGCCCTGACTAACGAATAAGGTTAGATCG
>DHWX01000053.1 GCA_002413395.1 Polaromonas sp. UBA5171 | reverse complement strand
TGCTTGCTTTTCGTCATTTCGCCTGCCAAAACAGACGGATTTTGCCTGATGCCGCCGGTTTTCCACGAACCCAGTGTTTATGCGCTCTGGCAGCCGATTCAGACTTTCGAAAAACCCGCAACCAGTTGACCAATTGCGGTGGCGACGGTAACTGAATGGAGTCTCGCTGAGCGGTTCGTATCTGGGTCCGCACGACATAGTGCAACAAGACCGTCTGTAGATGTGCAGTCTGTTCCTCGTTGGAATGTAGCTTCACTTCAAGCCAATGGAGAAAATACTGTCACCAAGGAAGAAACCATCGAAAACCGGTAACTTGACTTCGTGGGAAGTCCCCGTAGCCGGATTTAGGTTTATAGGACGTAACTGGACTTATCCAATGATTGGGTAACGTTCATGACGCGCAACAGCAAAATCGTGAGATGGCAATATTACATCGGCGATCTGCTCAGCTTTTACAAACGACCTTTGATAATCGTCTAAATTAATATGGATACTTCCGGGTATATGCTTAAGTTTTTTATCACCTTCCCAATTAGCCATTAATGGAATAAAATCTCCTGCAATGAGATGAACCCCTTTGCGGGTTTCAACGGCTACCCCCATTGAGCCAGGTGTATGCCCCGGTAGAGCAATGAGATGAACGCCTTTCACTAGATCATGCATGTCACCTTCAACGGCTTGGATCTGTGAAAATACCTCCATCCAAGGTGGCGTATGGCCTGGAATGCCAGTTTCATATTGGCCATTCTGCACAGGATTAGGTGCGATTGCAAACTGCATTTCACTCTTTTGTACAAAAAACGTTGCATTTTTAAATATCTTACAGTTGTTAGTGTGATCCCAATGCAAATGGGTCAAAATTACCATTTCAACTTCATCTGGTGTAATACCGATTTTTTGCAGTGCGACGCGTGGTTCCATATCTGGAGTCCGTCTCACCGGCATATGATACTTTGCCGATTTTTCGCCAGGACCACACGGCCCAGTATCAACAATAATTTTATTACCTCCCTCTGTTTCAATTGCAAACATAAGGCACGGAAACTCGCCTTTTTCACCCTGCTGTCGCTGATATAACATCAAGGATACTTCGAAATCCGAAAATACTCCCACGACCATTGGTCTAATTACTGGATAATCACTCATTTTTTTGACTCCTTATTTTCTCGCATTTCTTGATAAGTAATACAACAAGAACCGCTATTTCTGGTTCTGTCGAATTAACCGTTTTTGGCATGTTCAATACACTATAGGTAGTCAAAGTTTTGACCATAGCAACTACCTGAAGTGATCAATTTTCTCGAATTTCTATTAATGCGACACCCATTAGTCATAAAGTAGGCCGCATTCCGCCAAATTTACCTGTTCTAAAACAACTCACCGTCATCTAGGGATGGTCTGCACAACTCACCCCAAAGTGATGTAGCAGTACGTCAATTTTCGAATGGTGGAATTTCACGAGAGATCTCCCGAATCTCCGCCATTTCCAAGGACCGTTTGGGCCTTTTTCGCCCTTTGCGGGGCACTTGCGCCGTTTTCGGGCGCACTCATGCCCCGGCTCCCATCAATTTCTTGCACACCATTCACAAGTTGGACAGCGCAAACAGTGTGAAGAGCTGTGCCGTGTTTTTTTTCAACCCGCGATAGCGCACCTTCATAAATCCAAACTGGCGCTTGATCACCCGAAACGGATGCTCCACTTTGGCCCGGATACCCGCCTTGAGTTTTTCTGCCTGGTCGATCATGGCGTCGGCCTCGTTTTCTTTGTTGAGCGCACGACGCTTACCCGGTCGCATGGCCACATGCCAGGCGACGCCCGTCTTGGCATCAGGGCGCTTTTCGATTCCTTGGTAACCGGCATCACCAAAGGCCACGGTTTCCTACCCGTGCAGCAAGGTGTTGCCCTCTGCGATATCACTGACATGGCCGGATGTACCACGCACGGTGTGCACCAATCCGGACTCCGCATCGACGCCAATGTGGGCTTTCATGCCAAAGTACCATTGGTTGCCCTTCTTGCTGGAGTGCATCTCGGGGTCACGTGCCTTGTCTTTGTTCTTGGTCGACGTCGGCGCTGCAATGAGGGTGGCGTCTACTGCGGTACCAGCCTTGAGCAGCAGGCCTCGCTGGGTTAGAAGCTCATTGACGGTGCTCAGGATTTTCTCTGCGAGTTTGTGCTTTTCCAGTCGGTGACGAAAGCGCAGAATGGTNNTGGTGGACTCATCGGGCAGGCGGCCAAACTCCTCAAGCTGGGCAAACTCGCGCAACAAAGGTGTGTCGAAGAACGCCTCTTCCATACCAGGGTCCGACAAGGTGAACCATTGCTGCATGAAGTGAATCCGCAGCATGGTCATCAACGAAAAGGGTGGCCTGCCAGTCCTACCTTCGGGGTAGTACGGGGCAATGAGTTCGACCAGCGCGCCCCACGGCACCACTTGTTCCATTTGCTCCAGGAACTCGCGTTTGCGGGTCTTCTTCACGCTGAGATTGAGGTTCAAGGCAGCTTGTTTCAAGCTATGTATTTTATAGCAAAAATGTCATTTCTTCAACACATTTCTGAAGGAGTTTTGCAGAGTTTCCCTAGCTTGGGAGCTGATAGACAAAATCAAGTGTAAACAATCCGAATAGACCACCGTTAAAATCCAACAGCGGCTGAGATCTAGAGAATTTTTTCTGCAAAATTTTTGCAGAAAAAATTGTGTATTCATCATGATTTGACGAATTAACTACTTCGCAGGAAATGATGCCTTGAGACCCGTCTATTTCGAAGAGGCTATTGTCAGATACGTTTTTTTTCGCTTGTAAGTGATCGTCATAGCCGCATTTCAGCCTGCGGGCAAGTTGTTCTTGATTCTGCCCCAAAAGGTTCATCACAAACTGACCTGCCTCTTCAATAGCTGTGTGCATATCTGAACTCTTGTTTATACAAACAGCAGCGCTTTTTTCGTCTGGAAAGATGAAATAGGAAGAAACGAGGCCAAACAATGCGCCCACACCATTTGGTACAGCCAACACCACTGCGCTCTTTGCAATCTTCATAAATTACTCCAATATTGTCACGATTTAAAGGCTGGGAAATGAATGATCAATGGGAGCCGAGAATGGCGTCCGGCACAACTCAATAAATGCGACACCTATTTTCTCATTGCCATATCTTTCAAGGGTTTCCCAGTGATGCAGGCGCCATTGCCCCATCACGGCGCTCTGCCAATGTCTCGTTGCCGGCACCCCAAAGCTCTGGCGGGCACTCCTGCACAAGCACGCGCACGGTGTCTACGGGCACATCAAGACTGGTCGCGATGGCGCTCGTCACGGTCGCAATTAGCTTGCGCTTCTTGCTTGCGTCACGACCTTCGATGATGTGGATGATTGCGATTGGCATGGTCTACTCCTCGATATGAAAGCTCGCACTGCCAAGCGGTTCCATCTCAACCAAATTTGAACGCGCAGCTAGAAATATCTCTTTATTGACAATGTTGTCCGGCCGCTCACCGCGGATCAGAGCCAGCATGGTATCGACTGCAAATATTCCAATCGCACGCTCCGAATCCTGCGTGATCCCTGCAAGGTGCGGGGTGAGGAGCACTCTTGGATGGTTACGAAGCCTGCTATCCACAGGAAGCGGCTCGAGCTCGAATACGTCGAGCACCGCGCCGCTGATCGTGCCGGCAGTTAGCGCACTGGCAAGATCGTCCTCGCAGATGACCGGACCCCGGCCTACATTGATCAGCACGGCATCCCGTTTAGCATGAGCGATGATGTGCTTGTCGACCATGCCCCGTGTCTGTGGCGTAAGCGGGCATGCCACGACAAGAAAATCGCTGGTCGCAAACAGCTCTTCCAGCGAATGCGCACCCACATGAGGCGGCAAGCGTGAAGGCGTGGCAGTATATGCCACCATATTCATTGAGAAGCCCCGGGTGGCAATTTCGCCGATACGCCTCCCGATCGCTCCATAGCCGATAACACCGAGCGTACGTCCGCGCAGGTCAAAAGTCTTTGCTGCGGCTGCTTGACGGGATTGCCAATTGCCCTGACGGACCTCATGGTCGAACTGAGCGAGTTGCCGGCTCATGGCGAACATTGCTGCGAAAGCATATTCCGCCACCGCATTGGCATTGGCTGCAGGGCAGTTTGCGACCGGGATCTGTAACGCCGAAGCATGTTTGACCGGGATGAAGTCCAGCCCCACGCCGTGCATCACAACGCCACACAAAAGACTGCGCGCGTCGAAAAGATTCTCGGGCAACTGGCGACGCACAATGAGCCCATCTGCATCAGTCAGCAGGGTGCGCAATGCCTCATCGCTTTCTTCGCAGGACAGCCCATCTGGCAGGACTAGAATGTTGGCCTCCGTAGCCAATCGTGCCCGTGCATCGGCGTGAATCGGGTCCGTCAAAAGAATCGTCGGACGGGTCTTGAGCAATCTATGCATCATGCGCCCACTTCTGATTCGGACCCGGTCCCGCGCGGCCACCCTTCGGTATGAATTGCATCTAGTTCAGGCACCAAGCACTGCGCAGCACCTTCTTGGTCGTATCCAGCATAAAGCGTAGCGATGGTCTTGAGACTAGCCTGCAGCCTTCGAATCACATCTACATTGCCCACCTCAGTCGCGATAACGAACAGAACTTCCGCGCCATCCGCTCCGTTTGCAGCATCGAAAGGCTTCAGGACGGCGTCCTCTCGGTTGATCGCAAAGTGCAGATGCCTTCCAGATTCTGTTTCAATCGCAGGTGTATAGCGTCGGCACAGGAAAGCCATCCTAAGTGGATTAGTGCTCATATCAACAAGGTCCTCAGCTCTGCTCCCTCAGTTTCTTGACGTAATCCGCATTGAATGTAAATCCCCAGCCCGGCCGTTCTGGAACAATCGCCTTTCCGTCGCGGAATTCCAGACCCTCGTTATAGAGCGGGGAAAACCAAGGCATGTATTCAAGATAAATGGCGTTCGATACCGCACCGAGGACCTGCACGCTCATCTCACTAAACAAGTGGCTCGATATGGGGATATCGTAGGCCGCCGCGAGATGGGCTACCCGCATGAATTCGGTTACGCCTCCAACACGTTGAAGATCCGGCATCAGGACATCCGCCGAACGCAACTCCAGCATGCGCCGGAATCCGTAACGTGTGTACTCGGTTTCTCCGCTCGCAATAGGCGTGTCCAACGCTGCCGCAACTCGGGCCAAACCTTCGACGTCCCAAGCCGGCAAAGGTTCTTCAAACCAGGCCAGATCGAACTCCTCAAGCATCCGGCCGAGGCGAATGGCTTCGTTTTCCGTAAGTCCCTGATTGGCATCGGCCATCAGCTTGATGTCCGGGCCGATCGCCTCGCGCACAACCCTCACCCGCTCGATATCCTGCCTTGGGGTCGCGCTACCCAAGCGCATTTTGATCGCACGGAATCCCTGACTCACAAAAAGGCCCGCCTCCTCAGCCAGTTCATCGGTCGAACGCGAAAGCCACAGACCGCCACTGTGGTAGGCAGGAACAGCATCCCTTGCCCCCCCGAGCAGGCGATAGAGCGGCCGATTCGCCGCCTTGCCAACGATATCCCATAATGCGCCATCAATGGCTGAAATGCCAACCACCGACACGCCTTTGTGGCCCAGGAAATTGATCCCGGTCCACGCCTTGGACCAAAAGGCTGCTGTATGTTCAGGATCACAGCCGATGATCATTGGTGCCAGGCCATCAATCATTTCCCGCAACACCGCAGTGCGCACGTTGTTGAGGGTGAATACGAAGTTTTCGCCGACGATGCCCTCATCGGTATGCACATGAACCAGTACACAACCGAAGCACCGTATTTCTCCCAACGCACTGGAAATCAGCTGAGGCAACTGAAGAATAACTGGCGTAGTCTCGACCTTGGTAACTTGCATGCTCTCTCTCCTATTATTGAATTTTCGTAACCGAGCCAATTCCATACCGTTCAAGAATTGCCGGATCGGGGTCGCAGCCCAATCCCGGACCCTGAGGCACGCGCAACTCGCCTCCCTCAGCTTGCACCCATGGATTAAACGGATTGGCCTCCATATCCATCCACAAAACTTCCACGATAGGATTGGACGGCATAGCAGCAATGACGTGAAGCGAAGCCAAGAAGCCGGGACCGAAATACGGGCAATGTGGCACCACCCTGACCCCATAGGCCTCGCCCAAGGCAATGATCTTGCGAATTTCGGTGATCCCGCCAACCTTGGTTACGCTCGGCTGTGCGATATCGACCGCCTGCGCATCGAACAGGCTCTTGAAATCAAACAGTCCTGCCGCGTTTTCACCCGCCGCAATCGGGATGCCTTCCCTTCTGACGATCGCCAGGCCAGCATGGTCCTCCGGCGGCCAAACCGGTTCTTCCAACCAGTACAGGCCATCATTTTTCATGATTCGGGCCATGGCTACCGATTCATCCACGGACCAAGGACAATTGGTATCAAGCATCAACTTGACGTCCGCACCAATGGCGTCCTTGGCGGCAAGCACCGCCTCGCGGGTGACTTCATGCAGCTTAATGTATTGATATCCGCGCTTCCAGGCACGCCCGGAATTCTTAGAAACAAGCTCTGGATCGGTATAACGCAACAAGCTTGCATACCCGGTCAGTTGTTTCTGGACGCCGCCCCCCAGCAAACGGTAAAGCGGCTGGTTGGCCAGCTTGCCGGCGATATCCCAAAGAGCAATGTCGATGCCCGACAAGGCATAAACCACCGGCCCGTTTCTGCCCAGCAAATGCAGGGCTTGCTGCAACTCCCGCATCAGTCCGTTGATGTTGGTCGGATCACGCCCGATAAATAGTGGCGCCACCAGCGTATCCAATGCCGTCTTGGTGCTGGCGTTGACTACGTGGCCAAAGGCCTCGCCCCATCCCGTTATACCAATATCGGTATTGACCTTGACGAGCAATATTTCCAAATGCGTCCAAGGTTTTCCTGCGAAGAGTTGTGGAGGGCCCCCCATGTCAAAAGGAAGCGCCACAATGGAAGTTTCAATACTGGTGATTTTCATTTTCCGTCCTTACGCTGAGCCAAGAAATGCGTGCTCAATGACACCCGGCTTGCGCGCCTCAGCAGCCGAGGTGTCGAGCACGATGCGCCCATGCACTAATACATAGACCCGGTCAGCCACGCGCAAGGCCTTCTCGACCGCCTGCTCCACCAGCAATACCGCAGCACCCTTGGAACGTAGCATCGTGATGACTTCGAGCACCCGGTCTATCAGGACGGGCGACAGTCCAGCAGAGGGTTCGTCGAGCATCAAAAGCTGGGGCCGCCGGACGATTCCCTGTCCAATGACGAGCATTTGCTGCTGTCCTCCGGAAAGCGTGCCAGCCTTGAGCGAGCGTTTTTCGGCAATCTCCGGAAAAGCTGCATAAGCCTCGTCCAAGCGTATCTGCCGCTCAGCGGCCCCCTGATCCAATGCCGCAAGCAACAGGTTCTCCTCAACCGTCAGCGAAGGTAGCACGCGGTGCCCCTCGAGCACATGCACCAAACCTGCACGCCCGCACTCCCTGGTTGAAAACCTGCTGATATCCCGGCCCGCAAACCGGACATCGCCCGCAGTCTTGGGACTCAAGCCCGACAAGGCCCGCAGTAGCGTACTCTTTCCCGCGCCATTAGGCCCAACCAGAGCAACGATTTCCCGATCCCGGATTTGGACATTGAGTCCTTCCAGTACCCGTAGCGTTCCATAACCAGCCGACAAGCCAGTCACGGACAGCAATGGCGAAACGGCATCATGCGCCAAGGTATGCATTAATCACCTCCTGATTTGAACGCACTTCCGCTGGCGTTCCACGCGCTAGAACGCGCCCAAGATTGAGCACCGTAATATCGTCAGAAACCTGGAATACGAGATCGGTGTGGTGCTCTACCAGCAAGACCGATATCCCCAGCACCCTGACGCCATCCACAATCGACCGCAGATATTCGATTTCGGTGTGCGACAACCCTGCCGCCGGTTCATCGAGCAGCAGCAGATCTGGTTCCATCACCAGGCAGCGTGCGATTTCGAGAAAACGCTGCTCGGTATGCTGTAATTGTTCAGCCTTGAAATTGGCGAGATTCCCCAGCCCCACCGCTTCAAGTGCACGTCGGGCGCGCTCACGAATCAAGCCGTCCTCACGCCTTCCCTTCGGCAGCCCGATTGCCACTTCCCCAAAACTCGTTTCGAAGCGCGCATACGCGCCAAGCATTGCATTCTCAAGCACACTCAGATTGCCGACAACTCTTGGAGTCTGAAAAGTCCGGGCGATGCCGAGCTTGGCTCGCTCCCCCGACGTCTTCGCCGCTAAATCATGACTGGAAAAGTTGATGGTACCTCTGTTCAATCGGTAAAACCCGGAGATCGCATTGAGGACCGTTGTCTTGCCGCTCCCGTTCGGGCCAATCAGGCCATGAACGGTGCCTGGACGCACCACAAAATCGATGCCGTCAAGCGCCCGCACGCCCCCAAAGGAAAGCGCAGCGCCATGCACCGTCAGTGCCCCTTTTCTCTGGGTCTTGCCCACCACGGCAGCCAACTCCCCTAGTTTGCGCGGTCCGATCCCGTCCGCGCTGCTTTTTGGCGCAATGAATTTCTCGAAAAATTCAGCGATGCCGCCCGGCACCAGCAGCACCACCAACAGCAGCAGTGCCGCATAGACAAAGGTCGACCATGCAACCAGCGGCGCCGCTATTTCCGGCAACAGGGTCAACACTACCGTCGCCACCATTGGGCCAACAATTCTGCCCCTTCCGCCAATCAGTACTGCAATAAAAAACAGCACCGAGAGATCAAAGGTGAAGGCATCCGGCGTAATGTAGGTCTGCCTGGACGCAAACAATGCGCCAGCCACACCAGCGAATACACCGCTAAAGGTAAAAGTGACCAGCTTCAGTCTGGTAATCGGCACCCCCATCGCCTCGGCAGCTACATCCGCATCACGCACAGCCACCAACCCGCGTCCGAAATTGCTGGCAGCAATATTCGCCAGCAGATACGTGGCGATCAGCGCGAATACGAGGCAGAGGTAATAAAAGCCTCCATACGTATCGAATGGCGCCGGAAAAATCGGCCCTGGCAAGCCCACCCCTCCTCCGGTCAGACTTTCCCATCCCAACGCCACCTGCGTCACGATGGTTGCGAATCCGAGGGTGGTCATCGCAAAATAAAAGCTCTTCAGACGCAAGGAAGGAAGCCCGACCAAGAATCCAAACAGCGCACCTGCCCCACCGGCAAAAATCAACGCTACGAACGATGGCCAGCCAGCTTTTTCCACAAGAATGGCGGCCGTATAGGCACCGATCGCCAATAAGCCCACAAACCCGATTGCCAACTGGCCTGCAAAGCCAACGATCAAATTAAGACCGGCAATCAGAACCCAGTAAATGAATGCCAGCGTGGCAATCTGCGCCCAATACTGATTCACCACATGCGGCAAGGAAAATGCGATTACCAACGCAGCTACCACTCCAGTTATTTCCCAATGCCGACGCATTGGGACAGGGTTCAGACCCTGCCCCCCGACAGGTAAGTTCTTTGAGGTTTGCATTGTTACACCCTCCGTGCAATCGCACTGCCGAACAGGCCTTGCGGCACTAGCAGGAGCACGGTGATGAAGACTACAAAAGTCACTACGCCGACAAATATTCCGCCCACCACGTAGTTAGCTGCTTGCTGGAGAATACCCAGCGAGAAACCGCCGACCAATGCGCCGCGGTTGCTGCCTAGGCCGCCAATCGCAATCGGCACAAAACCGTAAAACGTCAAGGTTGCACCAAGCGCAAAAAACGCCAAGAGCAACTGCCCCCCCATGAAGCCGGCAAGCGCGCCCACAAATCCCGCCAGGCAATAGCTGATGACGCGAATGCGCTTATCCGATATACCCAAGGCGCGCGCCGCTTCAGCGTCTTCCGATACCGCGATGAATGCGCGTCCCCAAAGCGTTTTGTGATAAAAAAATTCCAACACGCCCCATGAAATCAAGCAGGCAATGACCGGCAGCCAGTATTTCTGGTCTGCCAGCCCCGACCCAAAGGGAACAATGGAGGGGAACGGACGTGGCTCCGTTCCCCAGCCTATTGCCGCCGCCTGTTGCACCAGCAGTGCCACCGCCAGCGTGGAAAGTACATAAAGATGCTGCTCGATCGCCTTGAGTACTGGCCGAACCGCGATCAGTTCTGTCAGCCATCCAAGTAACACACCGGCGGCCATGGCCAAGGGAAACCCGACCCAGAACGGCCAGCCAAGCACGCTGATAAACCAGGCGCCAAACACGGCGCCCACCATGCCCAGTTGGCCAGAAGTGAAGCTCAGGACCTTAGAGGTCGAGTACATGATGTTGTAACTCAACCCAATCATGGCGTACACAGCACCCATGGCCAGCCCTGCAACCAGAATCGCGAGAAACATGTCGGTTCCTTTGTCTCTCTTGCGCTCTATTTACCGTAGCCTGGTGCCAAGGTGTAAGCGCCGTTACGGAACGAGTTGGCACGGTTCATGACCAACCCACTTACGGGATAACCATTATGGCTGTCAGACGTGTAGGTGTAGCCGCCGAAAACACCCGGAAAATCCTTGGTCGACTCCCAAGCCTTCTTCACATCATCGGGGTTGCTTGATCCACCCTTCTCTATCGCATGCTTGATCAACTGAACGGCGTCGTACCCGGCTGCCACCCACCACAGAGTGGTATCGTCGATACGCACGGACTTGCTGACCTCGCCGAGGAATTTCTCGGTACGCGGGGGCAATTTGCCCGCGTCATCGAAACTCATCGACTGGTAACCGACAATGAATACGTTGTTCCAGTTCTCGGGCTTGGACAGCAGCGGTTTGACCGAGCCAGACCCCATGGCTGGATGCCCCACCAATGGCACATCCCAGCCGATATCGGCACGGGCATTCATCAGACGCGAATTAAGTCCGGCGGAATCGCTCCAGACCTCCATAACCTCCGCGCCGGCGGCTCTCGCCTTTTTCATTTCCACCGTCAGATCGGTTTGATTGGCATCTACCAGTCCTTTGTAGACGACGGTTGCGCCTAGTCCTTTAAGCGCCGTCTCCGCGAGGTTCACAGTTGCGGTTCCATATCCCGAGGCATCGCCAATAACGCCAATCTTCTTCTTCTTGAGCACATTTAAGGCGTAGTTGTGCGCTGCCTCGGTCCACTCCTGGTTCGACGGCAGCACCCTGATGGCATATGGGTATTTCTGTGGATCGATGAGGGTATCGACGACGCCAAAAACCACGCTCGGAATCTTGCTTCGCGCAATCACCGGCGTCGAGGCCAGACCTTCGCCCGAATTAGTCGGCCCGATGGTGAATTCAACCTTTTCCTTGTTGATCAATTCCAGAGCGGCGTTGACCGCCTTGGTCGGGTCGCCCTGAGTATCACGCGTAATCACTTCGAGCTTGCGGCCCTTGATACCTCCCGCTTTGTTGATTTCCTCGGCCGCATACTTGATGCCGCGGTCGAAACCGATGCCGGGGGAGGAATTCGAGCCAGTCAGCGCCACCAGCCAGCCCACCTTCACCGGGGGCTTGGAAAATTGCTGCGCCATGCCACTTTGTGAAAACAATGCCAGACTCAAACCGGCGGCAATAGCCGCAACAGTCCGCCTTCTACCATGAAGCAAAAACATGTCTGTCTCCTCTTTATTTGACTACTCTGAAACACTGAACCAAGGGCCACTGTAAAGAGAATAATTCATAATTTCAATCCATTTTGTATTATGAATACATCAGATAACCTTATGCCCATTTCGTTATACACAAGTCCCTTGAGCCTGAAGCTCTCTTGAGAACCTGATGCCAGCGGCGAAGTCAAGGATGCGCTGCATGCCCAGCCAGATGGTCTTGACTCCCGGTTCACCATCGCCCGTTCGCGCAAGAAAGCCACCGAGCCTGGCGACCAAGCGCACCACCTCGTTGAGTGTTGGCGGTTTGTCGGGCAATTTCTGCTTGTTCAGGATGTAGGCCGCCTTCCACTCGTCTGGCTCGAACATCAATTGTGCATCCAGGTCTGGGCAGCTGCGCCCCAGGCGCATCAGCCGGGCAATGCGCCAGGCCACCACCATGTACAGCACCAAGGCGCGCTCGATCCTGTCAACGCAGCCCAACTGCAAAGCCTCAATGCGGCAGCCATTCTTGAGCACGTGAAAGAACATCTCGATCTCCCAGCGCGAGCGATACCAGTCGATCATGCGGGCCGCCTGCTCCAGGTTTTCGACCAGCAAATTCGTCAGCAGTCGCCACTCGATGGTCTTGTCGCCGGTTGGCGGCTCCGTCTCTTTGGCGACGAGGCAAGTGGCCTGCACAAAGCCGCCTTGACCATCGGGCAATTGCAGCGATTGGGCCCACACTTGCTGCACCACCTCACGCGCACGCTGCCCCTGGCGCGAGGCTAGGGTAAAGCGAATCTCTCCCAAAGACTCGCCGTCTGTCACTCGGCTCCACAGCTTGTCGCCGTCGTTCAAGGTGCGGTTGTGTTTGGAGCGCAGCAACCAGTCCACCGGCACGCCCAGATCGCGCGCACGCACCATCAACGCCATGATGTCGGCCTAGCGGTCAGCCAGGTACACCAGCCGTGTCGTGGGCAGTTGCGGGGCCATCTCGGCCAAGCGCTCGTAGCCTTCGATCCAGCGCAGGCTCTCTTTGAGGCCGGGGCGGCTGCCATCCGCGTCGCGCAGCTCGCGCGCCCCCATCCACGCATCGAGCACGCCCAGCGGCTCGCGCGAGGTCGATACCGCATAGGTGGGGTGCGCGTACATGCCGCGCTGGGCCTCGTAGCTCAGGGGCCCCAAGCCGCTAGCCTCTTGCCCGTTGAAGTCGAGTTCGGTGGTGTCCTGGATGCACAAGACCACTTCGTGCGCCGCCATGCGCGCCACCGAGCTTTCAATGTGTGGCGCCAGGATGTCGGGCCACTCAATCTCTTCATTGCCAAAGAAGCGGTAAGCCCCCATGGTGTCGGCCCAGTCGCCGCAGGCCTGAGGAATGCTGGCGGTGGGCTTGGCGCTCAGGCGCTCGATCAGCCGGATCGCGCGCCGATTTCGCCTGGGGTCTCCCAGATCAATGCTTTCAAATTCCGTGGCAGCCCAGTTCATTCATTTTTCTTGCTATGACATTTATAGCTTGCATCATTGTCTGCTAGCAGCCTGTCGGACACA
>DHWX01000133.1:27154-43970 GCA_002413395.1 Polaromonas sp. UBA5171 | reverse complement strand
GTCTACCAATTTCGCCACCCGGGCAGGGTGCAGTTGTTAGCTACAACTGGAGTTTACATGACGCTAACGTGCGTCCTGTAAACAGCATTCTTTCCAATATCTTTGCAAGCTATTTTTTCTAAAAATAGCAAAAATTCTTCAATAATTTCAAGTCTAAAACAGATTCTACAAGTTGGCGCAGTGTCTTTTGAGTCCCCTGCGTCTACCAATTTCACCACCCGGGCGGAAGAAGCGAAGTCTGAAATTATGGCACAGTGTGGTCATGAACTATCCAACTATTGAAGATGCCATTGGCAATACGCCGCTGGTCGCCTTGCAGCGCATTGCTGCCATCGAAAATGCCGCGCGCGGCAACGTCATTCTGGCCAAACTTGAAGGTAACAACCCTGCCGGGTCGGTAAAAGACCGTGCCGCACTGTCGATGGTCCGGCGCGCGGAAGAGCGCGGTGAGATCAAGCCGGGTGACACGCTGATTGAAGCCACCTCGGGCAACACCGGAATTGCGCTGGCCATGGCGGCGGCCATCAGGGGTTACCACATGGTCCTGATCATGCCCGAGGATCTGAGCATCGAGCGCGCCCAGACCATGAAGGCCTTTGGTGCCGAACTGATCCTGACGCCCAAAAGCGCGGGCATCGAATATTCCCGTGATCTGGCCGAACAGATGGAAAAAGACGGGAAGGGCCGGGTGCTTGACCAGTTTGCCAATGCAGACAATCCGCGCATTCATTACGAGACGACAGGGCCTGAAATATGGACAGATACGTCAGGCAAGGTGACACATTTTGTCAGTGCCATGGGGACTACGGGCACGATTACCGGTGTTTCGCGCTACCTGAAGGAAAAAAATCCGGCCATCCAGATCATCGGCGCGCAGCCCAGCGAGGGCTCACGCATTCCGGGTATCCGCAAATGGCCGCAGGCGTACTTGCCCAAGATTTATGACCCCCGCCATGTTGATGAGCTGGTGCTGGTGAGCCAGAGTGACGCCGAAGACATGTGCCGGCGGCTGGCGCGCGAGGAAGGTATTTTTGGCGGCATTTCCGCCGCTGGAGCTTGCTGGGTGGCTCAGGAAATTGCCAAAAGGCAGACTGACGCCGTGATTGTTTTCATTGTCTGCGATCGCGGCGACCGCTACCTCTCAACCGGCGTGTTCCCGGCCTGAGCCGACGCGTGATCTGTCACGGGATGGATCGTAAAAATGGCTTTTCTCAAGACAAAAGATGCAATCGTAGCTATAAAAATCATAGTTATCTTGTCTTGTAAGATAACCCCATCATGAGCCATGAATTCAAATTTTGCCCGACCTGCGCAACCCCGCTGGCCATGCTGTCGCGAATGGAGGACAGCGGGGAGAAGGAGCGCCTGCGTTGCTCGGCCTGCGACTACACCCACTGGAACAATCCCACGCCCGTGCTGGCGGCCGTGATCGAGTACCAGGGCCAGGTTTTGCTGGCGCGCAATGCCGCATGGACCGGCAAGATGTTTGCGCTCATCACCGGCTTCATGGAAGCGGGCGAAACCCCGCAGGGCGGTATTGCGCGCGAGATCAAGGAAGAAACCAGCCTGGACACCGTCGCGCTTGATTTGATTGGGGTCTATGACTTTCAGCGCATGAATCAGATCATCATTGCCTACCATGCGGTCTGCATAGGCGATATCAAGCTGTCCCCGGAACTGGCGGAGTACCGGCTTTATGACTACGACAAACTCAGGTGCTGGCCTGCAGGCACTGGTTACGCGCTGGCCGACTGGCTGCGCACCCGCGGCTATGAGCCGGCATTTTTTGAGTGGGACAGAAAGCCGGAATAGCATGGGCGGTAATGCGGCTGGCAGGTGCCTTCAGGCCCCGTAAGTGCCTAAAATGGCGGCAACTCAAGGATCTCACTCCCATGCACATCGACAAAGAACTCGATACCCGCGGCCTGAACTGCCCGCTGCCGATTTTGAAAGCAAAAAAAGCCCTGGCCGAAATGATGAGTGGCCAGTTATTGCGTGTGGTGTCCACCGATACAGGATCGACACGCGATTTCCAGGCATTCGCCAGGCAGACCGGTAATGAGCTGGTTGAGCAGCAAACTGTCGGCGATGATTTTATTCACGTGCTCAAGCGGCGCTGAGACTGTGCCGGAGCTGCGCCCGATGCCGCCGCCAAATGCGTTTCAATCGAGTGTCAGCCCGCGCAGATATTTTCTGAAATGTTCACCGACACCGGGGTGTTGCAGCGCCAGTTCGACGGTCGCCTCCAGGAAACCTTCCTTGCTGCCGCAGTCGTAGCGCTTGCCCTGGTACTGGAAGGCATACACGCTCTCTTCGACGAGCAGGCTTGAAATGCCATCGGTCAGTTGAAGCTCTCCGCCTGCGCCCAGCCTTTGGCTGCGGATGTGTTTGAAAATCGCGGGTGTAAGGATGTAGCGCCCGGCCACTCCCATGCGTGATGGTGCCATCTCCGGTGCGGGTTTTTCCACAATTTTCTGGACTTTCATCAGCCGGGGGTTGGCAGCCTGCGCCGGATCCGCGGCGACGATGCCATAGCGGCGCGTCTGCTCCAGCGGCACTTCCTGCACGGCCAGGATGGATTGCCGAAGCTGATCGAACTGCGCCACCATTTGGGCCAAAACCGACAGGCCGCCGGCTGGTCCCACCATCAGGTCATCGGCTAGCAGAACGGCAAATGGTTCATGGCGGACCAGGTGTTCCGCGCACAGAACCGCGTGCCCCAGACCGAGCGAACGGGGCTGGCGAACATAGGTGAAGTTCATGTCGTCGGGCTGAACCGAGCGTACCAGTGCCAGTAAATCCTCCTTCTGGGCCATCTCCAGCTCGTTTTCCAGTTCGTAAGCGGTATCAAAGTGATCTTCGATGGCCCGTTTATTGCGTCCGGTTACAAAAATCATGTGGCGTATGCCTGCCGAATAGGCTTCTTCCACTGCGTACTGGATCAGCGGCTTGTCCACGACGGGCAGCATTTCCTTGGGTTGGGCCTTGGTAGCGGGTAAAAAGCGGGTACCCAGCCCGGCGACGGGAAAAACCGCTTTGTTGAGTGTGAATTTTTGCATCGGCTTTGCTTTGATGAAGAAAATGAAATGAGTATCGCAGCGGTGATGCTGCACCCGGATCGGACCCAACTCCGGCCCGGGGTCGGCTGGCGGCGCACAAAGTGCTTAGCCACAAAAGACCGCGAGCAAACGGTAAGACAACGACAACAAAAGGACTGCCGGGGTGGATATCTTACTTCTTGATGCAATGGTGCCTCAAGCCATGGCCTGGCTTCAAACCAGGCACAGCGTGGAATACCGGCCGGAACTTGCCGACGATCTGGTCGCGTTGCGCAAGCTGGCCTACAAAACCAGAGGCATTGTGTTTCCCCGTCAAACCTTTGTTACCCGCGAATTACTGAATTTCCTGCCCATGCTCAGGGCCGTGGGCCGCCTGAGTGCGGGAATCGACAACACCGACCTTGAAGCCTGCAAGGAGCGTGATATCACGGTGGTGCATGCCAGCAGTGCCAACGTGCGGTCCAACGCGGAGTATCTGCTCGGTAGCCTGTTGCTGCTGTACCGCCGCGGCGTGGTGTCCGCCATGATGGGACGCAGGCATGCGGGCGTTCAAATGGGACGTGAGCTTCATGGCAGCACGATTGGCATTCTGGGGCTGACCCCGACCGCGCGGATGCTGGCTGGCATGCTCCATGGCTTGGGTGTTCGCCTGATCGGTTATGACCCCGCCGTGCATCACACGGCACCGATCTGGGAGCGCTTGCGGATTGCGCCCGTTTCGTTGCCTGAGCTGGCGAGCCAGGCCGATGCGGTCTCGGTGCAAATGCTTTATGCCACGCGGTTCAAGGGTTTTGTCAACGATAAGCTGCTGGCAGCTTGCAAGCCTGGCCAGTTATGGGTCGGCATCAGCCGCAGCTCACTGTTTGATCAAGGCGCGCTGGCCGCGGCCTTATGTGATGGTCGCATTGAAGCCTGCATTCTGGATGGTGCCGAGGCAAATTTTATGGCCGACACTTCACCGCTCAAGGACCTTAAAAACCTCTTTCTCACGCCGCGTCTGGGTTCCCATACGCATGAAGCACGGTTGCGATCAAGCTGGTATGTGGCGCATCGTCTCCATGAAGCCATCACGGCACCGCCAAGTGGCACCCAAGACGCTACGTCAGGCGCCCGAGTTGTGCCCTGACTTTCTCCAGCGTGGCGGTGAAGTCGGCCAGGCGTTTTCGCTCCTGTTCCAGTACGGCAGGCGGAACTTTCGCCACGAACGTTTCGTTGCCGAGCTTGGCATGCACCTTGGCCAGTTCGCCTTCGAGGCGAGCGGCTTCCTTGCCCAGGCGAGCTTTTTCAGCCGCCACATCGACTTCCATGTAGAGGCAGACGCGGGCATGGCCCACTACCGCCACGGGCGCGGCCTGTGCGGCTGCAGCCCAGGCGGCTTCGTCGTCAAAGACCTTGACTTCGCTGAGTTTGCCCAGCGCCTTGAGCGCTGGGGCTGCTGCCATCATGAAAGCCGTATCGCCGACCACGAAAAGCGGCAGACGCGTGGCCGGTGACACCTTCATCTCGCCGCGCAGGTTGCGGCAGGCATCGACCAGCGTCTTGAGCTTGGCCACATGAGCCTCGGCTTGCGGGTCAATTTTCTCGGGCTGGCTTTTCGGGTAAGCGGCCAGGCCGATGAAAGGGCCAGTGCGACCGGACGCATCCATGGTGGCAGGCAGCCTGCCGGCCACGGGTGCCACTTTTTGCCACAGCTCTTCGGTGATGAAAGGAATCACCGGATGCGCCAGCCGCAAGATGGCTTCGAGCGTACGGATCAGCGTGCGGCGGGTGGCGCGTTTTTGCGCGTCGTTGCCGGTCTGGATCTGCACCTTGGCAATTTCCAGGTACCAGTCGCAGAACTCGTCCCAGATAAACTGGTAAATGCTGCCGGCCACGTTGTCCAGGCGATAGTCGGCAAAGCCTTTGGCTACATCGGCTTCGACGCGTTGCAGAGTCGATGAAATCCAGCGGTCAGCCTGCGAGAAGCTCAGGTAATTTTCCTGCTCGTCGCCGGGCGCGCATTGCCCCTTGGTGTGCTCGTTCAGGCCGCAATCCTGGCCTTCGCAGTTCATCAAGGTGAAGCGGGTGGCGTTCCAGAGCTTGTTGCAGAAGTTGCGGTAGCCCTCGCAGCGCTTGCTGTCGAAGTTGATGCTGCGGCCCAGGCTGGCTAGCGACGCAAAGGTAAAGCGCAGCGCATCGGCGCCGTAGCCCGGGATGCCGTTGGGGAATTCCTTCTCGGTGTTCTTGCGCACCTGCGGCGCCGTTTCGGGCTTGCGCAGGCCTTGCGAGCGTTTGTCCAGCAGTGGTGCCAGTTCAATGCCGTCGATCAAATCGACCGGGTCCAGCACATTGCCTTCGGATTTGCTCATTTTTTTGCCGTGGGAGTCCTTCACCAGGCCGTGGATGTAGACGTGGTGGAAGGGCACCTGGCCGGTGAAATGCGTGGTCATCATGATCATGCGGGCGACCCAGAAAAAGATGATGTCGTAGCCGGTGACCAGCACGCTCGATGGCAAAAACAGGTCCAGCTCTTTCGTCTTTTCAGGCCAGCCGAGGGACGAGAAGGGCACCAGCGCCGAGGAATACCAGGTGTCGAGCACGTCTTCGTCACGGCGTAATGTTTTGCCGGGTGCCTGGGCCTGCGCGGCGGCCTCGCCGATGGCTACATAGACCTTGCCGTCTTCGTCGTACCAGGCCGGAATCTGGTGGCCCCACCAGAGCTGGCGCGAGATGCACCAGTCCTGGATGTTGCCCATCCACTGGTTGAACGTGTTGACCCACTGCTCGGGAACGAATTTGACCGCGCCGCTGTCCACCGCGTCAATGGCTTTTTGCGCAATCGACTTGCCCACTGGCGCTGAATTTTCCGACGGGCCGCCCCTAGGAAAATTAGCCCCCTCGGGGGGCAGCGTAGTACGCGAAGCGACAAGCGTGGGGGCCGGTTTATTCATGGCGACAAACCACTGGTCGGTCAGCATGGGCTCGATCACCTGGCCGGTGCGGGCGCAGCGCGGCACCATGAGCTTGTGCTTTTTGATTTCCACGAGGAAGCCCTGCGCTTCCAGGTCGGCCACCACCTGCTTGCGGGCCACGAAGCGGTCGAGGCCACGGTATTTTCCAGGCGCGTTGTCGTTGATCACGGCATCGAGTGTCAGCACGCCGATGATGGGCAACCGGTGCCGCTGGCCGACGGCATAGTCGTTCACGTCGTGCGCGGGCGTGACCTTGACCACGCCGGTGCCGAATTCCTTGTCGACGTAGTCGTCGGCAATGATGGGGATATTGCGGTCGCACAGCGGCAGCACGACTTCCTTGCCAATCAGGTGGATGTAGCGTTCGTCTTCCGGGTGCACCATCACCGCCACGTCGCCCAGCATGGTTTCGGGTCGCGTCGTGGCCACGGTCAGGGAGCCGGAACCGTCCGTCAGCGGGTAGCGGATGTGCCACATGTTGCCGTCTTCTTCCTCACTTTCCACTTCCAGATCGCTGACGGCGGACTTCAGCACCGGATCCCAGTTGACCAGCCGTTTGCCGCGGTAGATCAGTCCCTGCTCGTAGAGCTGCACAAAGGTCGAGGTGACAACCTTGGACATTTTCGGGTCCATGGTGAAGTACTCGTGCTTCCACGACACCGAGTCGCCCATGCGGCGCATCTGGCGGGTGATGGTGGAGCCCGACTCTTCTTTCCACTCCCAGACCTTGGCGACAAAGTTTTTGCGGCCCAGGTCATGGCGGGTTTGGCCTTCACCTTGCAGCTTGCGTTCCACCACGATTTGCGTCGCAATACCCGCGTGGTCGGTACCCGGTACCCACAAGGTGTTGTGGCCCAGCATGCGGTGGTAACGCGTCAGCGAGTCCATGATGGTCTGGTTGAAGGCGTGGCCCATGTGCAGCGTGCCGGTCACATTGGGCGGCGGCAGCTGGATGGAAAACGAGGGTTTGGCAGCGTCCATTGTCGGTTCATACAGGCCGCTTTGTTCCCACAGCGGGCCCCAGTGGTGCTCAATCGCCGCAGGCTCAAACGATTTGGCCAGGCTGTCCAGCCCCGGCGTGGGTGGTGACACTTTGGTAGCGTCGGGTGCAGGGGAGGCGGGGGTTGGGATGGCAGCGTCGGTCATGGGGCAATGAAAAACGGCATCGAAGGGATGCCGCCTTGGGTTGGATGTAACTGCCCAGATTTTATTCGACTGGCTGGCCCTCGCCGGGTGAGACTTCGGGCGGGGCGCTTGGTGGGGCTGTCTGGCTTGCCGCCGCAATACAGGCTTGCAGCAGCGCGCTGTCGCCCAGCTGGTTGGCCATGATCAGGATCAGCCGGGCATTGAGCAGCTCGGATGCCTCGCGGCTCAGGCCGCTGTGGGCGTCCAGCAGGCTTTCGTAAAACGCATCGGCGTCCTGGAAATTGGGGGTGGTTTTCATGGGTGTCCTTACGGTCATCAGTGCAGGCCGAGGGTCGTTTCCACGGCGGCGATCAGGTGGCTGTCCACGGCCTCGCCGGTGGCGGCCAGGTAGCTGTCCGGCCGCACCAGTGCCCAGGCGTGACCGAACACGTGGCAGGCTCCCTGAAGATGGCCGACGCCACGGGCATTGATGTCGCGCACATGCTCGCGTGCCTGCGCTCGGTCGTCCGGGCCCAGCACCTGCACGCTGCGCACCGGTGCATGCCGTGCCAGCTGCTGCAGGCGCTGCGCCCCGTCGGCCGACAGTTCGCCGAACACCAGCACCAGCAGATCACCCGCAGCCCACTGCAGCAGGTCGTTGACCGTACCTTGCGAACCATCAGCCCAGCGGAAGGCGGCGTTCTGCACCGACTGGCCGCCGGTGGTGCCTTCACAAATGTGCGAACGCGTGTAAGTGTTGGCCACGGCCATGCGGCCGGTGTTGACCAGCGACCGGGCGAACGGGTGCTGCTTGGCCAGGCTGATGGCGGCATTGCGAAATACGCGTTCCATACCATCGGCAGGTCGCAGGAAGCGCGTGGTGCGGTTGGTCACCCGCACGTTCTCCTGTGCGGCTTCGAGGCGCTCTTCGTTGTAGCTGTCCAGCAGTGTCGGGCTGGCGCGGCCGCGCACAACGGCAGCCAGCTTCCATGCCAGATTGTCGGCATCGGCCACGCCGGTGTTGCCGCCGCGCGCGCCAAAAGGGCTGACGATCTTGGCGGTGTCCCCCATGAAGAACACACGGCCGATGCGCAACTGGTCAAGACACTGGCTGCGGTAGGTGTAGGGTCCAACCCAGACAAGCTCAATTTCCACGTCCGTACCGAACTGGCGCCGCAGACGCTCGCGCACCTGCGTCAGGCTGTTTCCATCGTTGGGGTCGACGTTGGGGGCCATCTGATAATCGATGCGCCAAACGTCGTCAGCCATCAGGTGCTGCCAGACGGCGCGGTTATCGTTGAAGGGCGCTTCGATCCAGGTGTGGCGTTCCACCGGAGGGTGTGTCGAAAAGCGTACGTCGGCAATGCACCAGCGGTCGTCGCCGCGATGGATCTGCGTGGTGGCGCCAACCCACTGGTGGAAAGGGGTGTGGGAGCCGGAAGCGTCTATCACATGGTCAGCTTCAATCCGGTAGCTGCCGGCCGGTGTTTCGACCGTGAGTGTGGCGAAGTCAGCGTTTTGCGCAAAGGCGCCGACACGCGACTTCCAGCGTAGCTCGACATGGCCCAGCTCATGGATGCGCTCGACCAGATAGCCCTCAATGTAAAACTGCTGGATATTGATGAACGGCGGCTGGCTGGAGAGGTTGACGTTGCTTTGCTGGCGCAGGTCGAACGAATACACCTCGTCCTTGCCCGCAAAGGTGCGGCCCACGTTCCACTGGATGCCTTTTTTGGCTATATCGGAGTAGATACCGAGTTTGTCAAAAATTTCCAGCGATTTTTGCGTATAGCAGATGCCTTGGGAGGCGGCACCCTTGACACCCACGGTGTTGTCTTCATCCAGCAGCACGGCCTTTATGCCCAGACGCGCCAGCGAGCAGGCCAGCGACAAGCCAGTAATGCCGCCGCCCACAATCACGATGTCGTGGCGCTTGACTTCGCCGGCGCGCAGTTCGGGAGGTTCCACAAAAGGGTAATCGGGCAATGTGTAACCGGAGCCCGCGGAAAACTCATGACCACTGCCTAACGCCTGCGTTGGGGGTCGCGCGGGCGCTACAGTGCCTGTCCGGGCTTCGCTTGTCTGCCGCATGGTGTGGTCTCCTGCAAGTTATTCAATATCCGGAGGCGGGTAGCTGTTGCACCCAGCCAAAGTCTGTCATCTACTGGCAATCTACCATAACGTCATACAGGATGGACGCCGTAGCTAGGCGCAGACGTTTAGCCAGCGCGCAAGGACTTTCGCCCGCATCAAGCAATCTCGTCACACAACGTGTCTTCTGCTTTGGTTGAGTATGATTATTGGTGACAAAAAATTGATAGTTTTTATTAATTTTTTGCATTGAATACTGCAATTAGACAGATCCCTCCATCAGCGCTATCGTGATGCGGTCTTCGGTCATTCTGCTCGAAGCACTAACGATTCCCAATCAGTCCACAAAGGAGATTTTTATGGCTGCTCTCAAAGGCTCCCGCACGGAAGAAAACCTGAAGGCCGCATTTGCCGGCGAATCACAGGCCAACCGTCGCTATCTGTATTTTGCAAACAAGGCTGACGTTGAAGGCCAGCCTGATGTTGCGGCGCTGTTCCGCTCCACGGCGGAAGGCGAAACCGGTCACGCCCACGGTCACCTGGAGTGGCTGGAACAATGTGGCGACCCGGCGACCGGCATGCCGTTTGGCGCCACCCGAGAAAATCTCGCATCTGCGGTGGCAGGCGAAACCCATGAGTACACCGACATGTACCCCGGCATGGCAAAAACTGCCCGCGAAGAAGGTCACGACGAGGTGGCCGACTGGTTTGAAACTCTGGCCAAGGCCGAGCGTTCGCATGCGAACCGCTACACCAAGGCTCTCGCCGAACTGGTGGATTGATTTTTTTGCCCGCTGCGTTGCAAGGCGTAGCGGGTTTTTGAAAAAATTTCATATGCAAATTTTTTCTGAAACCCACCCCCTCAAGGGACTCTAGAAAGAGATTGCACCATGGCCACAGAAGGCAATTTGCAAGCGCCTACCCGTCACGCGATTGACTGGAAAAACCCCGATTATTACAACGAAGGCGCCTGCCTTCATGAGATGGAGCGCATCTTTGACATTTGTCATGGCTGCCGCCGCTGCGTAAGTCTGTGCGGTGCTTTCCCTACGTTGTTTGATCTGGTTGATGCAAGCAAGACCGGCGAAGTCGATGGCGTGGACAAACAGGACTACCGCAAAGTGGTCAATCAGTGCTACCTGTGTGACCTGTGCTACATGACCAAATGCCCTTATGTGCCGCCGCACAAGTTCAATCTGGACTTTCCGCACACCATGCTGCGCGCCAAGGCGATCAAATTCAAAAGCGGCGATGTCGGCCTCGGTGAAAGATTTTTGGCGTCCACCGATGTGCATGGTCAGTTTGCCGGCATTCCCATCGTGGTTCAGATGGCCAACGCCGTGAACAAAACCAGACCGGCGCGCGCCGTGATGGAAAAAGTGCTGGGCGTGGACAAAGACGCCTGGTTGCCCGAGTTGGCGACCCATAAATTTCGTTCCAGTGCGCTTGAGTCGCCACCGCACCCTGTGAAAGACGGTGAAAGAACGCCCGGCAAGGTGGTGATTTTTTCCACTTGCTACATCAACTACAACGAACCTGGCATTGGCCACGATCTGCTCAAGATACTTGACCACAACGAAGTGCCTTATATGCTCGTTGAAAAGGAAAAATGCTGCGGCATGCCCAGGCTGGAACTGGGCGACCTGGACTCGGTCAACTCGGCCAAGGAAGCCAATATTCCGGTGCTGGCCCGGTATGCCAGGGAAGGCCTCGCCATACTGAGCGCGGTGCCTAGTTGCACGCTGATGTTCAAGCAGGAAATCCCGCTGATGTACCCCGATGACGCCGACGTGCAACTGGTCAAGGAGCACATGTGGGACCCGTTTGAATACCTGATGGCGCGCAAGCGTGACGGCCTGCTGAAGACCGAATTCACCACGCCGCTGGGCAAGATCAGCTACCAGATTCCCTGCCACGGACGCGTGCAGAACATCGGCAAAAAAACCGAGGAAATGCTCAAGATGGTTCCCGGCACCAGCGTGCAGACGCATGAGCGCTGTTCCGGCCACGCCGGCACTTTTGGCGTGAAAGTGCCGTATCACCAGCAGGCCATGAAAATCGGCAAGCCGCTGTTCAAGGCCATGGCCAGCCACAAGGACGGCGGCCTGCCCGATGTGATCAGCAGCGACTGCCCGCTGGGCGGCCACCACATTGCCCAGGGCTTTGAAGTAAATCAGCTCGGCGCACCGCCGTTAAAAAACCCGCTGACACTGATACGTGAAGCTTACGGACTGGAATAGTCCTCCAATAAACAGCCCTGGATGCAGCCATGAAAACCACCGGAAGAATCACCCCCGACAGCCTGATGACGCTGGAAGCTTACAGCCAGTACCGCAAGGAAAACAAGCCCGCCATCATGGCGCACCGCAAACTGCGCAGCGTGCATCTGGGTGAGCATGTCAATGTGCAGTTTGAGAGTGAAATCAGCATTCGCTACCAGATCCAGGAAATGCTGCGCCTCGAAAAAATCTTCGAAAAGGAAGGCATTGAACAGGAAATAGAGGCCTATGCGCCGTTGATGCCAAACGGCAGCAACTGGAAGGCGACCATGCTGATTGAATACCCCGATGTGAATGAGCGCAAGCGCGAATTGGCCCGACTGATTGGTGTCGAAGATCACCTGTTTGTCGAGGTCGAAGGTCAGGCTCGTGTCTATGCGATTGCCGACGAAGACATGGATCGCGAGAACGACGAGAAAACCTCGGCCGTGCATTTTGTGCGTTTCGAGTTGAGTCCCGCCATGTGCGCTACGGTCAAGGCCGGCGCCAGCGTCAAACTGGGTTGCGACCACACCCATTACCCCGCGCATGTGATGATTCCCGCGGAAACACTGGCATCGCTGGCGAGCGATCTGCATTGATCAGGACCGCGCCTGTCGTAAAGTCAGGCTTTTGCTTCGCGTTCTTCACTCCAAGCCATGCTATTTCTACTCTCGCCTGCCAAATCGCTCGACTACGAAACCCCACCGCACATTACTGAGCACACCCAGCCACTTTTCAGGCACCAGTCCGCCCAGCTGATCGACCTGCTCAAGACGAAATCGCCACAACAAATCAGCACGCTGATGAAGCTGTCGGATGCGCTGTCGGGCCTGAACGTCGCGCGCTACCAGGCCTGGTCCCCCAAATTCACCGCCAAAAACTCCAGACAGGCCGTGCTGGCTTTCAATGGCGATGTGTACGGGGGGCTGGACGCCAAGGCCCTGAGCGAGGCGCAGCTCGGCTGGGCGCAAGACCATGTGTGCATTCTGAGCGGGCTGTACGGCGTGCTGCGCCCGCTCGACTGGATGCAGCCTTACCGCCTGGAGATGGGTACCGCGCTGACCACCGAGCACGGCAAAAACCTGTACCAGTTCTGGGGTTCGCAGATTGCCGACTACCTCAATGAGCGCGCTGCGGCCGACACGTCTCCTGTCATCGTGAATCTGGCCAGCGAAGAGTATTTCAAGGCGGTGGATCGCAAGGCGCTGAAAGCCCGTGTGGTGACCTGCGTGTTTGAGGAGTTCCGGGGCGGAAAATACAAAATCATCAGCTTCATGGCCAAGCGCGCGCGCGGTCTGATGGTTCGCTACGCCATTGAAAACAAGGTGGGCAGCGTCAAAAAATTGGAAGGTTTCGATTTGGAGGGCTACGCGTTTGACGCTGCCGCGTCCGAGACCGACCGGTTGGTATTCCGACGCAAACAGCCATGAAAATAACGGCAAACAGCGTTGGCATTGAAGTCGATGACAGCGGCGCGGGTCTGGCTGCCAATGGTCAGCCACGGCCCGTGGTGCTGCTCATCATGGGGCTGGGCATGCAGCTCATTGCCTGGCCGCCCGAGTTGGTGCAGGGGCTGGTTAATGCCGGGTTTCGCGTGGTGCGTTTTGACAACCGCGACGCCGGCTTGAGCCAGAGCTTTGATTATTTAGGCACACCCGGGCTGCTCTGGACGGGCCTGAAGTACCGGCTGGGCTGGCGTATCAGGCCGCCCTACAGCCTGCAGGACATGGCTGCCGATGCGCTCGGCGTACTGGATGCGCTGCAGATTCACCAGGCACACATTGTGGGCGTGAGCATGGGCGGCATGATCGCGCAGCGACTGGCCTTGACCGCCTCGGCGCGGATGTTGAGCCTGGCCAGCATCATGAGTTCCAGCGGCGCCCGCGGCCTGCCTGCGGCCCAACCGGAAGTGACGCGATTACTGCTCAGCCGCCCCGCGAACAAAAGTATGCAGTCTGCCATCGACCATTCGGTCAGGCTGTTCAAGGCGATTGGCAGCCCGGGTTTTGCCTTGAGTGAGACGGATTTGCGCGAACGCGTCACCGCAGCCCACCAGCGCAGCTTTCGACCGCGAGGCATTGCGCGCCAGATAGTCGCCATTGTTGCCGACAGCACGCGCGCCGCGGCGCTGGCTGGCGTGGCCGTGCCCACGCTGGTGGTGCATGGCAAGGCCGACCCGCTGGTGCCGTTTGCTTGCGGCGAAGACACCGCGCGCCGCATTCCAGGCGCCAGGCTGGCCGGCATTGAAGGCCTGGGCCATGATTTACCCCCCGGCGTGGTGGATCGTTTGCTGGAATTGCTGATTCCGCACTTCGACGCTGCAAATTCGAAGTGAATGCGAGTTGAATAAGGCACATTGAAAATGAACACCCCTGAACACTCCCAACTTGGCAAGGCGTCAAGCTATGCCGACCAGTACGACGCCTCGCTGCTGTTCCCGATTCCACGGGCGGAGAAGCGGCTGGAGCTCGGCATTGTCGGCGCGCCGCCATTTTTAGGTGCCGACCTGTGGACCGCGTTTGAGCTGAGCTGGCTCAACGCGCGCGGCAAGCCGCAGGTGGCGCTGGTGCACTTCACCGTGCCCTGCGAAAGTTCCAACATCGTTGAGAGTAAATCCTTCAAGCTTTACCTCAACAGCTTTAACAACACGCGCTTTGCCGAGGTGGCCGAGGTGCTGGCGCGGTTCCGCGCCGACATCAGTGAAGCGGTCTGGCGCGGCGCGCCGCAGGGTTCACAAGTGGGCGTGAAACTGCTTCTGCCAGACGTGTTTGACCGCGAGCCGGTGCACGAGCTCGATGGCCTGAACCTGGACCGCCTCGACGTGGAATGCACCCGTTACACCCCGGCACCCGAGCTGCTGACTGCTGCCTTTGGTGAGCAGCCGGTGAGCGAGGTACTGACCAGCAACCTGCTCAAAAGCAATTGCCCGGTCACCGGCCAGCCCGACTGGGGCAGCGTGCAGATCAGCTACAGCGGACCGCAGATCGAGCAGGCCGGTTTGCTGCAGTACCTGGTGAGTTTTCGCAAGCACAACGAGTTTCATGAGCAGTGCGTCGAGCGCATCTTCATGGATCTGTGGACGCGCTGCAAGCCTGTCAAGCTGTCGGTGTATGCGCGCTATACGCGCCGCGGCGGACTCGACATCAACCCGTTTCGCACCAGTCATCCACAGGGCTTGCCGGCGAATATCCGCACGGCGCGCCAGTAGGAAACTGCCATCAAATAAATAGTTGGTAGTACATGTTTTTTTCATGGGCTACAGGTTTGATTCATTGAAGGTTTTAAGCGGAGCCAGCGCTGCAAAGCCTGTCTGGCGTTTTTCCTTCATGGCGGTTACCGCCTCGCGCACATGCTGATTGCTCCAGATCGCGCCCTGTAGCCAGCCCATTTGCTTGAGCGCGTCGTCCACCGAATGGTCGCGCGCGTAGTGAATCGCCTGCTTGGTGCCCCAGATGGCGACTGGCGGCTTGGCGGCGATTTCACGGGCGGTTTGCAGCGCACCGGCCAGCAGCGTCTCTGGCGAGTCAAACACTTCATTGACCAGCCCGTAACCCAGCGCTTTGGCAGCGCTGAGCTTGCGGCCGGTGTAGGCCAGCTCTTTGACCACCGCCAGCGGCACCAGCTTGGGCAGGCGCTGCAGCGTGCCCACATCGGCCACCATGCCGATATTGATTTCCTGGATGCAGAAAAAAGCGTCGGTGCTGGCGTAGCGCAGGCAGCAGGCCGTCACCATATCGACCGCGCCGCCAATGCAGCCGCCCTGAATCGCCGCAATCACCGGGATGCGCAACGTTTCCAGTTTGGTGAAGGTGGCCTGCATGTCGGTCAGCAGGTCAAAGATGGCCGCGCGGCCTTCGGGGCTCTGGTCGTCCATGGCGATGTTGCCCGCAAAAGTTTCCAGCGCCATGCCCGCGCTGAAGTGCTTGCCGGTGCTGGAGATCACCAACGCGCGCGCGTCGGCAGACTTGTGAAGTTGCTTCAGCACCTCATCCAGTTCGCGCCAGAAGGTCGGATGCATGGTGTTCATCGCTTCGGGGCGATTGAGCACCAGGTGGGCGATGTGGTCGGTGATGGAAAGTGAAAAGCAGGTCAGTGTGTTCATGCCCGCACTGTAGTTCAGGTTAGCAGATCCAGCCAGTCACGCCTGGGACGGTGTGACTGGCTGGGTATCGCCAACAGCAGTTTCAAGGCGCTAGCGGCACGCTAAAAAAGCTGATCCGTTGCCATGGGGTCAGCAGCAACTGCCTGCGCAGATTTTATCTGGGCCAGAGCGCTGTTTTCCTTGAAGACGGGTGTTTCTCCGATTTTTGCGAGTGTGGCCGCGCGCACCCCGAGCAGGCGCAGTCGCTGCTCCAACGGCACCCGCTTCAGGCACAGACCGGCGATTTTGCGTATGGTTTGGGCGTCTGCCGTATAGGCCTGCACCGTTTGGTCGCGTGTGGCAATCCTGAAGTCGTCGTAGCGCAGTTTGATGCCGATGGTTTTGGCCACGTAGCCCTTGCGCTGCAGATCGGCCGCCACCTGCCCGCACAGCCGGGTGAAGATGGCGCCCAGCTCGGCCCGGTCGCGCACCGCATGCAGGTCGCGCTCAAAGGTGGTTTCGCGACTCATGCTGACGGGCTCGCTCTCGGTCACCACCGGGCTGTTGTCGCGGCCCCAGGCTACTTCATGCATCCAGGCACCGGTGGACTTGCCGAAGTGGGCGATCAGCCATTGTCGGTCCTGGGTGGCCAGTTCGCCAATGGTGTGGATGTTTAGTCTAGCCAGTTTTTCGCCGGCCTTGGGGCCGATGCCGTTGATCTTGCGGCAATTCAGGGGCCAGATTTTTTCCTGCAGATCCGCCTCATGAACGATGGAAATACCATTGGGCTTGTTGAACTCGCTGGCCATCTTGGCCAGCAGCTTGTTGGGCGCCACGCCAATCGAGCAGGTCAGGCCGGTCTTGTCAAAAATGCTTTTCTGGATCAAGCGCGCCAGCACGCGACCGCCTTCGCGCTGACCGCCCGGCACGTCGGTGAAGTCGATGTAGACCTCGTCCACGCCGCGGTCCTGTACCAGTGGCGCAATCTCGGCAATAGTATTTTTGAACAGGCGCGAGTATTTGCGGATTTCATCAAAATCGACCGGCAGCACGATGGCCTGGGGGCACAGCCTGGCCGCCTTCATCATGCCCATGGCCGATCCCACACCAAACTGCCGCGCCGGATAGGTGGCCGTGGTGATGACGCCGCGCCCCACATAGTCCTTGAGCAAGGGGAAGTCTGTCACCGGAATGAAGCGCAGCGCCCGTTCGCCCTGCGCTGCCAGCAGCGCTTCGTCCACGCTGCGC
>DHWX01000133.1:0-27145 GCA_002413395.1 Polaromonas sp. UBA5171 | reverse complement strand
CCGCCGAGCGCCTGCGGCGGGTCCTGGCGTTCGATCCGCGGGTGGGCGCCGGGACGCTGATCGTCAAGGTGGTCGACGGCAAGGTCAAGCTCAGCGGCAACGCGAAGACCCCGGAAGCCGCCAATCTTGCGGTCGGATCGCGCAGCGCGTCCCTGGCGTCAGGAACGTGGTCAGCGCGATGAACATTCACTGAGCCTGAACTTCCTCAATACGTTCCGGGCAACAAAATGCGCTTGTCCACCGTATTGATGTTGGTGTGCCCGCAAAACGCCATCGTCAGGTCGAGTTCATTGCGGATGATCTCCAGCGCCTTGGTCACACCGGCCTCGCCCATGGCGCCTAGACCGTACAAAAAGGCGCGACCAATGTAGGTGCCTTTCGCGCCCAGGGCGATTGCCTTGAGCACGTCCTGGCCGGAGCGGATGCCGCCGTCCATGTGGACTTCAATCTGGCTGCCGACGGCATCGACGATGGCGGGCAGGGCGCGAATGCTGCTCTCGGCGCCGTCAAGCTGGCGGCCGCCGTGGTTGNNCTTCCACATCCTGAATGCCCTTGAGGATGATCTTGCCGCCCCAGCGCTTCTTGATCCATTCCACGTCGCCCCAGTTGAGCGCCGGGTCGAACTGTTTGGAGGTCCATTCGGACAGGCTGCCCATGTTGTCCACGCCCTTGACGTGGCCAATGATGTTGCCGAAGCCGCGACGTGGCGTGCCCAGCATGCCCAGGCCCCAGCGCGGCTTGGTCGCCATGTTGATCAGGTTGGCCAGGGTCGGCTTGGGCGGCGCGCTCAAACCGTTCTTCAGGTCCTTGTGGCGCTGGCCGAGAATTTGCAGGTCCAGCGTGATCATCAGGGCCGAGCAGTTGGCGGCCTTGGCGCGGTCTATCAGGCGTTCGATGTAGTCGCGGTCTTTCATCACATAGAGCTGGAACCAGAACGGATGGCCGTTTGTGCCCTTGACCACGTCTTCGATGGAGCAGATGCTCATGGTGGACAGGGTGAACGGGATGCCGAATGTTTTGGCGGCCCGCGCCGCCAGGATTTCGCCATCGGCATGCTGCATGCCGGTCAGGCCCGTAGGGGCAATGGCCACGGGCATGGCCACGTTTTGCCCGATCATGGTGGTGGCGGTGCTGCGGTTTTCCATGTTGACGGCCACGCGCTGGCGCAGCTTGATCGGCTGGAAGTCGGCTTCATTGGCACGGTAGGTGCTTTCGGTCCACGAGCCTGAATCGGCATAGTCGTAGAACATGCGCGGCACACGTTTTTGCGCCAGCACACGCAGGTCTTCGATGTTGGTGATCACGGTCATTGAGTTTTCTCCTAGTGTGGCAAATCGTAGCGGATAAGGGTCCGCGCGTGGTTGAATAAAATTTGAGTCAGGTCCGTCCTGCGCAATTTATTTCAATCGGGCCGGGACTTACACTCTGGGTTGGACTCATCCCGGCGTCGCGGACCTCCAGCTGAATCTCGTCCATCGCCTTAATAAGGAAGGTCTGCACGACCCTCGCCATGAACGGTTTAGCGCCAGCAGCAGTTACACGCATAGCCACTTTTTTCCCATTTTTGGAAATATCAATCAACCCTCAAGGGATGATGTTCAAAACACAGCGGCGAAGCGACATTGACACGATGACTCTTGCATAACGAAATTCTCGGCTTCAATTTTGATGAACTCGACGCTTTTGTCATCGGAATCCCGGTGTTTCTGCACCCGATTTCAGTCATTTGGCCATTTTTTGGCGCACTCCAAGTATCCATAGCGCTGAACTTCACGGTTCAGCGCTTTTTTTTGTCAATTCACCATGACGAGCTTGCCCATGACGCTCCGGGAGCCCATGTGCGCATAGGCGTTTTTCAGTTCCGCCATGGGCATGGTGCGGTCAATCACCGGTTTGATCTTGCCCTGGACATACCAGTCAGCCAACTCGGCCATCATGGCTGCATTGGCTTTGGGTTCGCGTTTGGCAAACTCACCCCAGAACACTCCGACGATGGAGGCTACCTTGAGCAACGGGAGATTCAGCGGCAGCGAAGGGATGGACCCCGAAGCAAATCCCACCACCAGATAACGACCACGCCATGCAATGGAGCGAAACGCCGGCTCAGCATAGTCTCCACCGACCGGGTCGTAAATCACGTCCGGACCTTTGCCATCAGTCAGCCGCTTGATTTCGTCGCGCAGGTTTTTGCTGGTGTAGTTGATGGTGGCATCGGCCCCAATGGAAGCGCAAAGGGCGCATTTTTCATCGGTTGATGCAGCGGCAATGACGCGCGCACCAGCTGCTTTCGCAATCTGGATGGCTGAAGTGCCGACGCCGCCAGCAGCGCCCAGCACCAGAACGGTTTCGCCCGTCTTGAGTTGCGCCCGGTCCATCAGTGCATGCCAGGAGGTGGCGTAAATCATGATGAAGGCGGCCGCATCCACATGCGAAAAACCGTCAGGCAGCGGCATGCACAGGGCCGCAGGTGCTACGGTGTGCGTGCCAAACCCTCCAGTACCCGACAGGCAGGCAACACGCTGGCCGACCTTGAGGTGTTTGACACCTTCGCCCACGGCTTGGACTACGCCGGCATATTCAGAGCCCGGCACAAAGGGCAGTGGTGGCTTGGTCTGGTATTTGTTTTGAACGATCAGCAGGTCGGGAAAGTTCAGGCTGGCTGCCTTGATCTCGATCAGCACTTCACCCGCCTTGGGCACAGGGGTGGGCAGCTCTTTCCAGGTCAGCGCTTCAACGCCAGTAGGGTTTTCACAAAGCCAGGCATGCATGGGTCGCTCCGTTGTCGGTGGTGGTTGAGCCTGCATCATAGGCACGAACTGCAGGGAAATAGAAGGTTATGGGAAATGACTTGTCACCCCTGAGACCGTAGAATTGGCTCATGAAAATTCTCATCTGCAATGACGACGGTTATCAGGCCTCCGGCATCATTGCTCTTTATGAGGCGCTTAAAACCGTTGCCGATGTGGAGGTGGTGGCACCCGAGCAAAACAACAGCGCCAAATCAAACTCACTGACCTTGCACTCACCCATGTACGTGCAGACGGCGGCCAATGGCTTTCGCTATATCAACGGCACGCCCGCAGACTGCGTCCATATTGCCCTTACGGGCCTGCTCGGTTATCGGCCCGACCTTGTGGTGTCGGGCATCAACAATGGCGCCAACATGGGCGACGACACCATTTATTCGGGGACTGTCGGCGCGGCCATGGAAGGTTATTTGTTTGGCATTCCGTCGATTGCGTTTTCGCAAATCGAAAAGGGTTGGGCCTATATTGAGGTGGCGGCCCGGCGCGCGCGCGACTTGGTGCAGCAGTTGATGCCTTCGCTTGAAGTGGTGGCTGAAGGGGCGCAGCCAGCGCTTGCTCCCTGGCTGCTCAATGTCAACATTCCCAATTTGCCGGATGAGCAGATACAGGGTTTCAAGGTAGCGCGTCTGGGGCGCCGACATGTTGCGGAGCGCGTAATCATGCAGACCAGCCCGCGCGGCGAAACCATGTACTGGATTGGCGGCGCGGGGCCGGCCAAGGAAGCGGGCGAGGGCACGGATTTTCACGCGACCAGCCAGAAGTTTGTCGCCATCACTCCACTGCATGTCGATTTGACCAATCATGAGAGGCTGTCCTACTGGGCGCAGGCGGTTGAGAGGCCGACGCAGGCGCAATGAGAGCGGGCATATGAAGTCGAATTCAAAGCCGCCGTTCAACCCCACAAAAAAAATGGTTTCAGCGGCGCTGCGACCGGCGTTTCCGGTGCGCCTGAACCCCAGTGCAGGTCTGCCATATGCTACTAAAATAATAGCTGGTACTGGTTATTCTGTAATGGCTGGTGGAAAAAATGACATAAAGAAAGCGGTAAAAACTGTCACCCCGGGGGGTGTCGGGCTGGATTCGCAGGCCGTGCGTGCACGCATGGTGCGCAAGCTCGCCGCGCAAGGCTTGTCAGACGCCCGGGTGCTGGCAGCCATGGGTCTGGTCGAGCGCCACCGCTTTGTCGATACGGCGCTGGCCAACCAGGCCTATGAAGACACCAGTCTGCCGATTGGACTGGGTCAGACCATTTCCAAGCCCAATGTGGTGGCGCGCATGCTGGAGCTGCTGCGGGGTGGCGCACTTGAGGCCAATGGCAAGCTCGGACGCGTGCTTGAAATCGGTACCGGCTGCGGCTACCAGGCTGCCGTGCTCAGCCATTTGGCCACCGAGGTGTACAGCATGGAGAGGCTGCGGAGTCTGCACGACAAGGCGCGGGAGAATTTGCGTACGCTGCGGCTGCCCAATGTCCACCTGCTTTTTGGTGATGGCATGGCGGGCTTTCCCAAGGGTGCACCCTATGCAGCCATTATTGCAGCGGCGGGCGGGCAGGCCATTCCGCCCGCCTGGATTGAACAACTGGCCCCAGGCGGACGTCTGGTCGCGCCCATACAAACCGCTGGTGGGGCGCAGGCGCTGGTGGTGCTTGACAAAACCATGCAGGGTGTCAGGCAAACCGTGCTGGAAGCGGTTCACTTTGTACCTTTAAAATCAGGAACAAGCTGACGACGAACCCATGCCCAAATTGGGTTGTGATTGATGATGAAAGAAACAATGAATCAAACCATACGGCCCGACCGGGCGCAGTTTCTGCTGACTTCAGCTCCATGGCGCGGTGCCAGACTCGCGCTGTCCTGCACCTTGGTGGCAGTGATGCTGCTGGCGGCAGGTTGCGCCTCGCGATCCGTCTCCCGGGGGGCCCCGGTTGAAGATCGTGGCACCGGCCTGTCGCGGCAGGTTCCGATTGCGGCCGATTCGGGCAACGTCAAGCCGCTGCCAGGTGTTGAAAATGCCGGTAAAGCCGGTTATTACACCGTCAAGCCCGGCGACACCATGATCCGCATCGGATTGGAAAACGGCCAGAACTGGCGTGACATCGTGCGATGGAACAACCTGGAAAACCCCAATATCATTGAAGTTGGACAGGTGCTGCGCGTGGTTCCTCCCTCCGACGCTAACCCCCAGGTTGTAACCAGACCGGTGTTGTCCGGTGCCGCGGCATCGTCAGTTGCCACCGCGCCGGCGCCGGTTGCCAGTGAAGCACGACCCGTATCGGCCCCGGTCAGTGGCAGCCCGGTGACCACCGCCACTGGCGACGAAAACGTGGCGTGGATATGGCCCGCCCAAGGCACGCTGCTGGCCGGTTTTGACGAGGCCAAAAACAAAGGCCTGGATATTGCAGGCAAAGCCGGCGATCCGGTGTTTGCTTCAGCGGATGGTCGTGTGGTGTATGCCGGTGCGGGCTTGCGCGGCTACGGCAACCTGATCATCCTCAAGCACAACAATACCTTCCTGACGGCCTACGCGCACAACCAGACGCTATTCGTCAAGGAAGACCAGACAGTTAGAAAAGGACAGAAGATTGCCGAGATGGGAAAGAGTGATGCGGACCGTGTGAAGCTGCATTTTGAAATTCGCCGCCAGGGCAAACCGGTCGATCCGGCCAAATATCTGCCCGCAAAATAACGGATGGGCTCCCCATTTCACTGGAATAAAAGTTGATTACACAGCCTGAGACAATGGGCGATGACCGATGAAACCAGAAAGAAGCAGCCGCAGGCGGCTGTGGATTACCCGCCGGATTTGCTCCTGGTGGAGTCGCTTGACATTGAGGCCCAAGGCATTGCGCACCGGGCCGACGGCAAGGTTGTGTTCATTGAAGGCGCGTTGCCTTTCGAGTTGGTGACCGCCAACGTCTATCGCAAGAAAACCACCTTTGAAAAAGCCACCCTGACGGTGATTCATCGCGAGTCATCCCAGCGGGTGCGCCCGCCTTGTCCGTACTTTGGCATGCACACTGGGGCGTGCGGCGGCTGCAAGATGCAGCACCTGCATGTGGCCGCGCAGGTGGCGGTCAAGCAGCGCGTGCTGGAAGACAGCCTGCGCCATATCGGCAAGCTCAAGGCCGACAATCTGCTCCGACCGATTGAAGGGCCGGCCTGGGGCTATCGTTACCGCGCGCGCTTGTCGGTGCGCCATGTGCGTAAAAAAGGTGTCGTACTGGTCGGTTTTCATGAACGCAAGAGCAGCTATGTGGCCGACATGAGCGAATGCCATGTGCTGCCGCGGCACGTCAGTGATCTGCTGGTGCCGTTGCGCCAGCTCATTGGCAGTATGGACGCCAAGGAAACCGTGCCACAGATCGAGCTGGCGTGTGGTGATGCCGTGACGGCCTTGGTGCTGCGGCACATGGAGCCGCTCAGCGCGGGTGATTTGGCCCGGCTGCGGGCCTTTGCGGCTGGCAACCCCGGCTTGCAGTGGTGGCTGCAGCCCGGCGGGCTGGAAACTGTCAGCTTGCTGGATCCTTCATCAGGCTCAGGACCGGCTTTGGAACTGAGCTATCGCCTGCCGGAGTTTGGCGTGACCATGCCTTTCAAACCGACCGATTTCACCCAGGTCAACCCGCAGATCAACCAGGTGCTGGTGTCGCGCGCGCTGCGCCTGCTTGACGTGCAGCGGCACGAGCGGGTGATTGACTGGTTTTGCGGCCTGGGCAATTTCACGCTGCCACTGGCCACGCGTGCGCGCGAAGTGCTTGGCATTGAAGGCAGTGACGAGCTGGTCATGCGTTCACGTCAAAATTTTGAGCTAAACAGAAAATTTTCCAAGGCAAGACCTGCGTTGGCAGCTACCAAATTTGAAGCACGTAATCTTTTTGAAATGACGCCTGCCATGCTGGTTAAGGACGGCATGGCGGAGAAATGGCTGGTCGACCCGCCGCGCGAAGGCGCTTTTGAGTTGTTCAAGTCACTGGCCGCACTGCATCAGCAGATCCTCACGGGAGTGCCATGCGACGATGTGGAGCAGCAACAAAGCCTCGTCCTGGGCGACTGGACGCCGCCCAGGCGCATTGTGTATGTGAGCTGCAATCCGGCGACCCTGGCGCGCGATGTGGGCCTGCTGGTGGGTGAGGGCGGCTACCGATGCACGGCGGCGGGTGTGGTCAACATGTTTCCGCACACCGCGCATGTGGAGTCGATGGCTGTTTTTGATCGGATGGACTGATTCACCACTCAAGTGACCATGCAAGAAAAAAGGGCCCAAAGGCCCTTTACTTGTTGCGGCCACCCGGGGTTTAGTCGCTTTCGCCACCAAAAATTCCCAACAGGGCAAGCAAGGCCTGGAACACATTGAAGAGGTCCAGGTACAACGCCAGCGTGGCGCTGATGTAGTTGGTTTCACCACCATCCAGGATACGCTTCAGGTCATACAGCATGTAGGCGCTGAAAATCGCGATCACCGCCACCGAAATAGTCATCATGCCCGCTGTTGAGCCGACAAAAACATTGATGATCGCGCCAAACATGATGACCACCGCACCGACAAACAGCCATTTACCCATGCCGGAAATGTCACGTTTAATCACGCTGGCCAGCGTGGCCATGACGAAGAACACACCGGCTGTGCCGCCCATCGCCGTCATGATCAGCTCGGAGCCGTTTTTGAAGCCCAGAATCGTGCCGATCATGCGCGAGAGCATCAGACCCATGAAGAAGGTAAAACCGAGCAGAACCGGAACGCCTGCGGCCGAATTTTTGGTTTTTTCGATGGCAAACATGAAACCAAACGCGCCGCCGAGGAACACAATCAGGCCGAGCCCGCCAGTCAGCGCCTGGGTGATACCGGTCGCCACGCCGACCCAGGCGCCGAGTACCGTGGGCAACATGCTCAGGGCGAGCAGCCAATAGGTGTTACGCAGCACCTTGTTGCGTTGCTCCGCGGATACCGTGCCGCCGTAGCCAAGGGGTTGAACGTTTTCATTCATAAAGTCATCTCCAGTCATGTCTGCAAATGCAGACTGCTTCATTTTAGGGGACATGCACGGTTTTTCAAGTGGTTGCCATGGATGAGCGCCTGTTTTTCGTTTGAATGTAAGAATTTTTGAGGTTGATCTAATTTCACTGAACCGCCAACAACGGGGAAAACTTGCGTATGCTTGACCCTTCTGCCCATCAATTTCTGGAAAATCATGAAATCAAAACCTGCCCTCGAGCTCGCCGATGTCAAAGCCATTGCGGCAGCCGCCGAAGCTGAAGCCCTCAAGAACAACTGGGCTGTAACCATTGCCATCGTGGATGAGGGTGGTCATTTGCTGCACCTGCAGCGACTCGATGGCGCGGCACCCATCTCCGCGCACATTGCGCCAGCCAAGGCCAACACCGCCGCCATGGGCCGCCGCGACAGCAAGGTCTATGAGGATGTCATTAATGGCGGGCGAAGCTCGTTTCTGTCGGCCCCTTACATTCAAGGCATGCTCGAAGGTGGCGTGCCTATCGTCAAGGACGGGCAATGCCTGGGTGCTGTCGGTGTGAGTGGAGTGAAATCTGCGGAAGATGCGCAGATCGCGCGTGCTGGCATCGCTGCGATCGGACTTTGAGCCTGCAAGGCTGTCTGAAAGACGCTGGACGATGCAGTTTGAACCGGTTACGGCCTGGCTGGCTCGGTGATAAAACCAATTTTTCTCAGGCCAGCCTGCTGCGCAGCCGCCATGGCCTGCGCCACCCGCTCATAACGGACTGATTTATCGCCGCGGATATGCAACTCGGGCTGGGGATTTTTCAGCGCGGCTGCTTTCAGCCGGGGCGCCAATTCCCCATCTGCAATTGCGGTTTCGTTGAGGAAGTAGCGGCCCTCGGCATCCACGCTCAGGCGAAGCGTTTCAGGCTTGTTTCTTTGCACCTCGCTGGTGGCGCGTGGCAGATCGATATTGACAGAATGCTTCATCACCGGTACCGTGATGATGAAAATGATAAGAAGTACCAGCATCACGTCCACCAAGGGGGTCATGTTGATCTCGTTCATTACCTCGTCGGTGTCGTCGTGGGTTCCGAAGGCCATGGTGCTAATCGCTTAGGCTTTTTTCATTGGGACAACATTGGCCGGCCCGTCGCTGCTGACCCGGGCACCGGTCACAAAGTAGGCGTGCAGATCGTGCGCGAAGCGATTGAGCTTTTGCAGCACGCGCTTGTTGCCGCGCACCAGCGCGTTGTAACCCAGCACGGCGGGAATTGCCACTGCCAGGCCGAGCGCCGTCATGATCAGGGACTCACCCACCGGGCCAGCCACCTGGTCGATGCTGGCCTGGCCTGCCGTGCCTATCGACAGCAAGGCATGGTAAATGCCCCAGACAGTGCCAAACAGGCCGACAAACGGCGCGGTGGAGCCAACGGACGCCAGGATGGCCAGGCCCGATTGCAGCTTCGCGGTAAATTCATCAATCGTGTTGCGCAGTGTGCGGGTGACCCAGTCGCTCATGTCCAGTGTGTTGTGCAGTTGGGCTCTGGTGTTCTGGTGGTGCAGGGTGGCTTCATGGCCTTCTAGCGCGAGCTGGCGAAACGGGCTGGCGGGGTCAGCGCCGAGCTTGACAAGGCCTGCTGAGAAATCTTCGCTGTGCCAGAAATTTTCGGCCGTTTTGGCAATTGTTTTGTATTTGATCAGATCAAGTGTCTTGATGATGATGACCATCCACGAAGCGAGCGACATTGCCAGCAGCAGCAAAGCCACCGATTTGGTGACGATATCGCCCTGGTTCCAGACGTTGGCAAGGCCAAATTGGGAATTCATGAATCGATACTCCGAGGTTCAAAATGAATGACGCTTAATTCGCTCAATCTCGCAACTCCCAGTTGATGGGAACATTGACAGGCATGGTTTGCACAACGCCATTGCGCGTACCTGGCACATAGCGCCAGCGCATGACGGTTTCATACGCGGCTTGGTCAAGCCTCGCAAAACCGCTCGACGCGACGAGTTCGGCACGCTGGGCTTTGCCGTCGGGCCCGATCCAGACTTTGTACACGACCTTACCGGTTTCGCCCAAGCGTGCGCTTAGTGGCGGGGAAGGCGGGTTTGGGTTTTTCAGGNNGGGTAAGGCGGTTTCGGATTTTGCAGGTAGTTGGCATTGTTTGACGGCAGTTGCACCACCGCCGGAGCAGTTGGTCCGGCAGGCATGGCAGGCGCTGCAGCCACAGGGTCAGGAGCAGCCGGCGCGGGCAGTGGTGTTACGGCATTCGTTGGCGCGTTGGGTGAGGGGAGGGCGTCGGCAATGGCGAGCAGCTGCGGTTGCGGCCGGGCGATCGGTTTTGCAACTGCATTTTTTCGCCTGACCGGGGTGGGCGGCGAAGGCGCTACGGGTTCCGCGCTGGGCACGGGAGGGTCGACAAACTGCGCCAGCACCTCGGCGGGCACCAGTAGCTCCGTGGTAGTCCTCGGCGGGCCGCTTTGCAGAGCCCAGATAAATCCTGCGTGCAGCGTCACCACTACCAGCGCAATCACGGCATTGCGACCGTGGGACTGGCTTGCAATGTTTGGGGGCTGGGCAGTGGCGCTGGGGCAGGCGGCGTTCATCGGAAAATGGGTTGGAGCCCGCAGGGACGCAAGCGTTCCAGAGAGTTACCCAAGTTTAACGGTGCTTGACCAGTTTGATCGTGTGTTCGCTGGCGCGCTGGGTCGACCGGCCGACACTCTGGCTGCAACTGTCGCAGCCAGAGCTGCAGCCGGCTTGTTGCTGCGCCAGCGTCCGCAAGGTCCGCGAGTCCTGCAAACCTGTAAACCGGGTCATCAGCCAGGCCGCCGCGCGTCGCTTCAGACTGGCCGGCAGGAAGGTCCAGAGGCAATACATTGCGCACAACGCGACCAGCGTGTAGACCAGCAGGGCTTCGGGTAACTGCTGGGTCATGTGGTCAGCGCCAGCGCGGCGCGGTAGGTGATGAACGCGGCGGCATAGGCCAGCGCAAACAGGTAGCCCGCCATCAGCAACGGGTGGCGCCAGGAGTTGGTTTCGCGCTTGACCACGGCCAGCGTCGAAATGCATTGCGGCGCAAACACATACCAGGCCAGCAGCGAATAGGCGGTGGCCGTGGACCAGCTTTTGGCAATCAGCGGGCTCAGAGCCTGGGCGGTTTGGCCCGTAGCCGACAGCGAATAGACCGTGCCCAGAGCGCCAACGGCTATCTCGCGCGCGGCCATGCCGGGCACCAGTGCGATTGAAATCTGCCAGTTGAAGCCAATCGGCGCGAACACCACTTCAAGCGCCTTGCCAATCATGCCGGCAAAGCTGTACTGGATGGCAGCGTCGGTGGCGCCGTCGGGCGGACTGGGAAAGGTTGCCAGAAACCACAGCACCACCATCAGTGCAAAAATAATGGTGCCGACGCGCTGGATGAATATCTGCACGCGCTGCCACAGGCCGAGCAGCAGGTTGCGCAGATTGGGCAGGCGATAAGGCGGCAGTTCCAGCATCAGTGGCTGGTAGCTGCTCTTGGCCCAGGTCCGTTTGAAGATCCAGGCTACGGTCATTGCCGAGACAATGCCCATCAGGTAGAGCCCAAACAGGGTCAGGCCCTGCAGATTGAACAGGCCAAGCTTGCGGTCCGGAATGAAGGCGCCGATCAGCAACGCATACAGCGGCAGCCGCGCTGAACAGGTCATCAGCGGCGCAATCATGATGGTGGCCAGCCGGTCGCGCCAATGCGGAATGGTGCGCGTGGCCATGATGCCGGGAATGGCGCAGGCAAAGCTCGATAACAGCGGAATGAAGGCGCGGCCCGACAGCCCGACCTTGCCCATCACGTTGTCGAGCAGAAAGGCGGCGCGCGGCAGATAGCCTGAGTCTTCCAGCAGCAGGATGAAGAAAAACAGGATCACAATCTGTGGCAGGAACACCAGCACACTGCCAACGCCAGCGACGATGCCATCGACCAGCAGGCTTTGCAGCAGGCCGGGCGCCAGACTGTGTTGAACAAGCACACCGATTGCCGCAACGGCCTCCTTGATCAGGTTCATTGGCAGGTTGGCCCAGGCAAACACAGCCTGGAAAATCAGGAACAGCACGATGGCCAGCAGCGCAAGGCCGAGCACCGGGTGCATGACCAGCGCATCGATGCGGTGGTTAAAGCGTTTGACCTGACCGGCATTTGGCACTGCCACCGCCAGAATGGCCCTGACCTGGGCCTGCAGCGCGGCGGTATTGGGCGCTAAGCTTGCTCTTGTTTTAATCGTTGACTGCCCTTGTTTGACAAGGGGGGAAGGCATAAAAACCTCATGATTTCGGGCGGAAAATGCATCTTGGGCCGCCAGCAGTAACGCGTCGCGTCCGCTCTCATTGGCTTTGCCCCGCCATGCGCCGAACCAGGGGTTGTGCACGGCGATGGTTTCAATCACCGGCATGCCCAGTTCGGCTGAAAGTCGCGCAATGTCGATCTGCAAGCCGCGGGCACGTGCCACGTCCATTATGTTGAGCGCCAACACCATGGGTCGGCCGAGCGCATGCAGTTGCAGCACCAGACGCAGGTTCATGCGCAGGTTGGTGGCATCGACCACGGCGATGATGCCATCAGGCGGAATTTCTCCTTTGCGCAGGCCCATCACCACGTCGTGCGCGACCGCTTCATCTGTTGTCGCCGGGTTCAGACTGTAGGTACCCGGCAAGTCCATCACGGCGATCTCGCGGCCGTCGGGGAGCCGGGCGCGGCCCTCTTTGCGCTCCACCGTCACCCCGGCGTAGTTGGCCACTTTCTGGCGTGCTCCGGTGAGCAGGTTAAAGAGGGCGGTCTTGCCACAATTGGGGTTGCCAACCAGGGCAATACGCAACGCACTGTCGGAAATGGTGGGCGAGACAGCGCTCATGCAGGTACTTTGACCTGGATGCAACTCGCTTCATGGCGGCGTAGGGCAAACACTGTATCGCCGACTTGAACGGCAATTGGCTCGCGGCCACCTGGGCCACGTCGAAGCACGCTGATGGTTTCTCCGGCCATGAAGCCCAGTTCAGCCAGCCTTTGCAGCATGCTTGGCTCGGCGTGCGCGCCTTTGGCTTCACTCAACCCGGTGATGGTGGCTGCACGGTGGGGTCTCAGGTCGGCTAGGGACAGTGTACCGATGTCGGTCTGTGGCCAGGGATGAGAAGAAGTCACGGTAGGGGTCCTTGCGCAGAAGGTAAATCTGTCTGACTGTGTTGATGCTCCAATCAGGATTGGTCGCATCAATATTCTAATTGAGAATAACTATTATTTACATTGTAACGCAGTCCGTCGAATTGAAGCGCATCAAGCGCCTGGGTCGGTCCAACCTGAAAACGCCAGTTGACCGCTTGATTTACAAAACGGCAAGAGGTGTCAGCGGTTCTCACAACAACAAAAATCCGGGTTTATTCCGCCAATGCGTCATCAAAACTCCCGCAGTTGAATCCTTAAAGGCGGCTCAAGTGGCCAGTGCAATCACCACAGCCGATTCGTCGATGAACGCGCTGACACGGGCTTTGTTTTTCAAACCACTGTTGGCAGCAGCAAATCCGATCAGTTGCAGCGCGCCATCGAGTTGCAGGGACACTTCGTCGCCGGTCACCCCACGACTGATGCGTACTACCCTGCCATCCAGTGCAGTGTGACCCGATGGCGCGAGCAAAGCCACTTCACCATTGGTCTGCGCTTCGACCCGCACCGCCGTGGCTTTGCAAAGCGCCAGCACCGCGAGCCTCTTTTCCAGGCCCAGCAGCTCCGCGCTGGCTTTGGTAATGCGTGAAACGAGCCGGGCGTTCCCCGCCAGTCTGAGAGTTACCCGCACCATCTGGCCGGTGGCTTCTATTTGCTCCACCTGGCAGGGTAACTGGTTGCGCATGCTGGTACGTACCCCGATGTGGGAGAGCGCCGGAGCGGCCAGGGAAGGCGTCAGGGCATCCCTGTTCTGGGCTTGAGACTCGTCCAGCACCTGTTTGCGCGACTCGGCCAGCCGCCCCGACACCGCCAGCAACTGCCGGCCAGCCTGCGTGATTTTGGCGCCGCCGCCTCCGGCACCGCCGACCACCCGTTCCACCAGCACCACGCCCGCAAGGTTGGTTAGCGTGTCGATGGCCTGCCAGGCGGCCTTGTAACTGACTCCGGCTTGCCGCGCGGCCTGCGAGATGGAGCCACTGCCTGCGATCAGGCGCAGGATTTCGATGCGTTTGTCGGCAGGCTCGTGGCTCAATGCGCTGTCGAAAGACAAGATAGTCTCGGAGACATTTTTCATGGCTGTATTTTGACGCGGGTGAGGCTGAATAGCGCTATTCTGAAATAGAATAGCGAAAATGCTGGAACGAGCCAGTTCAGCTACGGCAAAAAGCTTTTCCAAGTCGTTCAAAGAGAGGAATTTTTCTTATGCACAAGATGGTTTTACGCCTGTTGATGGCTTCGCTGATGCTGCTGATTTTTGCCTCGGCTTTTGCGGGGGAAGTCCAGGTTGCGGTCGCGGCCAATTTCACCGAGCCCATGAAGCTGATTGCCGCAAAATTTCAAAATGAAACCGGCCATCGGGTGGTGTTGACCTTTGGCGCGACGGGAAAATTGCATGCGCAAATATTAAATGGCGCACCGTTTGATATTTTTCTCGCGGCTGATGTTGAAACCCCTGCCAAACTTGAGAAAGAGGGCCTGGCAGTGGAAGGCAGCCGTTTTACCTATGCGACCGGCAAACTTGTTCTCTGGTCGGCCAATTCCGGCATGGTGGACGACCAAGGCAAGGTCCTCAGGAAGGGGAACTTCAGGCATCTGGCTATCGCTGCTCCCAAATTGGCACCCTATGGGACCGCAGCCATTGAAACCCTGACCAAGCTCGGGCTGCTGGCCAGCCTGGAGTCGAAACTGGTGCAAGGCGAGAGCATCGGCCAAACCTACAGCTTTATATCCACTGGCAATGCCGAGTTGGGTTTCATTGCCCTTTCTCAGGTTTACGCGGCGGGTAAGGTCAAGTCGGGCTCTGCATGGAGGGTTCCGGAAGCGTTGCATGCGCCGATTCGCCAGGACGCGGTGCTATTGACGCGTGCCAATGCTAAGCCGGCGGCCGTTCAGTTGCTCGCTTTTCTTAAAACAGACCAAGTCAGGGCCGTCATCCGCTCATTTGGCTATGAACCCTGAAGGTGCAACCTCCGATGCTGGATGAAGTCGCTCTGCAGTCCATTGCGCTGACCCTCAGGCTGGCGGGCATGACCACGTTCGTCCTGCTGCTGGTCGGTACGCCGCTAGCCTGGTGGCTGGCGCGCACGCGTTCCTGGCTGAAGGGGCCAGTCGGCGCGCTGGTGGCGCTTCCGCTGGTGCTGCCGCCCGTGGTGCTCGGCTTTTATCTGCTGGTGCTGACGGGCCCTCAGGGATCTGTAGGCCGGCTTACGCAGGCGCTGGGTTGGGGACTGCTGCCTTTCAGCTTTACCGGGCTGGTCGTCGGCTCGGTGTTGTATTCACTTCCGTTCGTGGTGCAGCCGCTCCAAAATGCCTTTGAAGCCATTGGTGACAGCCCGCTGGAAGCTGCCGCCACCTTGCGCGCCTCGCCGCTGGACACGTTCCTGTCCGTGGTGCTGCCGTTGGCCCGACCGGCTTACCTGACCGCGGTCGTCATGGGGTTTGCCCACACCGTGGGCGAGTTTGGCATTGTGCTCATGATGGGTGGCAACATTCCGGGCAAAACGCGCGTCATTTCGGTGCAAATTTACGATCGTGTGGAAGCGCTGGAATACACCCAGGCACATTGGCTGGCCGGTGGGCTGCTGGTGTTTTCGTTTTTAGTGCTGCTGGCGCTGTACGTCCTTCAGCCAACGGGCCGGCGCCGTCGGGGGCCGGGCGCATGAGGTCAGTCAATGCAGGCCTTGAGATGTCTTTTCGTCGGGTACTGGCGGATTTTTCTCTGACCGTGACCCTGGTCTTGCCGGGACGCGGCGTGACGGCAATTTTTGGCCCCTCGGGCAGTGGCAAAACGAGCTTGCTGCGCAGCATCGCCGGCCTGGAACGCGAAAGTCGCGGCCATTTGGTTGTCAATGGCGAGGTCTGGCAGGACGACGTCAAAGGGATTCTCATACCGACGCACCAGCGACCGCTTGGGTTTGTGTTTCAGGAGGCGAACCTTTTTGAGCACCTGAATGTGCGGCGCAACCTCGATTTCGGGTTGCGCCGCGTACCGGTGTCAGAGCGGCGGGTGTCGCTGGATCAGGCGATTGAGCTGCTCGGCATTGAAGGCTTGCTGCAGCGCCAACCCGGCACGCTTTCGGGCGGCGAGCGGCAGCGCGTGGCCATTGCGCGAGCGCTCGCCACCAGTCCGCGGTTGTTGCTGATGGACGAGCCGCTGGCATCGCTCGATATGAGTCGCAAGGCAGAAATTTTTCCCTATCTGGAGCGGCTGCACGCCCAACTTGATATTCCCGTCCTGTATGTGAGCCATGCGCCCGACGAGGTAGCGCGGCTGGCCGACCACCTGGTGCTGCTCGACGCTGGTCGTGTGACGGCAGCTGGCCCGACCCGGGAGCTGATGACGCGGCTGAATTTGCCGCTGGCCCATGGCGACAGCGCCGCCGCGCTGATTGACGCCACAGTGGCTCAGCTGGAGCCGGCCTATCACCTCAGCTACGCTGATTTTTCAGGCGGCCGCATCAGTTTGCTGAACCAGTCGGCCAAGCTTGGGCAGCGTGTGCGGGTGCGCATTCAGGCGCGCGACGTCAGTCTGACACTGCTTCAGCAGGAAGGCACCAGCGTGCTGAATATTTTTCCCGTCACCATCACCGGTCTGTCCGATGACAGCCCCGGGCAAGTGATGCTGAGTCTGGATGCAGGCGGTAGTACGCTGCTGGCCCGCATCACGCAAAAGTCGGCTGAGGCCCTGCAACTGCGGCCGGGTCGGCGGGTGTACGCCCAAGTCAAGGGAGTCGCCGTGCTGGGCTGATACCGCCAGCGCTTGAGCCGTGCTGTGTGGAAAGCGGTGCCTCAGGCGACGAATCGATTTGCTATCAAAAAAAGCTTCTGTCAGACGCGCGTACTTTGAATTTCAGTATTCCAGCCGCTCCGGCCTGATCTCCTGCAGGATGGTGGTGGCAATTTCCTCAATCGATTTGGTGGTGGTGGACAGCCAGCGAATGCCTTCGCGTCGCATCATGGCTTCAGCTTCGTGGATTTCATGGCGGCAATTGGCCAGGCTGGCGTAGGTCGAGTTGGGCCGGCGCTCGTTGCGAATCTGGCTCAGGCGCTCGGGAGCGATCGTCAGGCCGAAGATTTTTTTGCGGTGCGGCAGCAGCGCCGGTGGCAACTTTCGGCGCTCGAAGTCTTCCGGTATCAGCGGGTAATTGGAAGCCTTCAGGCCATACTGCATGGCCAGGTAAAGCGAGGTTGGCGTTTTGCCGCTGCGGCTCACGCCCACCAGAATCACGTCGGAACCGGCCAGGTCCCGGTTGCTCTGGCCATCGTCGTGGGTCAGTGAAAAATTGATGGCCTCAATCCGGCTGTCGTATTCCTTGCTTTTGGAGGCATCTGAAAAGCGGCCGACGCGGTGGTTGGATTTAATCCCGAGTTCGTGCTCCAGGGGTGCCACAAACATGCCAAACATGTCCAGCAGCACGCCGTGGCAGTGGGTTTTGATGACCGCCAGGATTTCCATGCTCACCAGCGTTGTAAACACAATCGGGCGCTTGCCTTCCAGCTCCCCGGTGTGGTTGATCTGCCGGATTGCCTGGTGCGCCTTGTCCACGCTGTCGACAAATGGCAGGCGAACATGGCGCAGTTTGATTTCAAACTGCGCCAGGATGGCATGGCCAAAGGTTTCAGCGGTTATGCCGGTGCCGTCGGAGATGAAAAATACGGTGCGGTTGGGCATGGTGCTGTTCAGGGTGTTGAAAGGTTGGCGGGCTGCGGGCTGGTACGCGGCCCTTTACAATCAGTGCAATTATCCAGATATTCCCTGCCATGCTCTGCCACGACCCATTCAAACAACAACAAGCGTGGCTGCTGCGCAGGGTAATTGCCCCAGTTTTTAAACCTCCCGGAGTATTTTTATGTCAAAACGTTTTGAGGCGACCGCCCTGGTCGTACCGTTTGAAAACCTGAGGATGACGGATATCGAGGTTGTCGGCGGCAAGAACGCCAGCCTCGGCGAGATGATCTCGCAACTTCCCACCGGCCCGCAGGGCGTGCGAGTCCCCACCGGCTTTGCCACCACTGCTCATGCCTACCGGGTATTTCTGGCCCACGGCGGGTTGGACAACAAAATCAAGGCGTTGCTGGACACGCTCAACACCGACGATGTGCGGGCATTGGCAGAAGTCGGCGGCCAAATCCGGGCGCTGGTCGAGGCCCAGCCTTTCCCGCCAGAATTTGAACAAGCCGTGCGTGACAGCTTTGCCGCGTTGAGTGCCGACAATGCCCAAGCCAGCTTTGCCGTGCGATCATCCGCCACTTCCGAAGACCTGCCGGACGCCTCGTTCGCCGGTCAGCAGGAAACATTTCTGAACGTGGTCGGTATCGAGGGTGTGCTGCACAAGATGAAAGAGGTGTTTGGTTCGCTCTACAACGATCGCGCCATCAGCTACCGCGTGCACAAGGGCTTCGCCCACGACGGTGTGGCTCTGTCAGCCGGCGTGCAGCGCATGGTGCGCAGTGACCTGGGCGCGGCGGGTGTGATGTTCACCATTGACACTGAAAGCGGTTTTGAGGACGTGGTTTTCATTACCTCCAGCTATGGTCTGGGCGAAACGGTGGTGCAGGGCGCGGTGAACCCCGACGAGTTTTATGTGCACAAGCCCATGCTCAAGGCCGGCAAGCGCGCCGTCATCCGCCGCAACCTGGGCTCCAAGCTGCTGCAGATGGAGTTCACCACCGATGAAGAAAAAAAAGCCGGTGGCAAGCTGGTTAAAACCAGCGATGTGCCAACCGAGTTGCGCAACCGCTACTCGCTGACCGATGCAGACGTGGAGGAACTCGCACGTTACGCTGTCATCATTGAGGCTCACTATGGCCATGCCATGGATATCGAGTGGGGCAAGGACGGCATCGACGGCCATCTTTACATTTTGCAGGCGCGTCCCGAAACCGTCAAAAGCCAGAGCAAGGGCAAGGCCGAGCAGCGCTACAAGCTCAAGGGCAGCAGCACCGTGCTGGCCGAGGGCCGCGCGATTGGCCAGAAGATTGGCGCCGGCCCGGTCCGTATCGTGCACGATATCAGCGAGATGGACCAGGTTCAGCCTGGCGATGTGCTGGTGACCGACATGACCGACCCGAACTGGGAACCGGTGATGAAGCGTGCCAGCGCCATTGTCACCAACCGTGGTGGCCGCACCTGCCACGCCGCCATCATCGCGCGCGAGCTGGGTATCCCGGCGGTGGTGGGTTGCGGCAATGCGACGGATATGCTCAAGACCGGCATGCTGGTGACCGTGAGTTGCGCCGAGGGTGACACCGGCAACATCTACGACGGCTTGCTTGAAACCGAGGTAACCGAAGTGCATCGCGGTGACATGCCGCCGATTGACATCAAGATCATGATGAACGTCGGCAACCCGCAACTTGCCTTTGATTTTTGCCAGATTCCCAACCATGGCGTTGGTCTGGCACGGCTTGAATTCGTCATCAACAACAATATCGGCGTGCATCCCAAGGCGATTCTGGACTATCCCAATGTCGATGTCGATTTGAAAAAAGCGGTGGAAAGTGTCGCCCGCGGCCATGCGTCCCCGCGGGCCTTTTATGTCGATAAAGTGGCTGAAGGCATCGCTACCATTGGCGCGGCGTTCTGGCCCAAGCCGGTCATTGTCCGCCTGTCGGACTTCAAGTCCAACGAGTATCGCAAGCTGATTGGCGGCTCGCGCTATGAACCGGAAGAAGAAAATCCGATGCTGGGCTTTCGCGGTGCCGCGCGTTACATCAGCGCCGATTTTCGCGAGGCTTTTGCCATGGAGTGCGAGGCGATCAAGCGCGTGCGCAACGACATGGGCCTGACCAACGTGGAAGTCATGGTGCCATTTGTGCGCACCGTGGGCCAGGCCAAGGCTGTGACCGAGTTGCTGGCCCAGCACGGTCTCCAACGTGGCGAGCAGGGCCTGCGCGTCATCATGATGTGCGAGGTGCCGAGCAATGCCATCCTGGCCGATCAGTTCCTCGAATATTTTGACGGATTTTCCATCGGCTCGAACGACCTAACCCAGCTCACTCTGGGCCTGGACCGTGACTCAGGCCTGGAAATCCTGGCCAAAGACTTTGACGAACGCGATCCGGCTGTCAAAGCGCTGCTGAGTCTGGCTATTGCAGCATGCAAGCGCCAGGGTAAATATATCGGTATTTGCGGCCAAGGCCCCAGCGACCATCCGGACTTTGCGCGGTGGCTCAAGGATCAGGGCATCGGGTCGATTTCACTCAACCCCGACACGGTCATGGATACCTGGAAGCAATTGGTGAGTTGACGGGCTGGCGAGCTGCATGGCCCGACGAAAACCAAGGGAAAGTCCTAGCAAGGGTTTCAGCTGGTTCAGCCCGTCCGGCGGGCAGTTTGTAAGAGCTTGGTAAGGGCCGAGGTAACAATCAAAAAGTTGTTGCCAGAGGTTTTATGCTTTTTACCATTTCAGCTGTCAAGGTCATCGCCGAGGTTGCTTTGCTGGCGCTGTTTGGACAATGGGTACTCGGTCTGTTGGCGGGTCCCCAAAAAGACCGCAACCTGTTCTACCAGATCCTGCAGATCGTGGGTCAGCCCTTTGTTTCTTTGGCGCGGTTGATCACGCCCCGAGTCGTCCTTGACCGTCATCTGCCGCTGGTGGCCTTTTTGCTTTTGCTATTTGTCTGGATCGGCGTGACTCTGCTGAAAATTCAGACTTGTCTGCGAATTGGTGTGGCGTTGTGCAGATGAGCAATTCCCTGAACTACCGGTATCTCAAGTTGCAGGCGTTGCTGCTGCTGCTGTTGGGCCGACGTCATTCCGCCCTGACCAGATTTGACCGGATGCTGGTTGACTGGCCCGACGATCCTTACGCGCTGGCGAGCCGCGCGCATGTGCTGGCTCAGGAAGGCGACCGGCTCAATGCCATTGGCGTGCTGCAACAACTAACTGCGCGCCACCCGGAGCACATTGCGGCCTGGTTCAATCTGGCTTATCTGCTTGAAGACATTGGGCGCTATGCCGAGGCCGAGGCCGCTTTTCGCCGTACCCTGGACCTGGACCCCAGAATGGACCGGGCCTGGTATGGCCTGGCGCTGGTCCTGATTCGGGAACGCCGCCTGGATGAGGCTGTTCAGACGCTGAAGAAAAACACCGAGTTGCAACCCATGAGTCCTTTCGGCTGGTATCAGCTCGCACGGGTTCATGTTGACAGGCAAGACCCGGATGCGGCACTGAAGATTATTCGTCACCTCAAACGGTTTGAGCCCAAGGTGGCCAACCAGCTAGAACGCGAGACGGGGCTGAGCGTGGCCCGGTGTTCCTGAATTGCCTGCCGGTCTGGCCTGTTTGCCGGATGGATTGGCGTGTGGAGGGTGATTGCGATGCGCCCGAAAGCGCGCGGTGAAGGGGACAACAAGTGTGATGAAGTTGACTGAAAACCATCGCCGCTATTGGCGCAAGAACCTCAATATCATGGCGATTTTGCTGGTGATCTGGTTCGTCGTGACGTTCGTTGTGAGCTATTTTGCGCGCGAATTGAGTTTCAATTTTTTTGGCTGGCCTTTCAGTTTCTGGATGGGCGCACAAGGCTCCTTGGTGGTGTACTGCCTGATTGTCTGGTTTTATGCCAGGTACATGGCTAAGCTGGACATCGAGTATGGCGTAGAAGAGAGCGAGGAATAGTTGTGGCCAACAGAGACAGCCCGAGCCCTGCGGTCTCCAATGTCGAGTTCAGTGCTGCCGTGAGTAAGGTGTACGCCTGGTATGTGGGTGGTTTCCTAAGCTTTGTGCTGCTGCTGGCGGTTTTTGAACAGATGGGCTTATCCCGCCAGTGGATTGGATGGATTTTTTTGCTGGCCACGATTGGTCTGTATGCGGGCATTGGCATCATCACCCGCACTACCGATGCGGATGAATATTACGTTGCGGGGCGTCGCATACCGGCCGTGTACAACGGCATGGCAACCGGTGCTGACTGGATGTCCGCGGCTTCCTTTATCGGACTGGCGGGTACGCTTTACCTGACGGGCTACAGCGGGCTGGCTTTCATCATGGGCTGGACCGGCGGCTATTGTCTGGTGGCTTTGTTCCTGGCCCCCTATCTGCGCAAGTTCGGCCAGTTCACGATTCCCGACTTTCTGGGCGAACGCTATGGTGGTCACTTGCCGCGCTTTATTGGTATTGCAGCGGCCATTCTGTGTTCCTTCACCTACGTGGTGGCGCAGATCTACGGGATTGGCATTATTACCGCCCGCCTGACCGGCGTGGCCTTTGAACTCGGCGTGTTTCTGGGTTTGGGTGGCATTTTGGTGTGTTCCTTTTTGGGCGGCATGCGGGCTGTGACCTGGACTCAGGTGGCCCAGTACATTGTGTTGATCGTCGCCTACATGATCCCGGTGGTATGGCTGTCGGTCAAACAGACCGGTATTCCGATTCCACAAGCAGTTTATGGTTTCCAACTACAAAAAGTAACCGCCAAGGAAAAAGAGCTCACCAATGATCCAAAAGAGCTGGAGGTTCGCCATATCTTCACGCAGCGATCAGCGATATTGGCTGAAAAGCTGAAGGACCCAGCCGCAGCGCTGGTTGCGGACAAGGCAGTTGCAGAGAAGACCGTCGCTGCCCTGAAGGCGGCCGACGGCCCCTTGGCTGAAATTTCCATCGCTGAAAAAGCACTCTCAGGCCTGCCGAAAAATGCGGAGTCCGCCAGAATTGCCTGGACCACGGCCAAGGCCGTCGCCGACAGCAAGGCCGAGCCGCTCAATGGTATGCCGCCGCATGCGCAGGAGTTTGCCGGTGACCCGAACGGCGATGCCAACGCCAAGGCAACTTTCGACACCTCGCGTCGCAATTTTCTGGCCCTGATCTTCTGTCTGATGGTGGGAACCGCTGCACTGCCGCACATTTTGATGCGGTACTACACGGTGCCCAGTGTGAGGGAATCGCGGCAATCCGTCGCTTGGTCACTGTTTTTCATTTTTTTGCTGTATTTCACCGCGCCGGCGCTGGCGGTGCTGGTGAAATACGAAATCTTTACTGTATTGATCGGTACGCCGTTCGACCAGTTGCCGGCATGGATTGCCGACTGGAACAAGGTGGATCCAACGCTGCTGTCAGTGGTGGACATCAACAAGGATGGCATTTTGCAGCTCAATGAATTGTCCATTGGAGGCGACATCATCATGCTGGCGGCCCCTGCCATTGGCGGTTTGCCCTACGTGGTGTCTGGTCTGGTCGCCGCTGGCGGTCTGGCCGCCGCGCTCTCCACGGCTGATGGCCTGCTGCTGACAATTGCCAATGCGCTCAGCCATGACCTGTACTACAAGATGATTAATCCGAATGCATCCACCGTGCACCGTGTGACCCTCTCGAAGGTTTTGTTGCTGTTTGTTGCATTGAGTGCTGCTTATGTCGCTGCCCAGAAACCGGCCGATATTTTGTTCCTGGTTTCGGCGGCGTTCTCATTTGCCGCCGCCGCATTCTTCCCGGCCTTGACACTGGGGATATTCTGGAAGCGTGCCAACGGTATTGCTGCATCGTTGGGCATGGTGGTCGGTTTGGCAACCACGTTTTATTACATGATCATGACCCAACCCTGGTTGCGTGGCGTTTTTGGCGTTACCTCCCCGATTCAATTGTGGTGGGGTATCGAGCCAATCTCGGCTGGTGTGTTCGGGGTGCCGATCGGATTCGCCGTGATCATTCTTGTCAGTCTGGTCACGCCGCCACCCAGCCAGAAAATTCAGGAGCTCGTGGAATACGTGCGTTACCCCACATTGCGGATCGGCTGACCCAGCCAGATCAGAGTTACCTGACCTTCCCCTGACCTGATGGCAGGCGCGGCAGTGAAAGGTGCCGGACCCATGACCGTTGGATGTGGTCTTTTGGCTCAGCTGCTGTTCCCCGGCTATAATCATAGGCTTCGCCTTGCTGCACCCTTAACGACGCTGGGGCAGCTGACATTTAACCAAAAGGAGAGTTTATGCGTCACTATGAGATCGTCTTGCTGATCCACCCGGATCAAAGCGAGCAAGTCCCGGCCATGCTGGAACGTTACAAGGGCATGATTACCGCCGGTGGTGGAAAAGTGCACCGCGTTGAAGATTGGGGTCGCCGTCAGCTGGTGTACCTGATCCAGAAACTCGGCAAGGCCCATTACCTGTGCATCAACATTGAGGCCAGCCAGGCCGTTATGGAAGAAATTGAACACGCGTTCAAGTTCAACGATGCCGTGCTGCGCCACCTCACGGTGGCCAAGAAGAAGGCTGAAACCGGCCCATCCCTCATGATGCGCAACGTCGAGAGGGAAGAAGCCCGTAAAACCCAACAGCAGGAATACGCCGCTCAATAAGCTGCCTTGTTGCTGAACAATACACTGCTGCGCTTATCAGGAAAGTTTAATTTGCAGTGAACCATGTTGAACTGACCGCCTGTATCGTTGAGGCAAAACCTCTTCGCTACACGCCCGCTGGAATCCCCGCTGTCAATGTCGTCCTCGAACACGAGTCTGAAATTATTGAAACCGGTGCGGTCAGACAGGTCAAGTTAACTGTCAGAGCCGTTGCTTTCGGATCGTTGGGTGAGCAAACAGCCCAGCTTGCTTTAGGCAAGGTTTTCAGGTTTACCGGGTTTCTCATCAATGCGCGCACCAGCAAAAGCGTTGTTTTCCATATTCAAGCAATCGAAAATTTCGAGCAAGTACTGAACCCTATTTAAGGAGTCCATCATGGCCGGACCAAAACGTTTCAATAAAGACAAGCGCCCCAAGCGCAATACCCAATCCCTTCTGTTCAAGCGCAAGCGTTTTTGCCGCTTTACAGCCGCTGGCGTCGAGGAAATCGACTACAAGGACATCGACACCCTGCGCGATTTTGTTTCTGAAAATGGAAAAATCATCCCCGCACGCCTGACCGGCACGCGCGCGATTTTTCAGCGCCAGATCAATACCGCCGTCAAGCGTGCTCGCTTCCTCGCGATGCTGCCTTACAGCGACCAGCACAAAAGCCTGTAAGGAGTAAAACCATGCAAATTATTCTGCTCGACAAAGTAGTCAACCTCGGCAACCTGGGTGAAGTCGTCAAAGTCAAGGACGGCTACGCCCGCAACTTCCTGATTCCTTCCGGCCGTGCCCGCCGTGCCACGGCATTGGCCATCAAGGAATTTGAAGTCAAACGCGCGGAACTTGAAAAAGTTGCCGCCGCCAGACTGGCTGAATCACAGGCTCAAGGCGAAAAGCTCGGCGGTACCAGCGTCAAGCTCACGCAAAAAGCCGGTGTTGATGGTCGCCTGTTCGGTTCAGTTACCAACCTTGATATTGCCCACGAGTTGGCAAAACTGGGCTTTGTGGTTACCAAAGCGCAAATCCGCATGCCTGTCGGGCACCTCAAAACCGTGGGTGACCACGCGGTGAGCGTTGCACTGCACACCGATGTGACAGTTGACATCACGGTAACGGTGTACGGCGAAACCGCTTGAGCAGAAATCGCGCTGCTCATAAAGGCCGCTCTTCGAGCGGCTTTTTTTATTGACCCAGCGGGTGGGGCCTGCTTTCCCTTATGCGCTTGTGCACACCTTCACATCGCATTTTCACCCAATTTCCACCGGTTATCCACAACCTTGTCCGCCGGGTTTTAGCGCCCTCGGCGTACCATTTACGATCTCCTCAAGGAAACCCTATGTCAGCCTTACTTTCCACCTTCGACGACCCTGGTTACAGCGCTGACAGCCAGATCGCCCAGCTGCGCATTCCGCCGCACTCCATCGAAGGCGAATCCAGCGTGCTGGGGGGCCTGCTGCTTGACAACGGCGCCTGGGATCGAGTGGCCGATCTGCTGACCGACCAGGACTTCTATCGCCGTGAGCACCAGCTTATTTATGCCGCAGCAGGCGCGCTGATCAACGCATCCAAGCCAGCCGACATCATCACCGTCTATGAGCACCTGCAAAACCAGGGCAAAGCCGACGAAATAGGGGGCTTGAGCTACCTCAACGCGTTGGCCCAGTACGTTCCCAGCGCCGCCAATATTCGCCGTTATGCCGAGATTGTTCGAGAGCGTTCCATCCTGCGCAAGCTGGTCGCTGCCTCGGATGAGATCGCCACCAATGCATTCAGCCCGCAAGGCAAAGCGGTGGCAACCATTCTCGACGAAGCCGAGCAGAAGATATTCAACATCGGCGAGCAGGGCTCCCGCATGAAGCAGGGCTTTCAGAGCATGGATACGCTGGTCGTCGAGTTGCTCGATCGCGTCACCGAAATGTCGGAGAACCCGAACGATGTCACCGGTGTGCCCACAGGCTTTGTTGACCTTGACCGCATGACGGCTGGTTTTCAGGCCGGTGACCTGGTCATTCTGGCGGCGAGACCGTCGATGGGCAAAACCGCGCTGGCCATCAATATCGCCGAACATGTGGCCCTGCATGAAGGCCTGCCGGTGGCCGTGTTCTCGATGGAAATGGGCGCGTCGCAATTGGCGGTGCGTATTGTCGGCTCCATTGGCCGCATTGACCAGACCCATTTGCGCACCGGGGCACTGACCGACGAAGAGTGGCCGCGCCTGACCGAAGCTATCGAAAAGCTGCGCAATATCTCGCTGCACATTGATGAAACCCCAAGCCTCACGGTCAGCGAACTGCGCGCCAATGCCAGGCGCCTGGCGCGTCAGTGCGGCAAGCTCGGCCTGATCGTGGTGGACTATTTGCAGCTCATGAGTGTGTCAAGCAGCATGAGCGACGAAAATCGTGCCACGGCGGTGGGCGAAATTTCACGCGGTCTGAAGTCGCTGGCGAAGGAACTGCAGTGCCCCGTGGTCGCGCTCTCGCAACTCAGCCGGGGCGTCGAGTCCCGCACCGACAAACGCCCGCTGATGAGCGATCTGCGCGAGTCCGGCGCCATCGAGCAGGACGCTGACATCATCATGTTCATCTACCGGGACGAGTACTACACCAAGGAAGCCTGCAAGGAGCCCGGCGTGGCCGAGGTCATCATCAGCAAGCAGCGCAACGGTCCGACCGGGACGGTGAAGCTGGCGTTTATCAACCGGATTACCAAGTTTGAGAGTTTGGCCAGCGGGGCTGGTGGAGAGTATTGAGATTCGAAGGTCAGAGCGTATTGGCGACCACGCAGCTCGCGAGGTGCTGCTGACGATTTGCAGGGCCTGTTGCGCGTGCACGGCGGCGGCTGCAAGCAGCGCCGCAACTGTCTTTGTCATGACTCGGGTCATGATTTCTTATATGGATGCCTCCCGGAT
>DHWX01000109.1 GCA_002413395.1 Polaromonas sp. UBA5171 | reverse complement strand
CGGTTGAGTCGCTGGCCAAAGCGGGCCGCCTGTCAGTGCTCCAGAAAGCGTTCAACGAAAAGCTTGGCACCCAATGCGGCTACTGTACGCCCGGCATGATCATGGCGGCGGAAGCGCTGCTGCGGCGCAATCCTGACCCGTCGGCCGACGAGATCCGTGCTGCACTGGCCGGGAATCTGTGCCGCTGCACCGGATACGTGAAAATCATCGAATCGGTGCAGGCCGCTGCCCGTAACCGCAACGGTGCCACCGAAGGAGTGGACGCATGAACCCGCAACCCAATATGGGTGCCGGCCAGCGCATTCCACTGGTCGACGGCATTGAAAAAGTCACCGGCCGCGCCCGCTATACGGCCGATCTGTTTGCACCGGAAGCACTGGCCGGACGCATCTATCGCAGCCCATTCGCGCACGCTGAAATAATAAGCGTTGATATTTCCGAGGCGATCAAGTTGCCAGGTGTGGTGGCGATCATCACCGGCGATGCATGCGACACGCCGTACGGAATCTTGCCGGTGGCGCAAAACGAATTTCCGATGGCGCGCGATCGGGTCCGTTACTTCGGCGAACCGGTGGCGGCGGTGGCCGCCGTGGACGACGCGACCGCGGTTGCGGCACTGAAACTGATTCGCATGGAAGTGCGTGAACTGCCGGTCTACACCGATGCCAAGAGCGCCCGTGCGCCCGACGCGGTGCTGCTGCATGAAAACAAAAAAGGCAACCTGGAACGCGAAGTGCACAACGAGTTCGGCGATGCAGCAGCCGGCTTTGCCGAGGCCGACCTGGTGCGCGAACAGAGCTTCGAATGCGCCGAAGTCAGCCATGCGCATATGGAACCGCACGCCGCGATGGCGACTTATGACGTCGAGCGCGATCAGCTTACGCTGCACACGGTTTCGCAGGTGCCGTATTACGTGCATCTGACGCTGGCGCGTTGCCTTGGCCTAGACACCTCGCGCATCCGCGTCATCAAGCCCTTTGTTGGTGGCGGTTTCGGCGCGCGCACCGAGACCCTCAATTTCGAAATAATCTGCGCGCTGCTGGCGCGCGCCGCCGGCGGCACGGTACGTATGAAACTGTCGCGCGAGGAAACCTTCCTGACCCATCGTGGCCGCCCGGAAAGCCATGTGCGACTCAAGCTCGGCATGAAGAACGACGGTCGCATAACCGCCTGCGAACTGGAAATGGTGATGCGCGGCGGCGCCTACGGCGGCTACGGCATCGTCACCATCCTGTATGCCGGCGCGCTGCTGAACGGTCTGTATGACATCCCGGCCGTCAAGTACGACGGTTATCGCGTCTATAGCAACACCCCGCCATGCGGCGCGATGCGCGGTCACGGCACCGTGAACACCCGCTTTGCGTTCGAATCAGTGATGGATTCGATGGCCAAGGAACTCGGACTCGATCCGTTCGAAGTGCGCCGCCGCAATTTGCTCAATGCCCCCGCCGACACGATCAACGGCTTGAAAGTGATGTCGTACGGCCTGTCCGAGTGTCTGGACCTGGTCGAACAGGCCAGCGGATGGCGCGCGCGCATCGGCAAGCTGCTGCCGGGACACGGGTTGGGCATCGCCTGTTCGCACTTCGTCAGTGGCTCGGCCAAGCCGGTGCACTGGACCGGCGAGCCGCACGCAACCATTATTCTGAAGCTGGACTTTGATGCCGGCATCACCATACTCACCGGAGCCGCCGATATTGGCCAAGGCTCCTCGACGATCCTCACGCAAGCGGTGGTGGAAGTGCTGGGCGTGGACTATGGCCGGGTGCGCGTCATCGCCAACGATTCGGCCATCACGCCCAAAGACAACGGCTCATACTCGTCGCGCGTCACATTCATGGGCGGCAATGCGGCGATCCAGGCCGCCGAAAATCTGAAAAAAATTCTGGTTGAAGCCGCTGCCCGTCGCTTGAAAGTCACGCCGCAACAGGTCGAATGCCTGGGCGAAGCGTATACGGTGTTCAATCAACCCGAACGCGCCGTCGCTTTCAACGACGTGGTAGCCGAAGCATTGATCGATACCGGCACGCTCACCGTCAAGGGTACCTACACCTGTCCGATCGAATTCCAGGGTGGCAAGCAAAAGGGCGGCGCAGTCGGCTCCACCATGGGTTTTTCCTACTCGGCGTCGGTGGTTGAGGTCAGCGTCGACAGCGACCTCGGCACCGTCAAGGTTGAGAAGGTATGGACCGCGCTCGACTGCGGTTTTGCGATCAATCCGCTCTCGGTCGAAGGCCAGGTGCAGGGCGCGGTGTGGATGGGCATGGGCCAGGCGCTGTCTGAAGAAACCACTTACGGCAAGGATGGCAAGCACGCCGCCGCCAGCTTGCTCGAATACCGCGTGCCAACCTTTGTCGAGTCGCCGGACATTGAGGTATTCATTGTTGAAACCATTGATCCCAACGGCCCGTTCGGCGCCAAGGAGGCGAGCGAAGGGCCGCTGGCCGGAATGCCGGCTGCGATTGCAGCGGCGGTCCAGCACGCAACCGGCACAAGCATCAGACAACTGCCGCTGACGCCGGATCGGGTGCTGGAAGCAATTTCCAGTCGCAAACGCGGCACCGCACGCGCCAAGCCAGCGCCAATTGTTACTGAAGAGGAAGTCGCCTGATGGAATTACTACCCAACTTCAGCCTGCTGCGACCACGTTCGATCACCGAAGCCGTTGCGGCCCGGGCTGGTTCTGGTGAAACCCGCTTTCTGGCGGGCGGCACCGACCTGATGCCGGCGATGCGGCGCGGCCTGATGCAGGCAGACACATTGATTGACTTGAGCGATGTTGCGGAACTGCGCGGCATCACGGTCGACAACAAGGGTGTGCGCATTGGTGCTGGCACCAGCATCGAACAACTGGCCACGCACCCGCTGCTGGCGCGCGACTATCCGGCCATCGCACAAGCTGCTCTGGCGATTGCCGGCCCGACCCATCGTGCGGTCGGCACCCTTGGTGGCAACCTTTGTTTGGATACGCGCTGTCGCTATTACAACCAGAGCGAACCATGGCGCACGGCGATCAACTTCTGCATGAAGCTGTCCGGGGACACCTGCCGCGTCGCGCCCAAGTCGGATCGTTGCTACGCTGCCTATAGCGGCGACCTGGCACCGACGCTGATGGTGCACGCGGCCGTCGCCGACATCGCCGGACCATTGGGGCGGCGCCAGGTTCCGCTGGCAGAAATTTTTGCAGATGACGGTATCGCCTATCTCACACTCGCGCCGGGTGAATTGCTGGTGGCGGTAAGTGTGCCGGTGGCGAGTGGCTGGCGTTCCGGCTATGAAAAAATACGAACCCGCGGTGCCATTGATTTTCCGCTGGTCGGGGTCGCAGTGGCATTGCGCTGCGCGGACGATGGGCTGCACGATCTGCGCATCGCCACGACGGGATCTGATTCGCGTCCGCTGTTAATCGCCGGACTGGATGAACTCTGCGCGTTACCGCTTGACGATGCGTTGATGCGCGTTGACAAGCTCTTGCGCAAGCAGATCGGCCCGATGGAAACCACCCTCGCACCGGCCACCTACCGCCGTCGCGTCGTGCCGATTCTGGTGCGACGGTTGGTTCATCGGTTGATGGCAGGTTAACGTCACTAAAAACTTACTGATTCAGTCATGGGCGTGTGCGGCGCAATGCTTGCGTTGATAACGGTTTCTCCTGAATCCCGGGTGGCTTGATTTTAATAAGGGGTCGCAAGGGCTCAGACGCGAACGCGGCTTGCCGCTAGCCGCAACTCGTGGGCAATGGCGCAGGCCAGTTGCAACCGGCGCAGCAGCCAGGGTGTGAGGTCGGTGGCGACCAGCAGGTCGGGTCGTGGCAGATAAGGTTGCCCTGCAATGCTGAAGCTGGGTGTGCTGACGTCTGGCTCCTTGGGAGGGATTTCTGACAGCTCGGCTTCAATGCACTGCGTGGCGTGCAGCAGCGCGGGCCTGGCGCGCTCCAGGTCGAGCTGGCCGCGCCGCAGCAACATGGATTTGACGGCTGTGAGCTGGGCCAGCAATTGATAACTGCGCGCCTGCAGGGCTTCCAGCGGCTCCAGCAGCGGGCGAACCTGGCGCGGTTCGGCCAGGGTGCGCTGGGTGGCCAGCGTGAGGGCCGACAGGCTGTCGTAGGCTTCGCGGCGCGCCAGTCGCCATTTCAGGTCCGAGGTCTGCGTGCTGCTTAGCAGAGCCAGCGCCAGCCTGGCATGTTGGCCTTGTGCCTTGATGCTGCGTTTGATCAGACCCGGGATCTGGTGGCGTTCCCAGGCGGGCAGGACGTAGCTGAAAATCCAGGCCAGCAGGGCACCGAAGACCGTGTCGGCCAGCCGCTCGCCAATTGCAAACGTGGGCTGCAAGCCGACCAGCAGCAGGTGTGCCTGCAACAGGCCGCTGACTGTGCCCGCAATGGTTGTGTACAGGTAGCGGCGCAGGGCAAATGCGTGAGCTAGGCCCGTGCTCAGGGCCACTATCAGGAAAAGTGCCTTGGCACCCGGGTGGGTGGTCAGCAAGGCCATGACCAGCAGGCAACCAAGTACCGTGCCGGCCACGCGTGCATTGCGGCGTTGCAGGGTTTGCGCCAGATTTCCGCGCATGACGACAACGATGGTGATCAATATCCAGTACTCGTGCGTGGCCCAGGGCAGATGCATGGCGACCACGTAGCCGGTTACCACGGCCAGTGTGGCCCGCAGCGCATAGCGCAAGGTAGGTGCGCGCCAGCTCAACTGCCCAAGCAGCGGCTTCCAGCTCCATTGGGTGCTGCTGACAAACAGCTGCCATTGGCTGCGGACCAGGCTCAACTCGGGCACCACGTCGCCGCGCGCCAGGGCAGCGATTTTGACCGCTTCGTCGTTGATGTGGCCAATCCGGTCAGCGATGTTGCGCAGCAGTGCAGCGATGTCCGGGGCGTCGGTCCGGACCGGATCCGGGACCAGTGTTGCTCTTGTGGCCGGGCGAGGCGGGAGCATGTCGGCCAGTTGCGGGCGCAAGTCGCCAATCGGACGAATCGCTTGCCGCCGCTGGCCCAGCAGCAGTGCCATGCCGAGCGTTTCCATATCGGTGGCAATGGCGTTCAGCGCCTGCTGCAGGGCGGGCAGGAGTGGAACGGTGGCCTGCTGCTCCAGCAGGAAATCGAGGTCCAGGTCGCAAGCCAACTGGTGATCGCGCGCCTCGAGCAGGCTCAACAGCATGGCGGCGTATTGCTGGCGCGTGCGCGTGGTGGGCGACTCCAGCACCACATCGCGGGTGGTTTGGAGTTGATCGGCAAAGCTGGCCTGCTGGTTCAGCATGGCTTCCAGCAAGGCCTGGTGGTTGGGCTGCTGCGCAAAACGCTGCGACTGGGTACGCAGGATTCCGGCAAAGCTGTGCAGGCATTCGGCCAGCAACTGCGCGCGAAACCGCCGGTTGAGCAGGTGTGTGGTCAGTACGGCCCAAACCATGTACAACATGGCACCAGCCAAAAACCAGCCTGTGTGTGAAATGACTTGTTCCAGCGAAGTCATGGGTGGCGCGGCCATCGAAAAGAGCATTGAAAACAGCAGCGAAAAACAGATGGGCCCGCCACGCTTGCCCCAAGCCATCAGCATGACGGCCAGAAACGTACCAGTAACCAGCACGCCGCCCAGCAGCAGGCTGTCCTGGCGGGTGAATTGAACCAGCATAAACAGCGGTGCGCCCAGGAGCGGCGCGGGCAGTATTTGCATGAGCTTGCGTCGGCGTGGCGAGGGAACGTCTGGCAAGCTGGTGATGATGACCCCAACAGCGGCGCTGGAAGCGGCGGCCAGACCTGAAAATTCAAAAAGTGCCAGCATGATCAGCACCAGGCCGAGCGAAACCGAAAGTCCGTTGGTTACATACTGGCTGAGAGTGACACGCAGCCAGTCTTGAGTCTTGCCGTGGAGCCGGGCTGTCAGCGCAGTCATGGGGGAAGCTCAGTCAGATTGTGGTTCATGGTGCATTTTGTCCACACTTTACCGAAAGCCAGTCAATCCAGTCTGCATAACTGTAATCATTATTTTTGCATTCTGGTGGCGGATGCAGCCCGTGCCGCGGCCTCAACGTAACACGAAAACGGAAGCAACTGACGGGTCAGCCATCGACGCGACCGTATTTTTACAAGCAAGTTCAGTGTTTTGACGGGTAGTTGGAGTTGGGGGCAATTTAACAAAATTTGCGGTGCTACCCAAGTAAACTTGTCGAGCTGAACACTCAAGCGAAAATAACCGATGGCAAAAGTGAATGCCGAGAGCTTGCGACAGGCTTGCCCCAACTAAGGACACCCAATGATCGAGCAAATTTCACTGGCCACATCATCCTCGGCAGCCCTGAATGACTGCGATGTGTTGGTGATTGGTGGTGGGCCGGCAGGATCCACGGCGGGGGCGCTGTTGGCGCAACGCGGGTACAAGGTGGTCGTCCTTGAAAAAGAGCATCATCCGCGCTTTCATATTGGCGAGTCGCTGTTGCCGGCCAACCTGCCGCTGCTTGAAAAGCTGGGGGTGGCTGACGCCGTCAAGGCTGTTGGCATTGAGAAATGGGGCGCCGAATTTGTTTCGCCCTGGCATGATTGCAAGAGCCAGACCTTCAAGTTCGGCGATGCCTGGGACAAGTCCATGCCGTTTTCCTACCAGGTGCGGCGCTCTCAGTTCGATGACATCCTGATCCGCAACGCCGCCCGGCTGGGTGCCGAAGTCGTTGAAGGCTGCAGGGTGAAGAGCGTGGCTTTTTCGGCTGACCACAGCGGTGCAACCATTCATGCGCAGCACGAAGACGGCCGCAGCCAGCACTGGCGAGCGCGCTTTGTGGTGGACGCTTCGGGGCGCGACACCGTGCTGGGCAAGCAGTTTGACATCAAGCGCCGCAACCCCAGGCACAACAGCTCGGCGCTGTATGCCCACTTCACCGGCGCAACACGGCATGCGGGCCAGGACGAGGGCAATATCACGATCTTCTGGTTTGATCACGGCTGGTTCTGGCTGATCCCTCTGGCCGATGGGGCCACCAGCATCGGTGCCGTGGTCTGGCCGTATTATCTGAAGCGCCGCGCCAAACCGGTCAAGGAGTTTTTTCTTGACACGATTGCCATGTGCCCGGCCCTGAGCGAGCGGCTGGCCCATGCAACGCTGTCAACCGATGTTGAGTCGACCGGCAATTTTTCCTATGCCTGCGAGCGCACGCACGGTCCCAACTATCTGCTCATTGGTGATGCCTTCTCCTTCATCGACCCGGTATTTTCGTCGGGCGTGATGCTGGCCATGCAGGGTGGATTTATCGGGGCTGAAACGGTCGATATCTGCTTGCGCGAGCCGGCCAGGGCGGCAGCGGCGCTAGCGCGTTTTGACCGGCAGGTTCGGCTCGGGCCGAAGGAGTTCTCCTGGTTTATCTACCGCGTGACAAATCCGACCATGCGCGACATGTTCATGGAACCGAGCAATGTTTGGCGCGTTAAGGAGGCGCTGCTGTCAATGCTGGCTGGCGATATTTTCGGAAAAACGCCGATCTGGCGTTCGCTGGCGGTGCTCAAGGGCATTTTTTACATCGCATCGGCATTGAACTTCAAACGCTCCTGGCGGGCCATGCACCTGCGCAAGGCCAACATTCGCGTCGTTGAGGGTGTTGAGTCATCTGCCGGTTAGCAGACTGCCGTACGCACTGACCCCATGCCAAACAAGCCGAATGCCGTCATGAAGGAGAAGGTGGCCCAGCGCGCCGGTCGCAGTCAACTGCATGAAACCGTCAGGCTGCATCTGGGGTTCATGCTGCTGGGGGTGATCTGCCTGGTTGTGTCGCTGCTGGCCGTTCCGATGCGCGTTATCTTGCCGCGGATGCTGAGCCAGCGGATTGGCCGCAAGCTCATTGCCAAGGCTTCCCGAAATTATCTGCGCTTGCTGGATTACATGGGGATCTGCCGGTTCGACCTGGCAGCCCTCGATGCGCTGCAGGATGGCCCGGCCATGATCATTGCGCCCAACCATCCGTCGCTGCTTGACGCCATCATGATTTTGTCGCGGCTGCCCAACGCGGCCTGCATCATGAAGGCCGACATCGTCAACAGCGTCCTTTTTGGCGCAGGTGCCCGGCTGGCGGGCTACATCAGCAACACGCCGCTGCGCACCATGGTGCAATTGGCCGTGGCCGATTTGCAGCACGGCAGCCATTTGCTGCTGTTTCCAGAGGGCACCCGCACCACCCGGTTTCCCGTGGGTCCGGTGCAGGGGACGACCGGCCTGATCGCCAAATATGCCGGTGTGCCGGTACAGACCATCTTTATTGAAACCAATTCGGGTTTTCTGGGAAAAGGCTGGTCCCTGCTGTGGACACCGAAAATGCCCGTTACATACCGTATCCGTCTTGGCAAGCGCTTTGATCCGCCCCGCGATACGGCACAATTTGCCAGTGAACTCGATCACTACTTCCAGTCCGAACTGGCGCATGCGCAGTTGCCCGACTTCCCCGTTTCTCAGCCGTCGGCCTGATCAGGGCCATTTCCATTTTCCTCCTGTTCAGGTTTCATGCCGATGAATGTTCCCGTCTCCCGTATTTCCTGCACGCATTTTGTCCTGATCCCCAGCTATAACCCTGGCCCCAAGGTGTATGAAACGGTGCGCTCGGCACGCGCGCAGTGGACGCCGGTCTGGGTCGTGGTGGACGGCAGCACCGATGACAGCGCCGCAGGCCTGCAGGCCATGGCGGCGCAGGATGATGGCTTGCGCGTGATGGTGCTGCCGCGCAATGTTGGCAAAGGCGCGGCCGTGCTGCACGGGCTGGATCTGGCCGCGGCACAAGGCTTCACGCATGTGCTGACCATGGACTCCGATGGCCAGCACCCGGCGCACCTGATTCCCGAGTTTATGGCCGCCTCCGCCAAGCAGCCCGCGACCATGGTGCTGGGCGTGCCGGTGTTCGCCGCCGACGCGCCGCGCCTGCGCGTCAATGGCCGCAAGGTCTCCAACGGGTGGGCCAATCTGGAAACGCTCTGGGCTGGGATTGGCGATTCGCTGTTCGGCTTTCGCGTCTATCCGATCGAACCACTGCGCCGCGTCATGCATGGGCAGCACTGGATGCGTCGTTTTGACTTTGACCCCGAGGCCGTAGTGCGCATGTGCTGGCAAGGTGTCAAGCCCGTTAATCTGCCCGCGACGGTGCGCTACTTTCGCGCCGATGAAGGCGGTGTTTCGCACTTCAACTACCTGCGCGACAACCTTCTGCTGACCTGGATGCACAGCCGCCTGCTTCTCGGCTTTATGGTGCGCTTACCGGTTTTTCTGGTAAGGCGTGCGCTGGGGAAATTTTAAGGCCGTGATTTTCATATTCGACCTTAATCAGGCTGACTCGGGGCGGCCTTGATCGCTTGATATTCCGAAAACACCCCAAGTTCCAGATGCCGTTCAACCTGCGTCAGCCCCGCAGCGCTGAGTGCGGCCACGACTTGTTCGGGGGGTACGCAGGCTTCGATGCTATCCCAGTGATAGCGCCAGATGGTTTCGGTATTTTTTTGTCTGGTCACGGCGCGTGTTAATAGCGGTATCACGCCGCGCATATAGCTTTTGAGCAGCCACCGCCCCAATCGGTTTTTCGGACGGGTAATTTCAAGCAGGCATAAACGGCCACCGGGCTTCAAGACCCGTTCAAACTCGGCAAAGGCAACGCCCAGATCGCTGATATGGCGCAGCGCATAGCCCATGCTCAAAAAATCAAAATGATTGTCAGGAAAAGGCAAAGACTCGGCGCGGCCTTCCACCAACACCATCGTGGCAGGCAACTTGCTGGCGGCCATCATGCCGGGGCTGGGATCGACCCCGGTGACCAGGGCGGGATTGCCGGTCAGAAGACAGGCTTGCGCTGCAACCAGGCCGGTTCCCACGCCCACATCGAGTACTTTCATGCCCGTTTTCAAACCGCCGCGAATGAGCGCCTGGCGCCGATAGCGGGAACCGGATCCCCATGCAAATATCGCCTCGATAAGGTTGTAATCTGCTGCGGTGTTGTCAAACATCTGGCGTAAATACGCTTGTCGATCCTGCTCTGTCTGGTAGTAATCGGTCAGCGGGATGTGCGGTGCATGCACTGTAGTAGGTTTAGGGAGAGTCATGTTGTCCTTACCTTTAGATGATGCCGCCGTTGATGGAAATGATCTGTCCGGTGATATAAGCTGCCCTCGTCGAGACGAGAAACCCGACCAGGTCGGCCACTTCGCCGGGGGTCCCGGCGCGTTTCATTGGCACCATGCGCGCGATATCCTCGGCGCTGAACGCAGATTCGCTCATCGAGGTTTCGATAATGCCTGGTGCCACCGCGTTGACCGTGATGCCTCGGCTGGCGACTTCCTGCGCCAGCGACTTGGTGGCTGAATTGAGCGCGCCCTTGGCCGCGGAGTAATTGACCTGGCCGCGATTGCCGGTCAGCGCGGCGATGGAAGACACATTAATGATGCGTCCCCAGCGGCTGCGGATCATCGGCATCATCAGCGGCTGGGTGACGTTGAAAAAACCGTTCAGCGACACGTCGATCACCCGATGCCACTGCTCGGCACGCATGCCGGGGAACACGGCGTCATCGTGGATGCCGGCATTGTTGACCAGAATCTGGATCGGGGTGTGTTCCAGCAGCGGCTGGAGTGCGTCAGCCACCGCCGTCGCGTCAGTCACGTCAAACACCAGCACTTGCGCGCTGCCGCCTTGCGCGGTGATGTCGTCAGCCAGCGTTTGCGCTGCATCAACCCCGCGATGGGCATGAATCAGGACATGGCAACCCTCTGCCGCCAGCTGCCGGCAAATGGCGCTGCCAATACCACCGCTGCCGCCCGTGACCAGTGCGTGCTTCATGGCGTGTCTCTTGAAAATGATGCGGGTGTTTTGCGGTCTGTGGCTGTTTCCTGATTCAATACCACGGCGGCCCGGCCGTCAACCAGCAGGCGGCCGGCGGCGCGGAGACTGAACTGATACAGGATGTTGTCGTCATTGCCGCTCAGGCACACCGCTTCAATGTCGAGGTCGGCGCCAATGTCGTCCAGCCGTGGCACATGCAGGGTCGCGCCGCGCACGCTCACCAGAAAACCGGCACGCGGGCGGGTGCCGTCAGCGGGTGCCAGGAGCGCGCCGTGTACCGCCATGGCTTGCGCGGCATATTCAATCCCGCAGGCGCTGCCGAGCTGGCCGCGTGAACGCAGCGGGTTGTCTGGGCTGCTGTGGCTGCTGGCGCGGCACTGAATGCGCTGGCGGTCCCAATGGACCACGCTGTCGAGCAGGCACATGCTGCCCTGGTGCGGGATATGGGCGTCGATCCAGGCGTGGTCTAGCATGGGCTCACGGCGACTTCCAGCCGCGCGCTGTCGAGGTAATCGAGCACCACACGAGCCGTCTGACCTTGCGCAAGACCACGCAGCAAGGGCAAGCTGCGCGCTGCGGGAATCGCCCTACGCAAGGCTTCCAGTGCTGCATTGTCAAGCTGCTGCGCGGCGGCATCAGTCAGACTGACGCTGATTTGCGCCAACGTCTGCGCACTGCGCCGGGGTGTCAGCACCAGGGCCACGCCAAACGCGTCTGGAATCGGGCGTGCGCTGTGCAGCGGCTCGGGATACGGAGTGTCATAGGCCAATAGCAGGCTGCGGGTGTTGTCAGCGCTGACCTGGGTCAGCGCCTCCAGCAAGCCGGCACCGAAGCTCGCGTCAAACGCGCACAGCACCGACGATGCGGTCATCGCGCCCGTGGCAATGCCCCAGTAGCCCGCCGCTGCGTTGTGCACCGAATTATGAAAGCGGGTAGGGGAGATCTGGCGATCATCGGAAGCCAGCATTTGACAGATTTCGTGACAGTTATAGCCATCGCTGCTGGATGCGGAAAATACGCTGGGCAACTGGCTGGCATCCAGCCCGGCAGCGGCCACGGCTTCAAGGCCGGTGGCCAGCGTGAGTTTGACAATGCTGCTGCTGCGCCGACGTTCTGCCGCTGGCAGGCTGAGCGGAGGCGGCAATTGCGTTGGGGCAGGCAGATAGGCTTGTTGCCCGGTGAGCACGGCCCGGCTGCCCGGCCAGTCGTTCAAACCAGGCCCCAGCAGGCCGATGCCTTCAATGTAGGCGGTTAGTGTCGTCATGTTATCGGGCCTGCCCCTTGGCCTTTCCAAACACCAGGCTGCAATTGGTGCCGCCAAAGCCGAACGAGTTGCTGAGCACCTGTGAAACCGGCTGCTCACGATTATGTAGCAGGTAATTGAGGGGCAGCGCCGGGTCAGCCTGCCGCGTATTCAGGCCACCCGGCAGCAGGCCATGCTGCAAGGCCAGCGCGCAGATCACTGCTTCCAGGCCGCCCGCGGCTCCCAGTGTGTGTCCGGTGGCGCCTTTGGTGGAACTGCATGGCGTGCCTGATCCAAACAATGCCGCGACGGCTGTGGCCTCGGCTAGATCGTTGCTTGGTGTGGCGGTTCCATGCAGGTTGATGTAATCAATATCGGCCGCGTCGAGCCCGGCCATGGTCAACGCATCCTGCATCGCCATGCGCGCGCCAAGACCGTCAGGGCGGGGCGAGGACATGTGATGGGCGTCGCTGGATTCGCCCACGCCGAGCAGCAGCACGGCCTGCTCATCGAGCCGCTCTGGCACGCGTTCGAGCAGGGCAAATGCCGCTGCTTCACCGAGCGACAGGCCGTCGCGCGTGGCGTCAAACGGACGGCAGGGCTGCGTGGACATCAGGCCCAGTGAGTTGAAGCCATACAGGGTGGTCAGACACAGTGAATCGACGCCGCCCACCACCGCGGCGTCGATCAGCCCGGCCGCCATCATGCGGCGTGCCGAGGCAAATACCTTGGCGCTGGAGGAGCATGCCGATGACACCACAGTGGCGGGGCCGGTCAGGCCNNGCGGGCGGCCGCCACGGCATCGGAAAAACCGTCCTGCATCAGGCCCAGCAATGCGAGCCGGTTGTTGCGGCAATCGAAGTCGGCCAGCGGCGCGGCAAGCCGCACCTCATCGACACCCGCGACTTCCCCCGTAAAAGTGGCCAGATCGACCGTATCAAACGCGCATGGCGCCAACCCGCTGCGCTGCTGGCGCAATGCAGCAAGGATCGGTTCAAGGCCGCGTCCGATGGTGCAGGTCGCGGTGAAATGGGAAAGCCAGAGCGGATTCAGAAAAAAACAAGCCGATCTAAGTGAGGTGTCATATTAGCAAACTTTGGAAGTTGGGCTGAATCAGATGACGGAGTGGCGGATTTTTCCCGCTTCCTCCGGATGTCCGCGATAACGCCATGACAAACCGGCACCCAGCACCCCGAGCAAGAAACCGGCCAGCACATCCACCGCCACATGCTGGCGTGTGGCCATGGCGGAATAGACGATGCCAAAACACCACAGCCCATTGACGATGAGGATCCACGGTGGCGCGCCAAAGCGACGCAGCAAGTGATGCAGCCAGATCGCCGAAAAGATCGCTGTGGCGACATGAAGCGAAGGACAGGCATTGCCTGAGGCATCCACATTTTTAAGGAAATTCACGCCGGGATACTGAATCCAGTCGATGTTGGCTGCGGGTACTGCGGTGGGCCAGAAGTAGAAGATGATCAGCGCAACCAGGCAGGTTCCGGCCATGGCCAAGCCATAGCGATACAGCTCGCGCCGCGTTGCCAGCAATGTCGGAGGCAGGGAAACATAGACCCACAATGAGACATACAGCGGCATGGTCCGTGGCTCAAAGCCGATTAGTCGATCCAGCCCGGTCAAGGGCATCACCGTGGTTGGATACGCCGGGCTCTTGAGCAAATAAAAGTAGGCACCGAAAAACAGGCCGATAAAAAGCATTGTTCCAATGCTTTTGAGAACTATGTGTCTGGGGATTACCGCTGCAGCTTGACGGTACCAGGGTGTCTGCGCACGATTCATGAGAGGGCGTCACGCAAGGTGACAAAACGCAGATTGGCTGCTTCAGCTGCGGCCACAACCGTGGGCAGCACTTCGAGAATAACCGGGGTGCCGTCGCGTGTGCGTGCAGCGTTGCCATCATGCAGCAGCAAAATGGCACCGGTCCGCAGGCCGCGCAACAACCTGCTTTGAACGCGCTCAACCTCGCCAGTCCGGGTGTCGAAACCACGTGCTGACCAGCTGGCAAGCTGCAGCCCGAGTCGGGCCAGCACCGGGTCGAGAAATGGATTGCGCAAGCCGGCAGGCGCGCGAAAGAACAAGGGCCGCTGGCCGGTAATGGTGGTGAGCGTTTCCTGGGCGGCTTGCAATTCACGCGCAAAACTACGCGGGCCCATCAGCGAAAAGTGGTGGCGATGACGCTGGCTGTGGTTTTCCACAGCATGGCCGCGGCGCACGATGTCGCGGCACAAATCCGGGTAGCGCGCGGCCTTTTCGCCGATGCAGAAAAAGGTCGCCTTTGCTGCATGGCGTTCCAGCAGGTCCAGCACCCGTGGCGTGACGACGGGGTCGGGTCCGTCGTCAATGGTCAGGGCAATCTCATTTCTGGCTGCGGCGGCGGCAGGCAGCCGGGTCCAGTTCGGCCCCAGCCAGTGGCTGCGCGGCCACAGGCTGAGCAGCATGAGCAGCGCGTGATTTGCCAGCACGGCGCCCAGAGCCCAGCGCCATAACCCAGGCTCGGCGAGCCCCGCCACCAAGGCAGTCACATGCAGCAGCACGCTTGCGCGGATCAGCGGCGTCGCGCGCCAGTGTGCGCTAGACATGGGACGGCCTCGCAAAAATCGCGGAATACATCAGTGCCAGGATGACGCCTGGTGCCACGGTGGCGCCCATCGCCTGCAAGATGGACACGCTGGAAAACGCCAGCAAGCCAAACCCTGCGACGGTGGTGAGATTGGCAAACAACATGGAGACCAGGGTGCGCGGCGAGATCGGTATGAGCGGATCGGGCCGGTCAAAAAACAGCGCGTAGTTGGATCCCACGGCAACCACCAGCAGCAAGCCCACCAGATGCAGAATGATCAATTGCTGGCCAAGCGCGGCCAAGCCTGCCGTGACCGTCACGACCGCGGCTGCCAGCGGCGCAATGACGCGCAGCACGCGCATCGGCGAGCGAAAAACCGCCAGCAGCAGCCCGACAATGGCGACCAGCCCACCGAGCGACAGCCCGATGGCTTCATGCAGATAGCCGGAATAAAGGCGGTCGGATTCGGCCTTCATGTCCACAAACAGCACATTCGGCAAACCCGTGCTGGCCAGAGCAGCGCGAATCTTGCTGGCGTTGATGCTGACATCGCTGGGCGCGGTCAGTGGCAACAAGGCGGTCCAATGGTGGTCTTGCTGCAGCAGCAAGGCCGCAAGCGCCATGGCCATCGAGGTCTGCTCCAGGTCGGCGGCCTGCAGCAAAGGCTGGCTGCGGGCAGCGGCTGCATCAGCCAGAAATGGTGCAAAGAGTTGCGCGTGCACCGGCAAGCCCTGAACCGCTTGCGCCAGGCGAGTTTCCAACTGGTCGGGAGGCGGCAAGCTGGCCTGCCGTGCGCGCTGCGTTGCCATGCTGGGCAGGTAATGACTGGGGCTTTCAAATCGGGCGAGTTCGCCCTGATCGACTTGCGTTTGCAGCAGCGTGGACACCTTCTCGGAGGCGCTTAATACCGACTCCCGGCTGCTGCCCGAGACCACCACCAGATAGCGCACATCCGGTGCGCCCATGTCGGCGCGCAGACGCTCGTCGAGTGCCACATCGGCTTGCGACACCGGGCTCAGCGCGGAGATATTGTCGTTGAACAAGCTGGCGCGGTGGCCGACAAGGATGGCGCAGGCTGCCAGCAACAATATTGCGGCTGGCCAGCGCAATGCAGCGGCGCGCTGAGTCAGATGGGCCAGCACGCGTCCGATGGCCGCGACATCATGGATGCGAAACGTCGCAGGCAGCAGATGAGGCAGCACGAAACGGGTGACGGCGGCGGCGGCCAGCAACCCGGCAATGGCATACAGGCCGAGTTGCGCCAGCCCCGGAAAGCCCGACAGCAGCAGCGACGCAAAGCCGGCGATTGATGTCAGCACGCCGAGCTGGATGGTGGGCCAGAAACGCTGGATCCAGTCGTGCTGGTTTGCCCCACCTTGTTCGGATTGAACAAACAGGTAGATGGAATAATCCACCGCTTCGCCGATCAGCGCGGTGCCAAACCCAAGCGTGATGCCATGCACCGCCCCAAAGCCCAGACTGACTGCCGCGAGGCCCGCCAGCGCGCCGCTGATGACCGGCAAAAACCCCAGTGCCAAGGCGCCGAATGAGCGATAAACCAGCAATAGCAGCGTTGCAATGAGCACCACGCTGATGATGGACAGGCGGGTGACCTGGCTTTTGATGGTGTCGCGCGAGGTCACCGAGAACACACCGGGGCCGGTCATCACCAGCCGGGCGGCCGGGGTTGCATCGGGAGCCTGGTCAAACGCTTGCCGGATGGCTGCCATGGCGCTTTGCTGGGCATCGGTGTCGGAACCCGCTGCACGTGTTTGCATCAGCATCAGGGCGCGCGTGCCGTCGCGTGAGGCCCAGGCGCCGTTCACCAGTCTGGGCTGCGTGCCACTATTGAGCTGGCCGAGCAGTTGTACCATTTCTCCGCTCGGGTCGCGCGGCAGCAGGGACTTGACCAGCAACCCGGCGGGCGAGGCGAGCAGATCAATGCTGTTTCCCAGGGCGCCATGCAGTCCATCTGCGCTGAAATGTTCCGGCGTCACCGCCGGACTGAGCAGGTAGCGGTTGCTGAAAAGGAAAGCACGGTCACGTTCAGCGTTGACGGGCTCGCCGTTGTTGACGGTGACAAAAGCCGGGTTGGTGCGCAGGCGCTGGGCGGTTTGTCTGGAAAGCCGGGCGCGGGTGGGTGCATCGGCACCTTCAATGCCGACCAGGATCAGGCGTGACGCGAAGCCGTCGCGCAGTTGATCCATCAGCAGTTTTTGCTCGGGCGTCGGGGTGCGCGGCAAGAATGCCGACAAGTCCGTGGTGAACTGGGTGCGGCTGATCAGGACACCGCAGCCCAGCAAAAATGCCAGCCACAATGCAATGGCGGTGATGCCGCGGCGGCGCGGGCCTGTCATCATGGTTGCGCCAGTTTTTCGATGGTCATCAGCGAGCTGTCACCGTCGGCCTGGGTGATTTCAATGCTGCGCACCTGGTCACGCACACCGTTGATGCGAATACGCTGGATCACGGCCTGCATTTTTTCATCTAGTGGCAGCAACTGCAGGTTCCAGTGTTCGGCGCTGCCCTCCAGGCTCAACCGGTAGTTGCGTTCCAGTGCCTTGCGGTCGCCCGCCAGGGTACCGCGAATGCTGTCGATGAAAGCGGCCAGCTCCGGGTAGCTTTGCAATTGCAGATTGTAAGTTTGGCGGCCGCGTTCGATGTGCAATTCATCGCCATTCACAATCATCGATTCGGCTTGAGGTTTGAGGGTGCGTTTTTCCAGATGGTCAGGTGCGCTGTAGAGTAACTCGCCGGACGATTCCACCGGCTTGTCGAGCATGGCGATGGATTTCCGTTCGACAAAGCGGGCGCGGCCCGATTTGCTCTGCGCCAGCGTTTCCATCAGTTGCTGGAGATCCCAGGCGGCGAAAGCGGCCGGGCTTAGCGTGGCAAGGGTCAGGCCCACGGTCAGGGCGATGGCCAGGCTTTTCAAGAGGCCGCCCGATGTGCGGACCGGCTTGACAGCTAGCGTTGAGGAATGGACGGTATGCGTCATTGGGTGTCTGTGGATGGCTTGGCTTGCGGTGTCACGCGGGTTTGCCAGAAGTCGAAAAAATTGAACCAGTTGTAGGGTGCGCGGTAGCAGTATTCCGCCATCAGCGCAGCATAGCGCGTCATGGCGGCCTGCACGGCCAGTGCGCGGCCGCGTGGCGGTAGCGTCGAAAAATCAGCCAGGGGCTCAAAGTGGATGTCGTAGCGGTTGCCGCCGAGGTAGAGCCCGGTCATGAACAGCACCGGGCGTTTGAGGATCGCTGCCATCCGGAATGGCCCGAGAGGCAACTCGGCCGGATCACCCAAAAAATCAACCGCAAAGGTCTCGTCATTGCCGAGCGAGCGGTCACCCAGCATGCCGACGATGGTTCCCTGGGCCAGCAACTCATGGACCTGGATCATCGAATCGATATGGCCCAGGGCAATGATGTCCTGCTGCGCGCTTGGGTTGATGACGCTGAGCGCCGCATTGAGCTTGCGCGCATTTTCTTCATACATCACCATCGCCACGCGCAAGCCGGGCTGCTTGCGGCCGATGGCCCGGAGCACCTCAAAGCTTCCCATGTGCGCGCCGATCAGGAAAACGCCCTGGTCATCGGCCACGATCTTGTCGATAAGTGCCTGGTTGTGAACGCGAATGTCGAACAGATCGAAGCGCTCATTGAGCAGATAGACCCGGTCGTGGATTACCGACGCGAAACTCAAAAAATGCCGGAACAGGTGGTGCCAGCCGACTGTGGCGGGCGGCGAAAGCTTGAGCACGCGCCGCAGATAACTGCGCGACATGCGACGCGCGGTCGGTGCCAACGCCAGGAAGTACGCTGCAATGGCGTAAAGCACGACCCGGGCCACGCGGCGGCCCAGCCTGATCGAAATCCATGTCATCACGCGCAGCCAGAACATGTTGCTGCGTTCCGGGCTATGTTTCCAGTCAGCATCCACTGACGACACGGTGTTGCGTTTCGGGTTCATGGCGGCGGCAACACCAGCGTGCCGGTGGCGACTTTGCGGCTGCCGCTCAAGATGTCGAAACGCGTGCTGCCCGAGGCGCAGGGGGTGCAGAAAATGCTGAGTGTCTCGCCTGGCCCGACCGGACTGAGGAATTTGGCCGAGCTGATCTGGCAGGTAGTGTTCAGGCTGTCCCCTGAGGTTGAGCCGCGCAGCGTTTGCCGCGCGGCATGTATGGCGGCGTCAAGCAATACCACTCCGGGCACCATTGGAACGCCCGGAAAATGGCCTGCAAAAGCCGGATGGTCCGGCGCAATCTGGAACGTGGTTTCATCAGCGTGCATGGTTGGCGCCTTTGCACTGATGCACCAACGCCTGCAGCGCGCTGCGCGGCAATTTGCCAGTGCTGTTGCGCGGCAGCGCATCAAGCAGCACCAGCGGCCGTGGCATGAAAATGGCATCAATACGCTCGCGCAGGGCCGCCAGCAAAGTCGGCACTGACATGCCGGGGGCGACGGCAAAGGCCATCAGGCGTGTCACGCTGCCGTCATTGCCATCCGTCTCGTCGGGCATGAAGAATGCGCCGTCGATCACCCCTGGCACGGCATTGAGCTGGTGATTCAGGTAGTCAAGCGAGCTGCGTTTGCCCGCGATATTGACGAGATCGGCGGTGCGGCCGTGCAGCAAAAAACGCTCGGCTGTGACCAGTTCAAGCTCATCTGCCATGGGCGTGGGTTGCTCGACATGTCCGCCCGAGGCCCACATGCGGCCCTCGGCAGCGTGGAGCGTGATCCCCGGGAAAAGCGTCCATTCGGCGGTTTCGGTGGTGTGGCGGGAGGCGATCTGGCCGGTTTCGGTGGATCCGTAAATTTCAAACAGGGGAGCCTTCAGGCGGGCCTCGACGGCTAGTGCCAGCTGCGGGGGCATGGGCGCTGTCGCTGACAGCACCAGCTCGGGCAGGGGAATGTCCAGGCCCGATGCAAGCAATACCTTCAGGTGCATGGGCGTCGTGACGAGCATGCAAGGGTGCGCCGCCGCTGCCAGTGCGGCGGTAATGTCGGCCGGGTAAAACGGCCGGGCGGCGGTTATGGCAGCACCGCTTTGCAAGGCAATCAGCACGCTGGACTCAAAGCCATACATGTGTTGCGGCGGCACCGTGGCCACAATGCTGTGGCGTCGCCCGTCGAGCAGGCCGAGCCGCTCAGCTTCGGCGCGCACGTTGCGAACCAGTCCACCCCAGCTTTTCCGGTGCGCCACGGGTAGGCCGGTTGAACCGGAGGTGAATACGATGGCGGCTGTGCGTGAAGCGGGAATCTGCGGAATGTCGGCCGTGCTGGCTGGTGCGCCAGCCGCAACCGGTGCACGAGCGGTCATCACGTCAGCCCATGCATAGTGCGGCAAATCGAGGGACTGCGGCTGGTCCGTCAGGCAAAACACGTCAGGCGCAAAGTGCTTGACCTGGCGCACCATTTCCGGTGTGAGCGTGGGCGGCAGCAGGTTGATCTTGTCTGCCAGCAAGGCCGCTGCCATGCCGACGGCAAAGCGGTAGCGGTCGGCGCAGGCGTTGAGGACATGCCGCCCGGCAGGCAAAGCCGCAGCGAGTTGCCTGACATCAGCCAGAAAGTGTGCCACGCTGATCGATTCGCCACGGCTGTAGGCCAGCGTGTCTTCAGGAGCGGGATGCGTGATCAGCGGGAAGGTATTCATGTCTGGCGCGCCTTGTCTTCTGAATTGGCCTGCCGGTAGGCGCGGATCGCGTCCAGTGGTCCGGCCCGGTCGGCGGCCGGCAGCACGCACCAGCGCACCGCATATTCACCCACGAACATCAGCACCAGCAGGGGAATGCCCAGCAGGTTGGCAAAGGCAGACCAGACGGTAATTGGGGCAAGCCAGAATAGCAGCAGCGAAAGCCCGGCAATGCCGCCAAAATAAAAGGTCCAGGCCCAGGTGACGGACCGCGTGTAGCGAATCAGCGCAGGCGAGAGGCTGCCATGCACGATGCATGCAAAGCGCGAAATCATCGGTGTCTGGTCAACCCGCAGGGTTCTGCCGAAAGCCGCGCAGAGCAGTGCATACATGCCTGCATGCTGCAGGAAAAAAACCCATATGTAATGTGCCACCAGCCAGTTGCTGATGCTGTAGAGCGCGGCGCACCCCACCAGCCACAGGACCAGCATGAGCACTCGCTGTGGCGAGCGCCAGGCCATCACAAGAGCCAGGCCCAGCAGTGGAATGATGGCAACCAGCGCGCCCGGCAGATTGGGCACAGCCGACGCGGCTGCCAGGTGGGCGAGCACCGAGTAAGCGATGCCCAGCGCGATAACGGCCGCCCAGTGGCAGACTTTCCTCAAACGTGTCGTCTGCCCGGCTTTCACTGGGTTCGCTGGGCGGCGATATGATCGCTGAGGCTGCGCAGCGAATGAAATATGGCGTGGTTGTCTTCATGGTCGGCGCGCAACTGCAGGCCGTAGCGTTTGGAAACCACGAGCGCAATTTCAAGAATGTCGATGGAGTCCAGGCCCAGTCCGTCGCCATACAGCGGCTCGTCAGCTTGCACGTCGGCAGCGACAATTTCCAGATTCAGGGCGCTCACTACCAGTTCGGCCACTTCAAGCAGCAGGGCGGCATCAGCCGGTGAGGAAAAAGCTGGTGTGCTTGGTTCGGACATAGAGGGAAGCAGATGGTTCTGAGGGTGGGATTGTCGATTGACAGGACCGGCGCAAGTGCACCGGTGCGTCTCATGGAGTGGCCGATTTTAGCTGAAGCGCTGCAACTGGCGGCAAGCTATTGCGGCGCGTCTTGTGTGCCGGCAATGTGGGCAGCCGGTGTCTTGACTTTCCTGGCCTTGAGGGTGGTTTTCCCCTTGGGGAGTTCGACACTGGGGGTTTCGCTGGCTGCCGTATCTTCCCGCACGGCCTGGCGCACCGTCGCCTTGTCACCGGCGCCGGCGAACTTGCTGTATTTGCCCAGCGTGGCTACCAGTTGGCCGTAGATGCGCGGATTGCCGGCCACGCATTCGCCGTGGTGCATGAAGTCGGCCTCGCCGGTGAAGTTGCCAATCAGGCCGCCCGCTTCGGTCACCAGCAGCGAACCGGCCGCCACGTCCCAGGGTTGCAGTCCGGTTTCAAAAAAGCCGTCGCTGTGGCCAGCCGCCACGTAAGCCAGGTCGAGTGCCGCCGCACCTGGACGGCGCACACCGGCGCACTGGCTGATGACTTCGCCGAGCATGTGCAGATAGGGTTTGAGCTTGTCGCCGGGGCGGTAGGGAAAGCCGGTTGAAATCAGGCAGTCTTGTAGCCGGGTGCGCTTGGCCGCGCGGATACGGTGGTCGTTGAGGTAGGCGCCACGCCCTTTGCTGGCACTGTAAATGTCGTTACGGGTCGGGTCATAGACCACGGCCTGCTCGATTTTCCCCCGCACGGCCAGCGCAATGCTGACGCAATAGACGGGGAAGCCGTGGATGAAGTTGGTGGTGCCGTCCAGCGGGTCGATGATCCACACAAATTCGGAGTCTTTGGCGCCATGTTCGCTGCCCGATTCCTCGGCCAGAATGCCGTGTCCGGGGTAGGCCGTGAGCAGGGTTTCGATGATTGCCGCTTCGGCGGCATGGTCCACCTCGGTGACAAAGTCGTTGGTCTGCTTGGTGGAGATGCGAACCGCTTCCACATCCAGCGCGGCGCGGTTGATGATGGCGCCGGCGGCGCGCGCAGCCTTGACGGCCACGTTGAGCATGGGGTGTAGATTGCTGGACATAAAAGATAAGAAAGAGCGAACCGGAACTGCCAGCCGCTCAATCGATGGAGCGGAGACAGGCGACAATAGGCTCATTTTACCGGTTCCGCCTTGCACAGCCCCGAAACCGGCCTGCGCGTCGGCGTTCGGGTCTGGCACGCGTTCCCATTTGATCCATGAAAACCCGCTTTGTCCTGATCAATACAAGCCACCCCGGCAATGTGGGCGCCACCGCACGCGCCATGAAAGTCATGGGTTTTGACGACCTGGTGCTGGTGGCGCCGCGCTGGGCCAATGTGCTTAAGCGCGAAGAAACCATACAGCGCGCCAGTGGTGCGCTCGACGTGCTTCAACACGCCCGCATTGTGGCCACGCTGGATGAAGCGCTCGATGGCATGGCTCATCTGTGTGCCACTGCCATGACGCCGCGCGACTTTGGTCCGCCCACCCGGGCACCCAGGGAACATTTTTCCGGGTTGCTGGAACCCCTTGATGTGCTGTCGAAATCAGATCAAATTGAGCCCGCGATGCAAGTGAAGAAACCGAATTCGATTGCTTTTTTATTTGGTTCCGAACGGTTTGGCATGCAAAACGATGATGTGTACCGCTGTCATGTTGCCTTGAGCATTCCGACCAATCCGAAATTTGGCTCGCTCAATCTGGCCGCTGCGGTGCAACTGATTGCCTATGACTGGCGCGAGGCGCTGGGCGGCTTTGGCGTGCAGCCAGCCACCGCCGAGCCGCAACTGGCTGACGCCGCGGCGGTGGCTGGCATGCTCAAGCACTGGGAAGAGGCGCTCACCGACATCGGGTTTCTTGACCCGGCTTCACCCAAAAAACTCATGCCGCGGCTGAATCAGCTTTTTAACCGCGCGCAGCTTAGCGCCGAAGAAATCCATATTCTGCGCGGAGTGGCCAAGGCAATGTCGCAAAAGTCCTTGCAGGCGGAAGGCAAAATGCGTGCATCGGCAAACCCGCCGGGCGACCATTAGACTTGGACCATGTTTTCCAGACTCCGCTCCGACATTCAGTGCATTCTTGAACGCGACCCCGCCGCCCGCACCGCCTGGGAAGTGCTCACCTGTTACCCGGGCCTGCACGCGCTGGTGTTACACCGCCGCGCGCACTGGTGCTGGAACCACGGCTTCAAATGGCTGGGCCGCTTTATCTCGCATGTCTCACGCTGGCTCACCGGCATTGAAATTCACCCCGGCGCCAAAATCGGCCAGTGCGTTTTTTTTGACCATGCCATGGGTGTTGTCGTCGGTGAAACCGCCGAAATTGGCAACGGCTGCACGATTTACCAGGGCGTGACGCTGGGCGGGACCTCTCTCTACAAGGGCACCAAGCGCCACCCTACGCTGGGGCAGGGTGTGGTGGTCGGCGCCGGCGCGCAGGTGCTGGGCGGCTTCACCGTGGGCGATGGCGCCCGTATTGGCTCCAACGCCGTGGTGGTCAAGCCGGTGCCAGCGGGCGCAACGGCGGTGGGCAATCCGGCCCGCATCATCCAGGCCGACGCGGATGTGAAGCGCGAGCAGATTGCCAGCCAGATGGGGTTTTCAGCCTATGGCATCACCCAAAACGACGACCCGCTGTCGCAGGCACTGCGCGGCCTGATCGACAATGCGGCGGGTCAGGAGCATCAGATTGCCCTTCTCTGGCAGGCGATTGAAAAGCTGGCGGGTCCGCAAACTCCCACCAGCCACGACTGCGTGCCCAAAGATGCCGCACTGCTGGAAACCTTTGAAGCTGACAAGCTCAATCAGCTGGTGGGCAAGTAGTCGCTTGAAGATTCAGGGTGCTCTTATTTTAAGAGCTGTTCGCGTCCGTCCTGTATTGACAGTAGCGCTAATTCATTCAAATAGGATGGTCCGAATCGCACTTTTCGGCCGAAACACCTTGCACACGGCGGGATCAGTTTCCAGGTACGGTCCGCCTATCAGGTCAATGCAGTACGGCACGGCGGCAAAGATGCCGGGTACGATGGATTCACCGGTTTCATTTTTTAGTCCTTCCAGCGTTTCCTGAATCGATTTGGGCTGGCCGGGCAGGTTGAGGATGAGGCTTTGGTCGCGGATCACCGCGACCTGGCGCGACAGGATGGCGGTCGGTACAAATTTGAGGCTGATCTGCCGCATCTGCTCGCCAAAACCGGGCATCTCCCGATGGGCCACGGCCAGCGTGGCTTCGGGCGTGACGTCGCGTGGCGCCGGGCCGGTGCCGCCGGTGGTCAGGACCAGCGAGCAGCCCGCCTCCACCAGCTCAATCAGCGCGGCGCTGATGCGCGCCTGCTCGTCGGGAATCAGCCGCTCTTCAAAGGTGATGGGGTTTTTCAGGGCGCGCGTGAGCCATTCTTTCAGGGCTGGCAGGCCCTTGTCTAAATAAACACCAGCCGAGGCGCGGTCGCTGACCGACACGATGCCCAGCTTCACTGAATCATATGGGTGGCTCATGTGCCAGGCCCCTCTTGTCCCAAGTCTTCCCGGGTGAGCGTTTCCTTGACCATCTGGAATATCTCACGATAGGGTTTGCCGTGGCGGGGTGCCTCGCCCGGTTTTTCGGGTTGGGCATCCTTGCGGGCTTGGCGGATCAGGGCGCGCAACTGCTGCGCATCGGTAGCGGGGTGCGCGGTGAGCCAGCGCCCCAGCGCAGCGTCCGAGTCAATCAGGCTGTCGCGCCATTGCTCGGCTTGGTGCAGCGCCAGCGTGAGCTCGGCTGAGCCGTTGAGCTGCTCGTTGATGGCGGCGCGGATCGGTTCGGCGTCGAGCGGGCGCATCAATTTGCCGATAAACTGCATCTGTCGGCGTTTGCCCTCAAAACTGGAAATCCGTTTGGCCTCGGCAATGGCGTCCAGCAGCTTGGCGGGCAGGTCCAGCCGCGCCATCAGGTCGGCGCGCAAGGTCAGCAGCGCCTCGCCCAGCACCTGTTTTTCATCGGCCTCGGCCTTGAGCCGGGTCTTGCTGGGCGGGCCCGCTTCCTCCAGCGCAATTTCTTCGGGTTTAACGAAGCGGCCGTTGGACCAGTAGCCTTTGATGGCCTTGAGAGTCTTGTTGTTCATGGCAGTCAGTATCATAGCGACCCATATGACCCAAAAATCTTCTGTCCGTTCATCCCGCAGCGCGGCGCGCTCCCTCCGTCGTCCAGCCAGCCAGCCCCGTCAGCCGGAAAGCGGTTTCAGCTACTCCCGCGGTTTTTTCGAGGAACTGGTTGATAGCGCGCTGGCTCACGCCAAAAAGCTCGGTGCCAGCGATGCCGCGGCTGAAGCCTCGGAAGGCTGCGGCCTGTCGGTCAGCGTGCGCAAGGGGGAGCTCGAAAACGTCGAGCGCAACCGCGACAAGTCGCTGGGCATCACGGTGTACTTTGGCAAAAAGCGCGGCAACGCGGCCACCAGCGATTTTTCAAAAGCGGCGATTGCGCAGACCGTGAAAGCGGCTTACGACATTGCGCGCTTTACGGCGGAAGACGAGACCTCGGGTCTGCCCGACGAGCGTGACATTGCCCGCAACCACCCCGAGCTTGACCTGTTTTACCCCTGGGCCCTCACCTCGGAAGAGGCCGCCCGGCTGGCCCTGCAGTGCGAAGCCGCAGCCATGGGCACCAGCCGCCTCATCACCAACAGTGAAGGGGCGGGCGTGTCGGCCCAGCAAAGCCATTTCTTCAGCGCCCACACCAAAGGCTTTCGCGGCGGCTATGCCAGCTCGCGCCACAGCATTTCGGTGGCCCCCATCGCCGGCAAGGGCAACCAGATGCAGCGCGATGCCTGGTACAGCTCGATGCGTGATGCCACCGAGCTGGCCCGCCCCGAGGCGGTTGGCCGCTACGCCGCAGAGCGCGCGCTGGCACGTCTGAAAAGCCGAAAAATTCCGACCACTCAATGCCCGGTGCTGTTTGAATCGCCGCTGGCAGCAGGGCTACTGGGGGGATTTGTGCAGGCCATCAGTGGCGGCGCACTGTACCGCAAGAACACATTTTTGGCGGACAGCCTGGGCAAGGCTGTTTTCCCCAGACATATCGACATTGTGGAAGACCCGCACCTGCTCAAGGGAAAGGGCAGCGCGCCGTTTGATGAAGAAGGCGTGAAAACCAGCGCGCGCAAGGTGGTCGATGCAGGACGGGTAGAAGGCTATTTCCTGAGCACCTATTCAGCCCGCAAACTGGGCATGCGAACCACGGGCAATGCGGGGGGCTCGCACAACCTCACCCTCAGCAGCCGCCAGACGCGTGCTGGTGACGACCTTGACGCCATGCTGCGCAAGCTCGGCCGGGGCCTGTTTGTGACCGAGCTGATGGGCCAGGGCCTGAACTACGTGACCGGTGACTACTCGCGTGGCGCGTCCGGCTTCTGGGTCGAAAACGGCCAGATCGCATTTCCGGTGGAAGAAATCACCATTGCCGGCAACCTCAAGGACATGCTCATGGGCATTCAGGCGGTGGGTTCAGATGCCTACAACTACGGGGCCAAGACCGTGGGCTCGATACTGGTGAACCGGATGAAGGTGGCTGGGAGCTGATTTTTCCAGCGCCAGGCACGCGTTGCAACCGTCGGCCTGGCCTGAATTCAACTTGCCAGCGCGGCTTTTACCGCCGCCGAAACCTGGCTCATATCGGCCTTGCCCGCCAGTTGGGCTTTCACTGCCCCCATCACCTTGCCCATATCGCCGGGGCCTTTGGCGCCGAGTTCGGTGACGATGGCTTTCACGGCGGCCGTGACCTCTTCGGCGCTCAGGCGCACGGGCAGGTAAGCTTGCAGCACGACGATTTCCGCCGCTTCCTTGTCGGCCAGATCGGTGCGCGCAGCCTTTTGAAACGCCTCGATCGAGTCCTTGCGCTGTTTGATCAGCTTGTCAACGATGGCAATCACGGCCACATCGTCCAATACCAAGCGTTCATCCACCTCTTTTTGCTTGAGTGCCGCCAGCAGCAGCCGGATGGTGCCCAGGCGCTCACTGTCCCTGGCGCGCATGGCGGTTTTCATGTCTTCGGTGATCTGGTCTTTGAGTGACATTTCGGACTCCTGAAAAAGGTCGGACAAGGGTTGGAAAGTAAAAAAGCCCGCCAGAGCGTCCTCTTGCGGGCTTTTGCGTTGCCTGAACGCGCTGAAGGGCTGTCGCGGGGTTCAGTACAGTTTTTTGGGCAACTGCATGGCGCGAATACGCTTGTAATTGCGCTTGACGGCGGCGGCCTTCTTGCGCTTGCGCTCGGCCGTTGGTTTTTCATAGAACTCGCGGGCGCGCAGGTCGGTCAGCAGGCCGAGCTTTTCGATGGTGCGCTTGAAGCGGCGCAGTGCCACGTCAAAGGGTTCGTTGTCTTTTACACGAATGGTGGTCATTGATAAATTGATCCAAAAGATACGCCATTATTGATCTGATCAGGACCAGGCCAGGCGCGGGTTTGCTAGCAAAGCCTTTGATTATAGCGATGTTTCAGAGAAAGTCTGTGAAACCGTGCTGATACCGATGTCAGTTTCCTGCCGCCCGGTGTGGTTGCCAACCAGCGCCTGCGCGCAGGTAAAAGCCGAAGCCCAGGCCCACTGGAAGTTATAGCCGCCCAGCCAACCGGTCACGTCAACCACTTCGCCAATGAAATACAGCCCCGGCTGCCGGGATTCCATGGTTTGCGACGACAAATCGCGGGTGTCAATGCCGCCGCCGGTGACTTCCGCCTTTTTGTAGCCTTCGGTGCCGGTGGGCGTGAGGGTCCAATCGGCCAGATGCCGCGCCAGTGTCAGCAGGGACTTGTCGGTGGCGTCGCTGATGGGGCGCTGCAGAGCCGAATCCTGGCTGACCCAGGCGTCGGCCAGGCGGCTGGGCACCAAAGCGGCCAGTTCGTTGGCGATCAGTTTTTTCGAGGTCGCCTTGGCGCGCAGCAGCATTGTGGACAGGTCCAGGCCAGGCGCGAGGTTGATGCGCAAGGGCTGGCCTTCGCGCCAGAAGCTGGAGACCTGCAGCACCGCCGGGCCGCTGAGGCCTCGATGAGTGAACAGCAGGTCTTCGGCGAAAAATACGGCTTTTTGGCGTTGCCGGGGGTTCGCGTCCTGGCGGTGATTGAAGGGCGTGGTTTCAATCTGCACTGGCAGGGAGAGACCGGCCAACCGCGAATAAGGGGTCCAGGCGTCAGCGTCAAAGGTTAGCGGCACCAGCGCAGCTCTGGGCTCCACCAGACGCAGGCCGAACTGTCTGGCGATGTGATAGCCAAAATCGGTCGCGCCGATTTTCGGAATTGACAGGCCACCCGTGGCAATCACCACCTGGGGCGCTTTTATCAGCCCGCGGTTGCTCTCTATTTTGTAGTCGCCAGTGCCTTTCTGCTCGGGGCCCATAATGCTTTTGATGCTGCAAGGTTGCCAGCGCGTGACTTGGCCTGCGGCGCACTCAGCCAGCAGCAGGTTGATGACGTCTTCGGCCGAACGGTCGCAAAAAAGCTGGCCCTTGTGCTTTTCATGAAACGGGATGCCGTGGCGCTGCAGCAGTTCAATGAAATCCTGCGGCGTGTAGCGCGATAGGGCCGAGCGGCAAAAGTGCGGGTTCTCGCTCAAAAAGTTGGCCGGACCCACCTCGCGGTTGGTGAAGTTGCAGCGACCGCCACCCGAGATACGGATTTTTTCGGCCACTTTCTCGTTGTGGTCCAGCAGCAGCACCTTCAGACCGCGCTGACCTGCCACACCGGCGCAAAACAGCCCGGCTGCGCCTGCGCCTATCACCACGACGTCAAATTTATGCATTAAATCGGCCTTGAGCCCAATCAAATTACAGATAAATAGCTATTAAAATAATAGCACATTTTCCGGGCCAGGGCCTCTTGCTGCTTATTTTTCACACCGAAGTGTAGCCGCGCCCAAGCGTGGCAGGGCATCGCGCCGAAGGCTGTTCAGGCAGCGCGAACCGCCTCCGGGTGCGCTGCCGCCAGCACCACGTCGCTGATCACGTCACCCACGACGATGATAGACGGGCTGGCCAGGCCGGCTTCATGGATGGCATCTGCCAGCGCGCCCAGCGTGGTGGTGATGTGGCGCTGCGTCGGCAGCGAGGCGTTCTGGATCACGGCGACCGGCGTGCTGGCGGGCAGGCCGGTCAGCAATTCGTTCTGGATGCGTCCGGCCCCGCTCACGCCCATGTAGATCACCAGGGTGAGTCTGGCCTTGTGTGCGGTGTCCGCCAGCGCGCGCCAGTCGGTGCCGGTATCACCGGGCTTGGTGTGGCCGGTGACAAATACCACGCCGTGCGCATGCTGGCGGTGCGTCAGCGGTACGCCCAGCGACGTGACTGCGGCCAGTCCGGCGGTGATGCCATTGATGACCTCCACCTCAATGCCAGCGGCCCGCAGGTGCTCGACTTCCTCGCCGCCACGGCCAAAGATGAAGGGGTCACCGCCCTTGAGCCGCACGACATTTTCGCCTTCCCGGACGGCCATGAGCATGAGCTTTTCAATAAAGGCCTGCGGTGTGGATTTGCAGCCGCCACGTTTGCCGACATAAACGATACGCGCCTCTGGCCGGGCAAACGCCACAATTTCGTTGCTGACCAGGTCATCGACCAGCAGCACGGTGGCGGCCTGGATCGCCTTGAGCGCCTTGAGCGTGAGCAGTTCAGGGTCGCCCGGGCCGGCTCCGACCAGGATGCAGTGGCCGGATGGGCTCAGGGTGGTTTTGTTGCTGGTCATAATTGAGAAGTCAGATGCAAGATATGTTCCACCTGTCTGGCAATCGATGTGGGCACGGCGTGGTTACCCGCCATCACCGAATGGATATAGCGAGCAGTGCTGGCGCTGTCGATCTCTTTGGGCAGGTCAGGCGCGCTGGCCAGGGTACCCGGCTGCGCCTCTTGCAGCAGCGTGCGCTTGCCGCCGATGAAGGCCTCCATTTTTGGCAGTCGGCGCGCGTCGGCCACGACTTCGCCTTCGGTGCCGCGCAGCAGCATAGCGTTGGTCCCGATGAGTTCAAAGGTTTGCCCCATAGACACTGCGTATTCTGGGTGGGTGTAGCTGCTGACCACGAGTGCCTTGCCCAGACAGGGGTTCATGACCTTGACCAGGCTATGCGCCGGATTGCGCAGGCCCACAGCGCGTCGTACATCCAGCAGGCGCTTGAGGGCGGGGCAGAGCAGCTCGGTGGGTACAAAGACAAGCTCGCCGTTTGCGATTGGTTTGATGACTTTCTGCGCCTGTATGCCAAGGGCTGATAGCACTTCTGATGCAACAACCCGGGTCGGCTCGGTGGCCGTGCCGTGGATCAGGACGGGCAGGCCCTCGCGTGCCAGTAGCAGCGCCAACAGTGGCGTGAGCAGCGGCAACTTGCGGGCACCGTTGTAGCTCGGCAGCACCACCATGGGGCGGTCGCTGGCGGGCAGAGGGTTCAGACGCTGCTGAACGGCATCCAGAAACCCTGCCATTTCCCCGGGCGTTTCGCCCTTGATGCGCATGGCCAGACAAAAGCCGCCGATTTCCAGATCGGTCACCGCGCCATCGAGCACCTGGCCCATCAGGTCCCTCGCCTGCTCGCGCGACAAGGCGCGGGCGCCATCCTTGCCGCGCCCGATAACCTTGATGTACTGGCTGATTCCCATACCGTGATTGTCCGCGAATGCTGATAACTTGTTGTTATGAACTTAAGCCAGCTGTTTGAGCGGAATGGCGTTGCGCGGGAATGCCGTCTTTTGCATTGCTGAAGCGCTGCCCGCAGCGCGCACCCTGCGTTTGAGTTCGGGAACGCACGAGCCACAGTGGGTGCCGCATTTCAGAGCCGCCTGCAACGAGGCCAGCCGTGCTTCATCGGTTTCAGAATAGCCCGCGCCACCTTGATTGAAGACCGAAAGATGCAGATCAATCGCCATGTCCGTGACGTTGAGGCAGCTACACACCTGTGTGCCGCGCGACTGCACGGTCAGCGGAGGTTTGGCACCCGGCTGCAGCAGCAGGCGGCCGTAAGCTTGCGCGGGAAACCCTTCCCGCAGCAGTGTGGTGATCCAGGCCTGCGCGCTGGTGTCGCCCGCAAGCATGAAGCCGACGAGCTCGGCTTGTTCACTTTCAGTGCCCAGGCGCTGCAGCCGCATAGCGCGACGCTGGCCCTTTTTTGTGTCGGCATAGCGCAGCGTATTTGTGCCGCCGAGGCCCAGGATGCGCTCCAGGACAGCCAGCGTCTCGTCTGCCGGGGCTTCGTGGCTGGCGGCGCGAAACAGCACGCCCGCGCGTTCACGGCGGTGGTCCGTCAACGGCGTGTTGTTGGAAAACGGCACGCAACTGGCATAGGCAAATGCGTTCATCAGAGGTTTGAGTTGCTCACGCGCGGCCAGCGCGTCGCCATCGGGCAGCCAGGCCATGGCCAGCAGCGACCAGGGCAACTCGGCCTTGAGGATTTTGACTGCGGCGTGTTTGAGCTCGGGCTGTTTGGAACTGGGGCAACAGGTCGAGGTGGTGAGTGTGTTGATGCCCGCCAGGCGCTGGCCGGTGCTGGACAGTCCGCTCAAATACTCTTGCCCCCAATGCATGGCCATGAACGCCTGACTTACCGCGACCTCGGCTGATCCCTGCACGGGCACCACGATGGAGCCGCGCCGGGAGGTGACGTGCACCAGATCGCCCTCCTTGAGCAGGAGCCTGACCATGTCCTGCGGGCTTATCTGAATGACTGGTTCCGCAACATGACCAAACAGTCGACCGAGCGTGCCGGTGCGGCTCATGCCGTGCCACTGGTCGCGGAGCCGGCCAGTGGTCAGTGAAAACGGATAGCGCGCTTTCGCGCGGTTCGGCCACTGGCTGGTATACCGCGTTGACAAAGCGGGCCTTGCCGTCAGCGGTTGGGAAAATACCGTCCTCGTACAGTCTGGCTTGACCGACTGTTTGCCCTGGCTTGAGCGGCCATTGCCGGGGCGCTTCTTCCAGCATGGCGTAACTCATGCCGGCGATGTCGAGATCGCGTCCCCGGGTGGATTCGCGGTGTTCGTTCCAGAGGGTTTCGGGGCTGTCGTAGGCGAACAAAGTCCGCTCGGTCCGGGCCGGCAGAAGTTTTTCCAGCCGTTGCGCAAACTTAACCGCAATGGCCCAGTCATGCCGGGTTTCGCCGGGAGCGCTGATGGCGGCCCGCACGCGGCTGATGCGGCGTTCGCTGTTGGTCACGGTTCCGGATTTTTCACCCCAGGTGGTCGCTGGCAGCAGCAGATCGGCAAAGGCGCAAGTGGCCGTGGTGGCAAACGCCTCCTGCACGATCACCAGTTCGGCTCTCGCCAAGGCGCGGCGCACGGTGGCCTGGTCGGGCATGGACTGGGCCGGGTTGGTGCAGGCAATCCAGAGCGCCTTGATCTGGCCGTCGGCGGCAGCCTGAAACATCTCGACGGCTGTCTTGCCGGGTTTTTCAGGCACTGAGGGTACCCCCCATAATGCGGCGACTTCGGCGCGATGCTGCGGGTTAGCCAGGTCGCGGTGGCCGCTTAGCAAATTCGCCATGCCGCCCACTTCGCGGCCACCCATGGCATTCGCCTGGCCGGTGAGCGAAAACGGTCCGGCACCGGGTTTGCCGATCTGGGCGGTCGCCAGGTGCAGGTTGATCAGCGCCGCATTTTTGGCGGTGCCTCTGCACGACTGGTTCAAGCCTTGGCAATACAGGCTGAGCGTCGCGGCCGACGTTGCAAACAGTTTGGCGGCAGCAAACAGGTCTTCTTTTTTGATACCGCAGGTCTGTGCCACCAGGTCGGGCGTGTAGTCGTGCACCGTGGTTTTGAGTGCATCGAAGCCACTGGTGTGCGCGGCGATGTACGCATTGTGGGTCCAGCCTTCCCATAGCATGATGTGCAGCATGCCGTTGAAGAGCGACACATCGGTGCCCGGCAGGATCGGCAGGTACAGGTCGGCGATCTCGGCGGTATCGGTGCGACGCGGGTCGCAGCAGATGATCTTGAGCGCGGGGTTGGCTGCCCTGGCGTCTTCAATGCGCCGGAAAAGAATCGGGTGCGCATAGGCGGTATTGCTGCCGACGATGAAGATGCACTGCGCATGCTTCACATCGTCGTAACAGGTTGGCGGTGCGTCCGCGCCCAGCGTCTGCTTGTAGCCCGCCACCGCGCTGCTCATGCACAGGCGCGAGTTGCTGTCGATATTGTTGGTGCCAATCAGGCCTTTGGCCAGCTTGTTGAAAGCGTAATAGTCTTCCGTGAGCAACTGGCCTGAAATATAAAAACCCACGGCATCGGGCCCGTGCTCCCGGATAATTTGCGCAAAGCGTTCACCGGCGAAGGCTAGCGCACTGTCCCATGAGACGCGCTGGACCGCTTCGTGCCGCTGCTCGCGCCGCATCGGGTACAACAGCCGTGTTTGCCGCGTGACGGACGCCAAGGCGGTCAGCGCCAGCGTGGAGCCCTTGGTGCAGAGCCGCCCGAAGTTGGCGGGGTGGTCGGGGTCGCCGCGTACGTTGGTGATTTCATCGCCCTGTGATTCGATGATGACACCGCATCCCACGCCGCAGTAGGGGCAGGTGGAGCGGGTTTCCTTTGCGACCACATCGACAGTCATGCGCTGGCAAGTTTTTTGCCGACCGGTCCTGCCACGGGTCGCGTGAGGTCGGTGGCCAGCGTGGCCAGTTCGGTGGCATCCAGATGCACCACGCCGCCTTCGACATGCACACTGAACTTTTGCGTGCAGCCCTCGTCAGGAGCCTTGGCGCAGCCATTGGCCAGGTTAATCGTCCAGTTGTGCTGCGGGCAGGCCACGCTGGTGCCAAACACAATGCCCTGGCTGAGCGGGCCGCCCTTGTGAGGGCAGCTGTCCAGCAGCGCAAACACGTCGTCCTGGTCGGTGCGGAACACCGCTACATCCATGCCTTGGGGGCGTGATACCCGGCGTGAACCGAGTACCGGGATGTCATCGACCTGGCAAATTCTTTTCCATTCAGACATGGTGGCTTTTCCCTGAAAGTTTTTATGCAGCAGTGAGTTTTTCAAACTGGCGGGTGTCGACATCTGCTTCCTTGAAGTCAAACCAGGGATCAGGCTCGCCATCAAGTGCGAACTGCAGCCGATCCCACAGCGCCTTGCGGCCTTCATGATCATCCAGGATTTTTTTCTTCACATGGTCCAGACCGACGCGATTGACGTAATGCACCGTGCGCTCCAGGTACCAGCCTTCCTGCCGGTAGAGTTCGCAAAAAGCACCTGTGTACTCCAGTACTTCAGCGGCCGTTTTGAGCTTGCAGAAGAAATGCGCGACTTCGGTCTTGATGCCGCCGTTGCCCGCGATGTACATTTCCCAGCCCGAATCGACACCGATGATGCCCACGTCCTTGATACCGGCCTCGGCGCAGTTGCGCGGGCAGCCGCTCACCGCAAATTTCACCTTGTGCGGGGCGTACATGCGCCACATGGCGCGCTCCAGGTCCTTGCCCATTTGCGTGCTGTCCTGCGTGCCTATGCGGCACCATTCGCTGCCGACGCAGGTCTTGACCGTGCGCAGGGCCTTGGCATAAGCGTGGCCCGACGGCATGCCGATGTCTTTCCAGACGTTGATCAGGTCTTCCTTCTTCACGCCCAGCAGGTCGATGCGCTGGCCACCCGTGACCTTGACGGTGGGAATCTTGTACTTGTCCACCACATCGGCGATGCGGCGCAACTCGGCGGCCGTGGTTTCGCCGCCCCACATGCGCGGAATGACGCTGTAAGTGCCGTCTTTCTGGATATTGGCGTGGCTGCGTTCGTTGATGAAGCGGCTTTGCGGATCGTCTCTGGCTTCCTTGGGCCAGGTGCTGATCAGGTAATAGTTGATCGCCGGGCGGCAACTGGCGCAACCGTTGAGCGTGCGCCATTCCATGAAATGGTATACATCGGCAATCGTCAGCAGCTTGTGCTCGCGGATGGCGTCACGCACTGCCTGGTGGCCGTGCTCGGTGCAGCCGCACAGGGCTTTGAGCTTGGGCGTGGCCGAGTAGTCGCCACCGGCAGTGAACATCAGGATCTGCTCTACCAGCCCGGTGCAGGAGCCGCAGGAGGCGCTGGCCTTGGTGTGCTTGCGCACCTCGTCCAGCGTGAACAGGCCTTTTTCCTTGATGGCCTTGCAGATGGTGCCTTTGGTGATGCCGTTGCAGCCGCACACCTCGTCGGTATCCAGCATAGACGCTGCTTTGCTGTGGCCCTCGTGGCCGGTGTCGCCGATGTTGGACTCGCCAAACATCAGTCTGTCGCGGATGCTGCTCACGCTGCGGCCGTCGCGCAGCAGCTTGAAGTAATAGCTGCCATCGACCGTGTCGCCGTAAAGGCAGGCGCCGATCAGTTTGTCGTCCTGGATGACCAGCTTTTTATAGACGCCGCAAGACGGGTCGCTCATGACAATTTCTTCGGCGCCTGCACCGCCCGTGAAGTTGCCGGCCGAAAACAGATCGATACCTGTCACCTTGAGTTTCGTGGACGTGAGCGAACCGGTGTAGCGGCCAATGCCGAACTGAGCCAGGTGGTTGGCAGCCACCTTGGCCTGCTCAAACAGCGGTGCCACCAGGCCGTAAGCAATACCGCGGTGCGCCGCGCATTCGCCCACGGCGTAAATCCGGGCATCCGTGGTGGTTTGCAGGGTATCGTTGACCACAATGCCCTTGTTGCAATGCAGGCGCATCGATTCGGCCAGCGTGGTGTTGGGACGTATGCCCACGGCCATCACCACCAGATCGGTCGCCAATTCGGTGCCGTCCTTGAACCTGATGGCGCTTACTCGCTGTCCGTCTTCGCCGCCCCCGCCCACAAGTTTCTGGGTCTGCGCGCCCATGAGGAATTTCAGGCTGCGATCTTCAAGAGATTTTTGCAGCAGCTTGCCTGCCACGCTGTCGAGTTGGCGCTCCATCAGCGTCGGCATCACATGCACCACGGTCACCGTCATGCCCCGGCGCATCAGTCCGTTGGCCGCTTCCAGGCCGAGCAGGCCGCCGCCGATGACAACGGCGTTCTTGTACCTGGCGGCGGCGTCAATCATGGTGTTGGTGTCGGCAATGTCGCGGTAGGCAATCACGCCTTGCAAGTCATTGCCGGGGACCGGCAGGATGAAGGGGTTGGAGCCGGTGCATAGCAGCACCCGGTCGTACTGTGCTTCGGTGATGCTTCCCGTCGAGTCCACGGCACGCACCACGCGCTTGATGCGGTCTACCTCGACCACCTTTTTGCCCGCATGCAGCGTGATGTGGTTGTCGCTGTACCAGTTCCAGCTGTTCAGTACAATCTCGTCCAGCGTCTGCTCACCGGCCAGCACGGGTGAGAGCAAAATGCGGTTGTAGTTGGGGTGCGGCTCGGCGCCGAAGACGGTGATGTCATACAGCTCGGGCGCGATTTTAAGCAGCTCTTCCAGCGTGCGAACGCCTGCCATGCCGTTGCCGACCATCACCAGTTTTTGTTTTGTTGCGCGCATGTCCATGGGGATCTCCTGGTTGGCTGAGAACAGAGCTTGTCGCTACGCGACTGCGGTCTGTCCCGCAATTTCTAAACGGTTGAGGACAGAGCTTGTTCACTGCGTGTAACGGCGGTCTGTCCCGCAAGTTTTCAAGCAACTTTTTCCACATGCGCCTGGCGCGTGTACAAAAAGTCCATCACCGCCTTGCGGTAGTGCAGAGACTGCGCGCTTTCGGCCAGCGCCACGCGGTTGCGCGGGCGCGGCAGGTCAATGTGCAGAATTTCGTCGACGGTAGCGGCCGGGCCGTTGCTCAGCATCACGATGCGGTCGGAGAGCAGCACGGCTTCATCGACGTCATGCGTCACCATCACCACCGTGCTTTGCGTGCTGGCGACGATTTGCAGCAACTCATCCTGCAGCTTGGCGCGTGTCAGCGCATCGAGCGCACCGAAGGGCTCGTCGAGTAGCAGCACTTTGGGCTCCATCGACAGGGCACGGGCAATGCCGACGCGCTGCTTCATGCCGCCCGAAATTTCGCCTGGGCGTTTCTGCGCGGCAGGGCTCAAGCCGACCATGTTGAGGGCGGCGTCGGTACGGGCCTTGAGCTGCGCCTTGGTTTCGGTCGCTGCAAAGACCCGTTCGACTGCGAGATAGACGTTTTCAAAGCAGCTTAGCCAGGGCAGCAGCGAGTGGTTTTGAAACACTACGGCGCGTTCCGGGCCGGGCCCGGCGATTTCGCGGTTGGCGCACAGCAGCGTGCCTTCGGTCGGCATCGTCAGGCCGGCAATCAGGTTGAGCAGGGTGGATTTGCCGCAGCCCGAGTGGCCAATCAGCGTCACAAATTCGCCTTTGGTCACCGTGAGATTGATGTTGTGCAGCGCCTGGAATAAGCCTTTTTTGGTTTTGAAGGTCTGCTCGACGCCCTGGATTTCGATGTATTTGGTGGTAAGTGATGTGTTCACCGTTATGTCCTCCGGTTGTTCAGTTCTTTACTTCTTCAAACGTGAATGCGGTGGCCAGCTTGATCAGCGCGAACTCCAGTACCAGCCCCACAATGCCGATCACAAAAATCGCGATGATGATGTTCATGACGTTGAGGTTGTTCCACTCGTCCCAGACCCAGAATCCGATGCCGACACCGCCGGTGAGCATTTCGGCGGCGACGATCACCAGCCAGGCGGTGCCGACGGCCAGCCGCACGCCGGTCAGCATGTAAGGCAGCACCGAAGGAAAGAGGATTTTTGTGACGATCTTCCACTCGCTCAGATTGAGCACGCGCGCCACGTTCATGTAGTCCTGTGGCACCCGCTGCACGCCGACGGCGGTGTTGATGACCATGGGCCAGATCGAGCAGATGAAGATGGTCCAGATGGCGGCCGGGTCAGCGCCCTTGAACACCAGCAGACCAATCGGCAACCAGGCCAGTGGCGAGACCGGGCGCAACAGGCTGATGAGCGGGTTGAACATGCGGCTCAGAAAGGTGAAGCGGCCAATCAGGAAACCCGCCGGAATGCCGATTGCGGCCGCCAGCCCAAAGCCCATGGCGACGCGCTTGAGCGAAGAGAGCACATTCCAGCCGACGCCCTGGTCATTGGGCCCATTGCGGTAAAACGGGTCGCTGAAAATCTGCACGGCTTGCCAGAACGTGCTTTTTGGCGACGGAATGCTGGCAGCGGTGCCCATGGAAACCAGCTCCCAGATCAGCACCAGCAGGCCCAGTCCCAGCAGGGGCGGCAGGAAGCGCTGCCAGATCAAGGAAGTATCCCATTGCGGCCGCGTGGCCGGGCTGATGGTGGCGGTTGAATTGTTCATGCCGATTTTGGCTTTATCGGGCGTGGCGACCGAACTGGTTGTCATCAAAGGTGTAGTGTTTTGCGCGCTGCCGTAGTCTGGCGACGCGGCCGCTTCAAGCGGGTTGTGAAATACGGCACTGACCATGGCATAACCTTTCAAGCGGCGGTTCAAGGGATCTTCAAGGGGGCTGTTCAGGCGTGGACCTTGAAACTGTCGGCGTACTTCTTCGGGTCTTTGCCATCCCAGACCACGCCGTCAATCAGTTTGCTGGTGCGCATGACATCCCTGGGCACGGGCGTCTTGCTGGCAGTGGCAGCCTGCTTGTAGATGTCGATCCGGTTGATCTGTTTGGCCACAGCCAGGTAGTCGGGATGATCCTTGATCAGGCCCCAGCGCTTGTGCTGCGTCAGGAACCACATGCCGTCAGAAAGGTAAGGGAAGTTGACAACTCCGTCGTTGTAGAACTTCATGTGATTCGGGTCGTCCCAGGTCTTGCCCAGGCCATTCTGGTAGCGGCCCAGAATGCGCTGGTTGATGACGTCCACGCTGGTGTTCACATAGCTCTTTTCGGCGATCGTTTCGGCCATCTTCATCTTGTTTTGCAGGCTGGCGTCGATCCACTTGCCGGCTTCCAGGATCGCTGCGGTGACGGCGCGCGCGGTGTTGGGGTACTTTTTGACGAAATCGGCGGTGGTGCCCAGCACCTTTTCGGGGTGGTCTTTCCAGATGTCCTGTGTGGTCACGGCCGTGATGCCAATGCCGTCCATGATGGCGCGGTGGCCCCAGGGTTCGCCGACGCAAAAGCCGTCCATGTTGCCCACGCGCATATTGGCCACCATCTGCGGCGGCGGCACGACAATGACTTTGGCGTCTTTCATCGGATTGATGCCATTGGCGGCCAGCCAGTAATACAGCCACATGGCGTGCGTGCCGGTGGGAAAGGTCTGGGCAAAGGTATATTCGCGCTTTTCCAGCACCATCAGCTTGGCCAGTGATGCGCCGTCCACCGCGCCCTTGTCGGCAATTTTTTTCGACAGTGTGATGGCTTGGCCGTTGTTGTTGAGGGTCATCAGCACCGCCATATCTTTCTTGGGACCAGCGGTGCCCAGGTGTACGCCGTAGACCAGGCCGTACAGCACGTGGGCAAAATCGAGTTCGCCATTGACCAGTTTGTCGCGCACACCAGCCCAGCTGGCCTCCTTGCTCGGGATGATCTTGACACCGTGCTTCTGGTCAAAGCCCAGCACTGATGCCATCACCACCGAGGCGCAGTCGGTCAATGGTATGAAGCCAATTCTGACTTCCTTCTTTTCCGGCGCGTCCGAACCCTGGGCATACACGGCGGCGCGCAGCGCCGGGTTGATGCCCACGGCACCGACGGCGGCTGCTTGCAGCACCGTGCGGCGGTTCAGTGAAGATTTCAGCAGATCAGTCATGACAAATTTCCTTAAAGGGGGACAGAGCTTGTTCACTTCGTGTAACTGCGGTCTGTCCCTCAAGGTTTCGGAATAAAAAAAGGCGCCCGACCCGGGCCGCCACAAGGAGCTGTGACTGCCGGGTGCGAACGCCTTTGTTCTCTGGTGGCCAACCTGCCTCGCCGTTGAAGTGGTTGACCGTGTGCTTGAATGACGCAAGAGCTGTGCCAGGCTATCCTTTATTCTTTATACGGCCAAAAAATATCGATAGAAATGGCCTTAAGCCATTTAAATACAGGAAGAAAAAGCTATTAAATTGATAGTAATCTAAAGAGACTTAAGGCCTGCACCTTGTTTGTGCGGCGCACCATTTTGGAACCCGGCCGTTTCAACCCAGCAGGTCGGCGGCGTCCAGCATGCGCTGCGCCACCTCGCCCAGGCGCAAGCCCTTGTCCATGGCGGCTTTGCGAAGTTTCTCGTAGGCCGAGTGTTCGTCAAGGCCCTGGCGCTGCATCAGCAGTCCCTTGGCGCGGTCGATGATCTTGCGCTCCTGCAGTTGCGTTTTGACATCGGCCAGTTCACTTCGCAACCCCTGTTCGTGTTGAAAGCGGGCCATTGCCACGTCAAGAATGGGGCGAATCCGTGCGGGCTCAAGTCCGGCGACGATATAGGCGCAGACACCCGCCGCCACGGCCTCCTTGACATGGCGGGTGTCGTTGTCGTTGGTGAACAGCACAATCGGACGCGGCTCATCCCGCGTTGCCATCACCACATGTTCCAGCGCGTCGCGCGCGTCGCTTTCGGCATCGACGATGATCATGTCGGGTTGCAACTGTGCCAGCCGCTCGCGCAAAAAAGTGTCAACTGGCAGCGTCGCCACAAGATTGAAGCCGCCTTGGAGCAAGCCAATGCGCAACTGGCGCGAGCGCTCAATCAGCGCCAGTTCGGTTTCATCGGCTGCTTCGGGGGTGGATAAATCCGGTGCAATCACAACCAGACGCAGGGAATGGGGCAGTGTCATGCGCGATATAGGCAAAATTCGAGCCATTGTATTTCCCGGCACACTGAGATGGTGCTTTGGCGCGATTTCACTGTTGCAAAAGGCGACAACCTTACACTTGTCCCATGCTTGTACTGGGAATTGAATCGAGTTGTGATGAAACCGGCGTGGCCCTTGTGGATACTGTCGGGCAAGAGGTGCCGCGCCTGCTGTCGCACGCGTTGTACAGCCAGATTGACATGCACCAGGCCTACGGCGGCGTGGTGCCGGAGTTGGCCAGCCGCGACCATATCCGGCGCGTCTTGCCCCTGACGCGTGAAGTCATGGCGCAGGCGCAGCACTCTTTGGCGCAGGTGGATGTGATCGCCTACACGCGCGGGCCTGGCTTGGCGGGTGCGCTGCTGGTGGGCGCTGGCGTGGCCTGCTCGCTGGCCGCTGCGCTGGTTAAGCCAGTGATGGGCGTGCACCATCTGGAAGGGCATTTGCTTTCGCCATTTCTGAGTGCTGATCCGCCGGAGTTTCCGTTTGTGGCCCTGCTGGTCTCGGGCGGGCATACACAGCTGATGCGGGTGGACCGAGTTGGCCATTACCAGTTGCTCGGCGAATCGATTGATGATGCTGCGGGTGAAGCGTTTGACAAGTCGGCCAAGTTGATGGGCTTGCCGTATCCTGGCGGGCCGCATCTTTCCAGGCTTGCGTTGCAAGGGGATGGCACGGCGTTCAAATTGCCCCGGCCGCTGTTGCACAGCGGCAATCTGGATTTTTCCTTTGCCGGTCTGAAAACGGCGGTGCTGACACAAGCCAAAAAACTCGGGCCTGGGCTGGAAAGCCGCAAGGCCGACCTGGCCGCTTCAACTCAGGCGGCCATCGTGGAAGTACTGGTTAAAAAATCGCTTGGCGCAATGATGCAAACCGGTCTGAAGCGGCTGGTGGTGGCCGGCGGTGTGGGTGCCAACGCCTTGCTGCGCAGCCAACTCAACGCAGCCTGCCAGCAGCGCGGTATCCGGGTGCATTATCCGGAACTTGATTTTTGTACTGACAATGGCGCCATGATTGCGCTGGCTGCTGGCATGCGCCTGCAGGGAGGGCTGGAAACCTTGCCGCATGGCTACACGTTTGACGTGAAGCCGCGCTGGAGTCTGGCAGCACTGCAGCCGATGAATTCAAACTGAACAAGAAGGATGCATTTTTTTATGCCAAAGTTTTTTAAATACCTGCTCGTGTCCCTGTTTCTGGGCGCGTCGCTGGCCGCTGCGGCGCAACCGGGTGCCCAGCCAGCCCGGCCACCGATTCGCATCGCGCTCATCGAAAGTCTGTCCGGGCCGTTTGCCAACACGGGTGAAGCGGTATTTCGCAACCTCGTGTGGGCCACTGAGCGGGTTAATGCGCGCGGCGGCGTCAAGTTCGCCAGCGGTCCGCGCAATCTTCTGATTGAACGCTATGACAGCAAGGGCCAGAATGAGGAAGCGCTGGCGGCCTTGCGTTCCGCCATTGATGATGGTGTGCGCATCATTGCACAAGGCAATTCATCGGCCGTTGCAGCGACGTTGATTGATGCCATCAACAAGCACAACGAGCGTGAGCCGGACAAGCGCGTGCTGTTTCTGAATTATGCGGCGGTTGATCCCATCCTGACGAATGAAAAGTGCAGCTATTGGCATTTCCGTTTTGACGCCCATGCCGACATGCGCATGGCCGCCTTGATGGGCGTGCTCAAGGATGACAAGACGCTCAAGCGTGTGTACCTGATTGGCCAGGATTACAGTTTTGGCCAAGCGGTGCTGCGGGAGGCGCGCAAGCAGATTGGCTTGCAGCGCCCTGACGTGCAGATCGTGGGCGACGAGCTGCACCCGGTTGGGCGCGTGAAAGATTTCATCCCCTATGCCGCCAAGATCAAGGCCAGCGGGGCGCAGGCGGTGCTCACGGGTAACTGGGGCAACGATTTGACGCTGCTCATCAAGGCGGCGAAAGAAGTGGGCTACGAAGGCAAGTTCTATACGTTTTATGGCAATGCGCTGGGAGTGCCGGGTGCGTTGGGAGAGGCTGGTGTGGGCAAGGTGATCGCCGTGGCCGAATGGTTCCCCAACGCGCCAGATGCGCGCTCGGCGGCCTTCTATCAGTCCTTTCGCCAGCGTTTTCCCAAACCGCAGGACGACTACGTGCATATGCGCATGCAATTGATGATCGAGGCTCTGGCTCAAAGTATCGAGAAGGCGGGAACGACAGAGTCGGGTGCTGTTGCCGCGCAACTGGAGCATGCGGCGCTTACTTTTTCCGGTCATCACGGTGCGATGCGTGCTGCCGATCACCAGTTCCAGCAGCCGCTGATGGTGGCGGTGATGGAACGGCAGGGCGCGCCCGGTGTGCAGTTTGACGTGGAAGGTTCGGGCTACGGCTTTCGCGTGATCAAGACGATTGCGCTGGAACGTGCCGAGCAACCGCACAGCTGCAAGATGGTGCGGCCCTAAACGATACGAAACCAGGCAGATTGAAGGGTGTGCATGAGACAAGCCGTTTTAAACCTGGAAGAATCGATGATCCGCCAGGTGGCCAATGCGGGCATCGGGCGCAGCGATGTGCTCAAGTTCTGGTTTGGCGAGAGTGATGAGGTCACTCCGGCCTTTATCCGCGATGCCGCCGCCGCTTCGTTGCAGCAGGGCGAAACTTTCTATGCCCACAACCTCGGCCTGCCCGAGTTGCGGGACGCCATTGCGCGCTATGCCACGGCGCTGCGCCGTTCGGGCGCAGCAACCATCGGTGCCGAGCGCGTGGCGGTCACGTCGGGCGGAGTGAACGCCTTGATGCTGGCGGTGCAGGCGCTGGTGGACGCGGGCGACGAGGTGGTGGTGGTGACGCCGGTCTGGCCGAATCTGACCGCGCAACCGGCCATCATGGGCGCAGTGGTGCGATGCGTGAGCCTCAGGCTTGCGGCCGGACAGTGGCAGCTCGACATGGACGAACTGCTGGATGCGGTCACGCCCAAGACCCGGCTGTTGATTGTCAATTCGCCAAACAATCCGACCGGCTGGACGCTGACGCAAGCCGAGCAGGAAATCATGCTGGCGCATTGCCGACGCACGGGCACCTGGGTTCTGGCTGACGAAGTGTACGAACGCCTGTATTTTGAGACCTCGCCAAACGGATGCGCCCCGAGTTTTCTTGATATTGCAGATCCGCTGGACCGGTTGATCGTTGCCCACAGCTTTTCAAAGAGCTTTCTCATGACGGGTTGGCGCCTGGGCTGGCTGGTCATGCCACCGACAATGACCCGGCACATGGGCAAGCTGATTGAGTTCAATACTTCGTGCGCGCCGGTGTTTGTGCAGCGTGCCGGGTGGGTAGCGATTGAGCACACGGATGACGTCACGCCTCGTGTTGTGAATCACCTGAAAACCTGTCGCGATACCCTGATACCCCTGTTGCAGGCCGTTCCTGGCGTGCAGGTGGCGCCCGCCAGGGGCGGGATGTACGCTTTTTTCAGACTGCAAGACCAGGCGCGCTTTGGTGACTCTTTTGAAACGGCCAAGCGACTGGTGGTTGAGGCGGGACTGGGCCTGGCACCAGGCAATGCGTTCATGGTCGATCCGGCGCCCGCGGCCCAAGGCTGGCTGCGCTGGTGTTTTGCCAGCCAGGACGTCGCCAGGCTGGGGCTGGGCGTGGAGCGCCTGGAACGCTGGCTTGCGCTATAATTTCATGCTTTGCTAGGCCCAGCGCCAGGCAAATCACGACGAAAGCGGTCAAGTCCCAATAGGGGGAACACTGCTTCGCTCGCAAGTGCGGCATTGCCGCAAGAGGAAAATCATGATCGAGAAATCAATCAAGGCCGGGATTGTCAAGGACAATGCGCGCGCCGCCAATGACACTGGCAGCCCTGAAGTTCAGGTGGCACTGCTGACCGGCCGCATCAATGAGCTGATGCCCCATTTCAAAACTCATGCCAAGGATCACCATGGTCGCCGCGGCCTGCTGCGCATGGTGAGCCGACGCCGCAAGTTGCTGGACTATCTGAAGTCTAAAGATGCGGCCCGTTATGTTGCGCTGATTGCCAAGCTTGGCCTGCGTAAATAGGCGGTAAAACGACTTGAGAGCGCCTGAGTTAGTTCACTAGCTCAGGCGTTTTTTACTTAAAAATGTACGAAATTTCAAAAATGCCTCCGGCATCACTGAGTTAACTTCGGAGCAAGGCAAAAGAGCACGCGCTGTGTCATTCCACAAGAAAAATCCTCAAGGTTCTGTGCTTTGCGGTGTTTTGTGGAATGGCATCGTGTTCGGTTTGTCCCCCGCTCCGGGCATCAGGTGCGGCCTTATGCACCCCATCCACTGGAGAAAAACATGAGCATTTTCAATAAAGTTACCAAGACGTTCCAATGGGGCCAGAATACGGTCACCATGGAAACCGGCGAAATTGCCCGCCAGTCCACTGGCGCTGTGCTGCTGGACATGGACGGCACCGTGGTGCTGGCGACCGTGGTTGCCAAGACCGAAGGCAAGGCCGGCCAGGACTTCTTTCCCTTGACGGTTGACTACCTTGAGAAGACTTACGCCGCCGGCAAAATTCCCGGCAGCTTCTTCAAGCGTGAAGGCCGTCCCAGCGAGTTTGAGACGCTGACCAGCCGCCTGATCGACCGCCCGATCCGTCCCCTGTTCCCTGAAGGCTTCTTCAATGAAGTGCATGTGGTGGTTCACACACTGTCCCTCAACCCTGAAGTGGATGCTGACATCGCCGCTTTGATTGCTGTGAGCGCTGCGCTGTCTGTGAGCGGTGTGCCGTTCAACGGCCCGATTGGCGCAGCCCGCGTCGGCTACGTCAACGGTGAATATGTACTCAACCCCGGTCAGACCGTGCGCAAGGATTCGGTCCTGGACCTGGTCGTGGCGGGGACCGAAGCCGCCGTGTTGATGGTGGAGTCCGAGGCCAAGCAACTGTCAGAAGAAATCATGCTTGGTGCCGTGGTGTTTGGCCATGAGCAGGGAAATATTGCCATCAACGCCATCCATGAACTGGTGCGTGACGCTGGCAAGCCCGTGTGGGACTGGAAAGCGCCGGCCAAGGACGAGGTGTTGATCGCCAAAGTGGTTGCCCTTGCCGAAGAGAAACTGGCCGCCGCCTACCAGATACGCAACAAACAGGCGCGCACCCACGCCACCCGCGAAACCTACACATGGGTGATGAAGGGCCTGAAGGCTGAGGGCGTTGAATTTGACAGCGTTGCCGTCGAAGGCATGTTGTTCGACATCGAAGCGAAGATTGTTCGCGGCCAGATTCTGGCCGGCGAGCCCCGCATTGACGGCCGCGACACCCGCACCGTGCGCGCCATCGAAATTCGCAACAGCGTGCTGCCGCGCACCCACGGTTCGGCCCTGTTCACCCGTGGTGAAACCCAGGCGTTGGTGGTCACCACCCTGGGCACCGAGCGCGATGCGCAGCGCATTGACGCCTTGTCGGGCGACTATGAAGACCGCTTCATGCTGCACTACAACATGCCTCCCTTCGCCACCGGTGAAACCGGCCGCGTCGGCACGCCCAAGCGTCGCGAAATCGGCCACGGCCGCCTGGCCAAACGTGCCCTGGTGGCATGTCTGCCTACCAAGGAAGAGTTCCCTTACACCATGCGCGTGGTGTCCGAGATTACCGAATCCAACGGCTCGTCGTCGATGGCGTCGGTGTGCGGTGGCTGCCTGTCGCTGATGGACGCTGGCGTGCCCATGAAAGCGCACGTGGCCGGTATTGCCATGGGCCTGATCAAGGAAGACAACCGCTTTGCGGTGTTGACCGACATCCTGGGAGACGAAGATCATCTGGGTGACATGGACTTCAAGGTAGCCGGCACCACCAACGGCATCACGGCGCTGCAGATGGACATCAAGATTCAGGGCATCACCAAGGAAATCATGCAGGTCGCTTTGGCGCAGGCCAAGGAAGCCCGCATGCACATCCTGGGCAAGATGCAGGAAGCCATGGGCGGAGCCAAGGCCGAAGTGTCTGACTTTGCGCCGCGTCTGTATGTAATGAAGATCAACCCCGAGAAGATCCGTGACGTGATCGGCAAGGGCGGTGCCGTGATTCGCGCGCTGACTGAAGAAACTGGCACGCAAATCAACATCGAGGAAGATGGCACGATCACCATCGCCTCGAATGACAGCGCCAAGGCTGACGAGGCCAAACGACGCATCGCCGAGATCACCGCCGAAGTTGAAATTGGCAAGGTGTATGAAGGCCCGGTCACCAAGATTCTGGACTTCGGCGCACTGGTCAACCTGTTGCCCGGCAAGGATGGCCTGCTGCATATCAGCCAGATTGCCCATGAACGCGTCGAGCGGGTCAGCGATTACCTGACTGAAGGCCAGATCGTCAGGGTCAAGGTTCTGGAAACCGACGAAAAAGGTCGTGTCAAGCTGTCCATGAAAGCGCTGCTCGACCGTCCTGTCCAAAATCAGGATCACGGTTAAACCGCTCTGCTATTGATTTCGCAGCTCCCTGTTCCCCTTGGTCGGGGGGGCGAGCCGCACAAACAAGCTGGGGATTTATGAGAGCCGTTGAAATTACCTCATATGGCGCGCCTGACGTGCTGCGTCTGGGCGAGCGTCCGGTGCCGGTCCAGGGTATCGGTGAAGTGCTGATCCGCGTGAGCGCCAGTGGCGTGAACCGGCCTGACGTGCTGCAGCGCACCGGCAACTATCCGGTGCCGCCTGGCGCATCCGATATTCCGGGCCTCGAAGTCGCCGGTGAAATCGTCGCGGGTGACGCGCAGGCAATGCTTGCCGCGGGTTTCAGGATCGGCGACCACGTCTGCGCGTTGGTGGCTGGCGGCGGCTATGCCGAATTGTGCGTGGCACCCGTCGGGCAGTGCCTGCCCGTGCCGCCGGGCCTGAGCGATATGCAAGCAGCCTCGCTGCCAGAGACTTTCTTCACGGTCTGGAGCAACGTCTTTGAACGGGCACATCTGCAAAAAGGTGAGATGCTGTTGATTCAGGGGGGCTCCAGCGGCATTGGCGTGACGGCTATCCAGATGGCCAAAGCGCTGGGCGCCGCAGTGTTGGTCACGGCTGGTAGTGATGAAAAATGCGCGGCTTGCCTGGCATTGGGTGCCGACCATGCGATCAATTACAGGACCAGCAACTTTGCCGAAGAGGTTAAAAAATTGACGAACGGCCAGGGTGTCAATGTTATTCTTGACATGGTCGCCGGTAGCTATGTGGCGCGCGAAATTGAGAGCCTTGCCGAAGATGGCCGCCTGGTCTTCATTGCAGTGCAGGGCGGCGTGAAGGCGGAGTTCAATGCCGGTCTGGTGTTGCGCAAGCGGCTGAGCATTACGGGTTCGACCCTGCGACCGCGCTCGCTGGAGTTCAAAAGTTCAATTGCGAAAGCCTTGAGGGAAAAGGTTTGGCCGCTGCTTGCCACGGGCGCCATCAAGCCGGTGATCCACAGCACTTTTCCAGCCGCTGATGCGGCCAGGGCGCACGCGTTGATGGAGTCCAACCAGCATGTTGGAAAAATCGTTTTAACCTGGTAGTCGGCAAGAAACATGAGGACACCATGAAAAAGCTGATTGCAGGAAACTGGAAGATGAACGGCAGCCTGGCAGCCAATGAGGCCTTGCTGCTTGCGCTGGGTCAGGGGCTGGACCGGGCGTCGACCGGCATTGCGCGTTGCGATGCTGCCGTGTGCGTGCCCACACCCTATCTGGCACAGGTTCAGGCGCTGAAAGCAGTACAACCCGGCCTGGCGAACCTTGAGGTGGGCGCGCAGGATGTTTCGGCGCACCCCGCGGGTGCCTATACCGGCGAGGTCAGCGCAGCCATGCTCAAGGAACTGGGTTGCCGTTATGTGATCGTTGGGCATTCCGAGCGGCGTCAGTACCACTTTGAAACTGATGCGTTGGTGGCCGACAAAACCAGGGCGGCGCTGGCATCTGGCATAACTCCGATTGTTTGCATTGGCGAGACGTTGACCGAACGCGAAGCGGGTCGGACTGAGGAAGTGATCAAGCGCCAGTTGGCGGCCGTGATTCGTGCCCACGGACACTGCATCAGCGAGATCGTGCTGGCCTATGAGCCGGTGTGGGCCATTGGTACCGGCAAATCAGCTTCGCCGCACGAAGCCCAGGCTGTTCATTTCGTCTTGCGGGCCCAGCTCAAGGCGGCTACGGATCAGTCCGCACGGGTGAGAATTTTGTATGGCGGCAGCATGAATGTGGCCAATGCGGCTTCGCTGCTGGCACAGCCCGACATTGACGGTGGTCTGATTGGCGGGGCCTCACTCAAAGCCCAGGATTTTTTGACAATTATTGCTGCAGCCAAAATATAGAAGGCGCATAGCGCTAATAAATTAGGAGTATTCATGAACGTTTTATTAACCGTTATTCTCGCTGTGCAAATGCTTGCGGCGCTGGTCATGATTGGCCTGATTCTGGTCCAGCATGGCAAAGGTGCTGACATGGGGGCGGCGTTTGGCAGTGGCAGCTCGGGTAGCCTGTTTGGTGCCAGCGGTAGCGCCAACTTCCTGTCGCGTACCACGGGTATCCTGGCCGCAGTGTTTTTTGCCTGCACCTTGTTGCTGGCTTACTTCGGTAACGCGCAACCGCGCACCAGTTCCAGTGTGCTGGAAGGTGCTGCTGTCACGGCGCCCGTACCCGGTGCAGCCGCATCCGCCGCTTCTGGCGCGGCTCAAATTCCTGGCACCACGGCATCAGCAACTGGCCGCGTCGAGGTGCCTGCGCCAGCTGCATCGGGTGCTGCCAAAATTCCGACGAAATAACCTGATGAATCGTTCTTCCCCTTCGGGAATCAGGGGTATTTCAGGGTAAACTCCAAGATGTCCAGAAAGTTAAAAACCGCAAGGTTTTCCCTCATGGCATCCGGACAGTTAAACATCGCGGACGTGGTGAAATTGGTAGACACGCTATCTTGAGGGGGTAGTGGCGAAAGCTGTGCGAGTTCGAGTCTCGCCGTCCGCACCAGATGAAAATCGGCAGCAACGTCCTCGGCGGTGCTTACGGTTCAAACGGTAAACTGATACAGACTGCGCAAGCGTACTCGACAGCTATTAAATTCATCATGAACCTTGATCAATACCTTCCCGTTCTCCTGTTTATTCTGGTTGGCGCAGGTGTTGGGGTTGTACCCCAGGTTCTTGGTCGTTTGTTGGGCCCTGTGCGCCCTGACAGTGAAAAAAATTCCCCTTATGAATGCGGCTTCGAGGCCTTCGAAGATGCCCGCATGAAATTCGATGTGCGCTATTACCTTGTCGCCATCCTCTTTATTCTTTTTGACCTTGAAATCGCGTTTCTTTTTCCGTGGGCCGTCTCGCTCAAGGAAATAGGTCCGGCAGGTTTTTGGTCGGTCATGATTTTTCTGAGCATCTTGGTCGTGGGCTTCGTCTATGAGTGGAAAAAGGGTGCACTGGACTGGGAATAAGAGAGAAATTGGGCAAAGAGCCCAAGGTTTTGCTACAAAGGTATGGCTATGTCGCTTGAAGGTGTTTTCAAAGAGGGCTTCATGACCACGAGCTATGACTCGGTGGTCAACTGGGCCAAGTCAGGATCGCTTTGGCCCATGACATTCGGTCTCGCCTGTTGCGCGATCGAGATGATGCATACCGGCATGTCGCGTTACGACATTGACCGATTTGGCATGATATTTCGTCCCAGCCCGCGTCAGTCCGATCTGATGGTCGTGGCGGGCACGTTGTGCAACAAGATGGCTCCGGCCCTTCGCAAGGTATATGACCAGATGGCCGAGCCGCGCTGGGTGCTGTCGATGGGGTCATGCGCCAACGGCGGCGGTTATTACCACTATAGCTACTCGGTGGTTCGTGGTTGCGACCGCATCGTGCCGGTCGACGTGTATGTGCCAGGCTGTCCGCCCACCGCTGAAGCGCTGCTGTACGGCATCATCCAGCTGCAGCAAAAAATTCGCCGCACCAACACGATTGCGAGGGTCTGATGCTGCCAACATTCTCTTTGGTTCTTCCATCTCCAGCGACCGCCCAGCAGCTTGCTGAGACCATCGCAGTAGTCCTTGGGAACAAGGCGAAAAACATTCAGGTGGCGCTCGGTGAAGTCACGGTGGTCGTGGCTGCGGTGGATTATCTGGTGGCCGCGACATTATTGCGTGATGCGGCAGGCTGTAAATTCGAGCAGTTGATTGACCTTTGCGGTGTGGATTATTCTGAATATAAAGACGGCCAATACGATGGGCTGCGCTTTTGTGTTGCATCGCACCTGCTGTCGGTCAGTCTGAATCAGCGCGTGCGGCTCAAGGTGTTTTGCCCTGACGACGATTTCCCGGTCGTTGATTCGGTCACTGATTTATGGAACTCCGCCAACTGGTTTGAGCGCGAGGCGTTTGACCTGTTTGGCATCGTCTTTGAAGGTCATAACGATTTGCGCCGTATCCTGACCGACTACGGTTTCATTGGCCATCCTTTCCGCAAGGATTTCCCAGTCAGCGGTTACGTGGAAATGCGCTACGACCCAGAGCAAAAACGCGTGATCTACCAGCCAGTCACCATCGAGCCTCGTGAGATCACGCCGCGTGTGATTCGCGAGGAAAACTACGGCGGTCTTCAATAAGCGGTTCCGGCAAGAAATACGACATGGCTGAAATCAAAAACTACACGCTCAATTTTGGGCCGCAACACCCCGCAGCGCACGGTGTTATGCGCCTTGTGCTTGAACTCGACGGAGAGGTGATCCAGCGTGCTGACCCGCATATCGGTTTGTTGCACCGTGCCACCGAAAAATTGGCCGAAAGCAAGACCTATATCCAGTCGCTGCCCTACTTGGACAGGCTCGACTACATTTCGATGATGTCCAACGAGCATGCTTACTGCCTGGGCATTGAGAAATTGCTTGGCGTCGATGTTCCAATCCGGGCGCAATACATCCGCGTGATGTATGCGGAAATTTCGCGTTTGCTCAACCATCTGTTTTGGGTTGGCGCGCACGGCCTGGACTGCGGCGCGATGAACATCATGATTTACTGCTTCCGCGAACGCGAGGCGCTGTTCGACATGAACGAGGCGGTGTCGGGAGCGCGCATGCACTCGGCCTATTTCCGGCCGGGGGGTGTTTACCGCGACCTGCCGGAAACCATGCCGCAGTACAAAGTCAACAAGTTCAAGAACGCCAAGGCGATTGAGGTGCTGAACGAAAGCCGTCAGGGCTCGCTGCTCGACTTCATCGACGACTTCGTGGCAAAGTTTCCCAAATACGTTGACGAGTACGAAACGCTGCTGACCGACAACCGCATCTGGAAGCAGCGTACGGTCGGCATCGGCGTGGTGTCGCCGGAGCGCGCACTCAACCTGGGCTTCACTGGAACCATGCTCAGGGGTTCGGGTTTCGCATGGGATTTGCGCAAGCAGCAGCCTTACGAGGTTTATGAGCACATGGATTTCGACGTTCCGGTGGGCAAAAATGGTGACTGCTATGACCGTTATCTGCTTCACATCGAGGAAATGCGTCAGTCCAACCGCATCATCAAGCAGTGCGTTGACTGGTTGCGCGTCAATCCCGGCCCGGTGATCACCAGCAATCACAAAGTCGCTCCGCCTGACCGTGAATCCATGAAGTCCAACATGGAGGATCTGATTCACCACTTCAAGCTCTTTAGTGAAGGGTTCCATGTGCCCGAGGGCGAGGCGTATGTCGGACTCGAAAATCCCAAGGGCGAGTTTGGCATTTACTTTGTCAGCGATGGCGCCAACAAGCCTTACCGCCTGAAGTTTCGTTCGCCAGCTTATGTCCATTTGTCCGCCATGGACGAAATGGCGCGTGGCCACATGATTGCCGATGTCGTCTCGATCATTGGCACCATGGACATTGCCTTCGGCGATGTTGACCGGTAAACCCTCATGATGCCTCCCATGATTTCTGAACAAACCAAAGCACTTTTTGACCGCGAAGTCGCCAAATATCCAGCGGACCAGAAGCAATCAGCCGTCATGGCCTGCCTCACCATCGTTCAGCAAGAGCGGGGTTTTGTCAGCGCTGAAAGCGAGAAAATGGTGGCCGACTATCTGGGCATGGCACCGATTGCCGTGCATGAAGTCACCACGTTCTACAACATGTACAACCAGCAGCCGGTGGGCAAATACAAACTTAATGTTTGCACCAATCTGCCATGCCAGTTGCGTGACGGGGCCAAGGCGTTGAAACACCTGGAGCACAAACTTGGCATCGAAATCGGTGAGACCAGTGCCGACGGTCTTTTCACGTTGCAGCAGTGTGAGTGCCTGGGGGCTTGTGCCGACTCACCGGTGATGCTGGTCAATGACGTCACGATGTGCAGTTTCATGAACAATGAAAAACTAGATCAGCTCATTGATGGTCTGAAATCTGCCGAGGCAACGAAATCATGACGCTTGCATCCCATTCTCGTCCCAATGTTGCCGCGCAGGGCGTGCTCTCGCAATTTGTGGCCAATGGCGTGCAGACCTGTTTTCATGGTCGGCACATTAATCCGCAAATTCTTGCCAATCTTGACGGCAGTAACTGGCGCCTCAAGGACTATGAGGCGCGTGGTGGTTACCAGGCGTTGCGCAAGATATTGGGACAGGGTGGCAGTGAAAGCATGACGCCAGACCAGGTGATTGCCGAAGTCAAGGCGAGTGGTTTGCGTGGCCGTGGTGGCGCGGGTTTTCCGACCGGGCTGAAGTGGAGTTTCATGCCGCGCCAGTTCCCGGGCCAGAAATACCTGGTTTGCAATTCTGACGAGGGTGAGCCTGGTACTTGCAAAGACCGCGACCTCATGCAGTACAACCCGCACAGCGTGATTGAAGGCATGGCCATCGCTGCGTACGCGATGGGTACTAGCGTAGGCTACAACTACATTCATGGTGAAATTTTTTCTACCTACCAGCGCTTTGAAGATGCACTGGAAGAGGCCCGCGCTGCTGGCCTGATCGGAAACAGCATTCTGGGCACCAGTTTCATCTTTCAGCTTTACGCGGCACATGGCTTTGGCGCCTATATTTGCGGAGAAGAAACCGGATTGCTCGAATCCCTGGAAGGCAAGAAAGGCCAGCCGCGCTTCAAGCCGCCGTTCCCCGCCAGTTTTGGTTTGTACGGCAAGCCCACCACGATCAACAACACCGAAACTTTTGCGGCAGTGCCGTGGATCATTCGCAACAGCGGTCAGGCCTATCTGGAATGTGGTAAGCCGAACAACGGTGGAACCAAGATTTATTCAGTGTCCGGCGACGTTGAACTGCCTGGCAACTACGAAGTGCCGATGGGCACCCCGTTCACAAAGTTGCTGGAGCTGGCGGGTGGCGTGCGCAAGGGTCGCACACTCAAGGCCGTCATTCCTGGTGGCTCCTCCTCGCCAGTGCTGCCGGCGGCCATCATGATGGAATGCACCATGGACTACGACTCGATTGCCAAGGCGGGCTCCATGCTCGGCTCCGGTGCCGTGATCGTGATGGATGACAGCCGTTGCATGGTGGAGTCGCTCAAGCGCCTGTCCTACTTTTACATGCACGAGTCCTGCGGGCAGTGCACACCTTGCCGCGAAGGCACAGGCTGGATGTGGCGTGTGATTGATCGCATCCACAAGGGTCAAGGACGCCCGAGTGACCTGGACTTGCTTAACTCCGTGGCGGACAACATTCAGGGGCACACCATTTGCGCGCTGGGTGATGCCGCTGCCATGCCGGTACGCGCCATGATCAAGCATTTTCGTCATGAGTTTGAGGCATTGATGAAACCAACGGATGCCGAAAAGGCCCCCACCCTGACTCTCTCCCAAAGGGAGAGGGCGAGCACCGAAGCGCGGAGCGCCTAATCTCATGATTGAAATTGAACTCGATGGTCAAAAAGTGGAAGTGCTCGAAGGTAGCACGGTCATGCATGCAGCTGAAAAAGCGGGCACCTACATTCCACATTTCTGTTATCACAAAAAGTTGAGTATCGCGGCGAACTGCCGCATGTGTTTGGTGGATGTTGAAAAAGCTCCCAAGCCCATGCCCGCATGCGCCACGCCGGTGACGCAAGGCATGATTGTGCATACCAAGAGCAACAAAGCCATCAAGGCCCAGAAGGGCGTGATGGAGTTCCTGCTGATCAATCACCCGCTGGACTGTCCCATTTGCGATCAGGGCGGTGAGTGCCTGTTGCAGGACCTGGCCGTTGGTTATGGTGCCAGTTCATCCCGCTACGAGGAAGAAAAACGTGTGGTGTTCCACAAGGATGTCGGCCCACTGGTATCCATGGAGGAGATGACCCGCTGCATTCATTGCACTCGCTGCATACGTTTTGGCCAGGAAGTGGCCGGCGTGATGGAACTCGGCATGTCGAACCGAGGCGAGCACGCGGAAATTGAAGCCTTTGTCGGCATGACGGTGGACTCCGAGCTGTCGGGCAACATGATCGATATTTGCCCCGTGGGTGCACTAACCAGCAAGCCTTTCCGCTACAGCGCCCGCACTTGGGAACTGTCGCGCCGCAAATCAGTCAGCCCGCACGATTCGACCGGCACCAACCTGATTGTCCAGGTCAAGAACAACAAGGTCATGCGCGTGGTGCCGCTGGAGAACGAAGACGTCAACGAATGCTGGATTGCCGACCGCGATCGTTTTTCCTACGAAGCATTGAGCAGCGATGAACGGCTGACCAGTCCGATGCTCAAGCAGGGCGGCGAGTGGAAAGCGGTTGACTGGCAAACCGCGCTGGAATATGTGGCTAATGGTCTCAAGCAGATCAAGGCCGAGCACGGCGCTGACAGCATAGGCACGCTGGCCAGTCCGCACAGCACGCTGGAGGAGTTGCACCTGGCAGCCTCGCTGATGCGCGGACTCGGTAGCGAAAACATTGACTATCGCCTGCGTAACGCTGAATTTTCTTCCGCGGCATCTGTCCGCTGGCTGGGCACTTCCATTGCTTCGCTGTCTCAAATGCAGCGGGTGCTGGTCATTGGTTCCAACCTGCGCAAGGACCATCCTCTCTTTGCGCAACGTATTCGGCAATCTGTTCGTATGGGGTGCGCGCTGAGTGCTATTAATTCAAGTACTGAGTTGGCCTCTGCAGACGCATGGGCAATGCCGCTTGCAAACACGCTGCTGGTGGCGCCTGATGCATGGGCTCAGGCGCTGGCTGACGTGGCTGCAGCCATCGCGCTGGAAAAGGGCGTGTCCGCGCCGGCTTCGGGTCAGGCAACGGATGCAGCGAAAGCAATTGCTGCTTCATTGCTGGGCGGCGAACGTAAAGCCATTCTGATGGGCAATGCAGCGGCGCACCATGCCAACGCTTCCAGCCTGCTGGCTTTGGCCAACTGGATTGGTGAGCAGACTGGCGCAACCGTGGGCTACCTGACCGAAGCGGCGAATACAGTGGGTGCCCAATTGGCGAAGGCCCTGCCGGGGAGCCTGGGTCTTCATGCGGGGCAGATGCTTGATGGCAGACTCAAAGCGCTCGTCCTGCTGAACAATGAACCCGAATTTGATTCAGCGGCGGGTAGCAAGGCCGCGGCTTCGCTGAGTTCAGCCCAAATGGTTGTCACGTTGAGCCCCTTCAAGGCCAACATGGGCTTCAGCGATGTGTTGCTTCCGGTGAGTCCTTTTACGGAGACGTCGGGCTCCTTTGTGAATGCTGAAGGTCGTGTGCAGGGGTTTCATGCGGTTGTCAAACCTTTGGGTGACACTCGCCCTGCCTGGAAAGTCTTGCGCGTACTCGCCAACCTGCTGGCCTTGCCCGGTTTTGACTTCGAATCCTCGCAGGATGTCCTCAAGCAGGTCGATGGCGCTCAGACCGAGCAAGTGCCCGTGGAAATGCTGAGCAATACGAGTCAGGCAAACATCACGCTGGCTACCCATGCGGGTCCAGCCCCTGTTGTTGCCAGCATTTATCAGCTCGACGGCCTGGTCAGGCGTGCAACGTCACTGCAGTTGACGGCGGACGCCAGGCTGGCTGCAAACCTTGAGGGAGTCAGCGCATGATTGACACATTCTTCGGTTTTGGCCAGGGGTTGATGGGTGGCATCTGGCCCGGCACGGTCTGGCCTGTCCTTTGGGTGCTGATCAAAATCGTCGTTGTTCTGCTGCCGCTGATGGGTTGTGTCGCTTACCTCACGCTATGGGAACGCAAGGCAATCGGGTTCACGCAGGTTCGCATGGGCCCCAATCGCGTGGGCCCCTTCGGTCTGTTGCAGCCGATTGCAGATGCACTCAAGCTGTTAACCAAGGAGATCATCATTCCCACGGCCGCAAGCAAGGGGATGTATCTGTTGGGGCCGATCATGGCCATCATGCCGGCGTTGGCGGCATGGGCGGTGGTTCCTTTCGGCCCCGATGTCGCACTGGCGAACATCAACGCCGGCCTGCTGTTCGTGATGGCCATCACTTCGCTAGAGGTTTACGGTGTCATCATTGCGGGATGGGCGACAAACTCGAAGTATGCCTTCCTGGGGGCCATGCGCGCTTCGGCGCAAATGGTGAGCTACGAAATCGCGATGGGGTTTTGTCTGGTGGTCGTGCTCATGGTATCGGGCAGCATGAACATGACCGATATCGTGATGGGCCAGAGCAGGGGCATGGCTGCTGGCGTTGGCTTGAACTTCCTGTCGTGGAACTGGCTGCCATTGTTGCCCATTTTTCTGGTGTATTTCATTTCTAGTCTGGCCGAGACCAATCGCCACCCGTTTGACGTGGTGGAGGGCGAGTCCGAGATTGTTGCCGGTCACATGGTGGAGTATTCCGGCATGGCGTTCGCCATGTTCTTCCTGGCCGAATATGCCAACATGATTCTGGTCTCGACGCTGTGCACGATCCTCTTTCTGGGCGGATGGCTGGCACCGATTGACAGCGTATTTTTTAACTGGATTCCGGGCTGGATCTGGCTGGGGATCAAGACGTTTGTGGTGGTTACGATGTTTTTGTGGGTACGCGCCACCTTCCCGCGCTACCGCTACGACCAGATCATGCGGTTGGGCTGGAAGATATTCATTCCCGTGACGCTGGTCTGGCTGATAGTCGTCGGAGCCTGGATGCAGACCTCTTACAACATCTGGAAATAGGCGGGAAAAGTCATGTCTGCAGTTGCCTCCGTCAAGAATTTTGTTTCAAGCTTCATGTTGACCGAGCTGTTCAAGGGCATGGCCCTGACCGGCAAGTACATGTTCGCCCGAAAGATCACGATCCAGTTTCCTGAAGAGAAAACGCCGTTGAGTCCACGCTTTCGCGGCTTGCACGCCTTGCGCCGTTATGAAAACGGTGAAGAGCGCTGCATTGCCTGCAAACTGTGTGAGGCCGTATGCCCGGCAATGGCCATCACCATCGAATCGAACATGCGTGAAGATGGAAGCCGCCGAACCTCGCGCTATGACATTGATTTGACCAAATGCATTTTTTGTGGTTTCTGTGAAGAGAGTTGCCCGGTCGATTCGATCGTTGAAACTCAAATTTTTGAATACCACGGGGAAAAGCGGGGTGATCTGTATTTCACAAAAGAGATGCTGCTGGCAGTGGGCGACCGCTATGAAAACGAAATCGCTGCAAGCAAGGCGGCGGATGCCAAGTACCGCTGAGCCACACTTTCCAGTAGCCGCCTCAAGAAAGAATCTACAACAATATGGACGCTAAAACAGGTTTTTTTTATGTCTTTGCCGCGCTGCTGCTTTTTGCTGCATTCCGGGTGATTACCGCGCGCAATCCGGTGCATGCCGTTTTGTATCTGGTGCTCGCATTTTTCCAGGCAGCTGCCGTCTGGATTTTGCTCAAGGCCGAGTTTCTGGCCATCACGCTGGTGCTCGTTTATGTAGGCGCGGTGATGGTGCTGTTTCTCTTTGTGGTCATGATGCTCGACGTTAACCTGGATAGCGTGCGCAAAGGATTCTGGAAGCATTTCCCGCTTGCCGGCACGGTGGGCGCGATCATTGCGCTGGAAATGTCCTATGTGCTGATGGGCGGGTTTCGCGAGCCACCCAGAGTGGACCAGGTTCCGGTCGTGCCGGGTCAGATTGTTGCCCAAGTATCCAATACCAAAGAGTTGGGCAAGGTTCTTTATTCGGGGTATCTCTACCCGCTGGAAATTGCAGCGGTGATCCTGCTGGTAGCCATTATTGCAGCCATCGCGCTGACCTTGCGCGAGCGCAAGGACTCTAAACACGTCAATCCGGCGGATCAGGTAAGGGCCAAGCGGAAAGATCGGGTCAGTATGGTCAAGATGAAATCTGTGGTTGCAAGTCCCATTGCACCCATTGTGGTAGAGGTTGTCGAGGGGAAAAAATCATGACGCTATCGCTGGGACACTTTCTTTCGCTCGGTGCCATGCTTTTTGCGCTGTCGACCATTGGCATCTTCCTGAACCGCAAGAACCTGATTGTGTTGCTGATGGCGATCGAGCTCATGCTGCTGGCAGTCAACATGAATTTCGTCGCATTTTCGTATTATCTGAACGACATGGCGGGTCAGATTTTTGTGTTTTTCATACTGACTGTTGCCGCGGCCGAATCCGCCATTGGACTGGCCATACTGGTGCTGCTGTTCCGCAACAAGTCCAGCATCAATGTTGACGAACTCAACACGCTCCGGGGTTAATAAAAAAATGAATCAAACCCTTTCTGCATCGACGTTGCTGGCAGTTCCGCTGGCACCACTGGCCGGCGCACTGCTGGCAGGCATTTTCGGCACTGCCTTTGGCGGTAACTGGATAGGCCGTCGCCTGTCGCACACCGTGACCATTTTGGGCGTATTGGTGGCGTTCATCATATCGGCCATGATCCTTCGGAGCGTGGCGGTTGACGGCGCACGCTTCAATGAAACGCTTTACACCTGGATGACCGTGGGCGGTCTGAAAATGGAAATTGGCTTTCTGGTCGATGCCCTGACGGCCCTGATGATGTGCGTGGTGACTTTTGTGTCGCTCATGGTGCACATCTACACCATTGGCTACATGAAGGAAGATGACGGTTACAACCGGTTCTTTGCCTACATTTCCCTGTTCACGTTCGCCATGCTGATGCTGGTGATGAGCAACAATTTCCTGCAGCTATTCTTTGGCTGGGAGGCTGTTGGATTGGTGTCGTATCTGCTGATCGGTTTCTGGTTCAACAAGCCAAGCGCAGTTTTTGCCAACATGAAGGCGTTCATCGTCAACCGTGTGGGCGACTTCGGTTTCATTTTGGGCATTGGCCTTGTTGCCGCCTTTGCTGGCACGCTCAATTATGGCGAAGCGTTTGCCAAGGCGGGTGAGTTGTCAAAACTGACTTTTCCAGGTACCGACTGGATGCTGATTACCGTGATCTGCATTTGCTTGTTTATCGGTGCAATGGGTAAGTCAGCCCAGTTTCCTCTGCACGTGTGGCTACCGGACTCCATGGAAGGCCCGACCCCCATCTCTGCCCTGATTCATGCAGCAACGATGGTGACGGCCGGCATTTTCATGGTTGCGCGGATGTCGCCGCTGTTTGAACTCAGTGATACCGCGCTGAGCTTCATTATGGTGATTGGTGGCATCACTGCGCTGTTCATGGGGTTTCTCGGCATCATCCAGAACGACATCAAGCGAGTGATTGCGTATTCCACATTGTCACAACTGGGGTACATGACTGTGGCGCTTGGCGCTTCGTCCTACTCCGTGGCCGTGTTCCACCTGATGACGCACGCGTTTTTCAAGGCGCTGCTGTTCCTGGCGGCCGGCTCGGTCATTATGGGCATGCACCACAATCAGGACATTCGCTGGATGGGCGGAGTGCGCAAGTACATGCCGATCACTTGGATTACATCATTGCTGGGTTCCCTGGCGTTGATTGGCACACCCCTGTTCGCCGGCTTTTATTCCAAGGACAGCATCATTGAAGCCGTGCATGAAAGTCATTTGGCGGGTTCCGGTTTTGCTTATTTCTCCGTGTTGGCGGGCGTCTTCGTTACGGCGCTTTATACGTTCCGCCTTTACTTCCTGGTCTTTCATGGGAAAGAGCGATTTGACCAAAATCCTGACGCGCATCACCATGCGCATGATGATCATGATCATGGTCATGGTCACGGCGGCAACAACCAGCAACCTCACGAATCGCCATGGGTAGTGACGGTGCCACTGGTTTTGCTGGCCATTCCATCAGTGGTCATTGGTTTCATGACGATCCAGCCCATGCTGTTTGGTGATTTTTTCAACGGTTCCATTTTTGTCAATCTGGAGCGGCACCCCGCGATGGAAGATCTGACCAAGGCGTTTCATGGGCCGATCCAGATGGCGCTGCATGGCCTGACGGCGGCCCCATTCTGGCTGGCACTGTCGGGAGTTGTGCTGGCGTACTACATGTATATGGTCAACCCGGCTTTGCCAGCGGCGATCAAACGCAATGCACAACCTATCTACACACTGCTTGAAAACAAGTACTACCTTGACTGGTTCAACGAAAACGTACTGGCCCGTGGGGCGCGTGCGCTGGGCATGGGTTTGTGGAAGGGCGGCGACGAGATGCTCATCGATGGAGCGGTGGTCAATGGATCATGGAAGCTGGTGGGGTGGGTTTCGGGCATGGTGCGCAGGCTGCAGTCGGGCTATATCTATCACTACGCCTTTGGCATGATCATCGGTGTATTTGTATTGATGACGTACTTCGTCTGGCTCAATCAATAAGAATAAGGAAGAACAAGAATGGGTTTGTTAAGCCTTGCCATCTGGACACCGATTGTTTTCGGTGCCGTTTTATTGCTGCTCGGTCGTGATGATCAGGCCCGCAGTGTGCGCTGGATTGCGCTGGTCGGTGCAGTCATCGGTTTGCTGGTGACCTTGCCGTTGTATGGCGGCTTCCAGCTCGGTACTTCGGCCATGCAATTCGTCGAAAATAGCCCCTGGATTGAGCGCTTCAACATCAATTACCACCTGGGCGTGGACGGTATTTCGCTGTGGTTCGTGATACTGACTGCATTCATTAATGTGGTGGTGGTCATCGCCAGCTGGGAGTCGATCACTTCGCGTGTCAACCAGTACATGGCCGCCTTGCTGATCCTCAGTGGTCTGCAGATTGGCGTTTTTGCGGCGCTGGACGGCATGCTGTTCTATGTGTTCTTTGAGGCCACACTGATTCCAATGTACCTGATTATCGGTATTTGGGGCGGACCCAGAAAGATTTACGCGGCGTTCAAGTTCTTTCTGTACACGCTGCTTGGTTCCCTGCTGATGCTGGTTGCGCTGATGTTCCTGTACACCAAGTCGGGCGGCAGCTTTGATATTCTCACCTGGCACAACTTGTCGCTGGGCCTCAGGCCGCAGACTCTGCTGTTTTTTGCCTTTTTTGCCGCCTTTGCTGTCAAGGTGCCGATGTGGCCCGTGCATACCTGGTTGCCCGATGTGCACGTGGAAGCACCCACCGGAGGCTCTGCAGTGCTGGCGGCCATCATGCTCAAGCTGGGCGCCTATGGTTTCCTGCGGTTTTCCCTGCCGATCGCGCCAGATGCCTCTCACGAATGGGCGTGGCTGATGATTGCCTTGTCCCTGATTGCTGTCGTTTATGTGGGATTGGTGTCGCTGGTACAGAGGGACATGAAAAAGCTGGTCGCCTATTCGTCCGTGGTTCACATGGGTTTTGTAACGCTGGGCTTCTTCCTGTTCAGTAACCTGGGCGTTGCAGGCGGCATTGTGCAGATGATCGCCCACGGTTTTGTGTCGGGTGCCATGTTCCTGTGCATTGGCGTCTTGTATGACCGTGTTCATTCCCGGGAAATTTCAAGCTATGGCGGTGTGATCAATACCATGCCCAGGTTTGCCGCATTTGCCTTGTTGTTTTCCATGGCCAATGCCGGGTTGCCTGGCACCGCCGGTTTTGTTGGCGAATGGATGGTGATTCTGGCGTCCGTCAAATCCAACTTCTGGATCGGCGCCGCAGCGGCGACCACGCTTATTTTTGGCGCAGCCTATACGCTGTGGATGTTCAAGCGCGTGTATCTCGGGCCGGTTGCCAATAAGGATGTCAAATCGTTGAAGGATATCAACAACCGTGAATTCCTGATGCTGGCCTTGCTTGCTATTGCGGTGCTGTGCATGGGCATTTATCCGAAACCGTTTACCGATGTGATGAACACGTCCGTGGCTGACTTGCTCAAGCACGTGGCTGTTTCAAAACTGAATTAACCTATTCATAACAATTTCAGATGATTGACAAACTCAGCTGGGTCGCGGTTTACCCCGAAATCGTTCTCTTGGTCATGGCCAGCGTGATTGCGCTGGTCGATCTCGGAATCAAAACGCCACGCCGTACCGGTACCTATGTCCTGACGTTGTTGACGCTGGCCGTGGTGGCAGCCATGGAAGTCCGCTCTGCGATGGGTGGCCAAACCTTCTACGGCTTCGGCAACATGGTGGTCAGCGACCCGATGGGCAGTTGGCTCAAGTGCTTTGCCAGCATCGCCGTGATGGTTACGCTGGTCTATGGTCGACCCTACGCCGCAGATCGCGAAATGCTGCGCGGTGGTGAATTCTTCACGCTCAGCATGTTTGCATTGCTGGGCATGTTTGTCATGATTTCGGGTCACAATTTCCTTCTCATCTACATGGGCCTGGAACTGTTTACGCTTTCGAGCTACGCGCTGGTGGCCTTGCGAAGGGATCATGCAACGGCCACGGAAGCGGCAATGAAGTACTTTGTGCTCGGCGCATTGGCCTCGGGTTTCCTGCTTTATGGCATGTCAATGCTGTATGGTGCGACCGGATCACTGGACCTGAATGAAGTGTTCAACGCGATTGCCAGTCGTCAGGTCAAGCACCAGGTGCTGGTATTCGGTTTGGTGTTTATCGTGGCAGGTCTGGCCTTCAAGCTGGGTGCAGTGCCTTTCCATATGTGGTTGCCGGACGTTTATCAGGGTGCGCCGACAGCTGTGACACTGTTGATCGGTGGCGCACCGCAACTCGCGGCGTTCGCCATTCTCATTCGTTTGCTGGTGGAAGGCCTGTTGCCACTGGCCATTGACTGGCAGCAGATGCTGGCATTGATGGCCGTCGGCTCCCTGATTGTCGGCAACCTGGCGGCGGTTGCCCAGACCAACCTCAAGCGGATGCTGGCTTTTTCAACGATTTCGCAAATGGGTTTTTTGCTGCTCGGCTTGTTGGCGGGGGTGATCAATGGCAACCAGATCAATACCGAATCTGCGTATGGCGCCGCCATGTTCTACGCTGTGACTTATGTGCTCACTACACTGAGCGCATTCGGGATCATCCTGCTCCTGGCCCGTGCCGGACACGAGTCTGAAGAGATTTCTGATCTGGCTGGCTTGAATCAGCGCAGCCCGCTGTACGCTGGCGTCATGGCCATCAGCATGTTCTCACTGGCCGGCTTGCCGCCACTGGTGGGTTTTTATGCAAAACTGGGTGTTTTGCAGGCGCTGATTGCGTCAGAAAAAACCAGTTATCTGGTACTGGTCATTTTTGCGGTGATCATGGCGCTGATTGGTGCTTTCTATTACCTGCGGGTGGTCAAGGTAATGTACTTTGACAAATCCCAAAGCCCCAACACCCAACCGATCTCGGCGCCTGCTGACGCCAGGGTTGTGCTGGCGATCAACGGTGCGCTGATCCTGATTCTGGGCATTGTGCCCGGTCGTTTGATGAACCTGTGCACGCAATCGATCAGCAGCATCGTCAAGTCCTTGGGGAGTTAGAAGTCAGGGCATGACTCAAACCGCGTCGGTCTGGCTGGTTGTCTGGTATTTCATGGTCGGGGGCATTGGGCGGTATCTTGAGCAGCGCAGTGGCCAAATTGCGCCACAGGTTTGGGAGTTTTATGCCCTCACGGGCCCGCTATTCCTGGCTTTTTCGTTCCCCGGCTTCACCCGTCGCTACCATTTTAGACATCACGAATGACTTCCGTGCAATGTCCTGATCAGGAAAGTGCGCTCAATGCCCACTTGGCAGAAACAAAAATAAGCTCTGAAGAAGTCCTCAAGGGAGACTTTCTTCAGGTGCGCCGCGATATTGTCAGGCTGCCTGATGGCACCCATGCTGGTCGTGAATATATAGTTCATCCCGGTGCGGTGATGGTGGTGGCGCAGTTGGACAATGGCCAACTGGTGCTTGAGCGTCAATACCGCTATCCGGTACAGGCTGTCATGCTCGAATTTCCGGCGGGCAAACTCGACCCTGGCGAGGCGTCGCTGGCCTGTGCGCAGCGTGAACTGCGGGAGGAAACCGGCTACACGGCGCGCCTGTGGGCACGGGCCGGAGTGTTGCATCCGGCTATTTCCTATTCGACCGAGTTTATCGATGTCTGGTTTGCGCGCGGGTTGACCCTGGGCGAACGCAAGCTGGACGTGGATGAATTTCTGGACGTTTTTATAGCTTCTCCCGACGAAGTTTTGGCCTTGTGTGCCAATGGTCAGGTGACTGACGCGAAGACGCTGACCGGGATGCTATGGCTGCAAAACGTGTTGTCAGGCATGTGGGTGTTGAACTGGCAAGAAGCGGCGCCGCAGTAGCTCCGTGATAATAGCCTTATGAAAGTCCTGAACCTCCGGTGCGCGCATCAGCATTCGTTTGAAGGCTGGTTTGTGTCTGAAGGCGACTTCCAGACGCAGCTTGCGCGTGGTCTGATTGAATGTCCCATGTGCAGCGACAAGGACATTCACAAGTTGCCCAGCGCCCCGCGGCTCAATTTCGGCGCTGAACAGGCTGGATCTCAAACCCGCAACGCCACGACCGGGAACGTACCGCTGGAAAATGCCGACACGTCCAGCACGAAATCCGTGCTGGACGTGTCGGCCAGTGCCAGCCCGGCCGAGCAGGCGGCCTTTCTCAGGGCTCTGCGCCATGTGGTGGCCAACACCGAAGATGTTGGTGAGCGTTTTGCCCTCGAGGCGCGCCGCATGCATTACGGTGAGATTGAACGGCGTGGCATTCGCGGTCAGGCCAACGTGCGGGAAGTGCTGGACTTGCTGGAAGAGGGTCTTGATATTGTTCCCTTGCCGCTACTTTCAGGCGTCAAGGAAACCCTTCAATAAACCGCGCTCTTTTTAATCAGGGATAAAGACCGCGCAGTTCGCGGGTATGCAGGATGCGTGTGCAGGCCACGATAAACGCGGCGGTGCGCAGACTGACCTTGTTTTCCTGAGCTACCTGCCATACTGCGGCGAAAGCGCCTTTCATGATTTTGACCAGGCGGGCATTGATTTCGTCCTCGTCCCAGAAGAAGCTGGAAAAATCCTGCACCCATTCGAAGTAGCTGACGGTGACGCCGCCGGCGTTGGCAATCACGTCAGGCAACACCAGTACATTGCGCTCTTGCAGGATGTCGTCGGCATCGGGCGTGGTTGGGCCATTGGCGCCTTCGATGATCATGCGCGCCTTGATACGCCCGGCATTGGTCGCGGTAATTTGCTGCTCCAGCGCCGCCGGAATCAGGATGTCGCAGTCCACATCCCAAAATTGATCATTGGCAATTACTTCGGCCTGTGCAAAGCCGCTCACGCTGCCGGTTTCCTTTACGTGCTTGAGCAGCTCCGGCACATCAAGCCCGGCCTCGCGGTAAATGGTGCCGCCATGGTCTTGCACCGCGACCACGTGCGCACCTGCTTCGGCAAACAGCTTGCCGGCGACTCCGCCCACATTGCCGAAGCCTTGCACTGCAACACGCGACCCCGAAATGACCAGCCCGATGTGTCTTGCAGCTTCCGCGCCGACAGTGAACACGCCGCGGCCCGTGGCCTCGTGCCGACCGAGCGAGCCGCCGAGGTCAACTGGCTTGCCAGTGACCACGCCGGTTGCCGTGGACCCAGTGTTCATGGAATAGGTGTCCATCATCCATGCCATGATTTGATCGTTGGTGTTGACGTCGGGCGCCGGAATATCCTTGTTGGGGCCGATGATGATGCCGATTTCGCTGGTGTAGCGGCGCGTCATGCGTTCCAGTTCGCCGCGCGACAGTATTTTCGGATCCACCCGGACGGCACCTTTGGCGCCGCCGTAAGGAACATTCACCACCGCGTTTTTGACCGACATCCAGGCAGCCAGCGCCATGACTTCAGAAAGTGTGACATCCTGGTGAAAACGCACGCCACCCTTACCGGGACCACGTGACACGTTGTGCTGTACCCGGTAACCTTCAAAGTGCGCCACCGTGCCGTCGTCCATGTGAATCGGAACATCCACAATCAGTATTCGTTTGGGTCGCTTGAGGGTTTCGGCCCAGCGCGCGAGATTGCCCAGATAGGGCACGACCCGGTCAACCTGCTGCAGGTAGTTGCCCCAGGGTCCGAGGTTGTCGGCCTGAAGGTAAGACGGGAGCGACGAGGCGGGGGCGATTGCGCTTTCGCCCCGGGCGGGTACCTGTGACATAAAAAACTCCTTATGGATAGTCAAGATAGAGAGCTTATGCCTGCCGCATTGAACTGTCCAAGGCCGACTAGATTCATCTCTATGCAATGAATGCATAAGCATGAAATTTGCGACGGCATCAGCATCGGGAAAGAGTGACGGTCATGCGTTGAACTGCAATGCCGCCAGCCGCGCATAAATGCCACCGTGACTTACCAGCTCGGCATGGGTCCCCTGCTCGACCAGCTGACCATGGTCCAGTACCAGGATGCGGTCGGCTTTTTGCACCGTGGCCAGGCGGTGCGCAATGACCAGTGTGGTTCGGTTCTTCATGGCTGACTCCAGCGCCGCTTGCACCGTGCGTTCACTCTCGGCATCGAGCGCGCTGGTGGCTTCGTCGAGCAGCAGCAGAGGTGCGTTTTTCAGCATCGCCCGCGCAATCGCGATGCGTTGGCGCTGGCCGCCGGAGAGGCGCACACCGCGCTCGCCCAAAAAGGAGTCATAGCCTTCGGGAAGCGCACTGATGAATTCGTGCGCGAATGCTGCCCGGGCCGCCGCTTTGGTTTCTTCGTCGCTCGCGTCGGGCTTGCCATAGCGGATGTTTTCCAGCGCGCTGGTGGAGAAGATCACGGCATCCTGCGGCACGATGCCGATACTCTGTCGCAAGTCATGCAGGGCCATGTCAGCGGTACGCACGCCGTTCAGTTCAATGCGGCCCGAGCTTGGGTCGTAAAAGCGCAGCAGCAACTGAAATACCGTACTCTTGCCAGCGCCACTCGGTCCCACGATGGCGATAGTTTCCCCGGAGACTACGCGCATGCTGAAGTGGCTCAATGCGGGCTGTGTCGGACGTGATGGATAGTGAAATGTCACGGCTTCGAATTTGATCGTGCTTCCCAGCCGTGTTACCTGGGCTGGAACCGGATTTGAAGGAGAAATCACAGGTGAGCGCGCTTCGAGCAGTTCCATCAGTCGCTCGGTGGCACCGGCCGCGCGCAATAGATCGCCATAGACCTCGCCCAGCACGGCCGCCGCGCTGGCCAGAATAATCACGTACAACACGGTCTGGCCCAGGTGACCGGCGCTGATGTCGCCGCGTATGACGGCTTCGGTGCCCTGGTACAGGCCCCACAGCAGCGCCGCCGATGTGGCAATGATGATGAAGGCTACCAGCACCGAGCGTGCCTTGGTGCGGCGCACGGCGGTATTGAAAGCGTCGGCGGTCGAGCGGTCAAAACGCGCGGCCTCTCTGGCTTCAGTGGTGTAGCTCTGTACCACGGGAATCGCATTGAGCACCTCGGCCGCAATCGCGCTGGAATCGGCAACCCGGTCCTGACTGGCCCGCGAGAGTTTGCGCACGCGCCGCCCGAACCACACCGAAGGCAACACAACCAGCACCAGAACGCCCAGCACCTGCACCATCAGGTAGGGGTTGGTGACCACCAGCATGATCAGCGCGCCTATGCCCATCACCGCATTGCGCAAGCCCATGCTGAGTGACGAGCCCACTACGGTTTGCACCAGCGTGGTGTCGCCGGTCAGGCGCGACAGCACCTCGCCGGTTTGCGTGGTCTCAAAAAATTCGGGACTTTGCTGCAACACATGGGCATACACCGCGTTGCGCAAGTCGGCCGTCACCCGTTCGCCCAACCAGCTCACCATGTAAAAGCGGCCTGCCGAAAAAAGCCCAAGCGCCGCAGCCACACCAAACAGTTCAAGAAAGTGGGTGCGCAGCGCCATCAGTTGCTCCCCTTTCCCAGCCGCGGTCAGTCCGCCGTCGATCAGTCCGCGCAAGGCCAGCGGGAACACCAGCGTTGCGGCAGCAGCCATGACTAGAAAAAACAGCGCCAGCGCGATCCGGCCGCGATAAGGGCGCAGAAACGGCAGCAGACCCGACAGGGAGCGGGGTGCACCCTTGGGAGCGTTGGAAAGGGAAGTAATAGCCATACGGAAGTTTAGTCAAAAAAGGCACAAGAAGTTGTCGATACAAACAAAGCCTTGACAATATTTGTCTAGGCATTTAATATTGGAAACTATGAAATCCGATAACACCCCTTCTGGGGCTGCCGTGGCACCGGAAAAGTTTTACCGTTCGCAAGGCTATCTGGCGAAGGAAAGCCTAGGCTACCTGATGCGCAGGATCGTGAACCACATAGCCCATGAGGTGGAGCGCCGCATGGAGCCTAACGGACTTACCAACGCCCAATGGGTACCGCTGCTCAAACTGCAACTCGGTGCCGCCAGCACTGTGGCTGAACTTGCGCGCACCTGTGAGCTTGATGCTGGCGCCATGACACGTCTACTCGACCGCCTCGAAGCCAAGGGACTGTGCCGCCGCGTGCGCTCGTGCGAGGACCGTCGGGTCGTCCACCTTGAACTGACGGAAGAGGGCTGCGAGGCGGCAAAGGCTATTCCGGCCGTGCTCAGCAGCATCCAGAACGAATGTCTTGCCGGATTCACGGTTGAAGAGTGGCAAACCCTCAAAGGCTATTTGCGCCGCATTCTCGATACTGCACAAACCCTGCATGCCCGGGTTGAAAAAAATGAGCAATAAGACCCACTCATCTCAAAACCATTTGGCAGACGCACCTGTGCACGCAGAGCGCCTGTTGCCGCTATGGCGGGCCTGGCTTCGCATGGCCGTGGTTGCCACGGCCAGTCTGGCGGCTGCGGGCCTGATAGCCACCGGCCTGTCAGGTTGCGCTGACCTGCCGGATATCACGCCAAAGTCCAGCATGCGCGATGCGCAGTCGCTGGGCTTGCAGGCCCCAGCGACTGAAGCGAATGTGCCGGTGACGATCAATGCCGAATGGTGGCGCGACTTTGGCGACGAACCGCTCAACCGCCTGATTGGCCAGGCTCTTGAAGCCAGTCCCAGCCTGAAACTCGCGCAGGCCCGGGTGGCGCGTGCCCAAGCTGTCACGGAAGCGGCCAACGCGGCGATCTTGCCGCAGCTCAATGGCCAGCTTGACATGACGCGCCAGCGCTTCACCGCCAACAGCTTATACCCGCCGCCGCTGGGCGGTTCCATCCAGGAAAGTGGAACGGCCCAGCTCAATGCCAGTTGGGAGATGGATTTCTTTGGTAAAAATCGCGCCGCGCTCGATGCCGCCCTGGGCAGCGTGAATGCCGCCAATGCCGATGCCCAAGCCGCCCGCGTGCTGCTGGCCAGCCAGGTGGCGCGCACTTATTTCCAACTGGTACGCCTGAACGAGCAGGTATTGGTTGCGCGCCGCACTTTGGCGCAACGCACGGAAACCCTCAGGCTGGTGCAAGACCGCGTGAATGCGGGGCTGGACACCCGTCTGGAACTGCGTCAAAGCCAGGGCAGCCTGCCAGAGGCGCGCCTGCAACTGGAGGCACTGCAGGAGCAGATGGCGCTTACGCGCAACGCGTTGGCCGCCCTGATTGGGCAGCCAACTGGTGACTTTTCCCTTATTCCTTCTAATCAGGCAGCTATAAGAAACGTGGCTGTTACGGCCACTCTTCCCGCCGATTTACTGGGCCGCAGAGCTGACATTGCAGCGGCGCGCTGGCGTGTCGAGGCCGCGTCCAAAGATGTAGTGAATGCCAAAACGCAGTTTTACCCCAATATCAATCTGGTCGCCTTTGCCGGGTTCTCCAGTATTGGCTTGGGCAACTTGATCGATGCGGGTAGCCGGCAGTGGGGCGTGGGTCCGGCTCTGAGTCTGCCGATTTTTGACGCCGGTCGGCTGCGTGCCAACCTCGCGCGGAAAAACCGCCGAGCTCGATGTGGCGGTTGAAAGCTACAACGCCGCCGTGATTGACGCCGTGCGTGATGTGGCCGACCAGGCTGCATCTTTGCAGAGCATTGCCCGCCAGCAGGCCGAGCAGGTTGCGGCCCGGCAAGCCGCGGAAGACGCCTACGATATTGCCATGCAGCGGTACCGGGCGGGTCTGGGCAATTACCTCAATGTGCTGACTGCGGAGACCAGCGTATTGGCCCAGCGCCGTCTGGCAGTGGATCTGGCAGGCCGTGCACTGGACACGCAGGTGGCGTTGATTCGCGCGCTAGGCGGTGGGGTTGCACCCACCCCGCCGATGCCAACCTCAGTCGCTCATTTGCTACAACAATAGTAGCTGACAATATCCGGTTTTTCTTGGCTGGCCGCGCATTGGGTTCGCATATTCAAATTTAGAGAGCAACCGGTAAATAACAAGCACCATGAACGCACCTCAAACTTCCAATTCCAACGCATCCGCTTCGCCAGTCGTGCAGCCGTCGGCTGGCAACACCAAGCGCAAAAGGGCGCTCACTGCACTGGCCAGCGTCGTCGTGGTCGCAGGCCTGGGCTGGGCCGCCTATGAATATCTGGTGGCCAGCCATTACGAGTCCACCGACAATGCCTATGTGCAGGGTAACGTGATCCAGATCACGCCGCAAATTGGTGGCACGGTCACGGCCATCATGGCGGATGACAATGACTTTGCAAAAGCTGGTCAGGCGCTGGTTCAACTTGACCCGGCCGACGTCAGAGTGACGCTCGACCAGGCCGAAGCCGCCTTGGGCCAGGCGGTACGCCAGGTGCGCACGCTGTACGCCAACAACGCCACGTTGACTGCGCAAATTGCGCTGCGTGAGGCCGACGTTGTTAGAGCCCGCAGCGATATCGCCCGTGCCAGCGACGACCTCAAACGGCGTCAGTCGCTCACCGGTAACGGTGCGGTTTCCAAAGAGGAACTCAGCCATGCTCAGCAACAGCTGGACAGCGCCCAAAGCGCGTTGTCCGCGGCGCAGGCGGCCGTGCTTGCCGCGCGTGAGCAGCTTGCCAGCAACCAGGCGCTGACCGAGGGCACCCGCATCGAGCAACACCCCAGCGTGCAAATGGCCGCAGCCAAGGTGCGCGAAGCTTATCTGGCAACGCAACGTACGGCGTTACAGGCCCCGGTGGATGGCTATGTTGCCAAACGCACAGTGCAACTCGGCCAGCGGGTGGCTGCCGGCATGCCGCTCATGTCTCTGATTCCGTTGGGCAACGTCTGGGTTGATGCCAACTTCAAGGAAATACAGTTGCGTAACATCCGCATTGGCCAGCCTGCCACCTTGGTAGCTGACCTGTACGGGAAAAAGATGGAATACAAAGGCACGGTTACAGGTCTGGGGGCGGGCACGGGTGCCGCCTTTTCGCTGCTGCCGGCGCAAAACGCTACCGGCAACTGGATCAAGGTGGTGCAGCGCATTCCCGTGCGCATTGCGCTGGAACCCGGACAACTCGCCGAGAAGCCGCTGCGCGTGGGCTTGTCCATGAACGTGGAAGTGGACGTGAGTCGGCAAGATGGCAAAACCCTGGCCGATGCACCACGCGTCGCTACGCAGGCGCAACCTGCAGTCGTGCAGGATAATGCGGCCGATGACGCTGTGCGGCGCGTGATTGCGGCCAATGTGGGCAAAGGCAGTGCCGTGGCCAGCAGCCGCATCGCGCAACCGCGGACCCCCAAATGATGCACTGACAGGTGGCGACTTCGCCCCCGGCTTTGCGTCCTTCCTCTCGCGTTCTTCAGGGCTTTCATGGCTTCCGCATCCACACCGGCATCTGACTATATCCATCCGCCGCCGTTAACGGGATCTGCCCGCATGTGGGGCACACTGGCGCTGTCGGCTGCCACTTTCATGAACGTGCTCGACACGTCAATCGCCAATGTCTCGCTGCCGGCCATTGCCGGTGATCTGGGCGTCAGTCCAAATCAGGGCACCTGGATCATCACCAGCTTCGGGGTGGCCAACGCCATCGCCGTGCCGCTTACCGGCTGGCTGTCGCAGCGCTTTGGCCAGGTCCGGCTTTTCGTGACCAGTGTGATGCTGTTTGTGATCACCTCATGGTTGTGCGGTTTGGCACCCAACATGACCACGCTGATCTTCTTTCGGGTCCTGCAGGGATTGGTGGCGGGGCCATTGATTCCGCTGTCGCAGTCCCTGTTGCTGTCGAGTTATCCCAAAGCGCTGGCGGGGGTCGCCATGGCCCTGTGGTCCATGACGACACTGGTGGCACCCGTCTTGGGGCCCCTGCTTGGCGGCTGGATTACCGACAATATTTCCTGGCCGTGGATTTTCTTTATCAATATTCCGGTGGGCTTTGGCGCCGCCTTCGTCACCTGGAGCATCTTTCACAAGCGCGAGAGTCTGACCAAGAAACTGCCGATCGATTCAGTTGGGCTGACGCTGTTGGTGCTGTGGGTGGGTGCACTGCAGATCATGCTCGACAAGGGCCAGGAACTGGACTGGTTTCACTCCGGCGAGGTGGTGGCGCTGGGTATCGTGGCATTCGTTGGACTGATTGCCTTCGTGATCTGGGAACTCACCGAAGAGCACCCGGTGGTCGACCTGACGCTTTTCAAGCGGCGCAACTTCTGGGCTGGTGCGCTGGCGCTGTCAGTCGGCTATGGCCTGTTTTTTGGCAACGTGGTGCTGTTGCCGTTATGGCTGCAGCAATACATGGGTTACACCGCCACGCAGGCCGGCATGATCATGGCCCCGGTGGGGCTGCTGGCCCTGCTGCTGTCGCCGGTGGTGGGCAAAAGCATTGGCAGCGTGGACCCGCGCCGTTTTTCCGCATTCGCCTTCCTGGTGTTTGCACTGGTGCTGTGGATGCGCTCGAACTTCAACGTTCAGGCTGACTTCACCACCATCTTGATTCCCACCATCGTTCAGGGTGTGGCCATGGCATTTTTCTTCATTCCGCTGGTGACTATCACGCTCTCGGGTATTTCGCCTGACCGGATTCCCGCAGCCTCCGGCCTGTCCAATTTTGTGCGCATTACGGCAGGCTCTTTCGGCACATCCATCGCCACCACCATCTGGCAGGATCGCGCGGCCATGCATCATGCGCAGATCAGCGAATATGTCAATCTGGGCAGCACCGCCACCAACAACGCACTGTCGGGGCTGGCCGGGGCAGGGCTGACGCATGAGCAGGCACTCGGAACGATTGACCGCATGGCGAATCAACAGGCCTACATGCTCGCGGCCAACGATGTGTTTTATGTCTCGGCGCTGATTTTCCTGGCGTTGATCCCGCTGGTATATCTGACACGGCACAGCAAGGCTGATGCAATCAGTGCTGATGCGGCGGCTGGGGCACATTAAGCGCGATTGTTTTTCCCGCTGGGTTGCGTTGGATCAAGCGCCACCCTGGTGCCTGGCAGGCAATGAAGTTTGTGGTTTTTCCGCAGGGCCTGTCCGGACACTGGAAGACCTGCAACGTTGCGGCACCAGGCCGCGCAATGACGCGAAGGATTCGTATGCTGAAGAACAAGGCTGCATTAGTCACGGGTGCCTCGTCGGGTATCGGACGCGCGGTTGCGCTGGTGTGGGCGCGCGAGGGCGCCAAAGTGGTGGTGTCGGATGTTAATGTGCAGGGTGGCGAGGAAACGGCCGCACTGGTGCGGGCGCAGGGTGGCGATGCCCTGTTTATGGCGGCTGACGTCGGCAAGCCAGAGGATGCTCAGGCGCTGGTGGCGCGGACCGTAGCGCATTACGGCCGACTGGACATTGCCTGCAACAACGCCGGCATCGGCGGACTGCAAGCTGCCACGGCCGACTATCCGCTGGACGGCTGGGCGCAGGTCATCAACATCAACCTCTCGGGCGTGTTTTACGGCATGAAGTACCAGATTGCCGCCATGCTCAAGACCGGCGGCGGCTCCATCATCAACATGGCGTCCGTTCTGGGTGCGGTAGGCCTTGCCGGTGCCTCGGCCTACACCGCCGCCAAGCACGGCGTGCTGGGGTTGACGCAAGCCGCCGCGCTGGAGTATAGCGCGCAGGGGGTGCGTATCAATGCCGTCGGCCCCGGCTTCATCCATACGCCCATGATCAGCGGACTGGAGCAGGATACCGCCACTAACGCCATGCTCGTGGGTGCCCACCCGATTGGTCGGCTGGGCCGTGCGGAAGAGGTCGCCGAACTGGTGGCTTGGCTTTCCTCGGACAAGGCGTCCTTTGTGACCGGCGCTTATTACCCGGTGGACGGCGGCTATCTGGCGCGCTGAGGTTTGCGTCGGCTGAGCCTCATGCGGCGCGCGCAGCCGCGGCAATATCCAGCGAGCGTAGCCGCAAGGCCGGATCGAACACGTCGCACACCAGCATGAGCTCGTCGGCGTCGGTGACCTGCACCAGTGCGCTCAGACCCCGCTGCACCGTCTCTGGGCTACCAATCACGGCGGCGGCCAGAAAGTCGTCAATGGCTGCGCGTTCCTGGGGATGCAGTTGTGCGCTGAATTGCGCTGCCGGCGGCTGCAGTCCGCGCCGGTCGCCGCGCAGGATGCCAAGCACGCGCTGGTGAGTACTGCTGGCCAGGTACTCGGCCTCTTCGTCGGTAGGTGCGGCAATCAGTGGCACGCCAATTACCACATAGGGTTTGACCAGCGTAGCCGATGGCCGGAAGTTTTGTCGGTAAAGGGTGAGCGCCTGCAGCAACAGGCGCGGCGCAAAGTGCGAGGCAAAAGCGTAGGGCAAGCCGCGCTCGGCTGCCAGTTGGGCCGAAAACAGGCTGGAGCCCAGTAGCCAGATGGGCACATTGGTGCCGGCACCCGGCGTAGCGATCAGGCGTTGGCCCGGTTGCGCCGGGGCCAACAGGCGCTGCAGTTCGGCCACATCCCGCGGAAAATCGTCGGCTGTTTCGGTCCGGTCGCGCCGTAGCGCGCGCATGGTGGCCGGATCGGTGCCGGGGGCACGGCCCAGGCCCAAGTCAATGCGGCCAGGGTAGAGTTCGGCCAGCGTGCCAAAGGCCTCGGCCACCACCAGCGGCGCATGATTGGGCAGCATCACGCCGCCCGAACCGACCCGCATCGTGCGCGTGCCACCGGCTATATAGCCCACCAGAACCGCCGTGGCCGAACTGGCGATGCCCAGCATGTTGTGGTGTTCAGCCAGCCAGAAGCGGGCAAAGCCCAGGCGTTCGACATGCTGCGCGGTGCGCAGTGAAATTGCCAGCGCATCGGCCACCGTTCCGCCTTCGCGCACGGCGACCAGATCGAGCATGGACAAGGCAATGTTTTGAAGTGTTTTCATGCCGCCATTGTCGTTCGTTGCGTTGATCTGCGCTGATCTCGGTGCACGAAATGAGGCATGCTGCGCAAGCGCATCAGCGTCGTCGGCAATGAACTGAACCTTGCTGTGGGGCACGTCGTCTCTGGCGATATTGAGGTCTCGGGCGTGGCCTCAATTGTCAGGATGTTGGGTGTCCCGTGCCGCATGCAATTTTCTGGAATACCCTCTTAGGGTGATTTTTGACGTATATCAATAAAGCAGGAGTTTCACTGCAGTACTATCAAAAAGGTTGCAATTGCACAAAGCAATAAAAACAGGCAGATGGGGCAGCAGGCATGGCGACACGGCATGACAACGACAACTCTGAGGGGAACTGATGGAGACGATCAAGACGGATGTGGCCATAGTCGGTGCAGGAGGCGCGGGATTGCGCGCTGCCATTGCGCTCGCGCAGGCGGATCCCAAGATTCGCATAGCGCTGATTTCAAAGGTTTATCCAATGCGCAGCCATACCTGTGCTGCGGAGGGTGGTGCGGCAGGAGTGGTCAAGCCTGACGACAGTTATGAGCAGCATTTTCATGATACCGTGGGCGGCGGAGACTGGCTCTCCGATCAGGATGCGGTCGAGTACTTCATCCATGAGGCACCCAAGGAGCTGACCCAACTGGAGCACTGGGGTTGCCCATGGAATCGCGAGCCCGATGGTTCGGTGGCGGTACGACCGTTTGGCGGCATGAAGATCCAGCGCACCTGGTTTGCCGCCGACAAATCGGGCTTTCATATTCTGCATACCTTGTTCCAGACCTCCCTGCAATATCCGAACATTCAGCGCTTTGACGAGTATTTCGCCACTGACCTCATGGTGGATGACGGGCGTTGCCAGGGACTTACCGCAATCGAGATGAAGACCGGCCAGATGCGCTGCTTCCAGGCTGGCGCGGTGATCATCGCCGGTGGAGGAGCCGGCCGCATGTTCCCTTTCAACACCAATGGAGCGATCAAGACCGGCGACGGCATGGCCATGGCCTATCGCGCTGGCGTTCCGTTGAAGGACATGGAATTCGTCCAGTACCACCCGACGGGGCTGCCCAACACTGGCACCTTGCTGACCGAAGCCTGCCGCGGCGAAGGCGGTGTGCTTCTCAACAAGGACAACTATCGCTTCCTCCAGGACTATGGCATGGGGCCTGAGACACCGCTGGGCAAGCCGCAGTTGAAGACGATGGAACTCGGTCCACGCGATCGTGTCAGTCAATCCATATGGCACGAAATCCAAAAAGGCCGTTCGGTCAAGACGCCTTGGGGTGATTGCGTCTGGCTGGACATGCGCCATCTGGGAGAAAAGACGATCAACGAGCGTCTGCCTTTCGTGCGCGATATCTGCATCAGCTACCTGGGTATCGACCCGGTCAAGGAAATGGTGCCGATCCGTCCGGTGGTGCATTACATGATGGGTGGCATCCATACGGATACCAAGGCTGCGACTTCGCTGCCCGGTCTCTACGCGGCAGGCGAATGCGCCTGCGTCAGCATCAATGGCGCCAATCGCCTGGGTTCGAACTCTTTGGTGGAAATTCTGGTATTTGGCCATCGCGCCGGCCTTTCCGCGCTTGAATATGCACGCGGTCAGAAGCCAGGCAACGATGCCGCGCTTGCCGCGCAAGGGGATGCTGCGCAGGCGAAGCTGCGCGCACTGTTCATGCGTAGCGTCGGCAAGGAGTCGGTATCAGGTCTGCGCAAGGAAATGACGGATACCATGGAAGAGGGTGCCGGTATTTATCGCACTCAGGAGGGTCTTGCAAAGACGAGCGAAAAGCTCGCCGAGCTGCGCCGCCGCTACGCCGACGTAGCGCTCCACGACAAGACCAACGTCTATAACACCGACCTGCTCTCGGCACTGGAGTTGGGCTCAATGCTTGATTGTGCCGAGGCCGTCGCTGTCAGTGGACGCGAACGCAAGGAATCGCGCGGCGCGCATCAGCGCCTCGACTTCACGGCGCGCGACGACAGCAAGTACCTCAAGCATTCCATGGCCTACTACCGCCCAACTGAACCGCCGCGCATCGACTACCGTGACGTGGTGATCACCACCTCGCCTCCGGGGGTGCGTGATTATTCAGGAGCAAAAAAATGAGTGAAAACAGACTGGGTGCCCGGCAGGTCGAGCTTGAGGTGTTGCGCTATAACCCCGAGACCGATGAAGCGCCGAGGTATCAGCGTTATTCAGTGCCCTGCAAGAACGAGTGGTGCATGCTCGACGCCTTGAATTACCTCAAGGACAATCTCGATCCAACGCTCGCCTATCGCTGGTCCTGCCACATGCAGGTGTGTGGCAGTTGCGGCATGATGATCAACGGCGAACCCAAGCTGGCCTGCAAGGCCATGGTGCGCGATTACGAAGGCGTGATCAGGGTTGAACCGCTGGCCCATTTCCCGATCGAACGCGACCTGGTGTCAGTGGCCGATGATTTCATGGATAAATTGAAGCGTGTCAAGCCTTACCTGATTCCGGGGCAGCCTAAGTCGCTTGAGGAGGGTGAATACAAGCAGACACCAGAACAACTGCAGCGCTACCGAAAATTTTCCATGTGCATCAACTGCATGTTGTGTTACGCCGCCTGTCCTGAATATGGCTTGACCAAATCGAAGTTCATTGGCCCCGCCGCGATCACCCTGGCACATCGCTACAACCTGGATTCGCGCGATGGCGGCCGGCACGAGCGGCAGGAGGAGATCGCCACCAACGAAGGTGTATGGGAATGTACTTTCGTCGGCGCCTGCTCCGATGTCTGTCCCAAGCATGTGGACCCGGCCGCCGCGCTGCAGCAGGTGAAGGTCGCCAGTACCGTTGACTGGTATCTTGAGCACTTTATGACATGGAGCAAAAAATGAGCCGTCGACCTTATGTGCGCGAGGTGCCCAGAACCACCTGGTTTTTCAAGCGTCCGCGCTACATGCGCTACATGGCGCGCGAAGTGACGTGCATCTTCATCGGCATCTATACGATCATTCTGCTGGTCGGCCTCGCGCGCCTGTCGGAAGGCCAGTCTCAATATGAAGCTTTCCTTGATGCCTTGCGCCAGCCGCTAAGCATCGTATTCCATGTTTTCGCCCTCGCGTTTTCGCTGTACAACTCCTTCACCTGGTTCAACGTCGCGCCCAAGGCGCTGCCTATCCAGGTAGGGGAAAAGTTCATGCCCGATAGCGTGGTGGCGGGGGGACACTATGTTGTCTGGGTACTGTTGTCGCTCTTCATTCTTTACTGGGCGGGAGTCATCTGATCATGGCAAAGTCAAACAAACCTATTATCTGGGGCACCTTTGCCGCTGGGGGTGAGCTTGTATCCCTGGTCGCACCGGTGCTGATTGTGCTCACGCTTCTGGCCGCCTTGGGTCATGTGCCCGATATGCTGGGCTATGACAAACTGCACGCCTATGCGTCGCATTGGTTTGGCAAGCTGGTGATTTTTGTCGTTCTGTTTCTGTCATTGTGGAGCCAGGCGCACCGTCTGCGCATTACCTTTTTTGATTTTGGCTTTCGCGCCGATACACTGGTAGCCACCGCTGTCTATGTAATTGCAGGGTTGGGCAGCATCGCTGCAGCGGTCTATTTATTCCGTTTCTGATATATTGCGATTGAAGTGTGAGACGACGACATTTGTCTCACGCTGGCCTATGAAACTGCACGCTCCCGGCTGAGCGCAACAATTTTCAGGAGTTCTCCTTGAGTCTATTTTCTCCAGTGGCATCACGCGAACAGGCTCGCGAACAGAGATTCAGTTCATACTGGACGGAAAACCTTAACGATGTATTTACCGATGTCGCACCATACTACGACGGCGCGAATCGTGTCGCCAGCCTTGGATTATGGGACTGGTTTTTAAGCCGGTTCATGTCCGTCGTCAATGTGCAACCAGGCGAGCGGGTGCTTGATGTCTGCGCTGGCACCAATGCGATTGGCATTGCACTTCTACAGCGCGAGTCGAGCCTGGAAGTGCATGCGATGGACCGCAGTGCGGCGATGCAGGAGGTGGGCCAGAAGCGTGCCCGGGCGCGGGGACTGCATATTGACAGTGTGATCGGCGATGTCCATGAGCTTCCGTTTCCGGACAATCATTTCGACGTTGTGACGCTTCAATTCGCATCGCGTCACCTGCGTGTCAAACGTGTTTTCGAGGAGATACACCGGGTGCTCAAGCCGGGGGGACGCTTTTGCCACTGTGACATGCTGCGGCCTGGGAATCCGGTTATCGAGAAACTCTATTATGGCTATTTGCGCACCTGTCTTGTTTTCACCGGTGTTCTGTTCCGAAGCGGGCCGGCGGCCCTCAATTGCAAGAGATACTTCATTGATGCGCTGGAGATGTTCTACACCGCCGAGGAGTTGAGCGGGGTGCTGCGCGAGGTCGGTTATCGTGATGTCGTGGTCAAGTCCCTGCTTGGCGGCATGATAGGTATTCACCGCGCCACCAAGACCGAATAGGATCGCGGGCATGCCCGATTGCAGGCATTTTCATCGACAGACGTGGTCTGCGGATTGTTTGCAAATGGATCAGTCAGACGCGCTGGTCGCCATGAACTGCAAGGTCCTGAAGGCCTATAGTCAGCGCACCGTCAACACGCTCCGTGCGGCGCTGCCGTTGCGTCTTGCGCTGCCTTATCTTGAGCCTGTGCTGGCGCTGAATGTTGCCAAGGAGATGCGCAAGGATGCGCTGGTTATTCGCCGCGCTGGTCAGGCGCTTGCCGCCGGTCTTCCCCCAAGCCGGGAATCGCTGCACGAACTCCTCGACGCCACCAAGGAAATTGACCGGACGTTTCTGGCGCAGGTCGGCAGCTTGCCGGTCAGGATCGTGATTCCCTATGAAGAGATCGCGCCGGTCCGCCTGGATCGCATCGAGCGCCTGTCTGGCGCTGCTTACCGGGTTCTTGAGGCGTGGCGGCTGCAATGCGGTGTTCGCGCTGCCATGCAAACATCCTATTCGCGCGTGGATCTTGAGCGGCTCCTGCTTGATCTCTTGCAACTCTATGCCCTGGAAGTCCGCATCTTGAGCCGCTCGGTGCGTCTGCCCGCGCTGCTCGCCCCGGTGCGCGAACGCATTGCGCAAAGCTTGCGCGGAGTCATGGACGACACGGCGAGGCGGCTGGCGTCTGAACTGACGGGCGTGGTGTACCGACGGTAATTTGATGGTCGGCTCGACCAACGGCCCCGGCGCGGCATCGCTGGCGTAGCTATCGGCTTCAAGCTGCACTGCATCCGGTCACAAGACGATTTGCGCTCCCAGTTCTACAACACGGTTCGACGGAATTTTGAAGAAGGCGGTTGCGCTGCTTGCATTGCGGAACATGGTGATAAAAAGCAGTTCTCGCCAATAGGCCATTTCCGAGTCCAGTTTTGGGATCAGCGTTTCGCGTCCAAAGAAGAAGGAAGTATCCATCATCTCGACATTTAGTCCGGCGTTTGCGCATAACGCAAGGGCCGCTGGTATATCCGGCTCATCCTTGAATCCATACTGGACAATGACCTGAGAGAAATTTTCGGGAAGCCGAAGGACTTCAACCCGATCAATGTCCGGCACATACGGTACATCGAACACCCGAACACTCAGAACAATCACCTGCTCATGCAACGCCTTGTAGTGTTTGAGGCTATGCAGCATCGCGTGGGGCACAGATTCCGGGTCCTGGGTCATGAATATTGCGGTACCAGGGACACGACCGATACCGCTTTCGGCAATGTCCTTGATGAAGGGCTTGAGCCGAAGTGCATCAGCTGTAAGTCGATCATGCAATAGTTCGCGACCGCGCTTCCAGGTCGTTAGCAAGACGAATATTCCCAGGCCAAAAACCAGCGGGAACCAGCCGCCGGCTGGAATCTTGACGGAGTTGGCCAGAAAGAAACCGAGGTCAATGCAGATGAAGGGGAGCACCGTTAATACGGCACGCAGAGGAGTCCAGTTCCATAGACGTATGGCAACGGCAATCGCCAGGATATTGGTGATCAGCATCGTGCCAGTGACGGCGATGCCATAAGCGGCGGCCAGCTTCGATGAGGTGCCGAAGCCGATGACCAATCCAATGGTCGAGATCAGCAATATCCAGTTGATTGCAGGCAGATAGATCTGTCCGACTTCCCGGTCCGAGGTGTGCTGAGTTTGAAAGCGTGGCGTATAGCCCAGTTGCATGGCCTGCTGTGTGATGGAAAAAGCCCCCGAAATCACGGCTTGCGAGGCAATAACGGTCGCTACCGTGGCAAGAATGACCAGCGGATAACGCCCCCATTCCGGCGCCATGAGGTAAAACGGATTTTTGATGGCTGCGGGAGCCGACAAAAGCAGCCCACCCTGGCCAAAATAGTTGATGAGCAAGGCCGGCAAGACATAGCCGAGCCAGGCGTACTGGATTGGCTTGGCGCCAAAATGGCCCATATCAGCGTAGAGCGCTTCGGCACCGGTAATGCATAGCACCACCGCTCCCATGGCGAAGAAACCGAGGGCAGAATTGCCGGTCAAAAAATTGAAACCATAGACCGGATTGATCGCAGCGAGCACAGCCGGGTGCTGTACAACGCTGATTCCCCCCAATATAGCCAGTACTGCGAACCATAGGATCATGATTGGTCCGAATAGCGCGCCAATGCTGGCGGTTCCCCTGCGCTGAAAGACAAAAAGTACTATCAAGATAGTGAGCGTAATAGGCAAAATATATAAATTGAAGGCTGGTGTTATGAGTTCCAGGCCTTCAACGGCAGAGAGCACTGAAATCGCCGGCGTTATGACACCGTCACCGTAAAATAGCGCGGCACCGAACAGTCCTAGCGTAATCAGGGATTTTTGTTGCCAGGATGCCGGATTTCCTTTCTGCAAGGCCAGTGTCAGGAGTGCGATGATGCCGCCTTCCCCCTTGTTATTGGCACGCATGATGAAGGAAACATATTTCAGTGTCACGACAATAATCAGCGACCAGAAAAACAGTGAAAGGATGCCCAGCACGTTGTCGGGCGTGATCGGTACGGGGTGATGCACGCTTCCGAAAACCTCTTTGATGGAGTAAAGCGGGCTGGTACCAATGTCGCCATAAACGATGCCCAGGGCGGCCAGGGTCAGCGTCGTGAGTTGTTTCTTGTTTTGGGTTCGCATCAATTCCCTTTAGGGCTGGAAACGGTAGCCGATACCGGTTTCTGTCAGAAAATGTCTGGGCTGGGTAGGATTTTCTTCCAGTTTGTGGCGCAGATGACCCACATAAACCCGCAGGTAGTGGCTGCTCTCGACGTACGAAGGCCCCCATATTTCGCGCAACAGATTGCGCTGGATCATCACCTTGCCCGGGTGGCTTAACAGTGTCGAAAGCAGACGGTATTCGATGGGTGTCAGGTGCACTGTTTGTCCCGCTCGTGTTACGAGGCGCCGGGAGAAGTCGATGGTGACGTTGCTGAATTCCATCGTGGAAGATGCCAATTCGCCGCTGCGACTGTGGCGGCGCAGCAAAGCTCGGACACGAGCGCGCAGTTCGCCAACGCTGAAGGGTTTGGTGAGGTAGTCATCAGCTCCCGCATCCAGTGCGGTGATCTTGTCGTGTTCTTGCGAGCGCGCCGACAGAATGAGGATGGGAACATCGGACCAGCCGCGTACATCCCGAATCAGGTCGATGCCATTGCCATCAGGCAAGCCCAGGTCAAGAATGAGCAGATCAGGCTTGCACAGACCCGCTTCGATCAAGCCGTGTGCCATGGTGTCCGCTTCGAAAACCAGACAGGCCTCCTCCTCGACGGCGGCGCGGACGAAACGGCGAATCTGCTTTTCATCCTCGATCAGCAGCACCTTGGGAGAAGGGGTGTTCATACGGCCTCTTCCTCCAGTATGGGCGGCACACCCTTCGGAAGGGTAAAGCGAACACAAGCACCACCTTCGGGACGATCCTCGGCGCCAATCACCCCGCCGTGTGCCTCGATGATGGCGCGGCAGATAGCCAATCCCAGACCTGCTCCAGGTGTGTTGGAGTCCGTTTGCCCGCGCACAAACATGGCAAATAGCTCGTCCTGTTTTTGGGCCGGGAATCCCTGCCCCTGATTGCAGACCCGGACTTCGACCCAATCGCTTGATTCACGCGCATTGATTTCAATGATCGTTCCGTCTGGCGAGTATTTGGCAGCATTTTCGAGCAAGTTGCAAAAAACGCGCTCAAGCAGGACAGCATCGAACTCCAGAAGTGGCAGGTCAGCAGGAAGAGCCACATGGACCGGATGCATATTCAGCGCACCCTCCAGCAGTTTGATGCTAGCCCCAACCACGTCTTCGAGAGGTTGCCATTCGCGGCGCAAGATGACGTTGCCAGCGTTGAGCCGGGCCATGTCGAGAAGATTGCCAACCAGACTGGCCATTCGGGTAGCTTGTTCATGTATCGCCTGGGCAGTATCCAGTGCCGATTCGGGTAAAGGTGGCTTGATCAGGAAAAGCGAATCGGCCAGTCCCACCAGGGCCGTCAGTGGAGTGCGCAAGTCATGGGACAGGGCTGAAAGAATCGAACTGCGCAGCCGCTCGGAAACCATGTCGAGTTGCGTCGCTTGCGCCACCTCGACATAGTGCAGTCGCTCCATGGCGATGGCAATCAGTGAGCTTAGTGCTTCGAGCAGACCCCGATTCTCTGGCAGCAGTTCAGGCAAGGTTGCAGGGAAAGCAACTGTCAGCACCCCGCGAATTCGCATGGAGGCTTTCAGCGGGAGGTAAAGCGAGGCGTAACCGCCGCCGATCGGTTCTGCGCTAAGCACCATTTTCCCGCTCTCCAGCGCCATGTTGGCAAGGTAGGGTTCAATCCGGAAAGGCGTGTGCCCAGTGGTTGAAGCTGGCACGATGATATTGTTTTCCGGGAGCAGAATCAGGGTATCCGCATGCAGTTGCAGCTTGATAAACTGCCGGGCTATTTCAGTCACTTGCTCAAGGGCAAGTGTTCCTGCCAACTGGCGGGCGACTTGGTAGAGGGCTTGTGTCCGCTGTTCACGAACCTGTGCTTCCCACGCCTTCTGTTTCAATCCGGCAGCGAGGTGCCCTGTAATCAGGGCCGTTGCCAGCATGACCGCAAAGGTGATCAGATACTGGACGTTGCTCACAGCGAAGGAAAATCGGGGTGGGACAAAGAACACGTCAAACAGCAAGACGCTTAGAACCGACGCCAACACGGCGGCACTTCGCCCCAGGCTGATCGCCAGCAACAGCACCGTGAGCAAAAAAAGCATCACGATATTGGCGAGATCAAGATAGCCAATCAAGGGCGTAGCCAGCAGCGTTGTAACGGCACAGGCGACCAGAGTCAGCAGGATCCGTTGCCAGCGGGAGAAACGTTCTGATATTGGGGCGGCTAAGGTGCCTGCGGTTTGCATGATCGAATTTCAGTGGCTGAGACAATGTCGTCCCAAGCCCAAGTGTGTAAAAACGTTAACGATTGTGGCTGCAGCAGCGTAAAAATATCGTAAAGTTTTTGGTGGATTGCAGAAATAGCCCGGTGCTTGCAAGGAATCAGCAAACCCAGGAAAAATTGACAAGGTCGGCTATTGGCCTGCGTTGACTGCCGCATCAGATCGTCACAGCCGCAGCGCCTGCGCATACCCCGTCATCTCCAGATAACCGCTGCCAACGCGCTTGCCGTTGCTGTCGATCAGCTCGCTCAGGCCTTCCCAGTAAATCGCGCCGGTGGAAGCGCGGCTGTCCAGTTCCTGGTTGTCGATCACGGCCCTGACGGTATAAAGGTCAGCGGGCGTGCGAACCACCCATTCGACCGGGTAGATGGCTTGGGTGAGGGGGCTTTTCCAGCTGCGCATGGGTTTGAAAATCACTTCGCCGTGGCGGAAGCTGTCAAGCGCACCCTTGGCCGAGCGGAATGAACCGCCATCCCACACCGTGCTCCCGCTTTTGTCGCGCAGCCTGAAGGCGGTGAGGGCGCTACCGTCATCCAGGTTCATGCCGATCCAGTCCCAGCCCACGGCGCTGGGGTGCAGCAGCTCTTCGCTCCACTCGTGGTCCAGCCAGGCCCGGCCTGTTACTTCGAAGGTTTGTCCCTTGACCTGCACGCTGCCGCGGGTAGCCAGTTGTGGCTGACTGTAGTAGTAGCTCGCCTGCTTTTCCTCCGGCCCCTTGCGCGACAAGCCCTTGTTGCCTTGGAGCAGCACGGGTTGTGTTTCCTCGAATTGCAGCTTCAGTGCAAAGTCTGCTGCGGGCAGCTCGGCGGTGTATTTTTTCCCCTCTGCCCGCAGTGACCAATCGCGCAACTTGATGGTCATGTCCTGTTCGCTGGCAGTGGTCACGCCAAAACCGTCACGTGCAATGCGCTGGTCATACCAGAGCCTTTTTCCTTGCACATCGGTGATGGTGGCGTGCGCAAAGAGCAATTGTCTGGCGGCAAACTTTGAGGTCATGCCCTGGGTGCCTTCGACCCGTGAGCGAAAAAACGTGAGTTGAAATCCAAACCGGCGCTTGTCCGCGCTGGTCGAGACAGCTTCCCCGGTGATGTACCACCACTCGGTGCGAAATCCGGGGTGCGAACCCCGGTCGCGTGGGAAGGTCAGAGTCCTGGCGGGTAGGGCATGTGCCTGGCCTGCCCAGGCAGCAGCACCAGTGAGCCCGCCCAGTACCAGATGGCGCCGAAGAATGCTGACAGGCGGCAGTTGCATGTCATTGCGCCAGCGCGGGATGCACCAACAGGTTCTGGCGGAGGGTCATCAGCCTGATTCTCGCACCAAGGCGACTCAAGGCTAATTTACGGTGTTAAACAAATTGGGCCGTCGCGGTGGATTTAAAGACGATTTCACCACTGGGGACATGCACGACCCGCACTTCCTGACGGGTCGGATCCGCCACGCTTTTGACTGCCACGGCGACGGCCAGTGAAGCGTCCTTGTAGAGATGGTTGAAGTTGGGTGACGGTAACAGACTTCCGTTCAGCGGATCCCTGCTTTCAATGCGGAATTGAGCGAATGCCATGATGAAAATCTCATTGAAGTGATTCAGTGATGGTAGGCGCAACATGTGGCACGATGATGACAATTGCACATCAATTTCGTGACTGATGCAAGCAAAGAAATAGTGATGGCCGCCGCATGCAAAGGTTCCATTCATGCCTGGTGGTTTTGTGTTAAAAATTGCAACCTGGTCGTTTCAATAACCCGAATAACGCCGCAGCCGGACCATGCGCCAAGCTGCAAGGGCCACCAGAGCGGCAAGTGCAAGGCCGGACCATTCAATGGCCAGATGCACACCCACCGCATTTACCAGTGCCCCCGCCGCCACGCCCGAGAAGGCCGGGACCACCTGTGAGGTGACGGAATACATGCTCATCACGCGACCGCGCAGCGTCAGCGGGGCCCGTGCCTGAATGCCAGCTACCACCAGGCTGATGACCATGCCCCCGGCCACGCCGATGCCCGCCAAGGCGACAGCCGAGACCGTCACCTGCGTGATCCGGCTTAACACCGCAAACAGCATGCCGCCCGCTGCAATGCCGCCAAACATCACGAGCCCATGGTGCACGCGGCGCGCCAGCGCCAGGGCCGAGACGCCCCCGGCGATCAACGACAGCGCCAGCAGCCCCAGATAGGCTCCACGCTGCAGTTCGGTGAGATGAAGAATTTCACGTGCCAGCTTGGGCAACAGAATTTGCAGTGGTCCGGTCATCGCATACGCCAGCACCGCCGCCAGCATCAACTGCGCCAGCAGCGGGTCGGCCCCCACCGCGCGGAAGCCTTCACGGATATCGGTCAGCACCGATGCACGCAGGCCAACCACGTTGGCCTGCGTGCGCAGCCGCCCAATCAAGAGCGAAGCCAGCGCAAAGCCACTTGCTGCCACGGCGATGACCGCGCCCCAGCCGGCACGGCTTCGCACCAGCCCAATGATCAGCGGTGCCAGGCCAAACCCGACCAGCACCTGCAGGTTGAAGAGGATGGTGGCCGGACGCAATTCTTCCGGCCGGACGATTTGCCCCAGCGTGGTAAGCCGCGCCGGGCCTGCAAACGACCACCCAAGCCCGCCCAGGAATGCGCCGCCCAGAACCCAGGCCACGCGCGATTCAGCGCCCGCCCCCGACTGCGCCCACCACAGGCATGTCAGACCCGCCACAAACAGCGCCTGCGCAGCGTGAATGACGCGGTGGGGTGGCACGCGGTCGCAAAGCACTCCGGCAAACCAGCCAAACACCAGAGAACTTCCAAATGCCAGCCCAAAGCCGATCCCCGACAGCAGGTCTGACCCCACCGCCTCCTGCAGGTACAGGATGACGGTGTAATTGAACATGTGTCCGGCCGTGAAGGCCAGCAGGCACGACAGGAAGAATGCCCCGTGGCGACGCATCACGGCGCGTATCCTGGCCATCAACTCACGCGGNNCGCGTTACCGGCTGGTGCCAGTTCAATCAGCGTCGGCTGCGCATCCTCAATGTGCCAGGACGGAAAGCTGGCGCTCGACAGCAGGACGTGGCCATTAGCGGTGAATTCCACATCACGCGTGAAGGTCGCATGGCGCGGCAGCGGAAAGTTCGTCCACTGGTTTGTTGCAATGTCAAGCCGGTACACACTGTCGGAGTTGGTGCCGTTGACCCACACCTGCTGGCGCTTGCGGTCCACGTTGAGTGAGTAAGGAGTGTCGCTGCCAACCGGTTGCACCGGCAACTGGAATCGGGTGAATCTGGCAGTGGCGGGTTCGTAACGCAGGATGGTTGATTCGTTGTACATTGCGATCCACAGGTTGCCGTCGCGGTCTGCGCGCAGGCGGCGCGGGGCCTTGAGCGGTGTGGGGATCATGGTCACCGTGCCGGTGTCAGGATCGATGGTCGCGATTTCGTTGGTGTGCAGCCGTGCGATCCAGACCTTGCCATCGGGCGTGATGTCAATGCCGTAGGGCAATGGAACACCAGTGGAAACATGGTCAATCTTCACCCAGTTTGCCACCGGGATTCCCCAGCCGATCAGCTTGAAAAAGAAGGGTGTGAGTTTGACTGTGAGCTTTTCCATGAAACTGCGAAATGGCAGGTCGTAGGTGGTGAACTTGCCCGTGGCACGGTCAAACATGGCCACCTGGTTCGAAAGCGCCAGCGTGAACCAGACCCGGTCTTTGGCATCCATGCGCACGGTGTGCGGATAAAAACCGGTGTTCATCTCATGCGCGGTGAAGTGTTTGGTTTGAGGGTCAAACTCAATCAGGCGTCGCTGATATGAAGCCGTGATGAAGATGTGGCCATCGCGTGGCGCTTCCACCAGAGAGTGGATGCCCTGGTAGGTTTCGTGCTTGGGAAAATCGCGCAAGCGCCCGGTCAGCAGGCCGCCCAATACGTCACCCGGCTGTGGCGGCACCCGGTACACGGTGTAAGCTCCTGTCTGGAGGTTGATTTCGTAGAGGCGGTCCTGCAGGTTGTCGCCCACGTACACCATGCCGTTGCTGTGTTGCAAAAAATCGTGCATCTGCGAGAAGCGGTCGCCAATCGGCAGCTCGGTGATGGTGGCGCTTGCCAAGGCTGCTGTCCACGGCGTGCCAGCGGGGACTTTTTCAGGATGGGCATGGATGTCTTTCCAGTGCGCTTCCAGCAGCGCGGGCATTTCCTTCTGGGCTTCGGTGGACAGGCGTGCGCCGTAACGCACCATGCGCTTGATGGCGGTCGCCCATTCTTCGGCACTGCGCTCACGGCGCAGGAACGCCGAGCCCTGCTGGTGGCAGAAACCGCACTGCAACAGGAATTCCTTGCGCAGGTTGTCACGGCCCGGCAGCAGGGTCGAGGTCCAGGCGTTGGACGGGCGCTGTTCGGCCAGCGCCTTGGGGTCGGTCTCGGCTTCCATGTGCCACGACGCGGCCTGACCCAGGGCGGCGGGCTCGATCACGCGGTCCTTGTAGCCAGGTTTGCGCAGCCGCACGCGCATGGTGCCTGGCGCATCGGCCAGGTGCACATGGCCGCGCGCGTCGGTGAACCCGGTGTGCTCAAGGGTGCCCTGCTGCAATTTACCCGATGCCGGATAGCCATTGTCAGATGCATCTACCGGGAGCGCTTGCGTGGCGCTGCGCGTCACCATCACCAGCGGCAGCGGCTGGCCGTCGGGTCCGTTAACCTGAAAATCGGCGGCCTGCGCAGCTAGCGCTGCACCGGTAAGAAGGACCAGTAATCCCAAAAGTTTTTTCATGTTGCTGTCTCCAGTTTTGGATGTTTTTTAATCGGAGGAAATTTCTGCTCGCAAGCGGCGCTTCATCATTGCGGCATAGTGCATCGGCCACAACTTTGACAGCCACCACGCCGCTTTGGCGGTTGCGCCAAACAGTAGCAGGCGTCTTTCGGCGCGTGCCGCATCAAGAATAGCGATCGCCACCTGAGCGGGCTGGGTAGGGGTACCGGTAGTTTTACGGGCCTGCGCGGCCGCTCGGCCATCCGGCCCCAGCGCGGCGCGGTCAATGCCGGTGTCAATGAACGCGGGGCACACCATCAGCACACCCACACCGTCGTCTTCCACTTCAGTGCGCAGGCTGTCAAAAAAACCGTGCAGCGCGTGCTTGCTGGCGGCGTAACCGGTGCGGCCAATCAAGGGCGAAAAACCTGCAACACTGGAGATGGCAATGATCAAGCCATGGCGCGCACGCAAGCTGTCGATGGCCGCGCGCGTGCAGTGCACCGCACCAAAGAAGTTGACGTCCATGACCCGGCGCAATACTTCAACCTGGGTGCTGGAAAACGCGCTGCGGTGGGATATTCCGGCGTTGTTGATCAGTACGTCGATGCCGCCATAGCGGATCGTGACCTGTGCCATGGCGGCGGCGCAGGCCGCGAAGTTGGTCACGTCGCAGATGACGCTCATCAAGGGTTGGACGGCTGTTTTGGCATGCTGCGATTCCTCGTGTTGCAGCGCCTGTAGCGCCTGCTCGTCGCGGTCCAGCGCCACCACATGAGCACCCACCTGGCGGAATGCGCGCACCAAAGCGGCCCCGAGGCCGCCGGCCGCGCCAGTGATCACCACACAGCGTCCGTCGAATGTGCGCATGGTCAGTTGCCTCCGCTGCGCTGCTGGACTCTGGCCTGGCGATAGATATCGAACACTTCGGCAGAGGTGTAGGTGGGGGTGTAGCCAAACTCTGTCTTGAGTTTGGTGTTGAGCAGCACCGGCCGGTAGCGCAAAAAGTCGAGTTGCTCCGGACCGTATTGCGTCAGCCCGAGCGGCTTGAGCACGGCCAGCGCCGTGCGCAGCAGCCCGGCCGGCAGTTCAATGCAGCGCTTGCCCAGGTGTTGGGCGATCTGATGGATGGTGAGCGCGCCGTCGCCCGCCACGTTGTAGATGCCCGGGGGACCATCTGCAATGGCGCGCAGGATGACGCCCACCACGTCCTGGTCCCAGATGAACACAAAAGGACTGTCAGAGCCGCGAATCGCCAGCAGGCGGGGCTTTTCAAACAGGTCGGTGATCTGGTTGTGCACCGTGGCACCGAGGATGGTACCGATGCGCAGTACCACCTGCTCCAGTGCCGGGTGGCTGTGGCGGTAATTGGCCAGAATTTCCTCCACCAGCCTTTTGTGATGCGAATAGGCAAACACTTCGTTGCCGCGCAATGGCATGTCCTCTGTCAGCCAGGCGGGATTGTCGGCGTGGTAACCATAGGCTGCGCCGCTGGACGACACCACGATACGCCGCACACCATGGCGCGCACAGGCCTCCAGCACGTTGCGCGTGCCGTTGACGTCCACGTCGTATTCAAATGCGCGGCTGCTGTTCTTGCCAGGGGTCACGATGGATGCCAGGTGTACCACGGTCGTGATGTGGTGCGAAGCAATGATGTCGGCGACCGCCGGATCGCGGATGTCAGCGATGGCGTACGCCACGCCGTCCAGGCGCATTTTGGGTGCGCGGATATCGTGCGACACAATGACTTCCGGCCGCTGGCCAGCAGGAATGGCAGCCAGACGGGCCACTAATTGACTGCCCAGGTAACCGCCGCCGCCGGTGATGAGGACACGGCTCATGCTTGCCCCTTCGCTGCCAGCGAGGCTTTGTTTGGGTCATGCCTTCTCCAGTAGGTCGCCAGCGTCATGCCTGCCACGATGTGCCAGATGCCCCACCATGCGGTGACAATCGCCATGCCCCCCAGGCCGTCGAAGAAATTGAAAATCAGGATCAGTCCGAGCCCGGAGTTCTGGATGCCCATCTCAAACGTGATGGCGCGGCGGTCACGCTCGGGCAGACCGATCAGGGTGGACAGGCTGTAGCCCGTGATCAGCGCCATCAGGTTGTGGATGAAGACCACCACCACCACCCACCGGATGTAGTTGAGGAAGTGCTGAAAGTTGGCCGCCAGTGTGCCCACAATGAAAGCGACCAGGATCAGCAGCGACAGCAGCTTCATGGGCTGTTGCAGCCGGTGCGCAAAGGCCGGGTACCGGCGCGCCACCGACATGCCCAGAACCAGCGGCACGCCGAGCAGCATCACGATGACTTCGAGCATCTCCCAGGGGCTCATGGCCACCTGCTTCATCAGCCCGGAAGTAATCGGATTCAGGTTGCCCCAGAAGGCAAAGTTGAGCGGCGTCATGAATACGGCCACCGCGGTGGACAGCGCGCTCACGCTCACCGACAGCGCGGTGTTGCCGCGTGCATGGTGCACCAGAAAGTTGGAAATATGTCCGGCCGGACAGGCTGACACCAGAATCATGCCCAGCGCAATGCTGGGCTCGGGCCGCAGGATCAAGATCAGCACATAGGTCATGGCCGGAAACAGGATGTGGTGGCCAAACAGGCCCAGCGCGAGCGCTTTGGGTGTGCGCAGCGCAATCCTGAAATCCTCAACCCGTAATTCAAGCGCCACGCCGAACATCACCAGGCCGAGCACGGCATTAAGCAGCGTCAGGGTCTGCGGGTTAAAACTCAGGTGTACCTGATCAATCGGTGCCATGGCGTGTCTCCTCGTTGGGCTTGGGCGCGGGTGGCTTCATCTGGCGATGAATGCCCCGATCCTCGGATAGTGCGAACTTTAGGGCAAACTTCACCTTTCGTCCCATTCCATACGGGACATTTGGGCATTCATTCAGGACAAGCCGGAATCGGCATTGACCGTCATGCAAAATAATTTCAGCGTTACCGCCCGATTCACGCAGGCCATTCTGGAAGCAGCGCGGCGCCATGGGGCCAGCGTGCCGGAGGCATGGCTGCCCGCCCTGACGACGCAAGGCGGCAGGGTCGCGATGGTGCAACAGGATGCGATCTGGTCGCTGTTTTCCGATGCTGCCAGCGCCGACCCTTTGGCAGCGCTGCGTCTGGGCACCAACCTGCAGGCCGGTCAACTGGACATCGTGGGCATGCTGCTGCTCAGTTGCGACACCCTGGGCGACGCGCTGGAAGCGCTCACGGAGTACGCTCCCATCATCGGTGACAACGCCCGTTTTGAAACTGCCACCGTGACCGACGGCGTGATGCTGCGCTACCTGCCTGAATACACGGTCTGTCGCGAGCAACGCGTGGAAGTGGCCATGGCTTGCGTGGTGAGTCTGGCGCGCTGGATGACCAGTGGCCGTTTTCAGCCACGCGAGGTGCTGTTCATGCACGCGCCCCATGCGGATGCAGAGGCCTGTGAAGTGTTGCTGGGATGCCCGGTGAAGTTCGGCCAACCCCTCAACGGCGTGGGCATGAACGCTGGCGAGCTGGATCGCCCGTTGATTCAGGCTGGCAAGCAGCTTCATGCCCACCTGAGGGCGCTGGCCGACGACATGCTTGCTTCACTGCCGCAGGGCAGCGTGTCGGCTCGTGTGCAGCAACTCATTCGCGAGCATCCGCGCTGGGGCAAGGAACGTATTGCCGATCAGTTGGGAATGAGCGGCAGGCACCTTAACCGGAAGCTGGCTGGCGAGGCGATTTCGTTCAAGGGCCTGCGCGAGGCGCTTCTTCACGATTTGGCGGTGCAGGCGCTGCGCGGCGGGCAGGGCGTGGTTGCCGTGAGCGAAAAACTGGGTTTTTCCGATGAGAACGCCTTTTCCAGGGCATTTCGGCGCTGGACTGGACAGACCCCGGCACAGTTTGCGCGAGAAGGGGTGGCTGGTACGGGATGACTTTTGGCTCTCTGGCTACCAGTCTTCCTTCACCGCCAGCACTGCGTCCTTGTCCGCCGCCGCGCGCCCGGCCAGCCAGGCCGTCAGGGTTCCGGCCAGCATTACCGCGGCGCACAAGGCCAGCAGACGCAGCCAGGGCAGCATCAGATCCATGGTCCAGTGAAAGCTTTGCGGATTCACCACATACACCAGCACCGTGGACACGGCCAGGCCCAGGCCCAGACCAGCCAGCGCGCCGATCGCCGTCCAGGCGGCCCCTTCACCGGCCACCACCATGAGGATTTGCCGCCGCGTCAGTCCCAGGTGCGCCAGCAGGCCAAACTCCTTGCGGCGCGCCAGCACCTGCGCGCTGAAACTCGCGGCCACGCCGAACAGGCCGATTGCAATCGCCACGCCCTGCAGCCAATAGGTGACGGCAAAGCTGCGGTCAAAAATCTTCAGCGATTTGGCACGAATCTGGCTGGCTGAGGCCAACTCAAGCAGCGCGCCTGCACCGGACTGCTGCTCGGCCAGGCCGCGTATCGCCTGCTGCACCTGGGCGTCACTGGCATCGCCGTTCAGCCATAGCGCCAGGTCGTTGACGCGCGCGTCCCCCGTCAGACGTTCAAAGTCGCGCTGCGCCATCGCAATGGTGCCGAACTGGCGGGCGTAATCACGCCATACGCCCGCCACGTAAAATTCGGCGCTGGTGGAGGATGCTGTTAAATCAGCAGCTGATTGCTTCTGTTCTGCCTTGGCTAAAGCACTAAAAGACTGTGAAAGTTGGCGAAAAACGTAGCCCGGCCGGGCACCGTAGAGGTCCACCATCGCCTCACTCACGTAAATGCCGATATATCCTGGCGGTACTGGCAACGCAGGGCCGACCAGCGGCAGCGTGCTGGCCGGGTCGTCAATCGGTCGCGCCATCAGCGTGACGGCGGGTTGTCCCGGCTCCAGCAGCAGCGGGGTGGTATGCAAGCTGCTGACGCGCGCCACGCCAGGTAACCGGCTGATCGCGCCGACCAACTCAGGCGACAGGTACGCGATGTCGCTGGCCGATGCGCTAAGCGCCGTGCGCACGTACAGGTCGGCCGGCAGCACCACGTCCAGCCAGTGCGTGACCGAGTTGCGAAAACTCGCCACCATCACGGTCAGTGCCACCGCCAAGCTGAGCGACGCGACCACGCCGCTGACGGCCACCGCGGCGCTTTCGCGAACCCGGCGCGCGCGTTCCACAGCCAGCAGTGGCAGCAGGCGGTGCGCCACCCAGGGGCTGAGCCGGTCGTACAGCAGCGCAATCAACCCGGGCAGCGCGGTAATACCGCCCACCAGCAGCAGCGCTACCGCCACATAGGCTGCCAGTGGAATGCCAAATACCGGTGGAACCAACGCCAACAGGGCGCCAGCAGCCATCAATAGGATACTGATCCAGCGACTGGTGCCCGCTCTGGTGGCCAGCCCCAGCCCTTTGAGGGTTTGCGCAGGCGGCAGTTTTTGCGCGGCCCGCGCTGGCCACCAGCCGCCCACCCCAGCCGCCACAACGCCCAGCGTGCCGTAGGTCAGCGCGGCTGCTCCACTCCACTGCAAGGCGGGTGCTGCGCCGGCAAAATAACCGCCGCCCAGGTCACCGCCAAGCAGGCGCAGCGCCAAGGCGGCCAACCCGGTGCCAAGCGCAATACCCAGCGCACTGCCAGCCAGGCCGAGCACCAGCGATTCAATCAGCACCAGCTGCAGGCGCTCCCGGCCCATGAGGCCCAGCACGCCGAGCAGCGCAAACTGCTGCGCCCGCTTGGCCACGCTGAGCGACAGCACTGAAAAAACCAAAAACGCGCCAGTGAACAGCGCCACCAGCGCCAGTACCGTGAGGTTGACCCGGTAAGCGCGCGACAGGTTGCTGACGCGATCGGCCGCATCGCCCGGCGCGCTGGCGGTGACGTTCGGCGGCAGTTGCAGCGAGTCGATAAAAAGGCGGATGTCACTGCCCGCCCGCAGTCGCACGTCAATGCGCGACAGCTGGCCGCCCTTGTCAAACAAATCCTGCACGGCGCCAATGTCCATCACGGCCAGCGGGCCGCCGCCTGCGCTGACACTGCCCGCTACCGTGACGCGGCGCAAGGCCAGACCGCTCTGGAGTTGCAACTGGCGGGCACCAAGCGCCTGGCTGGCGGCCGGGTTGATAAAAACCGTGCCGGGCGCAAACAGCGCAAAGCGGTCGGCACCCGCCACGCCCGAAGTGGGCCGCGGCATCAGCGCGGGTGTGATGGCGGCCACCACCAATGCATCGACGCCCATGATGCGCAGAGCCTGGCGTTGTCCCTTGTCATCGAGTGCATAAGTGGAAATTTCCAGCACCGGACTGGCCAGTGCAACCTGAGGCTGAGCGGCCACGCGCCCGTAAATTGCTTCGTCAAAGCTGTTCTGCACCGCGCGCAGTTCCAGGTCGGGCTGGCCGTTCACGGACCGCACCGCTTGCGAAAACTCACTGAGCGCCGAGGCATTGATCAGATGCACCGAAAACGCCAGGGCCACGCCCAGCATCACGGCCACCACGGCGGCAGCATTGCGCCACGGGTGGTGGCGCAGCTCTTGCCAGGAAAAAGTACGAAGCAGGGCGCGCATCAGCCTCTCCCTCAAGCCGAGATGCCGGTGCTGCTCAGGTATAGCCTGCGGTCGGCCCGCGCGGCGGCGGCTTGCGAATGTGTCACCAGCACCAGCGACGCTCCATGTTCGTGGGTCTGGGCGATCAGCGCATCCATCACCCTGGCGGCAGTGGTCGGGTCGAGGTTGCCGGTGGGCTCATCGGCCAGCAGCACGCTGGGCCGGTGCACCAAGGCGCGCGCAATCGCCACGCGCTGCAGTTGTCCGCCGCTCAATTGCTGCGGCAGCCGCTGGCTCAGGCCGGTGAGGCCAACCGCGTCCAGCAAGGCTTGCACCCGGGCGTCGTCGGGCTGATTCAGCAGCAGCAAGGGCAACGCGACGTTTTGCGCCACATCCAGATGCGGCAGTACATGAAAGGCCTGAAACACAAAGCCGACGTGGCGGCGGCGTAGCAGCGCGCGCTGGTCATCGCTCAGCGTGCCCAGGTCGGCGCCATTCAGCGTGACGGAGCCTTCATCCCAACTGTCCAGCCCCGCCATGCAGTTGAGCAGCGTTGATTTGCCAACGCCCGACTCGCCGATGATCGCCACGAACTCGCCGGGTGCCACATCCAGCGACACCTGGCTGAATACCACGGTGTCGCCATAGCGCTTGGCCAGACTTCTGATTTGCAGGCTCATCGGAAGGTTGCTGTTTGCGTGTTCACAAGATCGAGCACCTGACGCAGCGCGTCGGGCTCATCGCAGGCCACCACATGGCGCTGCGGCATCGAGCGCAGCCAGGTGATCTGGCGCTTGGCGAGCTGGCGTGTGGCAGCAACGCCTTTGTCGCGCAGATCCTCCATCGGGCTGCTGCCGTCCAGGGCCTCCCACGCCTGACGGTAACCGACGCAGCGCATCGATGGCAAATCAGGTGCCAGGTCACCGCGCGCGCGCAGGGCTTTGACTTCGTCGAGAAACCCCCCCGCCAGCATGGCATCAAAGCGTGCGGCGATGCGGCCATGCAGCCAGGAACGGTCTAAAGGTTCAAGAGAAATAAGGGCTTCAGCCCCCTGATTTCCGGCACGAGAAACCATGTTTTCAATGGCATGGCGCTGCTGGAAGAATGACAGGGGCTGCCCCGACAGCCTGAACACCTCCAGCGCCCGCGAGATGCGCTGCGAGTCATTGGGAGAGAGCCTTGCCGCCGTCACCGGGTCCACCCGGGCCAGTTCGGCATGCAACGCTGGCCAGCCTTTGGCGGCGGCGTCGCTGGCCAGAGCGGCACGCAACGCCGCGTCGGCCCCGGGCATGGCGTCGAGTCCGTCAAACAGCGCCTTGAAGTACAGCATGGTGCCGCCCACCAGAAGCGGCAGCTTGCCGCGCGCGCGGATGTTGTCAATCAATTGCCGGGCATCAAGCACAAACTCCGCCGCGCTGTAGGCGTGCAGCGGGTCGCGAATGTCAATCAGGTGATGCGGCACGGTGACCAGTTCACTGGCAGTGGGCTTGGCCGTGCCAATGTCCATGCCGCGATACACCAGCGCTGAATCAACGCTGATGATTTCAACCGGGTAATGCCGTGCAATTGCCAGTGCGGCCGCGGTTTTTCCTGATGCGGTGGGACCTGCGATGGCAAGATATTTAGCCCCCACGCTGGTCGCCTGCTGCGCGCTGTCAGGGTTTTGCGGGTGCTTCATGCTCGGGCTCTCCATGCTTCTGGATGACGCTCCAGGCCAGGGCGGCGATCAGTACGCTCCAGAACCACACGCCATGGGTCAGGGGCAGCACCGTTCCATCCATGTGGGTGCCCAGCCAGCCGCCCATGCCAAAGGCCGCCACCATCATCAAAAAGCCGTTCATGGCCGAGGCGGCACCGGCTGACTTCGGGAAAGGACCCACTGAGCCGCTCTGTCCGCAGGGCTGGTGCACGCCATGGGCCAGCATGAAAAGGTAAAAGGGCAGCACGAGAGCCCATACGCCGCGTACGCCGGCCCAGGCCAAGGCCCCCATCAGCGTACCGCCGGACAGGCTCAGGCATGCGGCAATCGCTACTGATTTGCGCACGCCAAAACGCGGCAGCAGACGCCGGCAGGCAATGGTGCCCGTGAGATAGCAAAAAGACATGGAGAACATCACGAGGCCATAGTGCGTCTTGCTCAGTCCCAAGACCTTGATAAAGACAAAAGATGAACTTGCGAGAAAGGTAAACAGTCCGCCGTAAGAAGCCGCAGTCAGTGCGGAAAAGGCCAGAAATGTGGGGTTGCTGAAAATATCGAGCCAGGTGCGAAGCAGCATGGCCGGGCGCAGTGCATGAAGGTTTTTTTGCTGCAGGGTTTCCTCAAAGCGCAGGGTGATCAGGGCGAGCGTGCAGGCACCAAACACTGCCAGTGCCATGAGTGCCATGCGCCAGCCGAAAAGCGTTGACAGCAGGCCGCCGAGCGGGGCGCAGACACAGGCCAGCACGCCCAGGCCGCTCAGACCCCTGGACATGATGCGGGCGCCTTCCGCGGGCTGATAGAGGTCGCGCACAATGGCCCGCGCGCACATCACGACCGCGCCCATGGCCGCGCCCTGCACCACGCGCCAGACAATCAGCAGCGTCATCGAGGGCGCCAACGTGCTGCCAATGGAAGCTAGCGTGTAGGCCGCCAGCCCCCAAAGCAGGATGGGTCGGCGGCCAAAGCGGTCGGACAGCGGGCCCCAGATCAGTTGCGAGGTGCCAAAGGCGAGCAGCAGCGCACTCAACGTGAGCTGCGTCTGTGACATCGGCGCCTTGAAGCCTTCGGCCAGCGCTGGCAGGGCGGGCAGGTACAAATCGGTCGTGACCGGCTGTATGCCTAGCAGCATCGAGAGAGTCAGCACGATCAGGCCGACAGACATGGATGTCGGCGCGACGACCGGAGAAATTTTCGCGGTGGACGGGGTAGCAGCAGGCATCTGGTTGAGGGTATCAGATTGCCAGCGTTGGCTCATGGTCGGGATGGGGCAACGCGAGGCCCCGGGGTTGATCTGGAACTTTCAGCGCCCGCGCATAAACAGCGCATCGAGCTCCTTGATGCTGATTTGCCGCCAGGTTGGCCGACCATGGTTGCACTGGTCCGAGCGCTCGGTGGCCTCCATCTGGCGCAACAAGGCGTTCATTTCATCGAGCGTGAGCTTGCGGTTGGCGCGTACCGCGCCGTGGCAGGCCATGGTGCCCAGCAGCTCGTTCTGGGCCCGTTGAATGACGGTGCTGGCCTCGTGCTGCGCCAGCTCGGCCAGCACGCTGCGGGCGAGTTCCACGGTGTCGCCCTGCGCCAGGCTGGTGGGCACGGCCCGCACGGCCAGGGTTTTTGGGGAAAAAGGCGTGATCTCCAGGCCCAGCGTTCCAAGCACATCGGCGCTGGCTTCGGCGGTGGCGACTTCCTGCGGCGTGGCGGCAAAGGTGGCCGGAATCAGGAGTGGCTGGCTGGCAATGTGCGAGCTGTCGAGCTGGCTTTTCAGGCGTTCATAAACGATGCGCTCGTGGGCGGCATGCATATCGACGATGACCAGGCCCAGGGTATTTTCGGCCAGCACGTAGATGCCCTGCAACTGCGCAATGGCGCGGCCCAATGGCCATGGCTTGACTTCCTCGCCCTGCGGGAGAGGGGCGGGGCGAGGGCTGTCTGCCCAGCCAGTCGGCTCAGTTGTCCCCTCCCTTTTTGCCGGGCCCCACAAGGCTTCCAGGTCGGAAGCGTAGTCACCGTTTTTAGCTACGAAATTAATGGCTGGTTGCGCCCATTCGGTCTGGACTAAAACCGGGTTTTGCTGGAGAAATCCGCTGCTGGAGCGGGCGCTGGAGTCTTCAGGTGCCTGGGTTGCCAGGGCGGCGCGCGGCGCCGCCAGCGCATCTTCGGTGGCATGGCGCACTGCCTGATGCACCTCGCGGCTGTCGCGAAAGCGCACTTCGATCTTGGTGGGGTGCACGTTCACGTCCACGCGAGCCGGGTCGATCTCGACGTAGAGCGCATAAACCGGCTGGCGGTGGCCGTGCAGCACGTCTTCGTAGGCGCTGCGTGCGGCGTGCGTGAGCACCTTGTCGCGGACGTAGCGGCCATTGACATAGGCAAACTGCTGGTCGGCGCGCGAGCGGGCCGCGTCCGGGATGCCCGCGCGGCCCCAGACCCGCACGGCGGGCCGACCATCGGCGCGACGCGCTGTGCTTTCGTAGTTGACGGCGACAGACTGCGTCACAAAATCGTTGCCCAGCACGTCGGCCAGGCGCTGCTCGTGAGCCGTCTCGCCACTGCAGACGCGCCATTGCTCCACCAGCCTGCCTTCGTGCCAGATCGCAAAGCCGACGTCGGGGCGCACCAGCGCATGGCGGCGCACGGCATCCACGCAGTGCGCCAGTTCGGTGGCGTCGGTTTTCAGGAATTTGCGTCGGGCGGGCGTGGCATAAAACAACTCACGCACCTCGACGCTGGTGCCTTGGCCGCGCGCGGCTGGTTTGAGTTCACCGGTGCGGCCATCGAGTTGCCAGGCATGACTGGCATCCGGCGTTCTTGATAGCAGGCTCATGTCGGCAATCGAATGGATGGCCGCCAGCGCCTCGCCCCGAAACCCCATCGTGGCGACGGTCTCCAGGTCCTGCAGAGAGGCGATTTTGCTGGTGGCGTGGCGTTTCAGGGCAATCGGCAACTCGTCGCGCGCAATCCCCAAGCCATCGTCTTCCACCGAAATCAGCCGCACGCCGCCGGCCAGCAAGCGCACCGTGACCTGACTGGCCCCGGCGTCCAGCGCGTTGTCCAGCAGCTCGCGCACCACCGAGGCCGTGCCGCTCGACCACTTCGCCAGCCGCAATCTGGCTGATCAGCTCGTCGGGGAGTTCGCGGATGGAGCGGCGCTGGGCGGGGAGCGGGGAGGTCATGTGCTGGCAATTTTAGGCGCAGTGGGGGATTGCGAAGTGAACCGGATGACGGGGTGATTGCCGACCTGTCAAAATTGCGGCCATGGAACTAGCTGCCTTTTTCATCGACTTCATCCTTCATATCGACCAACACCTGGAGGCCTTTGTCGCCAGTTACGGCGCATGGGTCTATGCGCTGCTGTTCCTCATTATTTTTGTGGAAACCGGACTGGTTGTCATGCCGTTCCTGCCCGGCGACTCTCTGCTGTTTGTGGTGGGGGCCATGTGTGGTGTCGGCCTGCTCAGTTATCCGCTGGCCCTGGGGCTGCTATTTGCTGCGGCGGTGCTGGGCAACCAGTCCAACTACACCATTGGTCATTATTTCGGCCCGAAGGTGTTTCAATGGGAAAACTCAAGGTTTTTCAACAAGGTCGCGTTTAACCAAGCCCATGCGTTTTACGAGCGCTATGGCGGCATCACCATTGTGGCGGCGCGTTTTATGCCTTTTTTGCGAACTTTTGCCCCGTTTGTGGCGGGTGTGACGCAAATGACGCGCAGCAAATTCATGCTCTACGACTTTAGCGGCGGCGCGCTATGGGTCGGCATTATTGTCACGGCGGGTTATTTTTTCGGCAATGTGCCCTTTGTCAAAGCGCATCTGGACAAGATCATCTGGGCCATGATTCTGATTCCGGGGCTGGTCATCCTGCTGGGCGCGTGGAAGGCCAGACGCAGGGCAGCGCATTCACAGGCGAAAAAAGCCGTGCGCTGATTTGCACAGTGCCCAGCATTCGCTGTGGTCGTGCGCGGCCTGCAATGACACGCAGCGCCTACAAGGCGCGGCTGCGCGCCAGCGGGGGATTTCTGGCGAAATAGCGCATGATGCCGCGCATCAGCGCATCGGCGAGCTGCACCTGGTAGTCCTCGCTGCGCAGCCTGGCTTCTTCATCGGGGTTGCTGATGAAGGCCGTTTCCACCAGCACGCTGGGAATGTCGGGGGCTTTCAGAACGGCAAAGCTGGCCTGCTCAACCCGGCCCTTGTGCAGCCTGCCGACATGGCTAATCTCGCCCAGCATGGCGCTGCCGAGTTTCAGGCTGTCCTTGATTTGCGCGGTGGTGCTCATGTCGAGCAGGGCTTTCTGAACCACTTCATCCCTGGCTTTCACATTGACGCCGCCCACCAGATCAGCCGAGTTTTCCTTGTTGGCGATCCAGCGCGCCGCGCTGCTGGAAGCGCCTTTTTCGCTCAGGGCAAAAACACTGGCGCCTTGCGGCCGGTCGGTGAAGAACGCGTCGGCATGCAGGCTGATAAAAAGGTCGGCCTGCACGCGGCGCGCCTTTTGCACGCGAACGTTCAGCGGCACAAAAAAATCGGTGTCGCGGGTGAGGTAGGCGCGCATGTTGGGCTGCTGGTTGATGCGGTCACGCAGACGGTGTGCAATTTGCAGCACCACGTCCTTCTCGCGCGTTCCGCCGGGGCCAATGGCACCCGAGTCTTCGCCGCCGTGGCCCGGGTCGAGCGCCACGATCACAAGGCGGTCTGTCTTGACCTGTGCTTCCCCTTTGGCCATGGTGGCCGTTTCCAGCGCGGGCTTGCTATTCGCCGGTCTGCCGGAACTGGAGGCAGCGTTGTTGGGTGCCTTGCCTGATTGCTGGACCATCAGGTCGCCGAGCGGGTCAGTGGCAGCGCTCTGTGGCGGGCTCGCCTCCGGTTGCCTGCCAGCGAGCCGTTCGGCAATCAGGGCCTCCAGTGGGTCGGGAGCCTGTGCCGGATAAAGGTCAAACACCAGCCGGTATTGGTAAGCCGCCACGGGCTTGAGCGTGAACACCTGCGGCAGCATGGGTTGCTTGAGGTCCATCACCAGCCGCACCACTCCCGGTGCATGTTGCCCGACCCGAATGCGCGAAATATTCGGGTCATCCGATTTCACCTTGGCCACCAGTTCGCGCAGGGCTGGTATCAGGTCGATGCCTTCAATATCAACCGCCAGGCGCGGTGGATCAGCCACAAAAAACTGCCGAGCCTTGAGTTCGCCATCCGATTCGATGGTCAGCCGTGTGTAGTCCCTGGAGGGCCAGACGCGCACCGCCATAATCGTGGTGCCGCGCGCGATGTGCTGCACCCCGAGCAGCAGCACCACACTTCCCAGTTGCAAGGCGCCGCGTCGGCTCAGGACCGGAATGAATTCTTTCATGCCAGCAACTCCGCACCCGCGGCACTGTGCGCTGTGAGGGTGATGGCGCGGGATTCGTCGGGCAGCATCTCAAGATGGATCGAGAGATCAGCTTGCGGTAAATAGCTGGCCGCCTTCTCGGGCCATTCCACCAGCTTGAGCCCGGGGCTGGCAAAAACATCACGAAACCCGGCCTCTTCCCACTCGCGCGGATCATTGAAACGGTAAAAATCAAAATGCCAGATGTTCAGAGTCGACTCGGTCAGCGTGTACGCTTCGACCACGGCATAAGTGGGACTTTTGATGCGGCCCGCCACACCGAGCGCCCGGAGCAGGTGCCGCGCGAACGTGGTTTTCCCTGTGCCCAGGTCGCCCTGCAGCTCAATCAGGGCGCGGCCAATCGCTGGCTTGCGCGCCAGCGTCTGGGCAAAGGCTTCGGTGGCAGCTTCGTCGTGCCAGGCAATGGTTTTTACAATCAGCGGATGGTCCTGGGCAGTCATCAATTCGTTTCTCAAATTCAAACGTGGGCGCGCGAGCTTGGATTTTCGCAAATTGGCGTTGCTGGCGTTGATTTATCGTCAGCTGAACCGGGATTGTCGGCCTGGCTGGCGGCGGGTTTCCATGGCAACATGCATTACATGGCGGCGCACGGGCTCAAACGGGCACGGCCTGCCGAGCTGATTCCGGGCACCGTGAGCGTCATCACGGCACGCATGGATTATTTGCCTGCAGCCACATTTGTCAACCCCGGTGAATGGCAAGCCATCGAGCTGAGCCGCCTTGAGCGACCCGCCGAAGGTATTGTCTCGGTCTATGCCCGCGGCCGGGACTATCACAAGCTGATGCGCGCCCGCCTGCAAAAACTCAGCGAAAAAATTGCCGGGCATATGGAGCAATGTGGGTACCGCGTCTTCACCGATTCCGCCCCAGTGCTTGAAGCCGAACTGGCCGCCCGCAGCGGGCAGGGCTGGCGCGGCAAGCACACGCTGCTGCTCAACCGCGAGGCGGGGTCGATGTTTTTTCTTGGCGAAATTTACGTCGATGTGGCCTTGCCATCCAGTGCGCCAGTGGCGCCTCACTGCGGCACCTGCAGCGCCTGCATGGAGGTGTGCCCGACGCAGGCCATCATCGCACCCTACAGGCTTGATGCACGGCGTTGCATCTCTTACCTGACGATTGAACATGCCGGACCCATTCCGTTGGCGCTTCGCCCCTTGATGGGCAACCGCATTTACGGCTGCGATGATTGCCAATTGGTCTGCCCATGGAACAAGTTTGCGCAGCGCAGCACCCTGCCTGACTTTGATGAACGCCAGGGCCTCACCGGGCAGCAACTGGTGACCTTGTTCTGCTGGACTGAAGAAGAATTTTTGCGCTTTACCGAAGGCAGCGCCATTCGCCGCATCGGGCATGAGCGCTGGTTGCGCAACATTGCGGTGGCGATGGGAAATGCCCTGCGTGCGGGCGCTGCCGGTGGCGCAGAGATACAGGCAAGCTTGCAAGCCCGCGTCGAACACCCGAGCGAGGTGGTCAGGGAGCATGTTTTGTGGGCACTGGCTCAGCGGATAGACTCGAAGTGATTTAATGCTGATTGGGCCACGTCATCAGTAGCATCTTGTCGGGCTGATCGCAAGCATTCGAGTCTGTGCTTCCACACTGGTCTCCTTTTTTTAACGCAATTCAATTCCTGGAGGTTTTTCAATGGGTGCTGATCCTCTTCCGCTGGACCCGGACCTGGTCCGTGTACTGTCTGGCATCACAACCGCGACGCTGACTACCGTTTTGCTGAAGAAAGGGCTGCGCAATGTCTGGATGCGTGGCACCAAGCCGCTGCTGCCCGGACAGCCGCGCGTGGTCGGGCGTGCCTTTACGCTGCGCTTTGTACCGGCGCGAGAGGATCTGGCAACGCCCGCGTCCTGGGGCGCGCCGATTTCCACGCGTGCCGCGATTGAGGCCATGCCTGCCGGCTGTATTGCAGTGGTCGATGCAATGGGTGTGATGGATGCCGGTATTTTTGGCGATATCCTGTGTACCCGCATGAAAAAGCGCGGTGTGGCCGGACTGGTTACTGACGGCGTGATCCGTGACCTGGCGGGTGTGCTGGCTACACAACTGCCCGTGTGGTGCCAAGGTACCGCCGCGCCGGCCTCGGTGGCGGGACTTACCTTCGTCTCCTGGCAGGAGCCGATCGGCTGCGGTGGCGTGGCGGTGTTCCCCAACGATGTCGTGGTGCGTCGATTCCGACGGCGCAGTGTTGATTCCGGCCGCCTTGCTGGACGAGGTGGTTGCCGCGGCAGTCGAGCAGGAAAGGCTGGAGGGCTGGATCATGTCTCAGGTCGACGCCGGCACGCCGTTACCCGGTCTGTACCCGCCGAACGAAGAGACCAGGGCTCGCTACGAAGCATGGGCGTGCACCGTACGCTGATGCAGGGCTACACGGGACACGTCTCCCACACCTCGAAGGAATGTCCGCTCCTTGCGGCCATCGGGTTGTGCAAGCCGTTTCGTCATTCAATCACACCAGGAGTTTTACGTGAATAAATTAGATGCTACGGCCAAAGGCGTTTATCTGATCGCAGTGACCCCCTTTACTGAAAATGGCGCACTCGATCTGGCCAGTACAGATCGCATGGTTGATTTTTACCTGGACCGTGGCGCGACGGGTCTGACCATACTCGGCATCCTGGGAGAGGCGACCAAACTGACCGCGGAAGAATCGCGGCTGTTCGTCAAAAGGGTTTTGGCGCGAGTCGATGGCCGGGTTCCAGTCGTCGTCGGCGCCTCATCGCCAGGCTTTGCGCCGATGCGGGAACTGACTGAAAGCGTCATGGATATGGGCGCGTCCGGAGTCATGATCGCACCTGCCCCTACCGTTCGAACCGATGACCAGATCATTGCCTATTTCGATATGGTCAATGAAACGCTGGGCGCCAGGGTGCCCTGGGTCTTGCAGGACCATCCGCTGTCGACCGGCGTGCAGATGTCAACTTCCGTCGTTTTGCGCATTTTAAAAAACTCGCCCAATTGCGTGATGCTCAAGCACGAGGATTCCCCCGGGCTCGCCAAGTTATCGGCGATACGCGCGGCGAGCGAACGCAGCGAAGTCGGGCGGGTGTCTATTCTCACTGGCAATGGCGGTGGCCTCTTTTTGCCGGAGGAACTCACGCGCGGCGCGGATGGCGCAATGACCGGATTTGCCTACCCCGAAATGATGGTGGATGTCTGCAAGGCGCACGCAAAAGGGGATATCGAGAGAGCCCATGATATCTTCGATGCTTACCTGCCTCTTGCACGATATGAACAGCAGGCAGGGATTGGATTGGCGGCCAGGAAGTACATCATGGTCGAACGTGGCGTGATTGCCTCTGCCGTGCTCCGAAAGCCCGGGCCGAAATTATCGGCTGCTGATATTGCTGATATAAAACATTTGACGAAGCGACAGACGCAGCGTTTGCAGGAAATTCAATAATCCAGCCAGAACAGACAACAATCAGGCATTGTTGTCTTGGTTCTTGCGCAACCCAGATCCGCACCGGTGTTGCCAGTGCAATTTCATCGGACGTGACAGGGGAAAATGTCCAGTACGGAACCGGCGCCAACCGGCCCGGCGATCTCTGCCATCGGGTGGCAGACGCCATCCCAGCACATCTCGTAATCGGCGACATAGCCTGAACGCGCCAGGTGCAGGCGCTTCAGGGGCGGCAGCGCAGGCCTGTAATGCCAGACGCCGTCCTTCAATATTGCGCCGGCAGGGGCTTCCATCCCGGCGCCGGTGCCGCGGATACGCGCCTCGACAAGTTGCAGGCGCAGGTCGACAATACGGTAATCCTCTTCCCATCGGATTTTCTCGATCGAGTGAGTCCAGCCCAGGGTGAATGCCTGCAGCGGCAGGGTGACTGCCAATCCCGCCGCGGCCAGGCACAGTCCCGTCATGCGGTCAACAGCGCTCTGCGATTTTGCCGCGCGTGCCAGACGAAAAACAAGACCGCCATTGCAAATCCGATTTCATCGGTAACTGGCAAGGCAACCACCAGCATCAGCGCGGCTATGGTGATGAATACGCGCTCGATCAGCTTGAGTGGCGTCCACATATAGCCGACTGCGGCCCCGCCCCACAGCACAATGGCAAGCACTGCCTTGCAGACGATGTACGAACTTGAGAACACGGTCCAGTTGCCCTGCAACATCAGCTCGGGTGCATAGACGGCCATGTAGGGAATGACGAATCCCGCGATGGCGATATGGGTGGCTTTCCAGCCGATGCGCATCGGCGACGCCTTGGCGATCGACGCCGCGGCAAACGCCGCTAGCGCCACTGGCGGCGTCAGGTCGGCCATGATGCCGAAGTAGAACACGAACATGTGACTCACGATCAGCGGCACGCCGAGCTTGAGCAAGGCGGGCGCGGCGATCGAACTGGTGATGATGTAGTTCGGAATCGTCGGGATGCCCATGCCCAGCACCAGGCAGACCAGCATCGTCAGAAATAACGAGAGGAACAGGCTGGTCTTGCCGACCTCCAGAATGTATCCGGCGAAGCTGGAGGCAGCGCCGGTCAGGGTCAGCACACCGATGATGACGCCGACGACGGCGCAGGCAATCCCCACCGGCAACGCCTGTTTGGCGCCATCGACCAGGCTCGATCGGATGGTATGGAGCGTCTTCCTGCCGCCTTTAACCTTCAGGCAGGCAAGGCTCAGCGCGAAGATGATGGCAATGACCGGATAGATGCCCCACGTCAGAAAACTTGCGGCGGCCAGTCCCAACCCCAGCCAGAACACGTAGCGGAACGCGAGGTTCGACATGCGCGCGGCAAGCGCGGCACCGAGAATCAGAATGGTCGTCAGCGCCAGGCCGGTGAGACCGGCGAACATCGGCGTAAAGCCATGAAACAACATGGCGACCAGCGCCGCCAGCGGCAGCGCCAGGTACCAGCTTTCCTTGAGGGCTTTCCACGGATTGGGGCAGTCCTCCTTAGGCAATCCTTTCAGTCCGGCGCGTCCGGCTTCCAGGTGCACCATCCAGAATGCGGTAACGTAGTAGAGAACGGCAGGAATGATCGCTGCCTTGACGATTTCCACATAAGGCACGTTGAGTGTCTCTGCCATGATGAAAGCAACCGCGCCCATCACCGGCGGCATGATCTGGCCGCCCATCGAGGCCGTCGCTTCAACCGCCCCGGCGAACACCGCGCTGTAGCCGAAGCGCTTCATCAGCGGAATGGTGAACTGGCCGACGGTCAGGACGTTGGCCACGCCCGAACCCGAAATCGTGCCCATGAAGCCCGATGAGATCACCGCCACTTTGGCCGGACCTCCCTTGGTGTGGCCCACGAGCCCAAGCGCCAGCGAGTTGAACAGATTGATCATGCCGGCATGCTCGAGAAAGGCGCCGAACAGAATGAACAGGAAAATATAGGTCGCTGACACCATGGTCGGGATGCCGAAAATGCCTTCGGTGCCAGTGAACAGCTGGCCGATGATCTGGTCGTAACCGAATCCGCGGTGCGCGATCGCATCGGGCAGATACTGTCCGAAAAAACCGTACAGCAGAAAGGTGCCGCAGACGATCGGCAGCGCAAGACCGAGTATGCGGCGCGCCGCTTCAAATACCAGCACAACGATCAAGGTGCCGACCACCAGATCCGCCGTGGTGGGGTCGCCCGCACGCTGGATCAGGTCCGCCTCGAAAATCCATTGATAGGTTCCCAGCGCGAAGCCGCCGAACGACAGCAGCCAGTCATACCATGCGATGCTGCTGAGCTTGCCGTGCTTGTGTGCCGGATAAAGCAGGAAGGTAATCATCAGCAGAAAGCCGACATGCAGCGAGCGCATCACCAGGCTGGAAAGCGGGGAAAAGGCCGCTACGATCAGCTGGTAGGTTGAGAAACACAGTGCCAGGGCAATCAGTAGCTTCAGCGCGTTGCCACCAAGCTGACGCTGGACGCCATGTTCCTGGAATTCGACGGCCGGTTGCTGTCCGGGAGTATGGTGAAGAGGGTCGGTCATGGTGGTCACCTGGGTATTGCACGCGCTATTTGATCAGATGGATTTCACGGTAGTATTTTTCCGCACCAGGATGCAACGGGATCGGCATGCCCTTTAATGCATTCTCCTTTTTCATGCCCTTGGCGGCGGCATGCGCAGCGGCCAGGTGATCAAGGTTTTCCCACATGCTTTTGGTCAGCTTGTAGACCGTGTCGGTTGACAAGCCTTCGTGTGTGACGAGGAAATTCTGGATCGCTACCGTCGGCACATCCTTGTCCTGTCCTTCATAGGTTCCAGCCGGGATGATGCCAGCCTGGTAGGCCGGGTCGCCGATTTTGGCGATGACGTCCGGTCCCACGGGGACCACGATGATTTTTACCGAAGTAGCTAAATCGCGCAGGGCGGCGACGCCCAGACCAGCCGAAATCAGGGTGGCATCAAGCTGACGGTTCTTCATCAATTCAACCGATTCGCCGAACGGCAGGTATTCGACCTTGCTCAGATCCTTGTAGCTCAGCCCGGCGCCTTTCAGTACTGCACGGGCATTGATTTCGGTGCCGGACTTCGGTGCGCCCACGGCCAGCCGCTTTCCCTTGAGGTCGGCGATCGTCTTGATGCCGGAATCGGCGCTGGCGACGATCTGGATGTAATTGGGGTAGATGGCTGCAATGCCACGCAACTTTTTCAGCGGCACCTTGAAGCCGGCTTCTTCGTCGCCTTTCCAGGCGTCGGAAAGGGCATCGCCCAGCGTGAAACCGACTTCGCCGCGACCCGCCTGCAACAGGTTCAGATTTTCAGCCGAAGCCTTGGTCGCCTGCACCGTCGCCTTGGCGGCTGGAATCGCCTTGCCGTAAATTTGTGACAATGCCACCCCCAGCGGGTAATACACCCCGCTGGTGCCGCCGGTCAGAACGTTGATGTACTGCTGCTGCGCTTGAGCGGGTGATGCCGTTATCACGATTGCGCTGGCAAGCGCCAGCAATCCACGAAAAAATCCGAATTTCATTGTTTTCTCCTGTTATTGGAATACCTGGAATCTGCAGTTGGCCTAGTTTAAATTTTTCGACCTGACTGATGGTACAAGCTGCACCAGATATTGCGTGCCTGTGGTGCCGCCGAAAGCTGAGGGTTTTCCCGCGAATGGGCGGGCAGGTGCGCAGGGTGCAGAGATCAGGGTCATCTTCAATAACCATTCATGAAATTGGCTTGTAGCCCAATAACGACGGGAATGAGCATCCATTGAATTCATGGTGTCCGGGAAATGGCGGATGGCTCCCTCCCGCAAGGCGCCGCTGATCTACTGCAACACGCCCAGAGCAAACGGCAAGCTCACGATCCCGAGCATTGTCGACAGGGTCACCAGGCCGGCGACATAGCCGCCGTTGTACCCCATGCGCGCCGCCAGCACATAGGCGCTGGAGGACGTGGGCAGTGCGGAAAACACCAGCAGTATGGTGGCCTGTTCAGCCGACAGACCAAACACCGTGGCCATGCCGGTGGCCACGATGGGCAGGAGCAGGTGGCGTATTGACAGCACCGCCACGGCCAGGCTTTTGGCCTGGGACAAGTGGCCAAGCTGCATGCCGGCGCCGGCTGCCATCAAACCCAGCGCCAGCGAGGCTGAGCCAATGCGGGTGACTGTGGGTTCGAGCCAGAGCGGCAGGGTGAAACCCAACAGGTTGACGGCCAGGCCGCTGGCGGTGGCCAGGATCAGCGGATTGCGTATCAACTCGCGCAGGAAACCGCGCTGGGCGTGCTTGATCATGGGCCACACCGCAGCCACATTGAAGAGTGGCACGCAAATGCCGATCAACACGGCAATCAGCAGCAGCCCCTGGCTTCCCGCCAGCCGTTCGGCCAGGGCCAGACCGATGAAGGAGTTGAAGCGAAAGGCGATCTGCGCGCTGGCGGCATGCTCGCGCGGGTCGATGTGCCGGCCCAGCCAAGGCAGATACGGCAGGCTGTAAGCCAGCGCGATACCGGTCACTCCCACCGCCAGGCCCGCGCCGATGAAACTGGAAGCGGCCGCCAGATCCAGCGGGCTCTTGACAATCGACTGGAACAGCAGCACCGGAAACAGAAAGAAGTAAACCAGGCTTTCCACCTGCGCCCACACGGTGCGGTTGAGTGCGGTGTAGCGGCAGATCAGGTAGCCGCAAACGATGAGGGAAAAATCAGGGAATAGAAGCTGCGCGTAAAACACCCGCAGAGAATAACCGCAATTTTTCGATGGTGCCTGAGTGCGTCATTTGCTGGATGCCGGAACATGGCCGGTGTCGCAGGAATTTTTGTTATCGTCAACACCATGCAAGCACCAAGCCAATCCAGCATAGATGCGTTTATTGACGCCTTGTGGCTGGAAGACGGGCTGAGCAAGAACACGCTGGAGGCTTATCGGCGTGACCTGTCGATTTACGCAACCTGGCTGGGTGCCAACAGCCAGGGCGGACGCACGCTTGATGAGACGCTTGAGAGCGATCTCAACGCTTACTTTTCTGTCAAACATGCCATCACCAAGGCCACATCGGCAAATCGGCGCCTGACCGTATTCAAGCGCTACTTTCGCTGGGCCCTGCGCGAGCGCTTCATTGCCGCGGATCCGACACTGAAACTTCAAACGGCCAAACAGGCGCTGCGGGTGCCCAAGCTGATGAGCGAGGCGCAGGTTGAGGCGCTGCTGACAGCCCCGTCAGGAGACAGCGCGCTCGGCCAGCGTGACCGCGCCATGCTGGAACTGATATACGCCAGCGGCCTGCGCGTCAGTGAGCTGGTCAAGCTCAAGACGTTCCACGTGGGCCTGAACGAGGGCGTGCTGCGGGTCATGGGCAAGGGCAGCAAGGAGCGACTGGTGCCTTTCGGGCAGGTGGCGCGTGAATGGATGGTGCGTTATCTGGTCGAGGCGCGGCCGGTTATTCTGGGCGACCAGCAGACTGATGACCTGTTTGTCACCAGCCATGGCCACGGCATGAGCCGGGTGATGTTCTGGATGCTGGTCAAAAAGTACGCGCGTCTGGCCGACATTGTGTCTCCGTTGTCGCCGCATACCTTGCGCCATGCGTTTGCCACGCATTTGCTCAACCATGGGGCTGACTTGCGCGCGGTGCAGATGCTGCTCGGCCATGCCGATATTTCCACCACCACGATTTACACCCATGTCGCCCGGGAACGCCTGAAGGCGCTGCATGCGCAGCACCATCCGCGGGGTTGAACGGTATTTCGGACGGCACGCCTCAACGGTACATGTAGTCCCGGCTGAAAGGGTAAACCGATTGGGCGCCAAAAACCGATCCGGGCTGTGCATCGTGCGTATCGCCAGAGGGTCGCGTCGCCAGCAACTGGTACAGCGAAATCCAGCCTTGTTCAAAGCTCATGGCGCTCCCTGCCAGATACAAACGGTAGGCGCGCAGGGTTTTTTCGGCGAGTTCGGGGTCACCGGCAGTGGCCAGCACCTGACGCGCTTCATCGAGTCGCGTTTCCAGTGCATCGGACCAGTGCCAGAGCGTGCGTGCATAGTGCGGACGCAGGTTCTCGGCATCCACCATTTCCAGCCCGGCCCGGGCCATGTGTTCCAGCATGGCGCTGACGTGGAGCAGTTCGCCGCCGGGGAAAATGTATTTCTCAATGAAGTCGCCCATGCCGGCGCCGAGCTGGCGGTTATCCATTCCGCCGGCCGTGATGCCGTGGTTCATGACCAGCCCGCCGGGAGCCAGCAGGCGCATGATTTTTCCGAAGTAGTTGCCCATGTTCGCTTGACCGACATGCTCAAACATGCCCACCGAGGAAATTTTGTCGAAAGGCTTGTCCTCGGGCATGTCGCGATAGTCGCGCAGTTCCATACGCACGCGCTGGGCCAGACCCTTTTCCGCGATGAGTCGTTGCACGTGCGCGTGCTGGTTTTTTGACAGTGTGATGCCGGTAGCATCCACCCCGTAGTGCTCAGCCGCCCATAGCAGCAGCGCTCCCCAGCCGGCCCCGATATCCAGAAAACGCTCGCCCGGCTGCAGCATCAGCTTGCGACAGATGAGGTCGAGCTTGGCCTCCTGGGCTTGTGCGAGTGTCATGGATGCATCGCGGTAATAGGCGCATGAGTAGACACGGCGCGGGTCTAGCCACAGCGCATAAAAGGTGTCTGAAACGTCATAATGGAATTGAATTTGGACTGCATCCCTGGCGTGGGTATGGGCCGCCAGCGATTTGGCATGGTGCAGCAGGTGTGACCACCAGCCGGTATCGCTTTCCACAGGGTTGCCAGGGAGCAATCGCGTGACGGCGCGCATCACATCGCGCATGGCGCCTTCAAGCTGAAGCTTCCCCTCGACATAGTCCTCTGCCAGCGCGCCAATCTGGCCGGCTTTCAGTCGTGCAATGCTCGACCACTGGGAAAACGTCAGTTTGACGGACGCATTGGTCGCACCGAGACGCTGGCCTTGCGGCAGCTGAAGGGCAATATCCGCGGGCAAGCGCGACATGTGCGATGGAATGTCAGGAATCAGATGACGGATCATGCGCAAACTCCTCTCGGTACAGGGCGGTGTAGTCGCTAGTTTAGCGCGTCCGGGATTTTTTTAGTTACCGCTTGTAGGCCGGCAGCCCTGCCTCTAAAAGGGCCGGTTCGACATCGTCAAAGCCGGCTTTGCGGCGTGCGTCGAGGTTTAGCGGGCCCTTCGGATGAGGTGCGCCATCGTCCCGGGCCGGCACGGCATAGGTGGCAGCTCAAGTCCGTGTTACGCGCACAAATACCGGTACCAGCGGTTGCGCTGTCCAATTTGTGGATGGTGCGCAGCAAGTTGATGGGAGCCGTGGCATGAGTGCGCCCGCAAACAGGGCAAGTGCCCGGAACAGGGCACAGAAGGCCCATGCGACCTGAAAAATGACGGGATTTGGAGAGATCACTCGTGAAATTCCACTATTTGAAAACCAACATACTGCTACTTCACTTTGCGGTGCGTTGTGCCGGGCGTCCTTAGCTTTTTTTTGCCGGGAAAAAGCACCGGTCGAAAGCGCGCTCAATACACGCTGATGCCGTGCCCCGTGGCCACTTCGCCGATCACCGCAGCCTCAGCAAAACCTTGTGCGTGGAAAATCTCCAGCACTTCAGCGGCGCTGCCTGCGCTGCACGACACCAGTAATCCGCCCGAGGTTTGTGGATCGCTCAGCAGGGCCTTGTCCACTTCCGAAAATGCAGCGGGCAGGCTCACTTCGGGGCCATAACTGGCCCAGTTGCGGCCCGATGCGCCAGTGATACAGCCTTGTTCCGCGAGTTCCCGCGCACCGGCAATCAGCGGCACACGCGTCCAGTCCAATCGCACTTGCGCAGCGGCCCCGCGCGCCAGCTCCAGGCCATGGCCTGCCAGTCCAAAGCCGGTGACGTCGGTCAGCGCATGCACGCCTTCGATTTGGGCCAGCGCAATGCCGGGCTTGTTGAGCTGCGTGGTCAGGGCGATCATGCGGGCGTAGCCTGCGGCGCTCAACCGGTCCTTTTTGAGCGCTGCCGACAGGATGCCGATGCCCAGGGGTTTGCCCAGCACCAGCACGTCGCCCACCCGCGCGCCCGAGTTTTTCTTGACGCGCGAAGGATGCACCAGGCCCATCACGACCAGGCCGTAAATCGGCTCCACGGAATCAATCGTGTGGCCCCCCGCCACCGGGATTCCGGCAGCTTGGCAGACGTCGCGGCCGCCGCGGAGTATGGCGCCTATGGTCTCCAGTGGCAGCACGTTGATGGGCATGCCCACCAGACCCAGCGCCATGATGGGCGTGCCGCCCATGGCATAGACGTCGCTGATGGCATTGGTGGCGGCGATGCGGCCAAAGTCGTAGGGATCATCGACGATCGGCATGAAAAAGTCGGTGGTGGCAATCAGCGCCTGCTCGTCATTGAGCTGGTACACGGCTGCGTCGTCCGCGGTTTCGATGCCAACCAGCAACTGTGGCGGCAAATTGAATCCAGGCAAGTTGCTCGAGTTTTTGAGAATCTCGCTCAATACGCCCGGTGCAATCTTGCAACCGCAGCCGCCTCCATGGGAAAGACTGGTGAGTCGAGGTGTAGCCGGCAATTTTGGCAGGTCGGGGGTGTTCATCGGTGGGCTTTCAGGGGAGTGCTGGTCGGCAAGTGATGCGGCCGTCAGGGGCGCCGCGCGGCAATGCCTGCGTCAAGCGCCAAGTTTATGACATGGCGCTTTTCTTCTTGAGGGTCAAAAAGGTGGGCACGCTGGCTGCAATGTTTTTGCAGCAGTGCAAGGAAGTCTGGTTCCCGCGCGCAGCGGCGCACGAGCGCGGCAAGTCCGGCATCATCGCCCACCGCGAAATAACCGGCATAAGTTTCACCCAGCATCCCGATATTGCCGCTGATCCGCGAGGCCAGCACCGGCGTGCCCGACTGCACCGCTTCCAGGATCGCCTGGGACCCGCCTTCCATCCAGGAGCAGTTCACCAGGACATGCGCGCGCTTGATGTGCTGGCGCGTGGCGGCCCGGGGCAAGTCGCCCAGCCAGCGGTAGCGGGGCGTGTGCCGGGCGGTCGCGCTCGCTGCCTGCGCAAAGCGGGGCTCCAGTGCGGCGCCGATCTGGTCAAAGCGGACAGCCGCCGGAAATCCGGCTAACGCCGTCTTCATGAAGGTCAGCGGATCCTTTTCATCCCGCAGGTGGCCGACCATCACGGCGCAAAAAGTGTGATGGGACTTGTGCGCGGGCTTGAGGGCCGGGGCTGACTGGTAAATGACCTGGGCGTTGCCCTGCCACGCGTGGGGCAGGGCCGCGAGCCCGCTGTCCTGCAGCACCACCAGACGGGAAGCCAGTGCCAATGACCGCTGTGCGTCTGCATCGGTATGAATGTCGCGGTACAGGTCTGTGCCGGTGAGCACCACAATGAGCGGCTTGCCGGGGTAAGCGCCAGCCCAGGCCTTGATGGAAGGAGCCGAGCGGCGGGCATGCAGGGCAATCAGGGCCGCAGGCTCGGCATGACGCAAAAAACTGCCGTGAGTTGTCGGGTTTTCCGGCCACTCTTTCAGCAGCGCAGTGTCACAATGGCTTGAGAGAAACTTTGCCCACCGATGCGCGGTATGCCAGTTGCCGTTGTTCGATTCCGCCGTCGCGGGGCTAACCAGGACCAGTGTTTTGGCTTCAGATTTCATCCCCGATTCCTCCCGTCCATTCAATTCCAGCGCTGGGTCTTCGAAACCAGTCACGCCGGACCTGATCGATTCGCCGCTGGTGCGCCAGGCCGGCTGTGAGGTGTTGTCGCTGGCCCTGATGGATGCGCGCAATCATACGCTGCAGCTGTTTACCCAATTTCAGAATGCGCTCGAGGCGGTCAATTTTGTGGTGACACAGTTGCCTATCCTGAATCCGCCACTGTGGGAACTCGGTCATGTGGCCTGGTTTCAGGAACGCTGGATTGGCCGCAACATGCAGCGCGCACTGGGCACGCGCTGTGAACCTCTGCAGGCCCGGCTTGCCTCCATTGAGCCTGACGCGGATCGCTGGTGGGATTCAGACCATGTACCTCATGCGAGCCGCTGGACGCTGAATCTGCCGGATGTGGCCAGCTGCCGCGCCTACCTGCTCGACACGCTGGAGAGCACGCTGGACCTGCTGGACAAGGCGCGCCACCAGGGTGAGGGAGATGACGCGCTTTATTTTTACCGTCTCTGCCTGTTTCACGAGGACATGCATGGCGAAGCCTTTACTTATATGGCCCAGACATTGGGCCTAGCGCTGGACAAGCCTTTGCAGGAGGCCTTCACAGCGCCACCCCTCACGGTGCGCGAGCCGCTGCTGGTGCCGGCCATGCAGTGGCAGATGGGCAGCTCCACGGGAGATGGCACGGGCTTCGTTTTTGACAACGAGAAAGCGGCGCAGGCTGTCAGCGTGCCCGAGTTTGAGATTGATGCGCAGCCCGTCACCTGGGCGCAGTATGTAGAGTTCGTGGGCGATGGAGGTTATGACCGGCAGGAACTCTGGCACCCTGAAGGCTGGCAATGGCTGCAGGCCCTGGCGTCCGGTGAAGGCCGGAGAGGGCCGCGCTACGTCGATCAGATCGGCGTGGCCAGCAGCGCGGTGATGCAAACGCGCTTTGGCAAACCCATGCGCATGCTGGGGAACCAGCCTGCCATGCACATGACTTGGTGGGAAGCCGATGCGTGGTGCCGCTGGGCTGGGCGCCGGCTCCCCGCGGAGGTCGAATGGGGAAGCTGCCGCCCACACAGCGGCACGCCGCGGTTTCCGCTGGGGCGATGTCTGGGAATGGATGGGTACAACGTTTCGGCCTTATCCGGGTTTTTCGCCCGACCCCTACCAATCCTATTCGCAGCCTTGGTTTGGCACGCACAAGGTGTTGCGCGGTGGGTCGTTTGCAACCCGCGCGCGCATGAAACATCCAAAGTACCGCAATTTCTACCTGCCCGGGCGCGACGACATCTTCTGCGGGTTCAGATCCTGCGCGCTATGAAATAAATAGCTGAATACGGTTTAGAGATCAACCTTATTGATTTTCTTGGTGCGGTAGTTCCACCACGGCAACGCGGCGCGCAATGACAGCACCTTGCCGCTTTGGGCCAGTTCGCCGCTGTAGCCTGGCAGTTTCCCCAGCGTGGTCCGCCACTCGCGGCTTTGCAGTTCCTTGAGCAGGGCCTGCACCTGCGGCGTGGGCAGTTCTGACTTGCGGCACACCAGGTGATAGCGCTCCTGCACCAGCGGCACAAAGCCCAGTCCTTTCTCGTGTGCTGCGGCCTCAATACCCAGACCCGCATCCGCCGCGTTGCTGGCCACGGCCTGGGCGATGGCTGTGTGCGAGGGTTCCTGGCTTGGGTAGCCCTGGATCTCCGAAGGGTGCATGTCGGCCCGTGTCAGCAGTTCGTCCAGCAGCACGCGGGTGCCGGTGCCTTGTGCGCGGTTGACGTAGCGGACCCCGGGCCGTTTCAAATCAGCGAGGCTGGCAATTCCCAGTGGGTTGTTTCTGGCAACGATCAGGCCCTGCGTGCGATGGGCGAAACCGATCAATTTATGCAGGCCGGGTTTGAGCAGGCTCCGGTAGGTTTGTGCGGCTACCGACTTGCTGCCCGGCTGGTCCAGCGTGTGAAAACCGGCCATCATGCAGCGCCCGGCATTGAGGGCTGCAATGGCATCGACACTGCCCATGAAGCGGATATCCAGGTGCAGGCCGTGCGCGCGGGTCTGCTCGCGCAGCGCCGTCAGCGCCGCATCGTGGCTGGCGTAAAGCGTGAGCACATGAGCGTTGTCGTCAAAGGCGGTGGCAAAAGCGCGCTCAATGTCACCACGCAGCGCTTCAATCTGCGGCGCCAGCCGCGCCTGTGCCTGGCGTTCGGCCCAAAGCAGCTTTTCGCCAAACTCGGTGAGCCGGGCGTGCTGGCCCTTGTCCCACACAATGAGCGAGCGCCCCAGCGTCTGCTCCCAGTCCTTGAGCGCACCCCAGACATGCCGGTATGACAAATTCAGCGTCCTGCTGGCACCGGCGATGGAGCCTTGCTCACGCACCGCGTGCAGCAGGTCCATCAGGGGGTTGCGGATCAGTGCATCCTTGCCGCGCTGGGGCGTCAGCAGGTAGGAAAGTTCGACTTTGTGCATGGTGGGCATCGGGTATGCATGGATTATGCGTGCAGCAACCCCCTCAGGGTATGCCTATGCAAAGTGTTTCATAACGGTCTTCACCGATGCGCGCACAAGGCCTGGCGCACTAGGATAAAGTTTCGCAAAACTTGCAGCATGAACTCCTTTTCCGACAGCGCCGTCACGGCTTTTTCGCTCATCACTTCGCTCGACCCCATGCTTGCCAGCATCGTCGTCCGATCGCTGAGCGTGAGCGTGAGTGCCTGCCTGATTGCCTGCAGCACCGGTCTGTTGCTGGGGGGCTGGCTCGGCGTGGTGCGCTTTCGGGGTCGCGCCGTGGTGCTGGCCTTGCTCAACACCGCCTTGGCCTTGCCCTCGGTGGTGGTTGGGCTGGCGGTGTATCTGCTGCTCTCGCGCAGCGGGCCGCTGGGCTTTCTGGGCTGGCTGTTTTCCTTCAAGGCCATGGTGCTGGCGCAGGCTGTGCTGGTGTTGCCGGTCGTTACGGCGCTGGTGCGGCAGACCATTGAAGATGCCGATCGTAGCCACGGCGAACAGTTCCAGTCGCTGGGCGCGCGCCGTTTCATGCGCAGCCTGATTTTGTTGTGGGACGAGCGCTATGCCTTGCTCACGGTGCTGATTGCCGCTTTTGGCCGCGCCATTTCAGAGGTCGGAGCAGTAATGATTGTGGGCGGCAATATTGACGGCTTCACGCGCGTGATGACCACCTCGATTGCGCTGGAAACCAGCAAGGGCGATTTGCCGCTGGCCCTCGCTCTGGGCCTCTTGCTGCTTGGTGTGGTACTGATGCTCAATGGTCTGATCGCGCTGGTGCGGTATTGGCGCGAGCAACTTGATGATCCGTTGCCGGATGTGGCGTCTGTCCAGACCTCGGCTTTGGCAACCGGCGCGGCCGCCCAGGGTGCCCAGCCATGACGCCCATTTTTAATCTGCATGCCATCAGCGTGCAGTTTGGGCAGCTCCAGGCACTCAGCGCTTGCACGCTGCGCGTCAATGCTGGCGAGCGTCTGGCGCTGGTGGGCGCCAACGGCAGTGGCAAGAGTACCTTGCTGCGAACCCTGCACGGACTGGTGCGGCCTGCGGCGGGCAGTTTTAAGCCCGATGCGCAGGCCCGCCAGACCATGCTGTTTCAGCGCCCCTACATGTTGCGCGCCAGTGTGCTGAACAACGTGGCCCTGGGTCTGTGGTTAAAGGGGGTGCGGTGGCAACAGGCCAAAGTGCAGGCAATGCAGGCGCTGGAGCGCGTGGGCCTGGCTGATATTGCGCGGCGCAATGCCAAGGCCCTGTCGGGCGGGCAGCAGCAGCGCGTGGCTCTGGCACGGGCCTGGGCACTCAAGCCGCAGGTTTTGCTGCTCGATGAGCCCACCTCCAGCCTGGACCCCACGGCCAAGCGCGAGGTGGAGCGCCTGATGACTGAATTCGCCGAGTCCGGCATGACGCTGATTTTCAGCAGTCACAACCTGGGCCAGGTCAAGCGCCTGGCCAGCCGTGTGATCTATCTTGAACATGGCCACCTGGTGGCTGACTTGCCCACCCAGGCTTTTTTCAACGGGCCCTTGCCCGCGGCGGCGGAAACATTTTTAAAAGGAGAACTAGGATGAATGGTTTCAGCAAAGGTCATAAGTCTTTTCGGGCGATGGCCCTCATGGTTATTTCGCTGTCAGCGACGCTTTCAATGGCGCAGAGCCCCAGCATGGTGATGGCGTCCACCACCTCCACCGAGCAGTCCGGGCTGTTTGGCACCTTGATTCCCGCGTTCAAAAAAGCCACCGGGATTGATACGAAGGTGGTGGCCGTTGGCACCGGTCAGGCGATTGACATGGGCCGCCGGGGGGACGCCGATGTACTGTTTGTGCATGACCAGGCGGCCGAGGAAAAGGTGGTGGCCGAAGGCTTTGCCATCAAGCGCTTCCCGGTGATGTACAACGACTTCGTGCTGATCGGACCGGCTGCGGACCCGGCGAAGGTTAAAGGGCAGGACGTCGTTGCGGCGCTGAAAAAGCTCAGCGACAGCAATGCCAATTTTGTCTCGCGCGGCGACAAGAGCGGCACCTACGCGGCCGAACTACGCTACTGGAAAATCGCCGGTGTGCCAGCGCCAGGCTTCGCCAATTACAAAGCCTGTGGCTGTGGCATGGGTCCGGCACTTAACATGGCCGCCAGCATGGGAGCCTATGTCCTGTCAGACCGCGGCACCTGGCTGAACTTCAAAAACCGCGCGGACCTGACCGTGCTGGTGGAGGGCGACAAGCGACTGTTCAACCAATACGGCGTGATGGTGGTCAACCCGGCCAAACACCCGCAAACCAAGGTGGCGGAAGCGCAAAAGTTTGTTGATTGGGTCACCGGGCCCGCGGGTCAGGCCGTGATTGCCGGTTACAAGATCAATGGCGAGCAATTGTTTTTCCCGAACGCCACAAAATAGGCAGCTCTGCACGGCAGGCTTTGCTGCCGGTTGTTAACCATTCTCATGAGTGGGCGGGGCAGGTCCATATAATTGCGGCGTGTCTTCCCGCCCATTCTTGCGCCCGCCGCTTTCCGTGTGGACGCGTCTTGCAGCATGCCTGAGCTTTCTCGCTCTGCTGTCGGCGTTGTGGGCACCGGTGTCGATGCTGGCCGAAGAAGTACGCACCGGCCAGCTCGGCAATTTTTGCAGCGCCAGCGCGCTGTCTGCCCACAACCCGGACTCGCCCGGTGATGCACTGCACTCCGGCTCGAACTGTGAGTTGTGTGGCACCATCGGGCTCATCCCGCCGTCGCTGGCGGTTTGCGCCGTGCCTTTTTTCGCCGGCCACCGTGTGGCCGTTGCGGATTTTCCGGCGGATTTAGCCACCACCATCTCCGGGCTGCCTTTCAGCCGCGGACCTCCTTCCGTCCTTTGAACTGAAGCGCCTCTGCCGAGGCTCTGCATGCGTTGGCGTGGCTGGCCTACGCCCTTAACCGTTCGATTCAACGGCTTGAGTCCATGAAGTCTTCTTGCCCATGTTTTGCGTTTCCGCTGAATGGCCACGCTATCGCCGCAGGCGCCTGGCATTTATAACCCTATCTATCGAGATCACCATGAAATTGAAACTACTTGCCGCTACCCTCGTGCTCGCCTCTGGCGCGCTGTTTGCCCAAACCATCGAAGTCACGGGTGCCTGGGTTCGCACCACCGTGAAGGGCCAGCAGGCCACCGGCGCTTTCATGAACATCACGGCCAGGGAAGCCGTCAGGCTGGTCGGTGTGTCGTCGCCCGTAGCGGGCGTGGTGGAGGTTCATGAAATGAAAATGGAGGGCGACGTCATGAAGATGCGTGCCGTGCCTTCACTTGACTTGCCCGCGGGTCAAACCGTGCAACTCAAGCCCGGTGGCTATCACGTCATGATGATGGATTTGAAGCAGGCACTTCCCAAAGGCAGCATGGTGCCGCTGACCCTGGTGTTCAAGGACGCCAAGGGCACTGAAAGCAAGCTTGAGTTGAAGCTGCCGGTCAGCGTGGTGGCACCTGGCAGCATGCCCGGCATGGCGCATGGCATGACGAACCATTCAGCGCATGACGTGGTCGCCCCACAGGGCGAGCCCAAGCAGTGAATTTGCGCCTGCCGAGCGGGCCGTGAGGGCGCGCGGTCCTTGCCGCCCAGCGGCACCCCATTAACGACCGCGGCCCGACCCCAGTCTGCGGTACACCGTGGCGCGGCTCACGCCCAGTGTCCTGGCGGCCTGCACCACATTGCCCCTGGCTTCGGTGACGGCTTTGCGTATCAGGGCCGTCTCAAGGTCTTTCAAGGGTAGACGGGCTGCCTGCGGCGTTCTGCCCGAGAGCTGCTGGGGCAGCGCGTGCTGGCCTTGCCGCAATGCCAGCGCGTGCAGACGAAGGCCGGACCACAAGGGCACTTCGACGGACGTTTGAAAGCCCGTTGCGTCGCCGTTTGCGGCATCAAACAGCATCTCATAGGGCATGGCAAACAACTCGCTGCCGTGCACCGGTGCCGGGTTGTCTGAATTGAACTGCGCCACCATCTGCCGCGCCGCTGGATTGGCGCCCGTGACCCAACCGTCTGTATCCAGGCAGATCAGCCCGTCGCTGTCGTCTCCCAGGCAATGGTTCAACCAGTTCAGCCGGATCAGCAGATGGTGCGGCCTGCTCTGCATGAGCGCGTTTTCAATGCTGCGCGCCGACTGGGTGACCAGGTGCTTGAGTTCTGGCCGCTCCACCGCGTCCACACCCGTCAGGTCGAGCATCCCGGCGCAGCGTCCGTCCGGTCCGAACAGCGGCGCACCGGCGCAACTGTAGGCCGAATGGGCATTGAAAAAATGTTCACTGCGGTGCAGCCAGACCGGCTGCAGCTCGGTCAGGGCCGCGCCGATGGCCGTGGTGCCCACGCTTTGCTCGGACAAATCCACCCCAATGCGCGTGATCAGGTCGACACGCCGGTCACGCCGATCGATCGGGCCGTTCACGTCCACCACCACGCCGTCGGCGTTGGTCAGAATGGCAAAGTAGCGGGTGCTGGCAATGGCCGCGCCAAGCTTGTCGAGCACCGGGCGGGCAGCCTGCACCAGTGTGTGATTGGCTTCCCGGGTGCGGCGCTGGGCTGGCGGCGCGATCGCATCGAAGGCGACTTCCTGCTCCGGTTTTTTCCCGCTGGCCAGGCAGCGCCGCCAGGAGCGCTCGATCCACGGATCGGCCAGCGCATCGGGCGGGCTTGTCCCGTCCTGCAGCACGGCCTGACGGGCTTGTGCAATCTGCCGCAGGCGTTGTTCGGAAGAGCGCAGAAGAACAGGCAGCATGCGTGGCTACTGGTTGAAATTAGACATTGGACGAACAGCGTACCAGACCTGGCCGTGCCGTGCCTGGCGCCTGGCCGAATTGCTCCATTTTGAGAATTTCGCGCAGGCCCGGCAATATCCTCAGGGTTTAACCTAGGGATGCGGGCGACCGCTGATCCAACAATGGAGTGTTTTTGCTCATAGCCCCAAGCCCACAGGAGACAAGCCCATGCAAGTACAGCTCAAAATCAACGGCAAATTACAAAGCGTTGAGACCCCTCCCAACACACTGCTGGTGCAGGTGCTGCGCGAGCAACTCCACCTGACCGGCACCCATGTGGGCTGCGACACCGCCCAGTGCGGCGCCTGCACCGTCATCATGAACGGGCGCGCTGTCAAGTCATGCAACATCCTGGCCGCACAGGCCGAAGGTTGCGAGATCACCACCATCGAAGGACTGGCCCAGCCCGACGGCACCATGCACCCGATGCAGGCGGCTTTCAAGGAGTGCCACGGCCTGCAGTGCGGTTTTTGCACCACCGGCATGGTCATGAACGCGGTCGATTTATGCCAGCACCATCCCAAGGCCAGCGAAAGCGAAATCCGCGAACTGCTGGAAGGCAACATCTGCCGCTGCACCGGCTACCAGAACATTGTCAAGGCGGTGCAGCAGGGTGCCGCCGCCATGGCGGCCTGAGGCAGCGCGCCGCCATCTCGCGAGTTGCTGTTTCAGCAAATTTTCCCATCTTTCAGGAGTACACAAATGGGTGCATCCGATTTCGCCAACCTGCCAAATATTGGCGCTTCCATCCGCCGCAAGGAAGACTACCGGTTTCTGACTGGCGGCGGGCAATACACCGACGACATCACGCTGGCCCACCAGAGCTACGCGGTGTTCGTGCGCTCGCCGCATGCGCACGCCGCCATCAAGAGCATTAACACCGCCGCCGCCAAGGCAGCCCCCGGCGTGCTTGGCATATTTGTCGGTGCTGACGTGGCGGCCGACAAGATCAACGGGCTGCCGTGCGGCTGGCTGATCACCAGCACCGACGGGACCCCGATGAAGGAACCACCGCACCCGATCCTGGCGCAGGGCAAGGTGCGTTATGTGGGTGACCATGTGGCCATGGTGGTGGCCGAGACGCTGGAGCAGGCAAAAAATGCCGCCGAGCTGGTCGAGGTGGACTACGACGTCTTGACCGCCGTCGTGAAAGTCACTGACGCCGCCAGGGCTGCGCCCCTGCACGATGCCGCGCCAGACAACCATTGCTACAAGTGGGCCATCGGCGACAAGGCACAGGTTGACGCGGCCTTTGCCGCGGCCGCCCATGTCACCCGGCTCGACCTGGTCAACAACCGCCTGATTCCCAATGCCATGGAGCCGCGCGCGGTGATTGGCTCCTACAGCCGCGCTACCGACGAATACACACTGTATGTGTCCAACCAGAACCCGCACGTCGAGCGCCTGCTGCTCACCGCGTTCGTGATGGGTCTGCCCGAACACAAGGTGCGCGTGATCGCGCCCGACGTGGGCGGTGGCTTCGGCTCCAAGATCTATCTGTATGCCGAAGACGTGTGCCTGACCTGGGCCGCCAAAAAGCTCAACCGCAGCATCAAGTGGACAGCCGAGCGCAGCGAATCATTTGTCAGCGACGCCCATGGCCGCGACCATGTCAGCCATGCCGAAATGGCCCTGGACAAAGACGGCAAATTTCTGGCGCTACGCGTGCACACCCACGCCAACATGGGGGCCTATCTATCGACCTTTGCGCCATCCATCCCCACCATCTTGTATGCGACCCTGCTGGCGGGCCAATACACCACGCCGCAGATTTATGTCGAGGTCGATGCCTGGTTCACCAACACCGCGCCGGTCGATGCCTACCGCGGTGCCGGCCGTCCCGAAGCGACCTATCTGCTGGAGCGGCTGGTCACGCGCGCCGGCTGGGAGCTGGGTCTGGCCCAGGATGAAATCCGCCGTCGCAACATGGTCACCCGGTTCCCTTACCAGACGCCGGTGGCGCTGCAGTACGATGTGGGCGACTTTCACGCCCTGATCAACCGTGCCAACGAACTGGCCGACATTGCGGGCCTGGACCAGCGCAAGGCAGCTTCCAAAGCCAGCGGCAAGGTGCGCGGCATTGGCTATTCCAGCTACATCGAGGCCTGTGGCCTGGCACCGAGCAACATTGCCGGCGCGCTGGGGGCCCGTGCCGGTTTGTTCGAGTGCGGCGAGGTGCGGGTTCACCCCACCGGCAGTGTGACGGTGTTTACCGGCTCGCACAGCCACGGCCAGGGCCACGAAACCACCTTCGCTCAGGTGGTGGCTGCCCGCTTGGGCATTGCGGTTGATCAGGTCGATGTGGTGCACGGTGACACCGGGCGCGTGCCTTTCGGCATGGGCACTTACGGCTCGCGTTCCCTGGCCGTTGGGGGCTNNCGCGTTCCCTGGCCGTTGGCGGCTCAGCCATCATGAAGGCCCTTGACAAGATCGAGACCAAGGCCAAGAAAATCGCCGCCCACCTGATGGAAGCCAGCGATGCCGACGTGGAATTTGCCAACGGCGAATTCACCATCAAGGGCACCGACAAGAAAGTCACGTTCGGCCAGGTGGCGCTGACGGCCTATGTGCCGCACAACTACCCGCTCGACAAGCTCGAGCCCGGCCTGAATGAAACCGCGTTTTACGACCCGACCAACTTCACCTTCCCGGCCGGCACCCACATCTGCGAAGTAGAAATTGACCCGGCCACGGGCGAAGTGCGGGTGGACCGCTTCACCGCCGTGGACGATTTTGGCACCATCATCAACCCGATGATTGTGGAAGGCCAGGTGCATGGCGGGCTGGCGCAGGGCATCGGCCAGGCGCTGATGGAACGATGCGTCTATGACGAAGAATCCGGCCAGTTGCTGACTGGTTCGATGATGGACTACGCCATGCCACGCGCCGAAGACATGCCCAACTTCACCCTCGATACGCTGTCAACCCCGTGCAGCCATAACCCGCTGGGCTCCAAAGGTTGCGGCGAGGCCGGCGCCATCGGCTCGCCGCCGGCGGTGATCAATGCCGTGCTCGATGCGCTCAAACCACTGGGCGTGACCGACTTCGACATGCCCGCATCGCCCGGACGTGTCTGGCAAGCCATTCAATCCGCCAAACACTGAAACCCTTCCAAGGAAACACCACCATGTATGCATTCACCCTGGAACGCCCCACTACCACGGCTGCGGCCGCCAAGCTCGCCGCGGATGGTGCCAAACCACTGGCTGGCGGGCAGACCTTGCTGGCGTCGATGAAGCAGCGCCTGTCCAGCCCCGACCAGTTGGCCGACCTGAGCGGCATCAAGGAACTCAGTGGCATCAGGCGCGAGGGCAATGCCTTTGTGATTGGTGCCATGACGCGTCACGCTGACGTTGCCGACAATGTCGAACTGAAGGCGGCCTTGCCCGCGCTGGCCGAGCTGGCGGCGCACATCGGCGACCGTCAGGTGCGCGCCATGGGTACGCTGGGCGGTTCGGTAGCCAACAACGACCCTGCTGCCTGCTACCCCAGCGCGGTGCTGGCGCTGGGCGCAACCATTCACACCACCGCGCGCAAGATTGCCGCCGACGACTTTTTTCTGGGCATGTTTGCCACCGCGCTCAACGACGGCGAGCTGATCACCGCCATCAGTTTTCCCATCCCGAAGCGTGCCGCCTACATGAAGTTCAAGCAGCCGGCCTCGCGCTTTGCGCTGGTGGGTGTGTTCATTGCGCAGTTTGATGCCGGTGTGCGCGTCGCCGTGACCGGCGCGGCCAACGGCGTGTTCCGCCACGCCGGGCTGGAAGCGGCCCTGAGCAAGAGCTTCACGCCGCAGGCCGCCGCAGCCGTCAGGATTGATGCGACAGAGCTCAACAGTGACATTCATGCCACGGCGGCATACCGCGCCAACCTGATCAGCGTGCAAACCCAGCGCGGCGTGGCCAGGGCGCTCGGCTGAACGGCACCGCGCTTGAAACCCCGGCGCCACCCAGCGCCGGGGCTTCTGCTATTGTTTTAAGTGCTTCAAGCCTATAGATCACGAATAGACGGCGTAAGATGCTACTGAATTAATAGCTAACAGCAGGCTCATTGAATGACACCTTTTCCAAGTATTGACGCGCTGACCCAGGCACTGCGGGACGCTGGCTACTTTGCCGACCGTCGACTCGCCACCGCCGTATTTCTGGCGCTGAAACTGCAGCGCCCGCTGCTGCTCGAAGGCGAGCCCGGTGTCGGCAAGACCGAGCTGGCCAAGGCGCTGGCGGTTGCGCTGCAGCGGCAATTGATACGCCTGCAGTGTTACGACGGGCTGGAGCAGCGCGAAGCCCTGTACGAGTGGAACTACGCCGCCCAGTTGCTGCACATGCGGGCCATGGAAGGTCACAGCCAGGGCCAGGATCATGTTGACGTCGAGCGCGAGGTTTACCAGCACCGCTACCTGATCAGCCGTCCGCTGCTGCAGGCACTGCAAACACCCGCGCCGGGCGCGGTGCTGCTGATCGACGAGGTGGACCGGGCCGACGAGCCCTTTGAAGCCTTTTTGCTCGAGTACCTGGGCGAATACCAGATCAGCATTCCAGAAATCGGCACCGTGCGCGCCGAAGTCACGCCAGTGACCATTCTCACCAGCAACCGCACGCGCGAGCTCAATGACGCCGTCAAGCGGCGCTGCCTTTACCACTGGCTTGACTACCCCGACCGCGAGCGCGAGCTGGCGATTGTGCGCGCCCAGGTGCCCGAGGCCGGTGACCAGCTCTCGGCCCAGGTGGCCAACTTTGTCGACCGGCTGCGCCGCTCGCCGTTTGGCAACGCCTTCCAGCGCGCACCCGGCATTGCTGAAAGCGTGGAGTGGGCCAAGGCGCTGGTGGCGCTCGATACGCTGGTGGTGGACCCAGAAGTTGTGGCCGACACTGCCGGCATCTTGTTCAAGCAGCGTGAGGACGTGGCGGCGCTTACGCACGAGCTGGCGGTGGAACTGCTCAAGCCCGAAGAGACGGACGCCTGAGATGGCCCGTGTGAATGCAAGGCAATTTTCCGCCGGGCCGCCCCAAGGAAAATTAGCCCTCTCGGGGGGCAGCGCAGTACGCGAAGCGACAAGCGTGGGGGCTCCAGAACGTCGCGCCGGGCCGCCCCAAGGAAAATTAGCCCCCTCGGGGGGCAGCGCAGTACGCGAAGCGACAAGCGTGGTGGCGTATGTTATTGGGTGACGCACGCAGCGGCAAACTCTCCGACAACATCGCCGGTTTTGGCCGCGCGCTGCGCCGTGCCGGCGTCAAGGTGGACAGCCAGCGCATTGCGCTGGCCAAGGAAGCCGCGCTGGCTGTTGGCATCAGCGAAAAAGAAGATTTAAGCGCGGCCTTTGAAGCCGTCATGGTCTGCCGCGAACAAGACCGCCTGGTGTTTCGCGAACTGTTCGACGTGTATTTTCAGGACCCGAAAGTAGCCAGCAAGCTGCTGGCGCAACTGCTGCCCAGCGCCGAGGGCAAGGCCGAGGTCAGCAAACGCCGCCCGCGCGTGCGCGAGGCGCTGGCACCGCAAAAGGCCTTCGGCCAGCAGGCCAAGCCTGTTACCGAAGGCCAGAAGGTCGAGTTTGACGCCGCCATGACGGCCAGTGACATTGAGCGCCTGCAGCACGCCGACTTCAATGCACTGTCGGCCACTGAGTACCGTCTGGTCGAACGCCTGGCGCGTGACATCAAGCTGCCTTTGCCGCACTTTGCCTCGCGCCGCAGCCGACCCGCGGCGTCGGGCGCGCGCATCCACTGGCCGGGTGTGATGCAACGGGCCGCCGCGACCTGTGGTGAGCTGATGCAACTGCCGCGGCTTGCGCGGCGCGAACAAGCTCTGCCCCTGCTGGTGCTGGTGGATGTGTCGGGCTCGATGGAGCGCTACGCCCGTTTGCTGCTGGCCTTTTTGCATGCGGCCACGCGCCGCCATCCGCAGCGCGATGTATTTTCCTTTGGCATGCACCTGACCGATTTGACCCCAGCCTTTCGCCAGGCCGATACCGACGAAATGCTGGCCCATGCCAGCTTGGCCATTGAAGACTTTGCCGGCGGCACCCAGCTTGGCGCTTCGCTGGCCAGTTTGCGCCAGCGGCATGCGCGCAGGCTGGTCGGGCGGCGTACCATCGTGCTGATCATCACCGACGGTCTGGACACCGGCGAACCGGCAGAGCTGGCGCAAGAGCTGGCCTGGCTGCGTCGGCGCAGCCGCCGCCTGCTGTGGCTCAACCCGCTGCTGCGTTTTGAGGGTTACGCGCCGCTGGCGCGTGGCGCGGCCGTACTGAACGCCCACGCCCACGGTATGCTGGCGGTGCACAACCTGGCCAAGCTCGAGGAACTGGCGGCCAGCCTGGCGACGCTGATGAAAACCTAGCGCGAATTTTCGGCCGATTAAAAATTAACAAAGGACCCCGCCATGGACATGCAAGGAAGCCGCGAACTCGCCATCACACAGCAACAAGCCTGGGATGCTCTGAACGACCCCGCCGTGCTCAAGGTCTGCATCCCCGGTTGCGACAAGGTCGAGGCCACCGGCGAAAACCAGTACGCCATCGCCATGGCGCTGAAAATCGGGCCGGTTTCGGCTAAATTTACCGGCAAGATCGCGCTCGGCGACATCAACCCGCCAGCCAGCTACAAATTGTCGTTTGACGGGCAGGGCGGCGTGGCCGGTTTTGGCAAAGGCAGCGCCGCCGTTCTGCTCACGCCCCTTGACGACGGCTGCGAGCTGGCTTATACCGTGCAGGCCTCGGTCGGCGGCAAGATCGCGCAGCTTGGGCAGCGGCTGATTGATGGCGCAGCCAAGTCCATGGCGGAAGATTTCTTCAAGCGCTTTGACGAAGAAATGCAGCGCCAGCACCCTGAGAGCTATGCGGCAAAAATGGTGATGGGCGATGTGAACGCCGAACCAGACGCCCGCGCCAGGCTGCTGGGCCTTCCGGTGTGGGCCTGGATCGCCGCCGCTGCCGTGCTGGCGCTGCTGGCCTGGCTGGCGATGAAGCAGTAGCAAACCGACGAAAGGACAGCAGATGGAAAACCTTGATGTGACGGTGCTGCGCACCCTGCGCGACTGGCGCGCCTCCGGCCAGCGCGCCATGCTGGCCACAGTGGTGCGCACCTGGGGCTCGTCGCCGCGGCCGGTTGGCTCCATCATGGCGCTGCGTGAAGACGGCGCGGTGGTCGGCTCGGTCTCTGGCGGCTGCATCGAAGACGACCTGATCGACCAGCACACGCAAGCCAATGCGTCGGCAGCCGCGCCGGGCAGCGGTGGCCAGGCCAGGACCAAAAAAATCCCCTCAGGCCCGCCAGCATTTGTTAAATACGGCGTGACTGCCGACGAAGCCCACCGCTTCGGCCTGCCCTGCGGCGGCACCCTGGAGCTGCTGCTGGAATATGACCCCGACGCTGCGGCACTGGCGCAACTGGTTGAATCGCTTGAAGCCGGGCGCTTGATGCAGCGCAGCGTGCGCCTGCAAGACGGCCGCGTCACGCTTGCCGAGGCCACGGTACCCATCGCGCTCAGTGTTTCGGCCAATGAACTTGTCAACACCTTTGGCCCCGAGTACCGCATGCTGCTGATAGGCGCCGGCCAGCTGACCGAATACCTCGCCACCATGGCCCTGTTCTGCGGCTTTGCCGTGACCGTGTGCGACCCGCGCGAAGAATACCGCAGCGCCTGGCAGGTGGCCGGTACCAAGGTGCTCAGCGACATGCCCGACGACGTGGTTATTGCCTTTAAACCGGATCGGCGCAGTTGCGTGATTGCGCTCACGCACGACCCCAAGCTCGACGACCTGGCCCTGCTCGAAGCCCTGACCACCGACGCGTTTTACGTGGGTGCCATTGGTTCACGCCGCAACAACGCCGCGCGCCACCAGCGCATGGCCGAGCACTTCAGCATGAGCCAAGCCGCCTTGTCAAACCTGCGCGGACCCATCGGCATCTACATCGGCAGCAAGACGCCGCCAGAAATTGCCGTCAGCGTGATGGCCGAAGTGCTGGCCGTGAAAAACGGCGTGGCGCTGCCGCGCGACATGGAGGTGGCCCAGGCGAAGAATGAGCGCGCGGTGGTGGGCNNGTGGTGGGCAATGATGCGGGGGCGCTGGTTTGTGGGGTGGAGCGTTCTCCGCATTGAGGCGAGAAAGACGCAGACTTTAAACCGAATATCTCTCTAGCGATTTTCTTAAAGCACAGACAGCTATGAAAAAAATAGCAATAATGCTGTCAATAAGAAAATCAGGGGAGGCATATGGATCGGACCGAGCGTTTCTACAAAATTGAAAAGCTGTTGCGCCAGCGCAAGGTTGCCAGCTTTGCCGCATTGCAGGCGGAACTGGAGGTTTCCCCTTCCACCCTCAAACGCGACCTGGATTATCTGCGCACACGGCTGAATGCCCCCATTGAATGGAGCCGCCAAGCCGGTGGTTACCGGTATGCGGAATCCGCCGGGCTGTCGGACCCTGCGCATGAACTGCCCGGCCTGTGGTTCTCGTCCAGCGAAATTCATGCGCTGCTGACCATGCAGCACCTGTTGGCAGGGCTGGACACCGGCGGTCTGCTCACGCCGCATGTGGCACCGTTGATGGACCGGCTGAACGCCTTGCTGGGCAGCGCCAACAACGACGCACAGGAAGTGCGCCGCCGCGTGCGCATCATCGCGCTGGCCAATCGCCCGGTGCGGCTCGGCCACTTTCAAACTGTGGGTGCTGCTCTGCTGCAGCGCAAGCGCTTGGTTCTTGTCTACACAGCGCACGGCAGCGGCCAGACTACCGAGCGCGAAGTGTCACCATTGCGGCTGGTGCACTATCGCGAGAACTGGTACCTGGACGCCTGGTGTCATCTGCGCCAGGGCCTGCGCAACTTTGCCGTTGATGCCATCACCGAGGCACACCTGCTCGACACCGCCGCCAAAGAAGTAAGCGATGCCAAACTGGATGCCCTGTTTGGCCCCAGCTACGGCATCTTTTCAGGCGGGCGAGTGCAGTGGGCACGACTGCACTTCACACCCGAGCGCGCCCGCTGGGTGGCCAGCGAGCAATGGCACCCGCAGCAGCAAGGAAAACTGCAAGCAGACGGCAGCTATCTGCTGCGCATCCCCTACGCCGACCACCGCGAACTGATCATGGACATCCTCAAGCACGGCACCCACTGCGAAGTGCTGGGGCCTGCGAGCTTGCGGCAGGCGGTGGGGGAGGAGGTGGAAAAAATGGGAATGAAATATTTTTAAGCAAAGTGGGGAGTGGGTCATCTGGTGAACCTCCGTACATGTAAGCTGTAGATAGATCAAAAATTTCAGGGAGAAGGCAATCGTTTCAGAACCACTGGCCCACTCTGGCGGGCATTTGTTGGCAGTGCATTTGCAGTCTGTTGCTGGCATTGCTGCTTATTTTTCCGAAGCGTTTGAACCAGCAGCGGTCACCCAACGCTGGGCCTATCTAGCTGGTTTGTGGCATGACTTGGGTAAGTACCGTCCCGGATTCCAGCGTTACCTCTTGCAATCAGACAACCCGGATGCCCACATTGAAGGCAAGGTAGGCGGACGCGAAAAGACGCATTCAGCAGCCGGAGCCTTGTGGGCCATGCGAAAGTTGGGTGAAGTGCATGGGCCGAACGGAGCTCTGGCCGCACGCGTTCTGGCTTACCTCATCGCAAGTCACCACGCAGGCTTGTATGACTGGGACGGTGGGTTGAAAGAGCGACTGGAGGAAACCGATTGCCAGACCGAGCTGCAAGAATCTCTGGCTGCAAGTCCACCTGAAAGCATTCTCAATCATGGTGATTTTGTTCCCAGTTTGAACCAGATTCCCGGTGGTTCAGCCGGCTTCGCGTTATGGGTCCGAATGCTTTTTTCCTGCCTGGTGGATGCTGATTTTCTGGACACAGAGGCGCATTTTGATGCGGGCAAACCTGCCAGGCGCGAAGGCTTCCCGGCGCTGGATCAAATGCTTGCCGCTTTTGATGAGCACATGGTGAGCAAGGCAGCAGCAGCCAGCGCAACCCCGGTGAACACCTTGCGCGCCGACATCCTGCGCCAGTGTCGTGAAAAGGCAGCGCTGCCCGCTGGTTTCTTTTCGCTCACCGTTCCTACGGGCGGCGGCAAGACTTTGTCCAGTCTGGCGTTTGCCCTCAAGCATGCCCACGCGCATGGCAAGCGCCGGGTGATCTACGCTATCCCCTACACCAGCATCATTGAGCAGACCGCCGATGTGTTTCGCGAGGTGTTCAAAACGCTGGGTGACGAAGTCTTGATCGAGCACCACAGTCAGGCCGACGCCGCTGACAAGGACGAAACCGCTCGCAGCCGTTTAGCTTGTGAGAACTGGGATGGGCCGCTGGTCGTCACCACCAATGTGCAGTTGTTCGAGTCGCTGTTTGCATCCAAAACCTCGCGCTGCCGCAAGCTGCACAACATCGTGGACAGCATCATCGTGCTGGACGAGGCGCAGCAATTACCGCCTGAATTTTTGCAGCCCATTCTGGATGCGCTGAATTTGCTCGTGAAACACTATGGCGCGACCGTGGTGCTGTGTACCGCCACCCAGCCCGCGTTGAATACGACTGACTATTTCGATGCCAGCAGCAACCTGCGTGGGCTGGAAAACGTGCGTGAAATCATCGATGACCCCGATGCCCTGTTTGGTGCGCTCAAAAGGGTGGATGTGGCGTTGCCGCAAGACTGGAACACGCCGACGCCGTGGACAGATACTGCCGCGCAACTGGGCGCTGAAGACTGTGTGCTGGCCATCGTCGGCACCCGCAAAGCCGCCCGCCAGTTGCATCGTTTGTTGCCACCAGGCACCTTGCATCTGTCGGCCCTCATGTGCGGCGCGCACCGCAAAACGGTCATCGACCACATCAAGACCCGCCTCAAAGCCAAGCGTGACGGGTATGACCTGCAACCGCTGCGTGTGGTCAGCACCCAATTGGTAGAGGCCGGCGTGGACATTGATTTTCCTGTGGTTTATCGCGCCTTGGCGGGGCTGGACTCCATCGCGCAGGCCGCAGGGCGCTGCAACCGTGAAGGGCGACTGGATGGCAAAGGTCGAGTGGTAGTTTTTGTGCCGCCAGAGCCCCCGCCCTTGGGGCACTTGCGCAAAGGCGCGCAAGCCTGCATCAGCACCTTGCACGGCCAACAGGCTGACCCGCTGGCACGCGCTTTGTTCGCCACCTACTTTCGGGACTTTTATAGCAAGGTCGATCTGGATGGCAAAAAGATTGTTTCCATGCTCAAGGTGGAGCCCAAAACGCTGGGCGTGCAATTTCGTTCAGCAGCCGACGCCTTCCGCCTGATTGACGACAAAGACTCAGCCACGGTCGTGGTCCGTTATGCCCAACATCGTGACGAGATTGAAAAACTGCTCGGGATTCTGGCCGCAGAAGGCCCGGCCCGCTGGCTCATGCGAAAGCTACAGCGCTACACCGTCAGCATCCACAAGCGCATGGCCGACAAGATGCTGGAGCAGGGCGACTTGACGCTGCCCATGCCGGGGCTTTATGTGCAACAGGACGTCAATGGGCTGTACCACCCACTGTTAGGCCTGCAAGTGGAAGACGTCCCGTTCAACCCGCACCTTCATTACTTATGAAAAGAGTAAAGGGTGGGCTTACGCCCACCCCACCTCGTTTGTCGGGCAACTTACGTTGTCTAAGTTTCAATCCACGCTTTAGCGAGTGTGGATGATAGCAAAAATGTTTGATTTTGTGTAAATAACTAACGTTATCTAAGAATATGTACAATGCAACCATATTTCGGCCTGAAGGGATATGCATATGGACTTCTTGGATTTCTCAAAACCACTCAAGGAGTTACGACTCATGGGGTCGCAACCAGCGTACCGGTTTGTGTTGGTTTGGCTTTTGATCGTCATGCGGTTGGGTTTGCTTTACATCGCTTTGCCAATTGGTGGAGCAGTAGCGCTACACAGGGCAGTTGAATTTTTTAGGTAATCACAATGACCACGTTTTGTCTCGAAGTCTTGGGTCCTTTCGCCTGTTTTACCCGTCCTGAAATGAAGGTCGAGCGCGTCTCGTATGACGTGATGACACCGTCGGCGGCGCGTTCTATTTTTGAGGCCATTTTGTGGAAGCCAGCCATTCGCTGGCGGGTCCATCGCATTGAAGTGCTCAAGCCCATTCGGTGGATCAATCTGAGGCGTAACGAAGTCAGCGCCGTGGTGTCCACCCGCAATGTGCAGCAGGCGATGGCGGCGGGCAGTGGCCAGCTTGCACTCTACATTGAGGACGAGCGCCAGCAACGTGCCGGTTACTTTTTACGCGATGTGGCCTACCGCATCCACGCTAATTTGTCGCTGGCACCTGGCTGTAACGAACCCTTGATGAAATACACCGAGATGTTCGCTCGCCGCGCCACCAAGGGGCAATGCGTGAACCAGCCGTATCTGGGTTGCCGGGAATTTGCCGCCGCATTCAGCCTGGTGACGCCAGATGCGCCCGCCGCGACGCCCATTGGTGAAACCCGCGAGTTGGGCTGGATGCTGCATGACCTGGACTTCACCCACCCCTCAGACCCGCAGCCACGCTTTTTCAATGCGAAGATGGAGGCGGGAGTGATTGAAGTTCCTCCGTTTGAGGAGGCACGAGGATGATTCTCCAAGCACTCAATGATTACTACCGCCGCAAGTGCGACGACCCTGATCCGGCGCAGCGCTTGCCTGTTTTTGGGCTGGAGCAAAAAGAAATCCCCTTTGTGCTGGAGATGACGGCCGATGGCGAACTGGTTCAGTTGCTTGATACCCGTAGCTTGAACGAGAAGAAGAAAAAAGTTGCGCAAACGTTTCGTGTGCCGCAGGGGGTCAAAAAAACCTCTGGTATAGCCGCCAATTTGTTGTGGGACACGCTCGAATACGTACTGGGTGTTGACACCAAAGGGAAACCCGAACGGGTGGCAGAACAGCACGCGCAATTTGTAGCCCGGATTCAAGCCCTGCCGCAAATTGCACGCGAGGATGTGGGCATTCAGGCCATTTTGAAATTTTTCGAGTCCTTCAATCTACCCCAGCTTGAAGCTCAACCCGCTTGGGCGCAAGCGCTGGAATCCAATGCAGTGATGAGCTTTCGACTGCGTGGTGACGTTGATCTGGTTTGCCAGCGCCCCGCCGTTGTCAAAGCCGTGCTGAACGTAACGACTGACGCCGACGCGCGGCTGGCCATGTGCTTGGTCACCGGAGAAGATGCGCCCATCCAGCGTTTGCACGCTTCCATCAAAGGCGTGTGGGGCGCGCAATCATCGGGTGCCAATATCGTCTCCTTCAATGCCCGCGCCTTCGAGTCTTATGGCAAAACAGAGCGACAAGGCGAAAACGCCCCGGTGAGCCAGGCCGCCGCGTTTGCCTACACCACGGCCTTGAACCACTTGCTGCGCAAAGACTCAGACCAGCGCATCCAAGTGGGTGATGCCTCCACCGTGTTTTGGGCCGACCGGGATTCTGAATTTGAATCTATCGCTGCCGACATTTTTGGCGACCCACCCAAGGATGACCCTGACCGGGGTGCGCACGCCGTGCAAGCCTTGTTCAAAGCCATCCAGTCGGGTAAACAGGGTGGGTTGGATGACAACAACCGCTTTCATGTGCTGGGCCTGGCCCCCAATGCCGCCCGCATCAGCATTCGTTTTTATCACTGCCTGCCGTTGGCTGAATTGGGCGAGCGCATCAGCCAGCATTTCAAAGACCTCGAAATGGTGCGTGGCCTCTATGACCCGCAGTACCCGAGTTTGAAGCGCTTGCTGCAAGCCGTGTGCTTGGCCACCAGCGGCCAACCCCACGGCGATATTGAACGAGTGCCACCCAATCTGGGTGGTGCCATCGTCGATGCTGTCTTTGCCGGGGCAGACGTGCCGTATCCCAGTTTGTGGCTCAACGCCGCCGTGGGTCGTTGCCGTGCTGAACAAAACGTCAACTATTACCGCGCAGCCGCCATCAAGGCTTGCCTCAATCGCCACATGCGCCGTTCATCTGTCACACCAACCAACTTGTCCCCCGAAAAGGAGTTCTTGCCCATGCTTGACCTTACCAACATCAATCCGGCCTACCGGCTGGGGCGGCTTTTTGCTGTCCTAGAGCGGATACAGGAAGCCTCCGCAGGCGGGCCGGGCAAGCTTAATTCAACCATCCGGGATCGTTACTACGGCGCGGCATCAAGCACCCCAGTTGCTGTGTTCACGACCTTGTTGCGCCTGAAAAATGCCCACTTGAAGAAATTGACGGTCGGTCAAGCGGCATGGTTTGAAAAGCTGCTGGGTGAGATTCTGGATTCTGTGACCGACTTCCCCAAACATTTGCCGCTGCCCGACCAAGGCCGTTTCGCGCTGGGTTATTACCACCAGCGGCAAGACTTCTTTACCAAAAAACCTGACAACTCCACCCCCATCACCGAAGGAAACCCATCATGAATCTCGCCAATCGCTACGACTTTGTTCTCATTTTTGACGTGAAAGACGGCAACCCCAACGGCGATCCAGACGCAGGCAACATGCCGCGCATGGATGCGGAGTCGGGCCATGGTTTGGTAACGGACGTGTCGCTGAAACGGAAAATTCGCAATTTCGTTGGGCTGGTTAAAGAGCAGGATGTGCGTGAACCCGAGGCAGGTGAAAAGCGTTTTGAGATTTATGTCCGCGAGAAAGCGATCCTCAACCATCAAAATCAGCGCGCCTATGCTGCACTGAAGCTAGATGCCGTTGAATTGCCCGACGAAGACGATGCAGCTATTGCCGTGGAAGAGGTGGATGCCAAGAAGAAAAAAGCCCCGAAAGAAAAGCGTAAAGGTGGAGCGGACGACGTAGGCAGTGCGCGGCAATGGATGTGCCAAAACTTCTTTGACGTGCGCACTTTTGGTGCTGTCATGTCCACCAAAATTAACTGCGGCCAAGTTCGCGGCCCGGTGCAACTGACCTTTGCCCGCTCCGTCGAACCCATCGTGGCGCTGGAGCACTCTATTACCCGCATGGCCGTTGCCACTGAAGCCGAGGCTGAAAAGCAACAAGGCGACAACCGCACCATGGGCCGCAAGCACACCGTCCCTTATGGCGTCTATGTCGCTCACGGCTTTGTTTCATCCTTTCTTGCCAAGCAAACCGGGTTTGGTGACGACGACCTTGAGCTGGTATTCCAAGCCTTGGCGCAAATGTTCGAGCATGACCGCTCTGCCGCACGCGGCGAAATGTCTACACGCGGACTCTACGTTTTCAAGCACGACAGCGAACTAGGTAACGCTCCGGCGCACGCCTTGTTCGACCGCCTGCAAGTCAAGCCCAAAGAAGAGGGTGCAGTTGCCCGCAGCTTCGACGCGTATTCTGTTTTGTTTGATGATCAAAGCTTGTCCGTCGGGCAAACAGTCCAGCCCGCACCGGGTGTGACTTTGACAAGGCGATGCTGAAATGAATGAACTCGGTTTTGGCTACGTGGCGAAGCAAGCTAAGTTGGATTGTGGAGATTCTGAACGGCTGTGGAATATGTTGAGTCTTTGGACATCAATATTGTTTTTACAAGTTGATGCTCAACATCCATTTGGCATCCCGGGCAACGATAGGGCACAGTGATGTACATCCATCACGTCATACTTAACACGGGTTCTATTGCCCGTATTAACCGAGTCGATGTGTCGGATGATGTTGTTTCCGTCATGAGGTCCTGGCTCGAAGAAGCACTGGCCCACACAGGCGACTTTCCTCTGCCAGATGTGCTCGGGATGGGCGATGTCCACCACGCGCAAGTGACAGTACAAAATGGCGCATTGGTATGCACAGTCTTCGGGTCGCTGTTGGTTCCGCTAGTGACTTTTGGAGTGGCCGTGCGTTCACGCCATGCGCATTTGTGGACCACGATGGTCGAACAGTTTGGAGCCAGGGATGGCATCAAGGTGCCAGACACTCCATGGTGTGCTGTGGTGCAGCATCCGGCTTACTTGGCACATCAAGGTGCTTCGTCATGGATGGATGAGTTTGTACAAAGCGTGGCTTGGGCGCGGATTAAGCGCGGTTAATGAATTACAGCCATGCATAGTGATCACTTGCGGGCAAGGTGCGCTGAAACAGTACCTTTTGAAGGACACCAAAAATGAAAATCCTGCCCACTGAATTTGACGGCCAGACAATCCGTCGCCTATACGATGAGACGACTGAAATCTGGTGGTTTTCGATCATCGACGTGGTGCAGGTGCTCACGCAGCAGCCCGATGACTTGACCGCTCGCAAATACTGGAACCAACTCAAGCGTCGGCTTGCCAATGAGGGCAGTCAACTGGTGACAAGTTGTCACCAGTTGAAAATGCCCGCCGCAGACGGCAAGCAGCGCCTCACCGACGTAGCCACCGCCGAAACCCTGCTGCGCCTGGTGCAGTCTGTCCCCAGCCCCAAGGCCGAGCCCATCAAACTGTGGCTCGCCAAGGTGGGCTATGAGCGCATGCAAGAGATGGCCGACCCGGCCCTGTCGCTGGACCGGGCACGCCAGACCTGGCAGCAACATGGGCGAAGCGACAAGTGGATTCAGCAACGCATGACCGGGCAGGAAACGCGCAACAAGCTCACCGACTACTGGCGCGGCCACGACATCAAGGAAGGCAGTGAATTTGCCATTCTGACCAACATCATTCATCAGGAATGGTCCGGCGTGAGTGTCAATGAGCACAAGGGGATGAAGGGCCTGAAAAGTCAGAATCTGCGCGACCACATGAGCGAGGCGGAACTGATTTTTACTGCGTTGGCCGAACTGTCCACCCGGCAGATCTCTGAAAACGTGAACGCCACCGGCATGCAGCAAAACCAAACTGCGGCCAAAGCCGGTGGCCGTATTGCCCGTCAGGCTCGCAATCAGCTTGAAAGCCAGACTGGCAAGTCCGTGGTGTCTGGTGAGAATTACCTGCCACCGGCTGCCAAAAATATCAAAAAAGCCTTGAAGGCACCGCGCAAAGCGTAAGGCTCCGCAAAGGTCAAAGAATTAACGTGGCAGCCGACCCTGAACAAATTTCGCTGTCTGCCCTGCAGCATTGGTACTATTGCCCGCGCCAGTGCGGCTTGATTCATCTTGAACAGGTGTTTGACGAGAACGTCCACACTCTGCGTGGCCAGGCGGTTCATGCAAAAGTGGATAAGCCTGGCGTAGAAACTGCCAAGGGCGTGCGTGTGGAACGAGCCATGCCGCTCTGGCATGACGAATTGGGTTTGGTGGGCAAGGCTGATGTGGTCGAGTTTTTGCCGGGCGGCGTGCCGTACCCGGTGGAATACAAACATGGCAGCCGCAACAAGGCTGCTGACATTGCGGCTTGTGACGACATTCAACTGGCTGCCCAGGCGATGTGCCTGGAAGCCATGTTGGGCAAAGCGGTGGATGAAGGTGCCATCTATTACGCGACCTCCAAGCGTCGTCGGGTGGTGCCCATCACCGCCCAGCTTCGTGCCGACGTGGTGCAAACCGTGCAAGCTGTTCGGCAGATGTTGGCATCGGGCAAGCTGCCGCCGCCGCTGGTGGCAGAGCAGGCAGCAAAGCGCTGCAAGGCGTGTTCACTGCTTGAGCGCTGCCAGCCCCAAGCCACGCACACAAGTTTGATGATTGCCCGCGCGGCACTGTTTGACCCCTGCGCATAGGACTGGATACGCATGCAACTTCTCAACACCCTCTACGTCACCACGCCAGAAACGTATTTGCGCCTGGACAACGACACCCTGCGCGTGGAGGTGGAGCGCGAAACCCGGCTGCGTGTGCCCCTGCACCATTTAACGGCGGTAGTGTGCTTCGGACATATCAACTTGTCTGCCCCTTTAATGCACCGTCTGGCAGACGAGGGCATTGCCCTGGTATTGCTGGACGACAACGGGCGTTTCAAGGCGCGGCTGGAGGGGGCCGTTTCAGGCAATGTGCTGTTGCGTCAGGCGCAGTTTCAGTGTGTCGCAAATCCGGCGTTTGCGCTCGACATGGCGCGCGCCTGCGTGGCGGGCAAGATCAAGAACACGCGCCAGGTGTTGCAGCGCGGGGCACGCGAAGCCAAGGTGGAAGATGAGGTTAAATTTCTCACCCGGCGCGCGGACGATCTGGCTGCAAGTTTGCGGGCTTTGCCTGCGGTGACGGACCTGGATACCTTGCGCGGCATAGAGGGCGAGGCGGCCCGACAATATTTCAGCGGTCTTAATCTCCTGGTTCGTGCTGATCAGCGCGCGGCGTTTCAGATGGACGGTCGTAGCCGCCGCCCACCGCGTGATCGTTTCAACGCCTTGTTGTCATTCCTCTATGCCATGTGGATGAACGATTGTCGTTCTGCGCTGGAGGCGGCCGGGCTTGATCCGCAAGTCGGGTTCTTGCATGCCCTGCGCCCCGGGCGCGCCGCGTTGGCGCTGGATTTGATGGAGGAGTTTCGCCCCTGGGCGGATCGCCTGGCGCTTAGCCTGATCAATCGAGGGCAAGTCACTGCCGATGATTTTGTTTTGCGTGAAGGCGGCGGTGTGTCATTGGAAGCAGATGCGCGAAAGGCGGTCGTGGTGGCCTATCAAGAGAGAAAGCGCGAAGAGCTGTCCCACCCTTTGCTTGCGCTAACAGTCCCCCTGGGTTTGGTGCCGCTGGTGCAGGCGCGTTTGTTGGCGCGGGCTGTACGCGAAGAGGCTGCGCCCTATGTGCCTTTTGTGCCGAAGTAGGGCAGCGCATGCTGGTGCTGGTTTGCTACGACGTGAACACCGAATCCAAGGCCGGGCGCCGCCGCTTGCGCCGTGTGGCGCGTGCCTGTGAAGGCATTGGGCAAAGGGTACAGAAGTCGGTGTTTGAATGCCAGCTGGATGTGGTGCAGTTTGAATCGTTGGAACGCAAGCTGTTGGATGAAATCGATCCACAACTCGATTGCCTGCGTCTGTACCGCATGCCCGAGACCCGCGGCTTTGAAGTACGTGAACACGGCAGTTTCAAAGCCGTGGATTTTGATGGTCCGCTGGTGTTGTGAGTCACGTTTGGCTGTGATAAGGTCAGACCCGCGAACCCGAAGTGACTGCATTAGCGCTCTAGGGTTCGCGCGCAAAGCAAGCCATTGATTCAAATAAACTTTTTCTTTTCAGTATGCAAATCTGCTTCGTTCCAAATCGGGCTGAGCAGAGGTTCGCGCGCAGGCCTGGAAAAGATGTTTATTTGCGCTATGTTGGCCGCGAAGCGGATCGCCCGCCAGTGGATGGCGGGGGCGGGTTGAAACGCCGTGCATCAGAGCGTAGA
>DHWX01000110.1 GCA_002413395.1 Polaromonas sp. UBA5171 | reverse complement strand
GTGCCAACGTTGACGTGCGGCTTGATCCACGCATATTTCTCTTTTTGCCATTTTTCAACTCCAGATAAAGAACAAACCCGTGTGTGGTTTAACGTTTGCACTGTGTTGCTTGTTCACACCGCACGGGGACAGCGTGGCACACAATCGCAGACAGGGAACTTGATTCGGGAACTACCCAGTTTTGCAACCGAGCGAAAGAGCGCTTCGCGCGTCTTTCGCTCTGTCCCGTAAATTTATTTAGCTCTCGCAGCCATGATGGCTTCAGACACATTGCGCGGCGCTTCAGAGTAGTGTTTGAACTCCATGGAATAGGTGGCACGGCCCTGCGACATCGAACGCAGCGTGGTCGAATAACCAAACATTTCGGACAGCGGTACTTCGGCCCTGATGGCCTTGCCGCCGCCAACCATGTCTTCCATACCTTGAACCATGCCGCGGCGTGAGGCCAAATCGCCCATCACGTTACCGGCGTAGTCTTCAGGTGTTTCGACTTCCACCGCCATCATCGGCTCAAGAATGACCGGGTTGGCTTTTCTGCAGCCTTCCTTGAAACCGAAAATGGCCGCCATTTTGAAGGCCAGCTCGTTCGAGTCCACGTCATGGTAAGAACCGAAGTGCAGCGTGACCTTGACGTCCACCACCGGATACCCGGCCAGTACGCCCGAAGTCACAGCTTCGCGAATGCCTTTTTCAACCGCTGGAATATATTCGCGCGGCACCACACCGCCCTTGATAGCGTCAATGAATTCAATGCCCTTGCCAGCTTCATTTGGCTCGATCTTGAGCACGACGTGGCCGTACTGGCCCTTGCCGCCCGACTGGCGCACAAACTTGCCTTCTGCATCTTCGATCGTCTTGCGGATGGTCTCGCGGTAAGCCACTTGCGGTTTGCCGACATTGGCCTCCACGCCAAACTCGCGCTTCATGCGATCCACGATGATTTCGAGGTGCAGTTCGCCCATGCCGGCGATGATGGTCTGTCCCGACTCCTCGTCGGTCTTGACGCGGAACGAAGGGTCTTCCTGCGCCAGACGCTGCAATGCGATACCCATTTTTTCCTGATCAACCTTGGTCTTCGGCTCCACGGCCTGCGCAATCACAGGCTCAGGGAACACCATGCGCTCGAGCATGATGATGGCATCCGGATCACAGAGGGTCTCGCCCGTGGTCACGTCTTTCAGGCCGACGCAGGCGGCAATGTCGCCCGCGCAAATTTCGCTGACTTCCTTGCGATCATTGGCATGCATCTGCACGATACGGCCGATCCGCTCTTTTTTGCCCTTGATCGGGTTGAAAACGCTGTCGCCCTTTTTCAGGACGCCAGAGTACACGCGAACAAAGGTCAATTGACCGACAAACGGGTCGGTCATCAGTTTGAACGCCAGCGCCGAAAATTTCTCGTTGTCATCAGCCTTGCGGGTCACCGGCGCTTCGTCTTCATCCGTTCCCTTGACAGGCGGAATATCAATCGGTGACGGCATGAATTCAATCACGGCGTCCAGCATGCGCTGCACGCCCTTGTTCTTGAAGGCAGAGCCGCAGTACATGGGCTGGATTTCGCTGGCGATGGTGCGCGTGCGAATGCCGAACTTGATTTCGTCTTCGCTCAGGTCACCTTCCTCGAGGTACTTGTTCATAAGCTCTTCAGACGCCTCGGCAGCAGCCTCAACCATCTTTTCGCGCCATTCCTTGGCCAATGCCAGCAGCTCGACCGGAATTTCACGGTAGTCAAACTTCATGCCTTGGGAAGCTTCATCCCAGATGATGGCTTTCATTTTGATCAGGTCAACCACACCGACGAAGTGCTCTTCGGCGCCGATCGGAATCACCATGGGCACAGGGCTGGCCTTCAGGCGCAGTTTCATTTGCTCAACGACCTTGAAGAAGTTCGCGCCCGTGCGATCCATCTTGTTGACAAAGGCCAAGCGTGGCACCTTGTACTTGTTGGCCTGCCGCCAGACGGTCTCGGACTGTGGTTGCACGCCGCCGACAGCGCAGTACACCATGCAGGCGCCGTCCAGCACACGCATGGAACGCTCCACCTCAATGGTGAAGTCCACGTGGCCGGGAGTGTCGATGATGTTGATGCGGTGCTCGGGCAGGGTGGTGTCCATGCCTTTCCAGAAGCATGTAGTCGCAGCAGAAGTGATCGTGATGCCACGTTCCTGCTCCTGCTCCATCCAGTCCATGGTAGCCGCGCCGTCATGCACTTCACCGATCTTGTGGTTCACACCGGTGTAAAAGAGGATGCGCTCGGTGGTAGTGGTTTTACCCGCGTCAATGTGCGCGGATATGCCAATGTTTCGGTAGTTTTGAATGGGGGTAGCGCGGGACATAAATTACTTTCAGTTCGAGATTACGAACAAAGACTCGTTGCCAGGACAACTTTCATGCTCGTTTTGCGCGCCTGCCGACCTTGCGCGGTACGCCTGGCCAGCAGAATTGGGGTTGAACCAGCAAATCCCAAGGTGGTTGGCACCTCGGGATCACTCGGCAACTCGTCAAATCAGCGCTGCAAACACTGCAATCGATAAATTAGAAACGGAAGTGACTGAAGGCCTTGTTGGCTTCGGCCATGCGGTGAACTTCGTCACGCTTTTTCATGGCGCCGCCACGGCCTTCTGTGGCCTCCATCAACTCATTGGCCAAACGCAGGGACATGGACTTTTCGCCACGTTTCTTTGCAGCTTCCTTGAGCCAGCGCATGGCAAGAGCCATGCGACGAACCGGACGCACTTCAACCGGCACCTGGTAATTGGCACCCCCGACGCGGCGGGATTTCACCTCAACCATGGGCTTGATATTGCCAATAGCCATGTGGAAAGCCTCCAGCGGGTCTTTGCCGGGATTCTTTTTTTCGATTTGCTCCAGAGCGCCGTAGATGATGCGCTCTGCGACGGCCTTTTTGCCGCCTTGCATGATCACATTCATGAATTTGGCAAGATCGACATCGCCAAATTTTGGATCAGGGAGAATTTCACGTTTAGGGACTTCGCGACGACGTGGCATTTTTTCACCTCTTTGCTTCAGTTGGCACCACTGTTCAGGCAGCACCGCGAGAGTTATCAAAACCCTCACTTACTCGACCGGTGCAACCAATTTGCACTTGGGTCACTTCGCTTGAAACACCTGCCAGGGTAATTTCAGAGCACCTTTTTTGAAGGATGGATATCAAATTTCTTTGACAACTTCTTCTGACGCAAACGACAAAGTTCGAGCCGGTTGCGGCAATTAAGCCGGGAGATCAGGCCTTCTTGGGGCGCTTGGCACCGTATTTGGAACGCGACTGCTTGCGGTCTTTCACCACCTTGCAAGTCAAGCGAGCCACGAACAATGTGGTAACGCACACCAGGCAAGTCCTTGACACGACCGCCACGAACCAGCACCACGCTGTGTTCCTGCAGGTTGTGGCCTTCGCCGCCAATGTAGGAAATGATTTCAAACCCGTTGGTCAAGCGCACTTTGGCGACTTTACGCAGAGCGGAGTTTGGCTTTTTTGGCGTCGTGGTGTACACACGGGTGCACACACCGCGGCGCTGCGGAGAATTTTCCATCGCAGGGCTTTTGGACTTGATCTTTTCGACCTCGCGCCCCTGACGGACTAATTGATTGATGGTTGGCATTGGAAAACGTCCCTAAACGCTCAGAAAACTATAAAAACTTCTCCGCACCAAAAGCGGAAAAGCTTTCTAGTATAAACCGGATAACCAGAAGGCTCAAGCAATACCCGGCGACTGTGGTGATTTTCATGCGGCGCAGAAGTCAATAACTGCTCACCGAATTACTCCCTCAGTCTTCATACCACGCACGCCTAACCATTGAAGTAGTTAGCGCACACTTCTTGTTTAATATCCATTTAATAGACAAAAATCTATCATAGAAGAAGAAAATTAACCACTGACAACCCTGTTGCCGCAGTTCCCGTTACTTGATCCAGAGCCGGATGGAATCCCAAGCGCGCCCGAGAATGCCTGCTTCTTCAACACCTTCCAGCGCTACCAGTGGCACCTCAGTCACCGGCGAGGGATTGTCGCCCAGCATAACCTTGAGCACTCCAAGAGACTGACCTTTCACAAACGGAGCCACCAGCGGGTCAGGCCGTGCCACTTGGGTTTTGATTTTGGGCGCACTGCCGGCCGCCACCGCCACCACGATGGCTTCTGGACGGCCCAATTTAACGGTGGCGGACTTGCCTTTCCAGACTGAAGGCTGGGCGACGGCCTGGCCCGCATCAAACAATTTCACATCCTCAAACGCGGTATAACCCCAGTTCAGCAACTTTTGCGACTCACTGGCGCGGGCGCTGTCGCTGTTCGTTCCCAGCACAATGGCCAGCAGGCGCCGTCCGCCTGGCGCACTACCGGTCCCCAAATTGGGGAAGTCGCGCTTGGCCGTGGCAATCAGGCAATAGCCGGCCGCCTCTGTGTGGCCGGTTTTGAGGCCATCCACCGTGGGGTCACGAAATAGCAGGGTATTACGGTTGGTGTCGTTGGCGGTGGGTGTGCCGGGGTAACGGTATTTCTTGATTGCTGAATAGCCGATGTAGTCTGGGAAATCGTGCATCAGGCGGGTGGCCAGAATGCTCAGGTCGCGCGCGGTGGTGGTATGGCCCGGCTCAGTCAGGCCTTCCGGATTTTTGTAAGTTGTTGACTTCATCCCCAGCGCCTTGGCCTGCTCATTCATGAGCTGCACAAAGTGCTCGGCCGTGCCGCCCACGCCCTCGGCCAGCGCCATGGTAGCGTCGTTGCCTGATTGAACGATCATGCCCTTGATGAGGTCTTCGACCGGCACCTGCATCTTGGGATCGATGAACATGCGCGAACCAGGCATTTTCCAGGCGCGCTCGCTGACGCCGAGGGTTTGCTTGAGGCTGATTTTTTTGGATTTGAGTGCGTCGAACACCAGGTATTCGGTCATTAACTTGGTCAGCGAGGCTGGCTCGACGGGGGAATCAATGTCTTTGGCGGCGAGTATCTGGTTGGCCGTGACATCCAGCAGCAGATAGGAACGCGCAGCGATCTCGGGCGGCTGTGGGACCTGGGCACGCGCGGCGGGCAGCGCAACAGAGAAAACCAGAACAAAAGAGGCGGCTAAGCCGCGCAGGCCGACGGGGGCCTTGAGTGAACATTGCATGTCAGGTGGTCGGTAGGAGGAGGTAAAAAGGTGGAATGAAAGGATGAGAGCGCGATAGTCTGAATAAATTCAATATGCGGGCGAAGCCAGATGACGGATCACCAGATTTTTCAGTAAGGGCAATTGTCCATGAAAGAAATGGCCAATCCCGGGCACAACCGTAACAGGAAGTGCCTGCGGCCGGGCCCAGTCCATCACCGCCGGCAGCAGCACCGTGTCGTCCTGCTCACCATGCACAACCAGGGTTTTGAGGTGGGCGGCCTTGTCAATCGGGGCGGCGCTCGCCCGGCTGACGCTGGTGCCAACCAGCACCAGCTTTTGAATGTTGCGGATGGGATTGAGGCGCTCAAAGGCGTGCGTGGTGACAAACGCGCCAAACGAAAACCCGGCCAACGCCAACGCGCTCTGACTTTCTCGCGTCGGCGCGGCGTACTGCACCACCGCCAGGAAATCATCCAGTTCGCCCCGACCCTCGTCGTGGCAGCCAACACTGCCACCCACGCCCCGAAAGTTAAACCGCACCGCCGTCCAGCCGCACTGAACAAAGGCTCGCGCCAGCGTCTGCACCACCTTGTTGTCCATGGTGCCGCCAAACAGAGGGTGCGGATGGGCAATGACGGCCACGCCACGGGAGCTGCCAACTGGTGCGTCAACTGCGATTTCAAGCGCACCCACCGGACCTTGAAAGCTTGATTTTCGGGTTTGGGAGTTCACAAGGGTGTCTTTCGCTCAAATACAGTTCACAGGGAAGCTCTGCTTAACGTCCCACATGCGTCGGCACCAACAAGCGCTTCACCACCTTGCCGTTTTTGAGGTGCGACTCAACAATCTCATCAATGTCGCTGGTATCCACATAGGTGTACCAGACAGCTTCTGGATAGACCACCACCACTGGTCCCGCCGCGCACCGATCCAGGCAACCGGACTTGTTGACCCGAACCCGGCCCGGCCCGGCCAGTCCGGCGGCCTTGACTTGCGCTTTACAGCGGTCAAAAGCCTCTTGGGCGCGGTGGTTGGCGCAGCATGCCTCGCCATTGCTGCGCTGGTTCAGGCAAAAGAAAATATGGCGCTCGTAATAGGAGCCGGCGGTGGCCACTGATGCGGCCGATTTGTTTAAAGAGGTGTCTTGGGAAAGGGAAGAAATCATGGGTCGATTTTACGTTTCGCCGGTCGGAGCGTGTTCGCGGCCCGAGAGCCGCACCAGGACATAAAGTAATGCCGCATAGGGCCAGAGCCAGCCCAGCCACTGCACCACGCCATGGAACCTGATGAAGCGCCCCTGCTCCCAAGTCTGCAGCGTTTGCGCAAAATAGGGGTCGGCCGGCGCTTGATTGAGCAGCCCCAACTGAACCGCCAGCGCCAGCAGCGTCAGTGCGGCGGCAGCGCGGCGCGGCACTGCCAGTAGCAGCGCAGCCAGCACCACCGCGAGCCCCAGGCCGACCTGCACCGGCACATCAAGCCAGGCCCAAGCATGCTGCGGCCCATAGCTGAGCGCCGCTGACAAGGCCGACGTCGCAACGCCGGCGGCGATCATCACCACCGCGAACGCCGCCCGCTGCGAGAGCGCACGGATCACACAGTAGCCCAGCAAACAGGGGATGAGCGCGCCCAACGCCACGCAAAGGAGTTCGGCAATCGGCACCAGTGGCTGCAACTCCACATCGCGCACCGGCATCCACTCCAGAAAAGGCGTATTAATCAGGGCCTCTGCAAGCGCGGATTCCAGCCGTTCAAATACCTGACCAAGACCCATGGGTACTGCGGCAGGAAACAGCAGTGCCGGTGGCCAAAGCATCAGTAACACCAATGCGCCCCGTGCATCCTGGGAGAACCAGTGCGCCCTGAAGCGGCTCCAGCGATCCACCACGCCAGCTTTCTCAAGCGCCCAGGCACCACAGGCGCCGATCCATGCACCCAGTGTATTGAGCGTCAGATCGACATTGGACGGAACACGCGAAGGCAGGTAGCTTTGAAGCGTTTCCATAGTGAGCGACAACAGCCCAGCGCTCACCACTGCCACGCTGATAGCCCAACGCACGCGCCGGCTGCGCAGCGCCGACAGCGCCAGCAAAAAACCCAGCGGCGCATAGCCCAGCAGGTTCGCACCAACATCAAAACCAGTCCAATAGCGTGGCAACGGTGCGGTCAAAAACCGCAGCGGCGAGATGCCCTGGTTACGCCAGTCGGCAAAGGGATACAGGCTGGCATAAACGATCAGACAGACGGTCGCCAGAGCCAGCGGCCAAGCTGCGGTACGTTGTGCTGTGGGCACCGTTGGAGAAAGAGAGGGTTGCCGATCCATGACGTTTGCGCTGAAACGGCGGCAGGCTAGTAAAAGGGCTTGACCACCACCAGAATAACAATAATGAGCATCAAGACAATCGGTACTTCATTGAACCAGCGAAACCAGACATGGCTGCGCGTGTTGAGGTTCTGATCAAACTTGGCCAACACCCGGCTGCAGGCATGGTGATAACCAATCACCAGCACCACAATGGTCAACTTAGCGTGCATCCAGCCATTGCCCGGACCGAACCCGATGTGGTACCCAAGGTACAGCCATAAGCCTGTCGCCACGGCTGGAAAGGCCAGCAGCGTGGTGAAACGCAGCAACTTGTGGGCCATCAGAAGCAGGCGCTCGCGTTCTGCCACGCTTTCCGGCGGCACCATGGCCAGATTCACAAAAATGCGCGGCAGGTAAAAAAGTCCCGCAAACCAGCTGGCGATAAAAACAATATGGAACGATTTGACCCAAAGCATCAGCATCCGCCTAGTGTAAGCCCCATGCTTTGGGCAACAAAAAAACGCCCGGATGACGCAACGGCCAGCCGGGCTGCAAGCCTTTTTTGCGGTTACGCGCAAAGGCCCCGCTCAGGGAGGAAAAGCGGGATGCAGTTGCCAATTTGGTAACTGCACCTGACAATTCTATACACCCCGGACAAGCCTTGACAATGCTTTTGCAAGGAAAGCTACAAATTCCAATGTAAAGCTGACCACGGTCGGCGGGCAGAGTGCACTTGCTAAATAATTCATACCTAGCCCAAAAGCTTTGGCACAATTTGACCATGACACACCACGCCTCCAACTTCGCACCTTTTCCCCTGGGCCGCCCGCGCCGCCTGCGCCGTGACAGTTTCACACGCAACCTGGTTCGCGAGCATGTCCTCACGCCCCACGACCTGATTTACCCCGTGTTTGTCACCGATGGCAGCCAGCGCCGGGAAGTAGTTGCCTCGATGCCGGGCGTGGAGCGGCTCAGCCTCGACCTGCTGCTGCCGGTGGCCGAAGAATGCGTGAAACTGGGCATTCCGGTGATGGCGCTGTTTCCGGTGATTGACACATCGCTCAAAACCCCTGACGGTGCCGAAGCGCTGAACCCCGAGGGGTTGGTGCCGCGCGTCGTGCGCGAACTGAAGAAACGCTTTCCGGAGCTCGGCGTGATGACCGACGTGGCGCTGGACCCGTTCACCAGCCACGGCCAGGACGGCCTGCCGGACAGCAACGGCTACATCATGAATGACGAGACGGTGGAAGTACTGGTTCAGCAGGCCCTCACACAGGCCGAGGCCGGCGTCGATATTGTGGCCCCCAGCGACATGATGGATGGCCGCATCGGCGCCATCCGCCAGGCACTGGAAAGCCAGAATTTCATCCATACCCGCATCATGGCCTACAGCGCCAAGTACGCGAGCGCGTTTTATGGTCCGTTTCGCGATGCCGTGGGCTCGGCGGGCAACCTGGGCAAGGCCGACAAGAAAGTCTATCAAATGGACCCCGGCAACAGTGACGAAGCGCTGCGCGAAGTTGCCATGGACATTGCCGAGGGCGCCGACATGGTGATGGTCAAGCCCGGCATGCCCTACCTGGACGTAGTGCGCCGGGTAAAAGACGAATTCGGCGTGCCAACCTTCGCCTACCAGGTCAGCGGTGAATACGCCATGCTCAAGGCTGCCGCGCAAAACGGCTGGCTCGACCACGACGCAGTCATGATGGAAAGCCTGCTGGCCTTCAAGCGCGCCGGGGCCGACGGCGTGCTGACGTACTTTGCAATCGATGCCGCCAAAAAGCTTAACAAGGGCTGAACCGGAAAAAACAGCCTGACTGTGGTTTGCCATATAAAAATAGCGAGCAGCAACTGTTTTATAAGGAAAATACACCAATTCCATACATCAACATGGCGAAGACAGGGGCTTAGACTTTCATGCGCGTGTTCAACATCAACCCCGCCAGCCAGTGCATTACCGAGACCGACACCCTGCCAGCACAACCACCGGAGCAGGGCTTTGTCTGGATCGCCTGCGAGCGGCTTGAGTTTGAAACGCTGCAGGCACGCATCCAGGCGAGCCTGCAAGCCCTCTGCGGCACCCAGTTGGTCGATCTGCATGTCTCTGACTTGCTGAACCAGCAGTTGCCATCGCATTACGACTACACCTCCCAGTACGACATGCTGGTGTTTCGCCGCCTGACCACCGGGCACACCGAAACTGGCATCGTTCCGCCCGGTGAAACCTCGCCTGCACGCGTGAAGCACAGTGGGCCACCGATACTCAAGCGCATCAACACCAGCCCCGTGGGTTTTGTGGTATTTGACCGCGTCCTGCTGACGGTGCATCCAGCCGGCTGCGCCGTGCGTGATGCCTACGCGCTCAAACTGCTCAACGCCACCAGCGGCGTGAAGCTGCCCACCAGCCCGGCCGACCTGATGCTGCGCATCGTCAACCAGATGGTCGATGGCTACCTGGCGCTGCGGCACCAACTGACGCGCCAGCTCGACCACTGGCAGTCCGAGCTGCTCAACCCCGCCACGCGCTTCAGCAACTGGAATTCAGTGCTCGACGCCCGCCTGGGCCTGCACTACCTGGATGAAATTTGCGAAGACCAGCATGCGGCACTGCAGGACTGGATTGACTCCATGGAAACCTGGCCCGACGGCAACTCGCCTGGTGCCCAGCGCGAGCGCGAGCTGCTCAAAATCCGTTCGCGTGACGTGCTCGAACACATTGAGCGCGTGGTGCACCACGTGCAGCGTCTGGAGCACAACGCCGAAACGGCGGTGCAGATGCACTTTTCGGCGCAGAGCCACCGCACCAACGACATCATGCGCACGCTCACAGCGCTGACGGCCATCTTTTTGCCGCTGAACCTGATCACCGGATTTTTCGGCATGAACTTCGAGTTCATGCCCATCATTCACACTTTTTCGGGCTTCTGGTGGACCGCTGGCTTCATGACGCTGCTGGTCGTGGTGGTGGTACTGGTGTTCTGGCGCAAACGCTATCTGGCACGCTCGGGGCACTGAACCTGGGCGGCAGATTTCAACAGACTCTCAGGCCAGTTTGGCCGTAAAAAACGTCAACGTTCGCTCGCGTGCCAACTGAGCCGCAGCTTGGTTGTAGGAGCCACGCTGGTCGCAATTGAAGCCGTGATTGGCGTTGTAGATCTGCACCTGTACACCGGGCTGAGCCTTCCTGAACGCCTCGATGGTGTCGAGTCCAATCCATTGATCCTGGTCGCCAAAGTGTGCGAGCACAGGCACCCGGGGTTTGCGGGCTGCTTCGTCCGCAGCCGTCATGCCACCGCCATAGTAAGTCACGGCGGCCGCCAGCCCATTGAGCGAGCAGGCCGCGCGCCAGGTCAAAAGCCCGCCCCAGCAAAAACCCACCATGCCCACCTTGCCGCCTGATGCCTTCGCCGCATACCCAATGGCCGCCTGAATGTCGGGCATCACACCCGGGTCGGGCAGCGCCGCCACGGCCGTCTTGTAGCCGAAGCCCTCCTTCATGTCTACTTCGCTGTAGCCCAGCTCCACCCCGGGCTTGACGCGCTCAAAAAGAGCCGGGGCCACGGCCAGGTAACCCGCTGCCGCATAGCCATCGGCCACGGCGCGGATGTGCGCATTGACGCCGAATATTTCCTGCAGCACCACGATGGCCCCCTTGGCCGGACCAGCCGGTTGCGCCACATAGGCAGGCACCTGGGTGCCATCGGCTGCGGTGAGGTGGACGAATTGGCCCTTGGGTTGACTCATATGTTCAGATCCTTGATGGTTCGTTAAAAAAATCCAGCCTCGCGCTTCAGGCCGCGAGTTTGCGCGCAACAAAGTCAAGCCGATCCTGGCCCCAAAAAAGTTCGCCATCGATGACATAGCTGGGCGCACCGAACACGCCCGCCTCCATCGCCTTCCGGGTGTTGGCCTCGTAGCGTTGCTGAATCGCTGGATCGTGTGACTGCCCGATCCGCCCGGCGGGCAAACCGCATTCCGCCAGCAATTCGGCCAGCACTGTCTGGTCGGCAATGTTGCGCTCGCGCACCCACACCGCCGTGAAAAGCGCGCCGCTGATTTTCATCGCGGCGTCGGCGCCGTCGTGCAGGTCCACGGTGATGATGAGGCACGCGGCGGCGTCGCCGGACACCGGGAAAAATCTGGGCTGAAGATTCAGTGGCGTATGCAGAAAGTCTGAATAGCGCCGCATCTCCAGCAACCGATAGGCTTGGCGCTGTGGTGCGCGCTGGCCCAGCGGCAAGCCGCCCGAGACCGGAAACACCTTGCCCAGATCAATCGGCAACACCCGCACCGCAGCATCGGCCGCGCGCGCTACCTGCGCAAAACGTTCGTGCCCCAGGTAAGTCCAAGGGCTTTGGGGTGAAAAGTAATAGTCCACCGTGGTGTTCACAATAGCCTCCATCATGGTCTGCGGGAATGGGCATTCATTACGGTACAGTGTTTCACCGCAATCCCGTTTTTAACCGGGATTGCGATTTTTTGCAGGAGGTCTGATTTGTCCAAGGTTATTTTGATCACGGGCGGCTCGCGCGGCATTGGCGCGGCGACGGCCCTGCTGGCGGCCCGTCAGGGCTATGCGGTGGCCGTTAACTACCAGGTGAAGTCGCTGGCGGCCGATGCAGTGGTGCGCCAGATCCACGAGATCGGCGGTCAGGCCATCGCGGTGCAGGCCGATGTAGCGAGGGAGGCACAGGTGCTGGCGATGTTTGCATCCATTGATGCCCGGCTCGGCCGCTTGACCGCGCTGGTCAACAACGCGGGCGTGGTGGACCAGACTACCCGCGTCGATGCCATCACGCTGCAGCGACTGCAGCGCATATTTGAGATCAATGTGTTCGGATCGTTTCTGTGCGCACGCGAAGCCGTCAGGCGCATGAGCACGCGTCATGGCGGAACGGGCGGCGCCATTGTCAACGTGTCGAGCGCGGCGGCACGGCTCGGTGCCCCCGGCCAGTATGTGGACTACGCCGCAGCCAAGGGAGCGATTGACACCTTCACCATCGGCCTTTCGAAAGAAGTGGCGGCCGAAGGCATTCGCGTCAACGCGGTACGCCCCGGACTCATCGAAACGGAGATTCATGCCTCGGGTGGCCTGCCCGGCCGCGCGTGGGATCTGGCGCCCCAGGTACCGATGCAACGCCCCGGAAGCGCCCGGGAGGTTGCCGAGTCGATCATCTGGCTGCTCAGCGACAATGCGAGCTACATCACCGGCGCGTTGCTTGACGTATCGGGAGGACGCTAATGAACATCAAACCGCTGGTGACGCTGCTGGCCATTGTTAATCCTCTGGCCATTGTGCCGTTTTTTATTCACTACACGCAGGGGTTTTCCAGGGCGCAGCGGCGGCGTACCATCGCGGTCGCGTCGTTCAGCGCTTTTGTGGTGATTGCCGCAAGCGCGCTGGCTGGCTTGCAAATTCTCGAATTTTTCAGCATCTCGCTGTCCAGCTTTCAGGTCGGCGGCGGCATGCTGTTGCTGATCAGTTCCATGAACATGCTCAATGCTCAACCCGCCGAGGCCAAGCCGCAAACCCACGAGATGGAAGACGGCGCGGAAAAGGCGGCCAGGGGCGCCAGCATTGCCGTGGTGCCGCTGACCATTCCCTTGCTCACCGGCCCGGCGACCATGTCCACCGTGGTGATTTACGCCGAAAAAGCCAAGACGTTTTTTCAGCTTGGCACATTGGTCGGTTATGGTGTGGTGATCGCGCTGGCGACGGCCCTGTGTTTTTCCCTGGCCCAACCGATTGCCCGAGTGCTGGGCAAGACCGGCATCAATGTCATGACCCGTTTGATGGGCCTGATCCTGGCGGCGCTGGCGGTGGAGGTGATGGCCGGTGGCTTGAGTACTCTGTTCCCGGTGCTGCGCGGCTGAGAGCGGCCGAGCTGGAAAAACTCCAGGAACTATTGTTATTTATTGGCCTGAACCCCCATACAGAGCGAGCGCAGGCAACTGTTATTTTTGTAGCGTATCAAGCCACTGATCGAGCTCTTCAATGGCGGCGTCGGTGGCCGCCGTCAGCGCGCGCACGCCGCCGGGAGCGTCGGCACTGGTGGCGGGCCGCTGCACCACCAGATTGCGTTGCCCCACCAATTTTTCGCCAACGGATGTGACTTCCACCAGGGTGGCGCGCAGCCGAATCAGGCCCACGCTGGCATCAGGCGAGCTGAACAACTGACTGAACTCCTGCAACTCCAGTCGCAGCAGCGGTAGCGCGGCGTTCTGGCCACGGTTGAGGGCCACGCCTTCCCCAGCCTGGATCACGGCACGGCGCTGGCTCAACTGCTCGCGCAAACGCTGCTGCACCAGTTGCGCGGGCGGCATGCTCCAGCGCGCCTGCGAATAAGGGCGCAACTGCTGCGCGTCAAGGTAAGCCAGACGGTACAGCACCGCCGTATTTTCCAGCGCGCCGCCAGAGGTGGCAATGTCGGCAATCGCCAGCGGCGACAAAACGGTCAAAGGCAGCTGGTGCGTGGCAGACCGGGTGGACTGAACACCCGGCCCGAAATCGTACATGGCGGGACGCGTCGGCTTGTTGGGCAGCGCGCAGCCAGCCAGCAGCCAGACCACAGTCATGAATATAAAAATGCCATTAGCCATTGAATACATGGCGTTTTGCCGATCTTTGAAAAACCGTGGCATCATTTTTTCTCTCCAGTTGCTGAAAATCCTGCCTCGCCCGGACCCGGCACCGACGGCCCGTTGCCAAAAATCAGCGCCTGCGGGTTTTCGTCCACCGCATTCACGGTGCGCCGCAACTGGCGCATGGCGCGTGCCGTTTCATCGGCCACCTCGCCCAGCTTGGGCAGCGTGGCGGCACTGAAGGTTTGCACGCCTGCGGCCAGGGCCGTGCCGCCTTGCGAAAGCTTGTCAAGCGGCCCACCCTTTTCATTCAGGCGCCGCGCCGTGGTGCGCACCTCGTCGGCTGCGGCTTTCACCGACTGGACGGTTTCATGAGTATCGCGCGACAGGGCGGGCAAGGTGGCCACCGTGGGCTCCAGGCCTTTGGCCACGCGGTTTAGGCTGCTGGCGGTTTCACTCAGCTGTATGACGGCAGTGCTGACGGCCTGCTGGTTCTCATCGGAAAGCAGCTTGTTCAGACGTGTGCTGACCTGCTCCGCTTGGTTGAAAATGACCTCGGTCTGCTTGAGTAATTTGTCGAGAGTACCGGGCTTGAGTGGTATGCGCGGCGGATCTTCGTCGTTAGGCACCAGCCGTTCCGCCGCTGCGTCATTGCTGTCGAGCTGGATGAAGCCCAGCCCCGTCACGCCCTGGTAAGCCACCGTGGCAAACGTCGATTTAGTCACGGGCGCGGCGCGGTCTATGGAAACACGAATCAGCACATTGCCCTTGACCTTGGCATCAAAGCCGATCAACTCGACCTTACCGACCGGCACGCCGCGATAGCGCACCGCCGACTGCGGTTGCAGCCCCGAGATGGTTTGAGGAGTGCTCAATTCATACAGATCGCGCTGGGTGCTGTCGCGTGTGAGCCAGATCGCCAGTAGGGCCAGCAAGGCCGACACGACCAGCACAAACGCGCCAGCGGCCAGCGCATGAGCTTTGTTTTCCATGTTGAAAACCTTTCTGCTTTTTTAAACGGTTGCAGGACGTTTGCGCAGCAGCGCCATCGCGCGTTGCCCCCGTTCCCCGAGGAAAAATGCCTGAATAAAGGGATGGGGAAACGCCACCACTTTTTCGGGCACATCGTTGATGATGACCTCCTGGTCAGCCAGCACGGCAATGCGGGTACTCAGTTCAAACAAGGTGTCCAGATCGTGCGTGACCAGCACCACCGTCAGTTCCATGCCCTGGTGCAGCGAACGCAACAACGAGCAAAAACCATCGGCGCTTTCCGGGTCCAGCCCCGACGTGGGTTCGTCGAGCAGCAGCAGCGGCGGGTCCATGATAAGGGCGCGCGCCAGCCCCACTCGCTTGATCATGCCGCCCGACAAGTCGCTCGGCATCTTGTCGGCCACCTCCGGGCCCAGACCGACCATTTGCAGCTTGACCATGGCCGCTTCACGGATCAGCCCGTCCGGCAGGGTCCTGAGTTCACGCAGCGGGAAGGCAATATTTTCCAGCACGGTGAAGGCCGAAAACAAGGCACCATGCTGAAACAGCATGCCGACACGGCGCGCCGCACCGCGCTTGCCCAACTCGGCGGCCGGCTTGCCCAGCACGGTGATCTCGCCCCGGGTCGGCGTTTCCAGACCCAGTATCTGGCGCAGCAGCACCGTTTTTCCGGTGCCCGAACCGCCCACCAGCGACACCACCTCGCCGCGCTCCACCGTCAAGTCCAGATCCTTGTGCACCACGGAGGTCTTCTCGCCATTCTGGAAAACGGTGCATAGCTTGCGAATTTCAACTACCGGATCAGTCATATGCCGACATTTTTGAATAGCACCGCAAACAGCGCATCAACCAGAATCACCACCGTGATCGACGTGACCACCGAGGCCGTGGTGCCTTGCCCCAGACTCTCGGTGTTGGGTTTGACGCGCAGGCCATAGTGGCATCCCACCAGCGCAATCAGCAAGCCGAACACGATGGACTTGGCGGTGGCCAGCGTCAGGTTGGCCACATCCACCGCAGCCGGCAGCGAGTGGATGAAATACGAGGGCGTCACGTCCATCGAAATGTCGGCGGCCAGCATGCCGCCCAGCAGCGCCGCCAGAGTGGTCCAGAGACTGATCAGCGGCATCCCCACTGCCAGCGCCAGCGCGCGCGGCATCACCAGCCGAAAGCCCCGCGCAATGCCCATGACGCGCATGGCATCGAGCTCTTCGGTGACCCGCATCACGCCGATCTGCGCCGTGATGGCCGAGCCGCTACGCCCGGCAATCAGTATGGCGGCCAGCACCGGGCCGAGTTCGCGGATCAGTGAAATGCCCAGAATGTCGACGATGAAGGTATCGGCGCCAAACTTTCGCAGCTGCTGCGACAGCAGGTAGGCCAGTACCACACCAATCAAAAACCCCACCAGCGCGGTGATGGGCAGCGCCGTGGCACCAATGTGATACAGATGGCCGGAGAAGTCGCGCCACGGCCCCTCGTGCGGACGCCGGATCAGCCGCAGGATGTCAAGCAGCAACTGCCCAATCAGCCGCAGCAGCCCTTTGGCATGGTCCAGCAGCCCAAGCGCCCGGTTTCCCAGAATGACGAGCGGCTCGGTCCAGCCGGGTTTGCGTGCTCTTGGCGGACTGACGGTGAATTTGGCAACGGTCTCCAGCACGGCACGCTGGTCGGGTTCAATCTGCAACTGCTTCGGCCACTCGCGGCCCCAATGCTGCCAAAGCACCTGCGCGCCAAGATAGTCGAGCTTGTCGATCTGGCTGAGATTCCAGTGGCTGGCAGACAGGTCGCTGCCCAGGCTCTGAAGCTGCGCCGTCAGCCCATCCCACACCGTCTGGCCGGTCAGGCCTGCCGCCGTCCACGCGCCGCGCACGACCAGCGCCCGGCCATCGGGCGTATCCTGCGGGTCAATGCGGGGAATGGAGTCTTGCATGGGCATGAGTGAGGCGGGGGAATGGTAAAGCGCGGGAAAGCAGTCCTTGTAGATGGATGAGGCGCAAAAGCGAATGGTAACTGCTTGCCGACGCTTTGCGTCATCAGCGAGAATCGCGCTACCGCCAGTGTCTGCAACCTCAGCCCGGGAAGCCGACTCGCTGCGCGGGTGCGCGGCATACGCGGCCTGCGCATAGTCGATGCTGGTGTGATGCCGGTGACTTGGGCAGCTTCCATGCTGACCTGGAGCTGTTTCAGGTTGTTGACATTGAAGACGAACACGCCATAACCGTGCTCAAGTAGCTATTTTTTCAGGAGCTCAGAGCAATCATCAATGACCCGGTCTGGCGCACTGGCTTCGATCGCCTCACCCATGTTGTAGCCATATGGCAGCGCCCAGACCGCCACGCCCGCGTTGCGCGCGGTGGCGACGTCAATGCTCGAATCCCCCACGAACAGCGCGCGCTGGCGCGGCACGCCGAAGGCTGCCAGGCAGCTCTGGATGCCTGCTGGGTCGGGTTTTTTGGTAGGCAGTGTATCACCGCTGACGATCCGATCAAACAGCGGCGTCAACTGGTGAGCCTTGAGCACCGTGCTGGTGTAGCGGCCTTCCTTGTTGGTCACCAGCGCCAGCTTGATGCCAAGGGCGCGTAGCGCAACCAGTGTTTCGCGCACCCCGGGATAGAGCTGGCTGCGGGTGCCACAGCGGCACTGATAGTGCTGATCAAATTCAGCCAGAATCAGCGCAAAACGGTCGCTGGATCGCACCTTCGCCACATCGGTTTTACCGCTGAAAGCCAGCGCCAGAAGCAGCAACTCCTGCGTGCCACGGCCAATCCAGTCGTTTACCTGGCTTTGCGTCACCGTGGGCAGATCGAAGCGGCGCAGCGTGTCGTTGACGGCGGCGGCAATTTCCGGCGCGGTTTCGATCAGGGTGCCGTCCAGATCGAACATCACCAAATCAAAGTCTTGGCTCATGATCAATGTTCAGTTCATTAAGGCAATGTGGTTTGCCAGATAAATTCAGGAGAAGCGAGGGTGTTCATGTCGGTCGACCTTCCTTTTGCGCGCCATCATGCGCCACACCCATCACTTGACGGGTCAGCGGTGAAGCGCGTCCAATCGCACTCATACGCCACACACAAGGATATCGCCATGCAAGCCAGCAGGAGGAACCGCATTCCCGCCGAAGCGCTGACGCCTTTTGTGCGTGGCTTGATCTTTCCGGAAGACCCACGCTGGCACAATGGCGCGCTATGGTGCTCTGACATTGCGGATGGCAAGGTATTGCGCATCACCGCAGGGGGTGAAGTCGATGTGATTGCTGACGGCCTGCTGCGCCCCTCAGGCCTGGGCTGGCTGCCTGAGGGTCAGCTCCTTGTGGTCGCCGGGCGAGACGCGTCAATTGCTGCGCCAGGAGGGCGGCCATTGGGCAGTTCACGCTGATCTTTCAACGCTGGCGCCCGCCACGTGCAACGACATGGTGGTGGATGGCAAGGGTCGTGCCTATGTGGGCAACTGGGGCTTCAATTACGAATCGGGTGACAAGCCCGTCACGACGACTCTCGTGTGTGTCAGCCCCGACGGCTCCGCGCGCGCGGTGGCAGACCAGTTGCTGTTTCCCAATGGCTGCGTCATCACCCCCGACGGACGCACACTGATCATCGCCGAGACATTCGCAGGCCGCCTTACCGCCTTCAACATTGCGGATGACGGCGCACTGCATGGGCGCAGGGTCTGGGCGATGCCCGAGGGGGGGGGTCGGCCCGATGGCATCTGCCTTGACGCTGACGGAGCGATATGGCTTGCATCACCTCCCACGCGCGAAGTGCTCCGCGTGCGCGAGGGTGGCGAGGTGACTCACCGCGTGGCCGTGAACGGTGATGCCGTCGCCTGCATGCTCGATGGCGCTGATCGACGCACGCTGTTCATCCTGTCAACGCAGTTGTTTGACCGCATTGAAGGTCGACGCCAATTCAATGATTTTCGGCGCTTGCGCGAACTCCGGGCAGGGCGCATTGACACGTTGCGGGTTGACCACCCTGGTGCCGGATGGCCCTGAGCTTTCTGCCGCTGCGGATCCCGCGCCACAAGCCGGACAAGCAGTGCGCGACTTGCGCGTCCCCTGCGACATCTCCGGCAAAAACGTCAAGAGATCAATCAGTCCGTAGCCTTTGATTGACTGGCGCAAGCAGCGCCTACTGAGTCCAGTCGGCGTCGGCATCAGGTGGGGCGCAGCACCTTGGCCACCGGGTTGGTGCGCAGTCGAAATGCATCGGGCATGCCGGAGCCCAGCAGGGGGCGCAGGTACAGACGAAACGCATCGGTCACATCGGTGCCGCTGGCGGTGATGAATTCATCTTCCATGGCGCGCGATTGACCCGCCACGGCATCGAGTGGCAGCAACTCGTAATCGACCGAGTAGAAACCGGTCCGCTTGATGGCGACTGAACCATCGCACTTGCCCCACATGGCGAACTGCACGGCCTTCTCGCCCACCTCGCGCGCCTCACGCTGATCCACATCGGAAACGCAACCAATAAAAGAGCGCTGCAAGTAGCCCAGCGTATCGCCACGCACCCGCTTGATACCCAGCTTGCTCCTGATCTCTTCGCACAGCAGATCGGCCAGCGCGCCGCTGCCCGAAAGCTGCACGTTGCCATGCGCGTCATGCTCTGTGTGCGTGGCGAGCTTGCTGGCAATCAGGGCTCCGGAACTGTCGTGGATGCCCTCGGATACTGCAATCACACATCGCCCCAGCCGCTCGTAGGTGGCTTTGACATCGGCCAGAAAATTGGCCAACACAAAGTTGCGCTCTGGAAGATAGATCAGGTGCGGACCGTCATCGGGAAACTTCTTGCCCAGGGTGGAAGCCGCGGTCAGGAATCCAGCGTGTCGCCCCATCACCACGGCGACATAAACGCCCGGCAACGCCGCATTGTCCAGATTGGCACCGGCAAACGCTTGCGCCACAAAGCGCGCCGCCGAGGGAAAGCCGGGCGTATGGTCATTGCCGACGAGATCGTTATCGATGGTCTTCGGAATATGCACGCAGCGCAACGGATAGCCCGCCCTCTTCGCTTCAGCGCTAACGATGCGTACCGTATCGGAAGAGTCGTTTCCACCAATGTAGAAGAAATGTCCGATCTCGTGTGCCTGCAGCACCTTGAATATCTCCTGGCAATACTTCACATCCGGCTTGTCGCGTGTGGACCCCAACGCTGAGGACGGGGTATTGGCGACCATTTCCAGGTTATGACTGGTCTCCTGCGTCAAATGCACGAAATCCTCGTTGATGATGCCGCGCACGCCGTGACGGGCACCATACACATGCTCAATGCCACGAAAACGCCGCGCCTCCAGCGCCACGCCAACCAGCGATTGGTTAATCACGGCGGTCGGGCCGCCACCTTGAGCGACAAGAATTTTTCCCGAGGTCATTTTGTGTCCTGTATGTTGTTCAGTGCTGTACATTGGAAATAATCGTAGCACCGACTCCATTTGGCCAACTGCCCGAACGGCTGGCAAGGCTGTTTATGCGCCTGCCGCACTGAAAATCATCTCTGCATGTCCGCCGGGCCACCGGGGAATTACCCGGAGCGGGAAATCCCCAATGCATTGTCTCGGTGCGCAGGTTACATTGAAGGTCTTGCTAACGAGCCCTGCTGCTCGCCAAGCGGGGAGCCGAGGAGACACAAGAGAGTTATTAAAAATCGATGGATTGACAAGCCAACAAACCTTCCACAAGATGTTTTTTGAGCCAAGCGCTGGTAACCCCAGCGCTTTTTTTTGGCTGTGTGTTATTCATAAATAATAACTTCATATACTTACAGTAGCATCCAACAGCTCTGGCGCAATGCGACAATGGCGGCCACAGAATTGCTGATTGTCTCGTTTTCCTCCCTGTTGGCGGGGTTCGTCGATTCCATTGCTGGCGACGGCCCTGTTTGCGGTCTTTCCCACCACGCCCCCGGCCACCCTGTTTGGCGCGAAGGGCCTCGGTCTGGGGCACGGCGGTCGCAACCGCTCAATATGCTCGGCTGGGTAACTCTCTACGCTGGGCCGCGCTGCTGTCGACGGCAGCAGGGCTTCGTCGGTGCGCTGGCCGCCACCATGCGCCACGCTTTGCCGGCAATACCGAGACGCTCGTGGCCTGCGGCATTGGTCTGGTGCTGGGTTTTTATGATGGGTTTTTCGGCCCCGTCACCGGCAGCTTTCTGGTCTTTCTGTATGCCTCGGCATCGGCCAAGCTGGTCAATACGGCCACCAATATGGCGGCGCTGGAACTGTTTGCCTGGACCGGCCATGTCTGGTGGCATTTTGCGCTGACCATGGCTGTAGCCAATGTGACGGGCAGTTTGCTGGACACACGGCTGGCGCTCAGGCACGGCACAGGCTTTGTGTGGTTGGTGTTTCTGGCGGTGGTGAGCGCGCTGATTCTAAAAACCGGTTTTGACGCTTTCCTGAAATAGTGCCCCGCGCCCAACCGTGATCTGGCGTGGCCGGGGCGCCAACAAGTTCAGCCATTTTTGGGGGTAGCGCTCAGTCCGGGCGAACGCTGGTCGCCAACAGCCCTTTCATCTCGGACACCAGCCGAGGTTTGCCAATTGGTGCGCCGGCGAGCCCTTTTTGCACTGCGGCCATGTCTTCCTCGCTCGGGTATTGACCCAGCAGCATGTAGTCGAACACGCGCCGCGCAATGGGCGCGGCCGCGCCTGCGCCCCAGCCGGCGTTTTCCACAATCACGGCCAGTGCGATTTTGGGGTCATCGGCGGGAGCAAACGCGGTGTAGAGCGCGTGGTCGCGCTGGCGCTCTTCCATCCGCGCCTTGTTGTATTTTTCTTTCTGGCCGATAGTCACGGCCTGGGCCGTGCCGGTTTTGCCGCCGCTCAGGTAGCCCGCCCCGGCAAACACCCGGGCCGAAGTACCCACTTGAGTGACACCGACCATCGCCTTGCGCACAATGGCGATGTTCTCGGGCTTGTAGCCCAGGTCTTCAGGTGGATCCGCGGGCAACGGGTGCAGCACGCGGGTTACCGGGTCCTGGGTAGCAATCACCAGACGCGGCTTGTGCTTGATGCCGTTGTTGGCCAGTATGGCGGTGGCCTGCGCCAGTTGCAGCATGGTGAAACTGTTGTAGCCCTGGCCAATGCCCAGCGAGATGGTTTCGCCGGGAAACCATTTCTTCTGCGCCGGGTTTTTGTAGTAGCTGCGTTTCCAGGCTTGGCTGGGCAGCACGCCGCGCACTTCGCCGTTGATGTCGATGCCGGTGATCTGGCCAAAGCCAAGCGGCTTCATGAAGTCATGCATCGCATCCACGCCCAGGTCGTTGGCCAGCGAATAAAAATACGCGTTGCTCGATTCGATAATGGCACGGTTCATGTCCATGATGCCGCCACGCTCGTTCTCCGGGCTGCCAAAGCGGCGACCGCCAAACATGAAGTAACCGGGGTCATTGATCAGCGTTGTGGCCGAGCGTGTCCCCGTCTGCAACGCGGCCAGCGCCACGAAGGGCTTGTAGGTGGAGCCCGGTGGATAGGTGCCGCGCAGCGCCCGATTGAGCAGCGGCTTGTCGATCGACTCGTTGAGCGCCTGCCAGTTCTCCTGATCAATGCCATCGACAAAGAGGTTGGGGTCAAAGGTTGGTTTGCTCACAAACGCCAACACGTCGCCGGTTTTCGGATCCAGCGCCACCAGCGCGCCGCGCCGCTCGCCAAACATGTCTTCAACCAGTTTTTGCAGGCCGATATCCAGCGACAGCATGACCGTGTCGCCCGGCGTGGCCGGGTTATTGGCCAGCCTGCGCACGGCGCGGCCGCCCGCCGAAGTTTCCATCCGCTCGACCCCGGTGAGGCCATGCAATTGCTGCTCGAAACTCTGCTCGACCCCGAGCTTGCCAATGTAGTCGGTGCCGCGGTAATTGCCTGCGTCGTCGCCACTCTCGATGTCGTCTTTCTCGGTCTGGTTGATACGGCCGATATAGCCCACTACATGACTGGCCAATTCGCCGTTGGGGTAGCTGCGGAACAGCCGTGCCTTGATGTCCACACCAGGAAAGCGAAAGCGCTGCGCGGCAAAACGGGCGACTTCCACGTCGGTCAGGCGCGTGCGGATCGGCAGCGACTCAAAATTCTTTGCCTCTTCGCGCAGGCGTTTGAAGCGCCGCTTGTCGCGCGGCTGAATCTCCACCACCTTTTCCAGCGCGGTGATGGTTTCCTCCAGGTTGTCGACCCGGGAGGGCGTGATCTCCAGCGTGTACGCCGGGTAATTGGTTGCCAGCACCACACCATTGCGGTCCAGAATCAGTCCGCGGTTGGGCACAATCGGAACGATGGCGGTGCGGTTGCTTTCCGCCTGCTCGCTCAGATCGGCGTGGCGATAAACCTGCAGATACACCAGGCGCGCGGCCAGCAACGTAAAGGCGCAAAGAACTGCCAGACTCGCCACCAGCACACGGATACGAAAACGGGACAGGTCGGCTTTAACGTTTCTGAGCTCAGTCATAAAAATAGGACTCAGCGTGGGACAAAAAGTGCCCGGGAAAATACATTTGAGCAGTTGGGACAGAGCTGGCCGCCCCTAGGAAAATTCGCCTCTCGGGGGGACAGCGCAGCACACGAAGCGGCAAGCGTGGAGGCCATATTTATAAAGGCCGATTCTCATCCGGATCGGGCGCGCGGCGCTGCGGCACCAACAGCAACACGCTTGCGACAGGCCACAGCAGCGCCTCGCCCAGCGGGGCCAACAGCATGATCCAGCCCGGAAAAATGCCACCACCGATCATGCGGATGATGAATTCCACGCCGTGCGCCACCAGAAACAACGGCAGCACCTGCAAGGCCTGCGACGGCACCGTGAACCAGAGCAGGCGACGATGAATCAGGGCGGCAAAAAAGCTCAGCGCGGTGTAAGACAGCGCATGCTGCCCAAGCAGGGACGACTGCTGCACGTCCATGACCAGGCCAAACATGAAGGCCAGGCCAATGCCCACGCGCAGCGGCTGGTGCACGTTCCAGAAGACCAGCACCAGCACCAGAAAATCGGGCATCCAGGGCACGCGTCCGAGCGGCAGCATGTTCAGCAGCAGCGCCACGATCAGGCTGGTCCATATAAACACCGGATTGGCGGGCAACAGCAGTTGCTGACCGGAGCGCATGATCATTTGGTCGCCTCTTTCTTCGCACCCGCTGGCACCGCATCGGCGCTCGGCCGCTGCGGTATCTGGCCGGAAACCGGTTTGACCACAATCACATGCCGCGCGCCCGTCACGAGCGCCAGCGGCGTGCAGTAAATCCTGGCAAAGGTCGATTCGGCGTGGCGCTCGATCCGGACGATTCTGGCAACCGGCATGCCGGCCGGGTAAACGCCATCCACCCCGCTGGTGGTCAGCAGGTCGCCTGGTTGCACATCAGAGTTGCTGTCCATGAAGCGCAGCTCCATCCCGCTGCCGGAACTCGATGGATCGCCAAAGGCCACGCTGCGCACCCCGGTGCGCACATTGAGCACGGGAATGGCCAGATCGCGGTCTATCACCAGCGTCACCTCACTGACCAGCGGATGCACGCGGGTGACCTGTCCCAGCACGCCCGATTCATCCAGGACGGGCGAGGCAAGGTCCACTCCCTGAAGCTGGCCCTTGTCGATGATGACCTTGCGGGTGTAGGGGTCTGCCGCATCGTACAGAACCTCGGCCGTCATGACGGGAGTGGCGAGTTGCTCGCGCAGACCCAGCAGCTTGCGCAACCGGTTGTTCTCCAGCGTCAATTGCTCGACCTGTCCGGCGCGCAGCGATTGCAGCGCCAGTTTTCTGCTGGCGGCCGCACTGTTCGATTCGGCCTGGTTCAAGCTGGTTAAATAGTCGCTGGCGCTTTTGATGGCCTGCACCGGCTGCAGGGCCAGCCACTGCACCGGGTACAGCGCGGTAGCCAGAGCCGCACGTACTGGCTGGGTGACGCCAAAGCGCGTATCAGCCACCATCAAGAAAAGCGAAAGGGCACTGAAAAACAGCAGCTTGGACAGCGCCGATGGCCCTTGTTTGAAAAAGGGCGGCGGGGATCTGTCGATAGTTCCCAGGGTCATGGCGCGCTGTCAGACTGGTTCCGCTTCAGGTGCCAAGCGTGCAGCAGGAGGGGCGGCGTGAACAAAGGCGTGGCCGGGGCTTATTCCGAGGTAAAAATGGAACCGAGCCGATCCATGCGTTCCAGTGCCATGCCACAGCCGCGCACCACACAGGTCAGCGGGTCTTCGGCCACCAGCACCGGCAAGCCGGTTTCTTCGGCCAGCAGGCGGTCGAGGTCGCGCAGCAGGGCGCCACCACCGGTGAGCATCATGCCGCGCTCGGCAATGTCGGCGCCCAGCTCGGGCGGCGTTTGCTCCAGCGCATTTTTGACCGCGCTGACGATGTTGTTGAGTGGTTCGGTCAGAGCTTCAAGAATTTCGTTGCTGGAAATTGTGAAGCTGCGCGGCACGCCTTCGGAAAGGTTGCGGCCCTTGACTTCCATTTCGCGCACTTCGGAGCCGGGAAAGGCTGAACCAATATTGTTCTTGATGGCTTCGGCCGTAGGCTCTCCGATCAGCATGCCGTAGTTGCGCCGGATGTAGTTGATGATGGCTTCGTCAAAGCGGTCGCCACCGACGCGCACGCTGCCTTTATAGACCATGCCGCCGAGCGAGATCACGCCGACCTCGGTGGTGCCGCCGCCAATATCGACCACCATGGAGCCGCTGGCTTCGGAAACCGGCAGGCCCGCGCCGATGGCCGCGGCCATGGGTTCTTCAATCAGGTACACATCGCTGGCACCGGCCCCCAAGGCGCTTTCGCGGATGGCGCGGCGCTCAACCTGGGTGGAGCCACAGGGCACGCAGATGATGATGCGCGGACTGGGCTTGAAGAAGCTGCGCGGATGCACCATCTTGATGAACTGCTTGAGCATTTGCTCGGTCACGGTAAAGTCGGCAATCACGCCGTCTTTCATTGGGCGGATGGCTTCAATGTTGCCGGGCACCTTGCCGAGCATGGCCTTGGCTTCGCGGCCGACGGCCTGAATGGTTTTTTTACCCTGGGGGCCACCCTCGTGGCGAATCGCCACCACGGAAGGCTCATCAAGCACAATGCCGCGGTCACGCACAAAAATCAGGGTGTTGGCGGTGCCAAGGTCAATCGCCAGATCGGTGGAAAAGTACCGACGGAATGATTCAAACATTTGCAGGAGTCCGGTTGGGGCATGCGCAAGCTTCGTTGCGCCATCGCCTTATTTGATTAACCAATATTATGAGGAGGGAAGAACGGAATTGGGCCAGAGCCTTCCGAAACCCGGTGTCCGACACCTAAAAAGCGCCTAAAGAGTGCATCCGGCCCTGATTTCACATCAAAGGCAGGATAATAACGCATCCCCTGCTAATCCATCAGCCCGCAAGGTCCATTTTTTCAGTTTTACACCTGGTTTCAGCACTGCTTTTTCTCCTGTTCCCCTCGCTGTCATTTTCCTTCCGTACTTTTTCATTACCACCCATGGCCTTGACATCCCAAGACATCGCACGCATCGCCAATCTGGCACGGCTGGAGTTGCGTCCTGACGAAACCACGCACACGCTGCGCCAGCTCAACGACTTTTTCGCCCTGGTGGCGCAGATGGACGCCGTCAACACCGACGGAGTAGAGCCGCTGGCCCATCCGGCCGCTGTGCGGGGCGAGGTTGCTCTGCGCTTGCGTGACGACATCGCCAGCGAGCCCAACCAGCGCGAAGCCAGCCAGATCAGCGCTCCCGCCGTGAAACGTGGCCTGTTTCTGGTGCCCAAGGTGATCGAATGAGCAGCCCGATGAACAACCTCGATTTACACGAGCTCGGCGTAGCCCAACTGGCTGCCCGGCTGGCCGCTGGCGACGTCTCCAGCGTCGAAGTCACCCAGCATTTTTTGAATCACATCGCGCAGCACGACAAACTCGGGGCTTTTTTGTCAACCAACGCCGAGGTGTCGCTGGCGCAGGCCCAAGCGGCCGACGCGCGGCTGGCCGCTGGCGAACGCACGCCCTTGCTGGGCGTGCCGCTGGCACACAAGGACGTGTTTGTGACCCGTGATTTCCCCACCACCGCCGGCTCAAAAATGCTGGAAAACTACCGCAGCCCGTTTGATGCGACGGTCGTCAGCAAGCTGGGAGTCGGACCCGGCGGTGTCGGTATGGTCACGCTGGGCAAGCTCAACTGCGACGAATTCGCCATGGGCTCGGGCAGCGACAACAGCGCCTACCAGCCGGTGCGCAACCCTTGGGACCCGAGCCGTGTGCCTGGCGGCTCCTCGGGCGGTTCGGCGGCGGCCGTGGCGGCCCGGCTAGTGCCCGCGGCCACCGGCACCGACACCGGCGGCTCGATCCGCCAGCCGGCCTCGCTCAGCGGCATCACCGGCATCAAGCCGACCTACGGCCGCTGCTCACGCTACGGCATGGTGGCCTTTGCCTCCAGCCTGGATCAGGCCGGCCCGATGGCGCGCAGCGCCCTCGACTGCGCGCTGTTGCTGTCCGCCATGGCTGGCCCGGACCCCGACCGCGACTCGACGTCGCTGGACTTGCCCGCCGCTGATTACGCTACTGATTTAGTAGCTGCCAGCGCAGAAAAATCAAACCCGCTAAATGGCTTGAGAATCGGGCTGCCTTCGCAGTTTTTCGGTGCCGGCTGCTCGCCCGATGTGCTGGCCGCCGTGCGCGCGGCGCTGGCCGAGTTTGAAAAGCTGGGCGCCACCTTGATTGATGTGAACCTGCCGCTGACCGAGCTGTCGATTCCGGTGTACTACATCATCGCCCCGGCCGAAGCCAGCAGCAACCTGAGCCGCTTTGACGGCGTTCGCTATGGCCATCGCGCCGCCCACTACACCGACCTGACCGATATGTACAAAAAGTCGCGCTCTGAAGGCTTTGGTCTTGAGGTGACACGTCGCATCATGATCGGCACCTATGTGCTGTCGCACGGCTACTACGACGCCTACTACCTCAAGGCGCAAAAAATCCGCCGACTGATCGCGCAGGACTTCCAGAAAGCCTTCACGCAATGCGACGTGATTGCCGGCCCGGTGTCGCCTACCGTGGCCTGGAAGATTGGTGAAAAATCCGATGACCCGGTGGCCAACTACCTGGCCGACATCTACACGCTGTCGTCAAGCCTGGCGGGCCTGCCCGGCATGAGTATTCCGGCCGGTTTTGGTGCACACGGCATGCCGGTGGGCCTGCAACTGATTGGCAACTATTTCCAGGAAGCGCAACTGCTGGGCGCGGCGCATCAATTTCAACTGGCGACCGACTGGCATCAAAAAGCGCCAGGAGTTTCGGCATGAGCAAAGATACAAAATCCCTGCTGGTACACGGCTACGAAGTCGTCATCGGCTTTGAAACCCACACCCAACTCACGACAAAATCGAAAATTTTCAGCCGCGCCTCGACCGCCTTTGGCGCCGAGCCCAACACGCAGGCCTGCGCGGTGGATCTGGCCCTGCCCGGCGCGCTGCCGGTGATGAACCGGGGCGCGGTGCAGCGCGCCATCGAGTTCGGTCTGGCCGTGAACGCGCACATTGCCGAGAAAAGCATCTTCGCGCGCAAAAACTACTTCTACCCCGATCTGCCCAAGGGCTACCAGATCAGCCAGTTCGAGATTCCGGTGGTGCAGGGCGGCGTGGTCGAGTTCTTCCTTGAGGGCGAGAAAAGATCGGTGCGTCTGGTGCGCGCCCACCTCGAAGAAGATGCGGGCAAGTCACTGCATGAAGACTTCATCGGCATGAGCGGCATCGACCTGAATCGCGCCGGCACGCCGCTGCTGGAAATCGTCACCGAACCCGACATGCGCTCATCGGCAGAAGCCGTGGCCTATGCCAAAGAGCTGCACAAGATCGTCACCTGGATCGGCATTTGCGACGGCAACATGCAGGAAGGCAGCTTTCGCTGCGACGCCAACGTGTCGGTGCGCAAGCCCGGCGAACCGCTGGGCACGCGCCGCGAAATCAAGAACCTGAACAGTTTCAAGTTCATGCAGCAGGCCATGGACTACGAAATACGCTGGCAGATCGGGCAGCTTGAGGATGGCCATGCGATTCAGCAGGCCACCGTGCTGTTTGACCCCGACACGGGCGAGACGCGCAGTATGCGCAGCAAGGAAGACGCCGCCGACTACCGCTACTTTCCCGATCCGGATCTGCCGCCGCTAGTGATCGGCCGCGACTGGGTCGAGCGCACCCGCGCCGAAATGAGTGAATTGCCGCGCGTGATGGCACAGCGCTTTGTGGCCGACTATGGCCTGAGCGAGTACGACGCCGGCCAGCTGACGCAGAGCAAGGCGATGGCCGCCTACTTCGAGGCCGTTGCGAAAGCCTGCAACCAGGCCAAGCTGGCAAGCAACTGGATCATGGGCGAGGTGTCGAAGTGGCTGAACGCGGTTGAAGACCACACGTTCGAAGAGTTTGCCGAGATCGTACCGGCACGTAACTTGGCGGCCTTGATAGTTTGCATCGCGGACAACAAAATTTCAAATTCGGCTGGCAGGACTGTATTCACCGAACTAACCCATGCGCCGGGGACGAGGTTCGACACTGCGCTGGCTTACGTTGATTCCATCATCGAAGCCAAGGGGCTCAAGCAGATGAGCGACACCAGTGAGCTGGAAAAAATCATTGACAACGTGCTGGCGGCCAACGCCAAGAACGTTGAACAGGTGCGGGCCGGCAACGCCAAGGCCTTCAACGCGCTGGTCGGCCAAACCATGAAGGCTACCCAAGGCAAGGCCAATCCGGCGCAGATCAATGAATTACTGAAGAAAAAGTTGACCTGAAACGCATCAATAATGCTATAAATAATAGAGCTTAAAACTCAATTTTATAAAGGGTTCATAGCTATTTTTACGAGAGAACAGCTCACTTTTTTGCGGCGCCAGGGGTGGCTGCCTGGATCGGCGTCCCGGCGGCCAGAGCCCACAACTCCTTGAGCTTGGCCAGCTCTTCGTCAAAACGTACATTGACGCGTTTTTTTTCCTGCTCCTGGTCGGCGATGAATCTTTTTTGCACCCCGACGCTGTTCTCGTTTTCTTCGAGCCTGCGCTTGAGCGACGCCGGTGCCCGGCTCGGATCCTTCACATAAAACTCGAATTCAGCGTTGATGGCCTTGCGCTGGTCGGCCAGCTCCGTGGTTCGTTTGCTGGAGGCCTTGATAACTTCGTCGATCTGGGCCAGCGCCGTGGCGCGCTCCTGATCATGCACCGCACGGTTGGGGTAGCGCGTCAGCAGAGCCCGGTTGCGGCGCTTTTCCTCGACTTCATGGGCGCGCTCCTCGGCCGCCTGTTTTTCCCTGGCCTCCTGTACCGCCCGCTCCTGGGCCGTCAGCGACGGGCCGATCACGCGCTTGACGGTGCCGCTGCGCGTGAGTTCCTGCTGCGTACGATCCAGGCATTCAATGATCGGCCGGTCTGATGTGATGGTGCGGCCCTTGCCGTCAACGCAGGTGTAGATGCCTTGGGCGGCGGCATGACTGCCCAGGCAGATCACCCCAACCCAGGCGGCTGTAAGCAGTGTTCGTGAAAGCAATGTTTGTTTCCTCAATCAACGCCGTAGCGTTCCCGGTAAGCCAGTACCGCCTGGTAGTGCGCCTGGTAGGGCGGCGTGTCAGGGCCATGCCCTGCCGTATTGGCTTGCAAGGACAGATATTGCAGCAAGTCAGTCAGGCGCGCAATCGCGCAAACCTGCAGACCCAACTGGGTGGTGACATACTGCACGGCGCTGTAGTTCACATCAAGTCCGTTCTCGGTGGCTTTTTCCTGGCGGTCCAGCGCAATGGCGATCGCATAAGGCGTGGCACCTGCCGCCTTGATGAGGGCAATCGACTCGCGCGCTGCCGTGCCGGCCGACATCACGTCATCCACGATCAGCACCCGGCCCTTCACGGGCGCGCCGACCAGCGTGCCGCCCTCGCCGTGGTCCTTGGCTTCCTTGCGGTTGTAGGCATAGGGCAGGTTGCGCCCCAGCCGCGCCAGCTCAATGGCCAGCGCGGCGGCCAGCGCAATGCCCTTGTAGGCGGGGCCAAAAATCATGTCAAACGCAAGGCCGCTGCGCTGCTCCTCGGCCAGCAGGCGGCGCGCATAAAATTGCGCCAGCCGACCCAGCTTGGCCCCGTCGTCAAACAGGCCCGCATTGAAGAAATAAGGGCTGATGCGCCCGGCCTTGGTCTTGAATTGACCAAACCGCAGCACCCCTGATTCAACGGCAAACTGCACGAATTCCTGTGCCAACGCGCTGCCTTGCGGAAGGGTCTGGTCCGTGTCATTGATTTGCCCTACCGTATTCATTGGAAGCCTCATGTTTAAATTAACCAGTCTCAACCTCAACGGTATTCGTTCCGCCACCAGCAAAGGCCTGCACGACTGGTTAGCCCAGTCCATGCCGGATTGTATTTGCGTGCAGGAACTCAAGGCCCAGGCTACCGACATGCACGGACGGTTTGAGGAGATCGCCGGACTCAAGGGGTATTTTCATTTTGCGGAGAAAAAGGGCTACTCGGGCGTGGGCATCTACACGCGGCATGAACCCAGTGACGTGATTGTGGGCTATGGCTCGCCGGAGTTTGATGCCGAAGGCCGCTATCTGGAGCTGCGTTTTGACCGCCCCGGCCGCACGCAGGCAGCCAAGCTGTCCATCATCAGCAGCTACTTTCCGAGCGGCTCGTCGAGCGAGGAGCGGCAAGCCGCCAAGTTCCGCTTTCTGGCGGAGTTTTACCCCCACCTGGCAGCCCTGAAGGGAACCCGCGACTTTGTGCTGTGCGGCGACATCAACATCGCGCACCAGGAAATCGACCTTAAAAACTTCAAGGGCAACCGGAAAAACAGCGGCTTTCTGCCCGAGGAGCGGGCCTGGATGACCGAACTGCTGGGCCACGACTGCGGTATGGTCGATGTATACCGCAAGCTGCAACCCACCGCCACCGATGCCGCCTACACCTGGTGGAGCAACCGCGGCCAGGCCTATGCCAAGAACGTGGGTTGGCGGCTGGACTATCACTTGGCGACTCCCGCGTTGGCTGCTTTGGCGCACGCCCACACCATTTACAAAGACGAGAAATTCTCGGACCATGCGCCGGTCACGATTGAGTACGACTGGAATGCATGAAGCGATGCACGCGTTGACTTCTCGGTAGACCAAAGACCGCCAACGACCAGGAGCGGTCATTGGTCTGATTCCAGTTGAATGGCCGTTCATCATCTCAGAGCTGCCATTCAATAACGGCAGATGATCGATTCTGAACTGAAAGAGCCGCCTAATCGGTTTGGTCGCAGTTGTCGCAATAGGTATGCCGCCACCGCCCTGCACGCAGTTCGCCAGGCGCGCCACAGCGTTCGCAGGTGCGACGACTCTCAATATTCTCGGCCTGCAAAATCCGCGCTCGCAGGTCGTCGGACAGCGGACCGTTGACGTAGAAGCGCAAGCCGCCCATTTTTTCTTTGATCTGAGCGATACGTGGCCAGCATTCCTTGGGCACGCCCTGCGCCATCAGCGTCTGGATTTCGTTTTCGCAGGCGCCACTCAAGCGGTCAACCAAGTCAAACCAGCCGTCGCCGCATTCGATGCCGTGCTCATCAAACGGGCCTTTGTCATCTTGCAAGCGCTCCTCAAACTCGGAAATTACTTCCGGGTCAACCAGACGTTTCCCCGGTTTGAGGAACAGCTTTGGATAGCGTCGGAACAGTTCAGCCTGCAATTCAAGTTTCATCACCTTTCCTAAAAGTTCTCTGCCCAGCGCTCCCAGAAACCGGGCTCATCGTGGGCGGCGTTTTCCATGGCCACGTCGAGTGGGCAGCAGAAAAAAGTGGCCTCTGGAAACCGCATGGAGCCATCGGGGAGTTCGAGAAGCGCCTGCAAAGCCTGAAAGGCTGGCAGAGAATCATCAAATGGCAAATCGATATAAATTTGCCCACGGTAGCCCATCATCAAATACTCGTTGGCAAAGTGGCCGCAAGGTTTCCAGCCGATGCCTTGCGCATCCAGCCAGTCGATGATCTGCTGGCGTATCGGCAGTGTCTTCCAATCAAAGTCATCCGCCCTCAAGCCTTCTTCAGCATCTTGCGTGCCAGATGCTGGCGGGTGGAACACCACATACAGGACATCGCGCTGCTTCTGACGCGCAATGGCGTCAATGTGTTTGATGAGCATTGGCATGGCGATTCCAAATAGGTGAGATGTCCGTCATTATTGGGATCGGTGCGTCGTTTTGTGACGCAATCAAGCCGCCGTGTGGACGGCCATGACGTGCGTCGCATTCCGTCGCGCAAGCTAGGATACTGTGGGCTTCAACATCAATTGAATCCCCATGAATAGAAATGTTGCCACCATCCCGCAGGATTTGATCGCCGCTCTCAAAAAGGCAAAACATGTCGTGGTGTTCACCGGCGCTGGGGTTTCGGCTGAAAGCGGCATCCCAACCTTCCGTGATTCGCTCACCGGCCTGTGGGAGCGCTTCAATGCCGAAGACCTGGCCACGCCCGGCGCCTTTCGCAAAGACAAGGAACTGGTATGGGGTTGGTACGAGTGGCGGCGCATGAAGGTGATGCGGGCGCAACCCAACCCTGCCCACATTGCCATCGCAGCGTTAGCGACGCTGGTGCCTAAGCTCACCATCGTCACGCAGAACGTGGACGAGCTGCATGAACGCGCTGGCAGTGTCGAGGTGCTGCACCTCCACGGCAGTCTGCATTCGCCACGCTGTGCCACTTGTGGCCAAGCCCATATTTTCCCGCCCGGCATCCCGGTGGAACCCGAAGGGGGCCGCCGATTGAGTCCACCCGTTTGCAGTTGCGGCGGCTTTGTCCGCCCCGACGTTGTCTGGTTTGGCGAAGACCTGCCAGTCAGGGAGTTGCGCCGGGCATTTGAAGCCGCCCAAGAGTGCGACGTGTTGTTCGCCATTGGGACCTCTGGCTTGGTGCAACCAGCGGCACGTATCCCATCTCTGGCAAAACAGGCAGGTGCTTGCGTGGTGCAGGTCAATCCGACCAGTACCGGGCTGGATCGTGAATGCACCTGGTCGGTACGCGGCGCCGCCGGGGAAATCATGCCAAACCTGTTGCAGGCGGCGTTTGGGCCAGCATGAAACCATGATTCTGTTTCTCGACTTCGACGGTGTCCTGCATCCGCAGTACGAGGATCAGCCGGTGCCTGCTGACGTGGCGTTTTGCCACCTGCCGCGATTTGAGGCGGTCATGCGCGAATTCCCAGCGGTGGAAATTGTCATCAGCTCAACCTGGCGTGAGCAATTCAGCCTCTCCAACCTTCGTTCTCGGTTTTCGCCAGACATTGCAACCCGAATTACCGGGACAACACTATTGCCAAAAGACCAAGTGGCACCGCGTTTGGTCGAACGGCGTGAGTGGGAGATAGTGACGTGGTTGACGGTACAAGGCCGCTGCGATGAGCCGTGGATTGCACTGGATGATGCAGCGTGGCAGTTCAAACACCACCGGAATCATCTGGTGGTCTGTACCGGGTATGTGGGACTGGATACCAACGCCGAATTGCGGTTGAGAGCAGCATTGATCAGCACATGAACTCGCTATATATTTCGTAGCTTCTCACGCACTATTCACGGCTGGCTACAGCCATAAAACACCATGAACAAACTCAAATTCATGGGCAGCAGCCAGGCGTTACAAACTGATCTGAAAGTTGATCATGGTTGTAAAGATTTTAGGTGCCCCAGATACAAGGGCTACCAAGCACGCCAGTCTTATATCCTTGCTCTTGCAAGTACGTGGTCAACTTCTCCAGCGCCATGCCATCGCTTTCGCAGCCGCTGGCGATATACCGGTCTGGAACGCGAACATTCATGCTCAGCCATGAAGCGTCTGGAACCGGACAGTTTCGCCCGAAGTAGTAGAACTGTTTGGCAATCAGGACATTTTTGCCATTGGTGTCCTTCAAGAGTTCACCCTCATCGTGGTTGTCATTTTCCAACTGCTGGAAGTTGCCCTTGGCGTCCAGGTGGTAAATGTTGTCTCCGCGTTCCAGCATGATGTTGTTGCTCCCCAGGAGTATGGCCTTCTTCTCCTGAAATCGTGAATTATGGAAGTAGGCATCCAACGGGAGAATTTCACCAATCTCCATCAAGTAGATCAGCCCTTGATGCGGAATTTTTAGACCTAATGCCAGGCATTTTTTGACCAGCGTCTTGCTGGCAAAACCAGCCACCCAATCGCCTACTTTTTTAGTCCACCTGATCTCAGTCATGCAGGTCGCCAGCGTCAAACATCCAAAGAATGGATTGGGCGCAAATCCAGAATCATGGGTCATCAAATATGAATAAAGTCGAGGCATTTTTATCTTCCTGGTTGACTTCATTGTGTCGATCAGTGCGTCAATTTGTGACGCATTGATTTCAGTCGTGCAGCACCAACACGATCACCGAAAAGTCATCGGTACCACCAGCACGGCGCGACGCTTTGCAGGCGTTCAACAGGTCTTCATCCGAACTGCCGACCAACAGCGAGGCAATCTCGGCGTCGCTCAATACCTCGTTGAGCCCGTCGCTGCATAGCTGCAAACGCTCACCCGGCTGCAACTCATGGGTGACGATTCACTTTGAACTCATCAAACTCGGCATCGACGATAAACTGACAGGTCAGGCCACGCATGATGCTGGCCGCATTCTCGGCCTGCTCGGGTGTGATTTCGCCGTCAGTCAACATGTCGTTGAGCAGGCAATGATCACGGCTCAATAGGTGCGCTTGGCGACCGTTCACGTGACCCGTCAACGGGTAGGCCCGCGAGTCACCCACGTTGAAAATGGTGACCCCGTTACCAACTATACGTACGCCCACCAGCGTGGAGGCCATGCCTTGCAGCTTGGCGCTAGCGCTGAGGTACACATAGTCTTGCTGCACTTGTTGCAGGAGGGCGGAAAGTGATGCCGTTGCCTGCTCGGTTGCAAGGCGCACGCAGAGCAGTTCCAGTAAACGCCGACTGGCAGTTCGTGGAAGGGTACTGATGGACACCCCGTCTGCCACTGCGAAATAGCGTGGCCGCGAGGTGTCAACATCACCATACTCGCGAACTCGGCCTTGATGCACTTGGTCATCGAGCAAAACGGCATCTTCGTTGTTGGGCTTGCCGGTGCCGCGCTGGCTAAAGGCGTTGAAGGAAATTCGCATACGCCCAGCGTTTCAGTTCAGCACAACGTGTATTACAGCCCAGCCTTAACCAAGGCGCTCAAAACTTTTGCCCCAAAGGCCACGCGGTCGCTGGTATCAACCCCATTATTCTGTGGCACTGTGAACAAGCCATCTTGACCAATCCCGTGCGTCAATGAAACCTGATCAAACGCTGCTTTTTGGAATGGGTCGGTAGGTGATTGAGTGATCTGCCAACCATCTTCAACGCACTGGATCTTTATTCCACTATCTTTCAAAACCATTTTCCGGGGAGTGGTTTCATATCCATAAAACAATGGCCATGGCTCAGCGATTACGTCGCCCACACCGCTTGCTCTCCAAATGGCGAGAAGATATGGGTCTCGGTAATAGCTATTCATTTGGTATCTGCTGAGCATGCAAACACTGTAACCACCACGTTTGCCAAAGATTCCGACATACCTGCCGGAATCGCCTTCACGCATCGCGGGGTATTTCACGAAGTAGTACCGCCAATCCATCTCCATTTTCGAGGAACATTGCTGCAAAAAGCTTTGTTGAATCGTTTGCAGACAGGTTAAGTCGAGATGTGCAGCCGCGACTTGATCGAGCAGAGTCATCAACGCCTGGACAAGATTCAGAATTCTTGCCCCCGTTAGCAACCCGCGCCAAGGATCGGAGTTCTTTGGGGCACCGAAGTCTGAGAAGCGATGCCCCTGGGTTCGCGAATAGTCGCCAATTGCCAGCAGCGCCCCGGTCAAATCTATCCAGCAAGAAGGCTGTGAAAACAGCGCGTGGAAGGCATCAGCTCGTTGCTTGAGAACGCCAAATGGTGTTGCCGGGTCAAGATCAAACACCGAAAGACATCCTCGCAAAAGCACGTGATCTTCTAGCCCGTAAATCACCGACACAAGGGTGGGCTGTTGAGCCAGCAATGCCTGCTTGTCGTTTTCGTTCACCACCTGCGCCTGATTGAAAGTCATCACCCCTTGCAGAGTGCCATCAACAACAACACGTTTTACGTCATCCAGGAGTTCAGGCATTTTTTGGTCGCGAATTTCGCCGCCGCCTGATGCCTCAATCAGATTTCGAAGAATGCGCAGTTGTTTGGAGAAACCGGCGGCATTCTCTCTTTGATCGTGGATGCGATCAAGCATCACTGCATACAACAACAAGGAGTGAGCCAGTGACCAATCCGTTTTAACTTCACCATAGCTCCGGCAACATGCAGCGAACAAATCTACCGGACTTTCATCTTGCGGAGCATTTTTGAAGGCGTTGAATATCACAGGCCGTGCACTTCCCCCATTGGATGTGGTGGAAAGAATGGGCTCAAACTCGCCCTTGATGTCTTTCGCGTGCCAGATATCGAAGGCTTGCAGCAAAAAATCTAGGTTATCAGAAGCCTTGGGGTTACGTCCGCCAAATACCTCTACAGCCAGGTCATCTGTGCGCGGTTTATGGTTAAATGAAACGCCACTTTGCCAAGCGCACACTTCTGTCACAAACCGGAAATAGCGCATGAATTCGTCATCGATCAAATGGTCGTCACCCCGGTAGGGCCACAGGGTGTCGGCCCATTTGGTATCAACCTTTTTGATAAAGTCATTCGCTTTTTCGTCGGGATGAGCCTTTTTTAGCAGCGTCTCAAAATTCGCCTTGAAATTTTCGAAGGCTGTTAGCGGTTTTCCGCGTGAATTCATCTTGATATAGAGATCATCAGTCAGTCCATTGGCTGCCATGGGCAACAAGTGAAAACTGATAGCTGGGTTCTGCGCTTCGGCCAGGCGATTCCATGCGGCATGGCAATCCTCGTCACTCCAGTTAAAAAATCGCTGGTTCAGGGCATCAAGAATGACCAGCATGGATTGAATGGTCGGGTCATGTTGCCATGTATGCAAATACCAGGACTGATCTGTCAGCCAGACCGTCAAGCCTTTGCTGCCGCCGATTTCTCCAACTTGCGGCTGAAATTCAGCCAGTCGTTCACAAAACAGTCTTGCACTGGGCCGCGTGGCATAGGTAAATTTGGTCCAAGGCTGATCTTTGATCTCGACGTGCGCACGCCAGGCGAAATACCAGTGTAGTAAAAAAAGCGTGGTCAATCTCTGTTGCCCGTCCAGTGGGTAAAACGAACCTTTTTTTGGGCCGTCTTTTTCCACATCGCCATAAACAAAATCCAGTCCAATGGCTTTGCCGTCAGGCTTTACCGCATCACATAGAGCATCGAGAAAACCGGCGCGTATGCGTTCCACGACCTCCCCCTGCCTGCCTTGCGCGTAGTCGCGCTGAATCAACGGAATTTCAATACTGTTGATCACCAACCCGGATACTTCTCGGCCAAATAACTGGGTAAAGGATGTTAATGAGGTTTGTGAAGATGTAGGGGATGCACTCATTGCGATGCCTCCTTGTCCTGTGTTTCGGGTGTGAGGTAATCCTGAAGAATAGTGACGATCGCTTTGTAATAACTATCCCTATCCTGTGGACTCCAGAAATGGATTTGTTGTGCATCTGCGTCGGTGAAATACTTCAAAAATACGTTCCGAGTGCAGATCGGGATGTAACCATCACCTTTGCCGTCCATATTGCGGTCGATAGCCAGAACTAACTGCCTTTTGACCTCAAATACCGCATTGCTCAATGCGCTGTTGTCGCCACTTGAGAGTAAGGCAAGATTGGTAATCGAATGCAATCCAGTATCTGATACTGGTCCGCCTGATGCGGGTCCTTCGAACACCTTAATAATTTCGGATGATAATCTTCGAAATGTGTCGCCAAAATTACTTGCAGTGTCAATCACGGTGAGAGAGTTCTCAATTTTTTTCACGAGTAAATCGTGTTGATCCGGGAGTGCACACAACGCTTTTTTGTGCTCCTCTAGCCAAGACTTCCATTGCTTTTTATCAGTGAGGTTTTCGGCATTTTGCGCGTGGATATGCTCCAGCGACCATGTTTTTCCAACATGTCGACGAAAAGGGAAGCGCTGTCCCGTTCGGGAAGTAGCCTCGACATTCATCAGCAGCAAGAGTTTCATCAGATTGGGGTAGTCGCTCTTTTTTTCCGCATAGCTCAAATCCATCAAATCAGATTGACAAATAGCGATATCGTCACGGATATGCGCGATGAGAATTTTTTCAAATTCACTCTTTTTCTTGCCTTCAGCCCACTTCACCAATGTGCCGAACGATGTGCCCGTAGCGATTAAAAAACCAATCTTGTTGCAAAGACCAGAATTTCCAAACCAGCCGAGAATCAAAGCATGGAGCTCAATGACCGTGTTCCAAAACTTAAACTTGGACGCATCGGCTTCGATCTGTTTGGACAGTATGTCAAATGTGTAATACCGCGGACGTTTTTCCCCTGACTTGAGAGTACCTGCTGCATCTGCCAGCGTATCCAGCAAAAGGCTAATGCGGGTCGGGTATTTATCGGCATCGCGGCTCGTATCAGCCCCAGCCACAAAGGCCCAAATATCAGGATCGCGAAGATCGCGCTCAATGCTGTCCCACTGCGCCGCGAGTTCAGGGGCACGTTCTGCGTGTATTTTTTGAACCGCAGAAAGCAGTAGCGCCTTAACAAGTTCGGCAGCAGTCAGCGGAATGCGGCCCACGTTCAAGCGGGTGAACAGAGCGGTTGAGTCTTTCTCGTTGTCATCCAAATTTTCTGGCGCTTCGTACCAAATGACACGTACGGACTCGCAAAGAAACCGGTAAAACGTGTTGACCAAATACTGTTGGGCATGCTGATCATGGTCTTTCTCAAACCACCTGCCGATGCATTCATAAGCTTTGTAAAGGTGAAAAAAGTCGATGTTTTTTTCGTGCATTGCCGGATCGAGAGTCGCCAGATATGCCGCACTGTCGGGACGGGTTTCATATTGGATCGTGTAGGATGCACCCAACTTTTGCCAACCCTGCTTTTGCATGTACAGCGATATCAGATAAAGCGTGGTAAGTCGCTGCTGCCCGTCGATCAGTTCCCATTTCTGCCCCTGCTCGGTATCACTCTTGTTAAGGCGCTTGATGACCACTGGTTGCAAGCTGTACGGATTACCTTCGCTTTTCCAGATGTCGTCGAGCAGGCGCTGAACATCATCAGGGTCCCATCGGTATCCACGCTGATAACTGGGTACAAAAAAAATGCCGCGAATATCGCCTACAAGTTTGTGATAGAGCGTTGTTTGCGCCACTTGAGTTGTCACGTCCATCGGGTATGCCTCCTTCATTCTTCCATTACTGAATCGATTGATTGTCTGCGCACATCACTCACCGCATCCCCAAACCCCCGTAACCACCAATCCAACATATCCGAGTCCACCACGGTCGCCGTAATCTCATAGGCATCGTCCAGTTCCACTACCTGCTGATCCAGAGACAGCGGGCATTCCACGACGTGAAGCCCAGCCTCTTTTTCAATCCGAAAGCTCAATCGAATCTTGGTGCCATCGCCATAACCAAAACGCCCAGCGTCATCAAATTGTTTAAGATCGAAATCCTTGGGCCGCTCAAACGTCAGGGTGGATGCCTTGGCCAAAATCATGCGGTGCAGCGCGAGGCAGCGCTCGTTGTCGTAGCCATCAAACCGGCAAACCAGGTACATGCGCGGCCCTTGTTGCGCCAGACCCAGCGGCATGACCTTGGAACTGGTCTTTTTGCCAGCGGCATTTTGGTAATCCACATCCAGCCACTGGTTGCCATACAGCGCATTACTGACTTGCTCAAACGCGTCGGGGTCAATTTTGGGCGGCAGCAGCGGCTGGCTGGTGCTGACCACACGCACTTTGTCCAGCCATTCGCGTTCGCGCTGAGTTTTGGCCGTCTCACCCAACTGGCTACGTGCCTGATCAAAAAAACCATCCATGGATTTCATCAACTTGGCGGGCAGCAGGCTCCCCAGCTGTTGCTCAGCCAGTGTGAGCAGCAGGCATTCCTGCGGGCTCAGGCTGCCAATGGTCAAGCCCCTGGCTGACTCTTTCCAGCGGTAGCGGTAGGGCTTGCTGCTCATGTCCCGTTCGATGCCGTACAGGTCAGCATCGCACAGGCTTTCGAGCAGACGCTGAATCGTCCTCGGCTCACGGGCAAAGCCATCATCCGCTAGCTTCTGCCGCAGCTCAGTGGCGGTGATGGTTCCGCGCTTGGGGATGGAGTGCAGCAGTTCGATGGAAAGCTGCAGTGTGTCGTGGGGGCTCGGTCGTTTGGACATACGGATTTTGGGCCTACAGTTTCAACTCAGTGCGGCCGGCAAACACCTGCCACAGGCGCACCATCGCGTAGGTATCGAGCTTGCAGTAGGCCAGCAGTTGTTGTTCGATTTGGCTTTTACGCTCGGCTTGGGTGTCGGGGTGGATAGCCTCCAAGAAAGCCTCCATCGCGCCGCCGCCATCTTGCACGCCATCGAGGGCGTCGTAGCGCAGCTCTGGCACCACGGCAGGCAACACCTTTTTGATGCTCCAGCTACCTTGCTGGCTCGGGTGGTAGTAACGATCACGGGCAATGGGCAACAAATCCACCACGCGGGCGTTGATGGCCAGTAGCGCCGCGCTTAAATGCGGGTAACGCGTCGCCAGCTCGCTCATGCGTGATGTTTCAAACGCGGCGTTGTACACATACACCGGCCCGCTCTGACCACAGACGGCGATCAAGGCCTGGGCGAATGGCTCGGACGGGTCGCCGCCAGAAAGATCCAGAAACTCGGTGTGCTCAAGTTGGCCCGCTTCCGACAAGGTGTGCAGGCTGAACTGAAAGGTGTTTTGCTGATACGGGCGCGTGCCTTGCCAGATCGGCACGGCAAACTGGATGGTCTCGAAGTCCAGAAAGTAGGCGGGCAGGCTATGCACCGCCAAGTCGGCGGCGGCACCAACGGCATCGAAAAACACCGTGTTGGCCAGGGTGTGGGTTTTCACCCGCATCTGTTTGGGGTTGAGCAGGTCGTCGGGCACGTCTGCCAGGTCAATCACGCCTTGCGCGGCCAGTTCTTGCGCTTTGGCGCCGATGTAAGGCAACCAATAGACCGGGTATTGCGCTTTTGGCTCGTCGCGGCTGCAATAGTCGTAAAACCCGCAGGCATACGGCACATCGCAATGTGCTCCTGTTTCAATAGCTGGCTCCGCTGGACTGGCGCTGGTTAGCTGTGCTAATGTTATCCAGGCTTTGACTTCTTCGGTGCGCGAAAAGGCTTCTGCGGTGAGGTCGGCCTCAACCAACAGGCCGCTGTAATCGTCATTGCCCGGATAAGTCCAGAAATTGTCGATGTACGCTAGAGCGACGGACTGCAATGGGACCCCGGCTGATTGGGCTATGAAGACTTGCACCGCCACGTCGTCGCGGTGGTAGTCCTTGACGCTGGTGGAGGATTTGACTTCGACCATGCGCCAGACTTGTTTGCCGTCAACCTGATCGGGCAGCATGACATCGGCAAAGGCCAGTGCGCCACCGGCTACGAATCCGGCTTCAAAGATGGGTAGCATGGTGCCAAGCAATTCGGTGGTGCGCTCAAACGCACGACTGAAGCCCTCGGTTTGCACATCGATCAGCGCGCCAAGACCTGCGGGATCATAAATGCGCTGGGCAATGTCACCGACCTGATGCCCGATTTGAAAGCTGGCCTGGGTGGCGGCGGTATCGATGCGCAAGTCGGGGCGATGGATTTCCAGCCACAAGCGTTTCGGACACTGGCGAAAGGCCAGCAGTTTTGATTTTGAAAAATTACGCATGTCCGGTCTCTTGTATCCCTGTTTTGTTCTCAGTCTATCGCCCATCCGGTCATGATCGCCGGAATAGGCAAGTCGGCAACAACGCACGGTTCAAATGGCATCGATTCAGCCTCCAGGCAGGATGGGTTCTCCGCCAACCTGTTCATCAATTTGTGACGTGACTCAAACGCAGCCAATCGATTGGCGTAGGGTTCAAGCAACCCCTGCTCGGTAACTTCTTCAATGCCTAGCCATCCAGCGAATTTCCCCCTGGATACTTCCCCGTGCTCAATCAGTTCCTGCGTAATCTTGAGGAAGATCGCGCTGTTCTCTTTCAAAAGTTCCGCCGCGCGGGCGTACTGCTCTACAAGCAAGGCCTCAATGGCGGAGTTGGTAAGAGCGATGTCCGTATTCGTGTTTTCCTCGCTGGTTTGTGCGATGTCAGTGCGGCTCAGGCGCTTATCGAAACCGTACTGGCGCACAAACCTGGCGGCTGATGCAGTCGCCTTTTGAAGGTCATTCTTGGCACCGGTGGTGACAGCATCCTCACCAAACACCATGGTTTCAGCGACACGTCCACCCAGTCCGACGCATATTCGGTCCAGACAGTTTTGCCGTGATACGACCCGCATTTGTACAAAGCTGGCATAGCCGCCGTCAAAGGATGCGACGTTGATCTTGAGCTCCTGAGGCGGTTGGCGAAACAACAAGCCATACAGCAGCCCATGCCCAGCCTCGTGCACTGCCAACAGGGCGCGAAAATCTCGGTCAGTGCGTTGTTTCAGTTGATTGAGTTCAAACCTGACCGGGTACGAAATACTGTGGTCCCTGAACTGGACCGTGAGATTTTTCTTGGCAGGGTCCAAGGTCACCCACGGGCGATCTTGTGCAGTTGCGCCGTGCTCAATGGCCCACAGTGTTGCGTTGACCAACGGCGCGCTCAGGATCGCATGGATGGATGAGAAAAGTGGACGCGTCCCCTGTGATGGAAAAATGGCATTGCTGTAGATTTCGCTTTGGATCTGCGGATCAAGTTCAAATCGCAATTGTGAAGTCTGCTCGATATCCCTCAAGTAGTTTGCGCAGGAGTTCTCAATCAGCTTTTGGTAGGTGGCACGGCTGAAACTGGGGTAGATAACGTGCTCGTTCCCTAGGCGGGCAATTTGCTCAGGCTTGAAGCGCGCGCTCAATGCCTTTTTGACGTCAATGATCGAAAGTTTCTTCGTCAGCGCATGGAAGATGTCGGCATCGGTGTCGCAGTCCTGGACGCTTTTGGCGGTGTCGTCATACATCTCGTCCAGATTGCCAGACACAAAGATCAGCAGCTTGCTGTAGTCGGTCTCCCACGCGGAGGTTTGCTTACGAAACGCATGAAGGTGCGACTGAATATGGTCAGCAGACCACGCCATGATGTCCATGAGTGGCTCCTTGAGCTTCAGACACCGTTTGAGTTGGCGCGCCTCGTACGGTTTTAGCTTGAAGGTAAGTGGCTTGTTGCCGCTTTCACCGTCATCAGGCTTTTCACGCTCCTGGTCGTAATGCGAATCCGCCATCGTGTATTCGATGTCACTCATGAAGGACAGGGCCGGTGGCAGCCGCCCATCAGACAGCAGAGTCCAGACATCCTGGTATCGCTCAACTTTTACATCTTCACCCTTTACGCCTACCGTGCGAAACCGCTGGAACTCATCCAGCACCAAGATGCCCGGTGCGCCCTCCTTAATGCCCGAGTCCGACACCATCCCAGAGATGCTGCTGGAGCGGTAACCAGATCCATTGCTGAACCCGTCCATCTGCACTTCGACAAAGCGGTCATAGAACCCCAACTTTTGTGCAATAGACCGGGTCAGCTGTGTTTTTCCAGTTCCAGTAAGCCCCCACAGGCAGATGATGACCGGTCGGTTGATGAGGTCTGGCAGTACATACCAGGCGCGCATGGATTCGATGACGCGATCAATGACGTCATCAATGCCAAAAAGTTCGGTTTTCAGCTCCGCTGCGAGTTTGGCCAGTTGCGCGCTGCGCTCGGCTATGTGCGCGTACAGAGTTGCCTGCTTTTCTGGTGCGCTGACTGACACTGCTTGTTGTGGGACGATTTGACTGATCATGTGAACCTCTCATTACTGATGTGAGATTCAATTGTCTTGATCAATACGTCAATTTGTGACGCATGGTATCCACGTGCTTTCACTCAACAAGATCACCGATTAGCATTGTGACCTCGTGCGCGGCCCTGCGTTTTACAGACACTGAGTCCTGTCGCTTGCGATCGACATGCGAACGATCCTGGGTGAACCGGAAGGACTGCTTCGCCTCCCATTGCCGACACTCAGGGTGATTAGGTTGTCGGTCCGGAACGGGCACTTTGCGGACATACGGGCAGCGGTGGAGAATGTAGGTTTTTTTGTCGCACTGACTATCACCTGGCGACTCCCGCGCTGGCTGCTTTGGCGCACGCCCACGCCATTTACAAAGACGAGAAATTCTCGGACCATGCGCCGGTCACGATTGAGTACGACTTCAACCCGTGAGTACAGCCATGGAAATCACATTTACGCATCTTTGAGTTCGGCCTCAGCTTCTTCAATTTCACCTGCACGAAGTTTGTGTGCTGGTATGCAGATGTAGTCCAGGGCATTGGGGTTGATGACAATCGTACGGTGGTAGCCCCCGCTTAGGGAAACGTGATGGGAGCCGTGATCGTGGCACCAGAGGTCAACGTGGCAAGCACCACCGTCTTGACAACTCCGTTCAAGCTGGCGACGAGTGTGTACTTTCCTGCCACAGCTGTGTCGGCAACAAACACCAGTGAGCCCGGTGTCGCCACATAGGGCGCCACCAGCGGGGCATTGACAACCAGCGGATAGCTGTAGTTACCCGTGGTACCGTCAACGAACCCGCCCGCGATTTCCACGCTGGGTCCAACGGTCAGCGGCTGCAGCACACTCACCAGGGCATCCACCGGAGCGATGCCGTTCACGGTCCCGCTAGCGGAAACTGGGGGATTGAGCGGGGTACCAGATGCATTGACAGAGGTCACCGTATCCGTGACAACCGCCACATTGGTCACAATGGCCGTAGTGCGGCCGGGTGCCGTCAGAGCCAGCGTGTAGCTTCCTGGCGCGACGGGCTGCAATAAAAATTTGCCGGTACTGTCTGGCATGGTGGCCTTGACAACGACGCCACCCTGCTGCAAGGACACGCTAGTGTTGCCAGTGACCAGGCTGGCATCTACGAATCCTGCTACGCCGGAGACGTAACGCGGAATCACGGTCACCACCGGCTTAAGCAGATATTGCCCCGAATTGCCCGCGACGACGACCGATTTGCAGGCGTTGAAATCAAGCACGAAATCGGCCATCTTGTTGGCGGCGATGTCGATGTCGATATTGGCTTTCACGCCCGATTGCTGGCCGCTCGGCGTCTTGAGCGCCACCTCGGCACCGCCCGTGGGCAGCACAGAATTGGCCAGCGGATTGGCGCTGCTGTTGTCCGCCAGTACCAACCTGAGTTGGGTGTATTTGCCCGTAGGCAACGGCGTCTGACCGAGCTCGCTCAGCACCCCATTGGTCAGGGTCAGCAGATTGACGCGCACGGCGGGATTCAACACAACTTCGGACCAACCACCATCGGTGTCGCTGGCGCTACTGCTCTGGTTCACGCGGATTTTCTGGATCGTCACATTCACGGCGTCATAGCCGCAGGCAGGTGCATCGGTCAGCGCCAGGCGCAGTGTGCCGCTGTCGGCAGTACCACCACCGCCGCCGCAGGCCGCGAGACTCACTACCAGAAGACCACCCAGGGCCAGCTTCAGATTTCGGAGTAACTTCATGGAGCACCTTATGCAAAAATATTGCCCGACACGAACACCGCAACGGGATAAATCGTGAAGTTACCATCGGAACTCATCGTGCCATGTAAGGCGATGTCACGATGGTTTGTCAGAACTTGCCAGAAGTGTGGGGCTGCGCGGCTGCGCAGACACACGTCAGAAAAAGTAATCAATGAAACTGAAGGTGGTTCATGACATCGGTGCGACGGATTGACTGGCTGGTTTGAATTTTTTATCACAAAAAATGACACCCTCCACTCTTTCCATTGGAACTACAAGCTCTTGTAGTCTTCCGAAAAAAGAATGGCCCAGCAGTCGGGCGCACCGGCCAGCAAGTCAAGCTCGGCGCGGGAAGGTTTTTCGCATATTTGCGCGTCGAATCCCCGGGCAATGGCTTCGGCCGCCGGCGAGAAATAAGCCACCACCTCGCATTGCAAGCGGCCTTCCAGTTCATGCCGCGTAAAAACGGCCATGTCCGCGGGTCGGCCCGCGGCTGCAAACAGGGCCGGGAACATCTCCTGGATCTGATCCTTCGACGCGTAGGCCAGAACCCCATCACCGAGTTGTTTGGAGAACCATGTGTGCATGCGATTTACTCCTGCTTCGAGTCCTGCGGCACAGGCCCGATTTGAACTACAAAATTGCTGTCAAACAAAGGGTTTTCGTTCACCCCGTCTTTTGCATAACCGCGCGGATTGCACACCACCCGCGTGCCATTAAGCATGTAGTCAAAGCTGTCATGGGTATGGCCATGCACCCACAACTGCACGCGCTGCCCGTCAGCCAGATGCTGCAGATCGGACACAAAGCAGCCATTGATCAGTGAGTTCGCAAACCGCGGATGAATGCTCTGGCGCGAGGGTGCATGGTGCGTGATGACGACCGTCGGCCCCGCATGAGGCTCGGCCAGCCGGCTTTCAAGCCACCGGGCATCGGCACGGCACAGGGCGGCGGCATCATCGGGCGTGAACAGTCTTGGCACGGGCTCGCCCACATGAATTTTGCTGAAATCACGCATGAAGCGTTGAGCCTCCTGCATTGCCAAGGTACGCTGTTCGCTGTCACCCCAAAGCATGAAATCGGTCCACAGGGTGGCGCCAAGAAAACGCACGCCGCTGATGATGAGTTCGTTGCGGTCCAACACGTGAATACGGGTGCTGTCGCACAGTGTTTTTAGCTCCTTCACGGTGTCCGCAATGCTGCTGTCGTAGAACTCGTGATTGCCAGGCACATAAAGCACTGGCCGGCTCAAGCCGAGAGCCCACGACACCGCCTCGCGCGGGCGCGCAATGTCTCCGGCCAGAATGACCAGATCGGCGTCGTTAGGGGGAATTTCCAGCACGCCACGGCTCAGATGCAAATCCGACAGGATGTGAAGTTTCATGGGAACGGTCTCATGGCGGGAAGCGATGCATCAAGGTTTATTTATCCAGAGATTCACTCAGCCACGCGCGCCCTGACATCCGCCTTGAACCTTGGGTATGTTGGACTGCCGTTGCTGGATAAGTTTGAGTTGCTCAGAGTGCCTGCGTAAATGTGAATAATAGCCACAAACTGAAATACCCATGTCCGACAAAATCTCCGCCTCCGAACTACCCAGACCTGACGCTCAACTGGTGATCGACGACACCCATGGTGCCGCGCCCAGCCCCCGAAAAACGCCTTGGCGCGAGGTCTGGCAAGTTTATGCCGAAGCCGCCACCGTGCGCATGCTGCTGCTGGGGTTTTCGGCGGGGCTGCCGCTGTTGCTGGTCTTCGGCACGCTGAGCTTCTGGTTGCGTGAAGCCGGTATTGACCGCACGACCATCGGCTACCTGAGCTGGGTCGGTCTGGCCTACGGCTTCAAATGGGCCTGGGCGCCGCTGGTAGCCCGCCTGCCGATTCCGCTGCTCACGCGCTGGCTCGGGCGACGGCGCAGCTGGCTGCTGCTGTCGCAGACGATGATCGTGTCGGCCCTGGTGGCCATGGCCCTGACCGACCCCAGGCTGGCGCTGCAGCCCATCGTGTGGTGCGCGCTGGCGGTGGCGTTTGGCTCGGCGACGCAGGACATCGCGCTGGACGCATTCCGGATTGAATCGGCCGACGTGCGGCGTCAGGCCGCCCTTGCCGCGGCTTACCAGACGGGCTACCGCATGGCCATGATCTGGGCTGGCGCGGGCGCGCTGTGGATTGCCGCGCGCGCCGAGGTAGCGGGTGGCAGCGGCTACCAGCAGGGCGCCTGGCAAGCGGCCTACCTGGTGATGGCGGCATCCATGTTGCTGGGCGTGGTGACGGTGCTGTTTTCGCCAGAACCCCTGCGCCGCGACATACCGCCCAGCAAAAATGTGACCGACTGGCTCAAGGGTGCGCTGGTCGAGCCGTTCGCCGATTTTCTGCGCCGCTACGGCAAGCAGGCGCTGCTGATCCTGGCGCTGATTGCCATTTACCGCATCAGCGATGTCGTGATGGGCATCATGGCCAACCCGTTCTATGTCGATATGGGCTACACCAAGGATGAGGTGGCGGCCGTGACCAAAGTCTTTGGTGTCGTAATGACTCTGGCCGGTGCCTTTGTGGGCGGTGTGCTGGCCATGCGCTTTGGCGTGATGCGGGTGCTGATGCTCGGTGCCGTGCTCAGCGCCGCCAGCAACCTGCTGTTTGCCTGGCTCGGCTCGCGCGGGCACGATGTGAACGCGTTGATCGTGGTCATTTCAGCCGACAACCTGTCCAGCGGCATTGCCTCGGCGGCGTTCATTGCCTATCTGTCAAGCCTGACCAACGTCAATTATTCGGCCACCCAATACGCGCTGTTCAGCTCCATCATGCTGCTTCTCCCCAAGTTCCTGGCGGGCTACTCGGGCCGGTATGTGGATGCCTTTGGTTATGGCAACTTTTTTACGGCAACCGCCTTGCTGGGTTTGCCGGTGCTGCTGCTGGTCTGGCTTGCCTCCAGGGCAAAAGGGCCTCAGACACAATAAAAATGGTATTCATAGCTACTATTTACATAGCAGCCGAAACCTTGGCAACCCCTCCCAAAAGAGTATGCTGCAACAACCGCCGCGGCGGTTTACCGCAACTTTACGGTGGCTTCAAGCGCACTTGTTGCGCCGCGCGCATCATGAACTTCATGGTGTTCCAACCCAAGGCACACTCCTTGCAACCGAGGACCAATCCATGACCCAGCAGCTTTTGATGATCGAAGATGACGCCCGTCTGGCCGCCATGGTGGGCGAATATTTGCGCCAGTCTGGTTATGGCTTTGCCCACGCTGGCGATGGTGCCAGCGGCCTGGCCGCGCTGCAAGCCAACCCGCCCGACCTGGTCATTCTGGACCTGATGCTGCCTGACATGGATGGTCTGGAAGTGTGCCGCCGAATCAAGGGCCAGGCCGACAACTCCGCGCCACCTCCCGCAGTGCTCATGCTCACCGCCAAGGGCGATCCGATGGACCGCATCGTGGGCCTGGAAATTGGCGCCGACGATTATCTGCCCAAACCCTTTGAGCCGCGCGAGTTGCTGGCGCGCATTCGCGCGGTGCTGCGCCGCGGCGGAGAAACCGGTGGCGCTGGCGCTGGCGCTGACAACCACAAGGTGATGCGTTTCGGCTCACTCGAAATTGACCGTGATGCACGCAGTGTGTCGGTCTCCGGCAACCCCTGCGAACTGACCTCCTACCAGTTTGACCTGCTGGTGACACTGGCCGAGCGCGCCGGCCGCGTCCTGACCCGCGACCAGATTATGGAAGCCGTGCGTGGGCGCGAACTCGAAGCGTTTGACCGCTCGATTGACGTGCACATGGGCCGCATCCGCGGCGCCATTGAGCTGGACGCCAAAGATCCCAAGCGTATTCTCACGGTACGTGGTGTGGGCTACGTCTTTGCCAAGCAGCAAGACTAAAACTCCAGCCTGAGGCAATTATGTGGGCACGTTTTACCTCGCACCTGTATGTGCGCATCTGGCTGGCCGTGGTGGCGACTGTGGTGGTGCTGACTTTTCTGGTCGGTGCCGCGTGGCATCTGACCCGCGAAGAACCCTTGATGCCCCTGCGTGAAGTGCTGGTGCATAACAGCGCGGGAGAAATCATCGGCATGGCGCAAACCAAGCCGGGCCGCAGGCTGGGCGACGACATTGAATTTGAAGTCGTGACCACCGACGGGCAGACCCTCGGGCTGCTGCTGCCGCGGCCCAAGCATCCCCCCGGCAGTTCCTGGAACCGTCTGCCGTTTGGTTTCAGTTTTGGCTGGATGCTGAGCCTGGTAGGGCTCGCCGTGGCATTGGGGGCCTACCCCGTAATGCGGCGTCTGACGCTACGGCTCGAGGCACTGCAGCGTGGCGTGGAGCGCTGGGGCGCGGGTGACCTGTCCGCGCGCATCCCTGTCGAGGGCCGCGACGAGGTGGCTTTTCTGGCGCGGCGTTTCAACCACGCGGCCGAGCAGATCGAGACCCTGATGGACTCGCATAAATCCCTGCTGGCAAACGCCTCGCACGAGTTGCGCTCACCACTGGCGCGCATCCGCATGGGGCTGGAACTGATGGAGAACGAGGCCCCAGACGACAACCCGGCTGCGCTCATCCGCACCGTCGGACGGAAAGGCGAAATTCTGCGCAGCATCAACGAGCTTGACCAACTGATCGATGAAATCCTGTTGGCCAGCCGACTCGATACGCGGCAAGCGGATGCCGAGCCCTTTGAAACGCTGGACCTGACCGGACTGGCGGCGGAAGAATGCTCGCGTGTCAATGCCGAACTGCACGCTGAACTGGCAACCACGGGAATTGCCCGGACCGGCCACAGCCTGACCGTGCAGGGTTCTGCGCGGCTGCTGCGACGACTGATCCGCAACCTGCTGGAAAACGCCAGGCGTTACGGCAACGGCGAAATCAACATGGAACTGGCGCAACTTCGTGTTGGCATGAAGCAGATGGCGGTGATCAAGGTGCACGACCGCGGCCCAGGCGTGCCAATCGAGCAGCGTGAGCGCATTTTTGAACCGTTTTACCGCCTGCCGGGGGCCAGCGAGCGTGAAGGTGGTGTCGGTTTGGGGCTGGCGCTGGTCAAATCCATCAGCCAGCGCCATGGCGGCACGGTGCGCTGCGAGGCCCGGCCTGGCGGCGGCGCTTCGTTCATTGTTGAACTGCCGATTGCAGAACAGCAGTCATGAGCAAATCAGGAAACCTGGCCGTTGCGCGCAATGCTACCTTTTTCTCAAGACCCGCAATACCTGCTCGGCGCTGATGTCATTCAGGCAGCGGGTGTGGCCGAGTGGGCACACCCGGGCAAAGCATGGCGCGCAGTCCAGCGGCGGCTGATAGGCGGAGTCGGTTTTGAGCCAGATCACGGTGGCCTGCTGGTTCAGGGGCGGTGTGTGCAGGGGGCTGGACGAGCCGAAAATGGCGACCTGCGGCACGCCAAACGCGGCAGCCACATGCATCAAGCCGGAGTCATTGCTGACCATGCCGTGGCAGGCGGCGATCAGGCTCAGCGCCTGAAGCAGCGAGGTTTTACCCGCCAGGTTGAGGCATTTTTCTGGCTGTGCGGTGTTCACAGGCGCTGCAATTTCGTCGCACAGACCGGCCTCCTTGCCGGAGCCAAGCAGTATCACTGGCAGATCGAGTGAGCCTGCCAGTGCCGCAAAGTGCGCCGCTGGCCAGCGCTTGGCGGGTCCGAACTCGGCACCGGGCGCGAACACGCAGTAGCCGCCGCGTGGCAACCCAAAGGCCTGCAGCACGGCATCCGTCTCGTCCTTGTCCATACGCAGCTCGGGGCGGTCGCTCTCGATCCCCGGCTCGCCGCTGAGGGCGGAATAAAACGCCACCATCGGCGGCCTGTTCCTGGGGTTTTTGAGCCGCTGCGTGAGCAGTCCCACGCGCGCCTCGCCCAAGTAGCCAATGCGGTTTGGAATCCCGGCCAGCAACGGCAGCAACGCGCTTTTGAGCGAGTTTGGCAGCACATAGGCGTTGTCGAACCGGCCTTCGATGCGCTTTGCCACGGCGCGGCGCGCCTTGAACTGCAGACCGCCATGGGCAAACGGAAACTCAATGACGTCGGCCACTTGCGGCATGGCGCGGTACACCGGCGCCACCCAAGGCAGGGCCCCGACCGTCAGACGCTCGCCACGCGCATGCAATCGGCGCAGCAGGGGTTCGGTCATTACCGCGTCGCCTATCCACTGCGGCGCGATGATCAAGGAATTGGGTTCCAGCCCCGGTTTTCCCATGTCGGGTGACGCGATGCTAACCCGACCTACGCAATCGCCACACGACTATCAATGGTGTCCATCAAAGTGCTCGCCCTCTTTCAGCTTGTAAGCGGTGCCGCAATAAGGGCACTTGGCCTGACCGGTACGGGCCACATCCAGGTAGACCTTGGGGTGGCTGTTCCACACTTTCATATCGGCTTTTGGGTTGGGGCAAAACACGTCACCCTCGGCATTGAGGTCAGAAGCGAGAAGCTCAACGATAAATGATTTCATAAATACCTTTAATGGGTTGGGCACAGCGCTTGTCACGGCATTGCGGCGGTCGGTCCCCGTAAACTTTCAGACTCTGCTCAGCCAGGACGCATATTTCGGATTGCGCCCGTTCACGATGTCAAAGTAGGCGCTCTGGATTTTTTCGGTGATCGGCCCGCGTGAGCCGGAACCGATCTCGATGCGGTCCAGTTCCCGGATCGGCGTGACCTCCGCCGCCGTGCCGGTGAAGAAAGCTTCATCGGCGATGTACACCTCGTCGCGCGTGATGCGCTTTTGCACCAGTTCCAGCCCCAGGTCCTTGCAAATGTGCAGGACGGTGTTGCGCGTGATGCCGTTGAGCGCGCCAGCCGACAGGTCGGGCGTGTAGACCACGCCGTCCTTGACGATAAACAGGTTTTCGCCGGACCCTTCGCTGACAAAGCCCGAGGCATCGAGCAGCAGGGCTTCGTCATAGCCGTCGTCCAGCGCTTCCATATTGGCCAGGATGGAGTTGGTGTAGTTGCTCACCGCCTTGGCCTGCGTCATGGTGATATTGACGTGGTGGCGCGTGAAGCTTGATATCTTGACGCGGATGCCGCGCTTCATGCCCTCTTCGCCCAGGTAGGCGCCCCAAGGCCAGGCGGCCACCATCAGGTGAATCCGGTTGCCCCTGGGGCTGACACCGAGTTTTTCAGAGCCGATCCAGACCAGCGGACGAACGTAGCAGCTCTCCAGCTTGTTTGCACGCACCACGGCCCTTTGGGCCTGGCTCACTTCTTCCTTGCTGAAAGGAATCTTCATGCGCAGGATTTTGGCGCTGTTGAACAGGCGCTCGGTGTGCTCTTCCAGCCGGAAAATGGCGGTGCCTTCGGCCGTTTTGTAAGCGCGAACGCCTTCAAAAGCGCCGCAGCCGTAATGCAGGGTGTGTGAGAGGACATGGATCTTGGCGTCGCGCCATTCGACCATCTGGCCGTCCATCCAGATTTTGCCGTCGCGGTCTGCCATGGAGGGTGCTACTGGGGACATGATGCGGATCCTGTGGTGGAGTGAAAAATGAAACTATTGATTTTACGCGCCGGTCGCCCGCTTACAAAGGCACAGGCGCTGCGCGGCGGGGACATGGAACACTGGCGCAGATCAGCTCAGGCTGCGCACCACTTCCATGGCCTGCTCGACCCGGTCAACGGCGTGGATGATCAAACCTTCAACCGGCTTTTTGGGGGCGTTGGCTTTGGGCACCACCGCCACGCTAAACCCCAGCTTGGCGGCCTCCTTAAGCCGCTCCTGGCCACGCGGGGCCGGCCGCACTTCACCAGCCAGTCCGACCTCGCCAAACGCAATAAAGCCCTTGGGCAGCGGCTTGCCGCGCAGGCTCGAAGTGATCGCCAGCATCACCGCCAGGTCAGCCGCCGGCTCACTGATGCGCACGCCGCCCACCGCGTTGACAAACACATCCTGGTCCGCGCAGGCAACGCCGGCGTGGCGATGCAGCACGGCCAGCAACATGGCCAGGCGGTCGCGATCCAGCCCGACGCTCAGCCGCCGCGGACTTGGGCCACCGCCATCGACCAGCGCCTGAATTTCGACCAGCAACGGGCGCGTGCCTTCCAGCGTCACCATCACGCAACTGCCGGGCACGGGCGAGGAGTGCTGGCTCAAAAAAATGGCGCTCGGATTGGTCACGCCCTTCAAGCCTTTTTCGGTCATGGCAAAGACGCCGATTTCGTTGACCGCGCCAAAACGATTTTTGATGGCGCGCACCAAGCGAAAACTCGAATGCGTGTCACCCTCAAAATACAGCACGGTGTCAACCATGTGTTCCAGCACGCGCGGGCCGGCCAGCGCACCGTCCTTGGTGACATGGCCGACCAGCACGATGCAGACACCGCTGGACTTGGCCGCGCGCGTCAGGTGCGCCGCGCATTCGCGTACCTGCGCCACCGAGCCAGGGGCCGAGCTGAGCTGCTCGGAATACACCGTCTGAATCGAGTCAATCACGGCAATTGACGGTTGGCTGGTCTCCAGCGTGGCAAGAATTTTTTCCAGCTGGGTTTCAGCCAGCACCAGCACCCGCGAGCCGTTCAGCCCCAGCCTGCGCGAGCGCAGTGCCACCTGCGCGCCGCTTTCCTCGCCAGTGACATACAACGTGCTCAGCCCCGCGCGCTGGAGTGAATCGAGCGCCTGCAGTAGCAGGGTGGATTTGCCAATGCCCGGGTCGCCACCGATCAGCACCACACCGCCTTCGACGATGCCGCCACCCAGCACGCGGTCGAGCTCATCATGACCGGTGGGCGTACGCGCCATGTCGGTGGCGTCAATATCGGCCAGCGCCGTGACTTCCGACGCCTTGGCCAGTCCCTGGCGCGCACCGCTGTAGCGGTTTTTCACCGGCGACATGCTTTCAGCGAGCGATTCAATCAGCGTGTTCCACGCGTCGCAATGCGGGCATTTCCCCAGCCACTTGGGGCTGGTTCCGCCACATTCGGTGCAGGTATAAATTGTTTTTTCTTTGGCCATGCGCCGAATATAGCGGGCGCCGCCTGCGGGGGATGCGTGGCTGGCCCGCTTGCTGAGAGAATATTGCCATGAAAATATGCATTTATGGTGCCGGGGCCATCGGCGGCTGGATGGGCAGCGAGTTGGCCCGGGCGGGCTGTAGCGTCAGCGTGGTGGCGCGCGGGGTCACGCTGGACGCCTTGCAACGGCATGGCCTGCGGCTGCGGCTGCATGGCAATGATGGGCGCGTCACGTCGCAAGCTGTGGTCTGCAGCGCCAACCCGGCTGACCTGGGCGTGCAGGAACTGGTTGTGCTGGCCGTCAAGGCCCCCTCGCTGCCCGAAGTCGCCCGGCAGATCGCGCCGTTAATGGGCCCGAACACCATGGTGCTGACCGCCATGAACGGCGTGCCGTGGTGGTTTTTGCAAGGCTTTGGCGGGACACTGGCTGGCACACACCTGACTTCGGTGGACCCGGACGGAGCGCTGGCCCGGGCCGTTCCCGCGCGGCACATCGTGGGTTGCGTGGTGCATGCCAGTTGCTCGCTGGATGCTCCCGGGCAGGTACGCCACCGTTTTGGCAACAAACTCATTCTGGGCGAACCGTCGGGTGAAAAAACCATCCGGGTACGGCAACTCGCAGCATTGCTTGAAAAGGCTGGCTTCGAAGCCCAGGTGTCCGGACAGATCCAGAAAGACATCTGGTTCAAGCTCTGGGGCAACATGACGGTCAACCCGATCAGCGCCCTGACCGGTGCCACCACCGACCTCATCATGGGCGACGATCTGGTGCGTGGTTTTGTCTCCAGCGTCATGCTTGAAGCCAAAGAGATCGGCGCGCGCATCGGCATCACCATTGACCAGCAGCCGGAAGACCGACACGCCGTCACGTTAAAACTGGGCGCCTTCAAAACCTCGATGCTGCAGGATGTGGAGGCTGGCAAGGCGGTCGAGCTGGATGCTTTGGTCAGCGCGGTGAAAGAACTCGGTCAACTGACGCAAGTGCCCACACCCTTCACCGATGCGCTGCTGGGGCTGGCACGGCTGCAGGCCAGGGTGCGCGGGCTTTATTGATTGGCCCCCAATGCGGCAAGACACTGTTCGCTCGCGGGGGCCATATCTACAATTCAATCTCCGCGGCCAGCGGGGCATGGTCTGACAAATGCGACCACGGCCTGATCGGCAGCACAATCGGGCTGTGACCAACGGCATTACGCACGTAGATGCGGTCCAGCCGCAGCAAGGGCTTGCGCGCGGGAAAGGTTCGCGCGGCTTGGCCGTTGGCTTGTACAAAAATTTCATGCAACCCGGCCCCGCGCTCAAGCAGTGCATGGGCGCGAACCCGCCAATCATTGAAGTCACCCGCCACCACCACCGGCGCATGCGCGGGAATGATGCTGTGGACCAGGTCACACAGCATTTCCATCTGCTGGATGCGGTGCGCCTCAATCAGCCCCAGGTGCACGCAGATGGCATGCACATTCACACGGTAGCCCGGGATACGCAGTTCGCAATGCAACAAGCCGCGCCTTTCGGGGCCGCTGATCGAGACATCGTGGTTTTCAAAACGCACGATGGAAAATTTCGACAGCAGTGCATTGCCGTGATCACCGTTGGTATAGACCGCATTGCGGCCATAGGCAAATTCCGGCCAGATCGTGTCGGCCAGAAATTCGTAATGCGGCGTGTCGGGATAGTTGTCAATCTTGTCGGCGTGCTTGATGTGGCTGCCCGTCACCTCCTGCAAAAACACCACATCCGCGCCAACGTTGCGCACGGCTTCGCGCAACTCAGGCAGGATGAACTTGCGGTTGAAAAACGTAAATCCCTTGTGGATGTTGACCGTGAGCACCTTGAAGGAAAACGACGAATCGGGGCTGACCGCCGCTAGCGCCGTCTGCGTATCGGCTTGTACCGCCGCCATGTCAACGGGCGTGGCGAGCCCGGGTCCCGCAGCGTGCGCTGACAGAGACGAAGCGGCAGGCGGGCGACGCGGGAAAGAATCAGGAACAAAAGGCTTCATAAAAATAGGGAACCGGCTTAAAACCTCCGGTGTTTTATTTTCCATCTTCAGGCCGTGGGTCGCTGTAGGACACCCGCTTATTTGTTCTGCCCGCCAGACCCGCGATCAATGGAGTTCACAATACTACGGAACCGCAGCCGGTGCGGGGTCTGACACCCCGGGAGGTATCAGACCCCGTCAAGCCTCATCAGTCTGGACGGTGCATATGGCCTTTGTGACGGCCACGGTCGCCCGCCGGGCCGAATCCATGATGCTCGGCATCAAAGGTCTTTTGCTGCTCTGGGCTCAAGGCAGCATAGAAGGTCTTGATGGCCTCGCCGCGCTTGTCCATGGCAGCATTCATTTCGGCCATGCGCTGGGTGCGCAGGGCGCGCATTTTGTCAATGCGCTCCGGCGTGCTCAACTTCTCCATTTCTGCGCGTTGCGCTTGCCTGGCGCTGACGTCGCGAACCGGTGGCTGCATGGCGGTGGTGAACGCAGTCCAGGCACTTTCCTGAGCCGGCGTGATCTTGAGCCTGGCTTTGAGCTCGGCCTGGCGTTTGGCCATCCAGGCCTGCATTTTGGCCGGGTCACGATGACCCATCATGCGGTAGCCGTGCATGCCGCCGTATGCGCCTGTGGCAGTGGAGCCAGCCGTGGGTGCGGCGGGCGCAGACTGGGCCATGGCGCTGGTACCGGCCGTGGCCAGCAGAGCGGCGAGAACGAAACCATTCAGGGAGGCAAGGGGTTTAAGAGAATATTTCATGAAAACTTCCTTTCAGTGAAGAGGATGCCTGCTACCAGAAATTGGCATTCAGGTTGAATGCAAGTGTGGGGTTCCTCTGTATAGGCACCATTGCGCGGCGGTGATGCTTTGTAAAGTTGGGGGGAAATGGCGCTGCCGGGCATACCGCTTTACGGCAAGGAATGGTTGTGCTTACAATGGCAGCAGCTTGTCGGGGTGCCAAAGATGTTTCATCTGAGGCTGAGATCGCAGATGCGAGACCCGCTGAACCTGATCGGGATCATCCCCGCGTAGGGAACATGGCACTTGGCTCCGGTACCCGCAGCGGCATTCCGGCTCCCCAGGCAGGCACCCCCACCTTCTGGAGATAGTTATGGCCAAAACTCGCCTCACCGTCGATACCGCCGACCTCACAAGCCGCATCACGCGCACGCCTTTTCCCGGCTCCCACAAGATTTATATCCAGGGCTCGCGCCCTGATATCCGCGTGCCGTTTCGTGAGGTCACGCTGACCGACACGATGGTGCAGGAGGGTGGCGGCGAGCCGCGCCGCGAAGCCAATCCACCGCTGCGCCTGTATGACCCTTCGGGCATCTACACCGACCCGGCTGCACCCATTGACATCACACGCGGCTTGAGCCCGCTGCGCGGCGCGTGGATTGTTGAGCGCGCTGACACCGAGCTGCTCGCCGGCATCAGCAGCGCCTATGGCCGTGAACGTCTGAACGACCCGGCACTGATCGCGCTGCGCATGGCGCATGCGCCCGCGCCGCGCCGCGCCAAAGCCGGCGCCAACGTGTCGCAAATGCACTATGCGCGCCAAGGCATCATCACGCCGGAGATGGAATACATCGCCGTGCGCGAAAACCTGGTGCGCGCTCAGCTGGCCGAACGCCTGGCCACCGAGCGCCCGCCCAAGCCCGGCCACTCTTTCAATGCGTCGATTCCGAAGGATATTACCGCCGAATTCGTGCGCGACGAAGTGGCGCGCGGCCGCGCCGTCATTCCCAACAACATCAACCACCCCGAGAGCGAGCCGATGATCATCGGCNNAACGGCAAGGCCGAAGACCTGACCTGGGAAATTTTCCGCGACACGCTGATCGAGCAAGCCGAGCAGGGCGTGGACTACTTCACCATTCACGCTGGCGTGCGCCTGGCCTATGTGCCGCTGACGGCGAACCGGCTCACGGGCATCGTCTCGCGCGGCGGCTCCATCATGGCCAAATGGTGTCTGTCGCACCACCGCGAAAGCTTTTTATACGAACGCTTTGACGAGATCTGCGAAATCATGAAAGCCTACGACGTATGCTTTTCACTCGGTGACGGCCTGCGCCCAGGCTCGATTGCCGATGCCAACGACGAAGCGCAGTTTGCCGAATTGCACACGCTGGGCGAACTGACGCAGATCGCCTGGAAACACGATGTGCAGGTGATGATTGAAGGTCCCGGCCATGTGCCGTTGCAGCTGGTGAAGGAAAACGTCGACAAGCAGCTGGAGGCTTGCTACGAGGCGCCGTTCTACACGCTGGGCCCGCTGATCACCGACATCTCGCCGGGCTACGACCATATTTCTTCGGCCATGGGTGCGGCCAATATTGGCTGGTACGGCACGGCCATGCTGTGCTATGTGACGCCAAAGGAGCACTTGGGCCTGCCGAATCGCGACGACGTGAAGCAGGGCCTGATTGCCTACAAGATTGCCGCGCATGCGGCCGATTTGGCCAAGGGCTATCCGGGCGCGCAGATGTGGGACAACGCGGTGTCCAAGGCGCGCTTTGAGTTTCGCTGGGAAGACCAGTTCCGCCTGGCGATTGACCCCGACACGGCGATGGCCTACCACGACGAAACCCTGCCCAAAGAGAATGCCAAGGTGGCGCATTTTTGCTCGATGTGCGGGCCGAAGTTTTGCTCGATGAAGATCTCGCAGGAAGTACGCGAGTTTGCCCGGCTGAATCCCGAAACAACGACGCTTGCAAGGATCCCCGGCGTAATGGCCATCAAAGAAATTGACAGCGCCTTTGCGGAGAAAGCCGAGGAGTTCCGCAAGGGCGGCAGCGAGATTTACTCGTAATCAGTCCATGACTGCCTGTCGTTTGTTGGAAACAGGACTCGATTCAACAGGTGTTGAACGCCATGACAACTTTTGAAATTTCCCTGAATGGCGAGCGCCTGGCGACGCAGGCGCCGACGCTGCAGGCCCTGCTGCAGGCGCGCGGGTATGCCCTGCAGGGCGCCATGGCCTGTGCCATCAACCGCAATTTTGTTCCGCGGCCCGAGTGGCCTGAGCGCGCCTTGAAAAATGGCGACCGCATTGACGTGATTACACCCATAACCGGAGGTTGAACCCCATGACTACCCCTTTGAATCTCACCCCTGGCGTCCCCTCCATGGCTCATGGCAAGCCCTGGACCGTGGCCGGAACCACCCTGACCAGCCGCTTTCTTCAGGGCACCGCGCGTTACCCTTCAACGCAGGTTTTGACCGACGCGGTGCGCGCCAGCGGCACCCAGGTGCTGACCGTGGGGCTGCGCCGCCTGCAACCCGAAGGCGGTGGCGGTGACGGCTTCTGGCAAGACATCCAGGCGCTGGGCTGCCACATCCTGCCCAACACGGCGGGCTGCTACAGCGCGGAAGACGCGATCACGCTGGCTCAAATGGCACGCGAGATGGTTGGTACGAACTGGATCAAGCTGGAAGTCATTGGCGACGACAAAACGCTGCAGCCCGACACTGCGGCCACCTTGCAGGCCGCCACCGTGCTGGCGCGCGAAGGATTTTCGGTGTTTGCTTACACCACCGAAGACCTGCTGATGGCGCAGCGTCTGCACGATGCGGGCTGTGCCGCCGTAATGCCCTGGGCCGCACCCATCGGCAGCGGCCGCGGACCCATGAATCCGTACGCGCTGGAGATTTTGCGCCGCCGTTTGCCTGATGCGGTGCTCATCATCGACGCCGGTCTGGGCCGACCTTCGCATGCGGCACAGGTGATGGAGATGGGATTTGACGCCGTGCTGCTGAATACCGCGGTGGCGCAATCCGGCGACCCGGTGCGCATGGCGCGCGCCTTCGCCGATGCGGTGTCGGCCGGCCGCGCTGCCTGTGAATCGACTCCCGCGCCGGTGCGCGCGGAGGCGCAGGCCTCGACCCCGACCGCAGGCATGCCCTTTGCGCAGGCCACCTGACGCCATGACCTCATCGCTTGCGTTATCGGCCTTTCCGACCCTCACCGGACCCATCGGCTTTTACCCCGTGGTGCCCGACGCTGCGTGGGTTCAGCGCCTGCTGGGCTGGGGAGTGCGCACGGTCCAGCTACGCATCAAGGCGGTTGACAATACGCCCGCTGAAATTGAACAGCAGGTTCGCGCCGCAGTTCTTGCCGGCCGTGCCGTGCCGGGCGCGCAGGTGTTCATCAACGACCACTGGCAGCTGGCGTTGGCCGCAGGCGCATACGGTGTGCATCTGGGCCAGGAAGACCTGGACACCGCCGATCTGAACGGCCTTCGCATTGCAGGCCTGCGGCTGGGCCTGAGTACCCACACACCGGCTGAACTGGCGCGGGCGCGGGCGGTGCAGCCTTCTTACCTGGCCATTGGCCCGATCTACCCGACCACGCTGAAAGTCATGCCCTATGAGCCCGTGGGGCTGATGCGCCTGAAGGATTGGGCGGCGCAGGCGGCACCGTCTCCGGTGGTGGCGATAGGCGGCATTTCGCTGGCGCGGATGCCGGGCGTGATGGCCTGCGGCGTTGATGGCGCGGCGGTGGTCAGCGCGGTGACGCTGGCGGCTGATCCGCAGCAGGCCGCGTTAACAGGTTTGCAACTGGCGGGGTAATGAATGGGGGCGGTGCTGGCTGGAAGGTCTCAGCGGCCACGGGATCGAAGGGATAGTGGCGAGACGGCCCGCTGGTCAGTGCTTCGAAACGACCCGATCCGTAAGACATCCAGGCGGCCCCATCGGCGCCAGCAACGACCGCCACGCCGACAAACTGAAAAACTGTCTTCTTTTTAACCTGCAAATCTCCATTTCTACCAGCAGCGCTACGGCCAAGCCGTGAGGCCCGCGAGCGCCCAAAAACAAGTCCGGCGCAGACGATCATGCCGTCAGCGAATCGGCAACACCGCAAAGATCGATGCCACGAGTCCTGCCTGAGGCCAGCTCGGCGTCAGGTCTGGCGGAGCCTCACCTGGCAGGCGCAGCCGACATCCGGTCTATCATCATCGTCATCATGGTCTGCATCATGTCCATGCGTTTTTCCATCATCTGCTGGCGCGCGCCCATGTCGCCACTCATGCCCGGCATGCCTTTCACGCCACCCATGCCCGCGCCGGA